>CAYNYK010000014.1:0-59713 GCA_964401335.1 uncultured Planctomycetales bacterium
GGAAACTGGAAACGGGTGCCTCTCAAGAGCATACCGCGCCAGTATTCGACTCTACTACTGGCGCCGCCCCGACGGCAAGGAAAACTATTACGAATGGACCGCCGCCCCCTTCCGTATCGGCGATAAATATTTCATCGTCGGCATTGATCGGGATATCACCGAACGCAAGCGGGCCGAGCAAGCCCTCGTCGCCGAGCGTAATCTTTTGCAGACGCTGGTCGACACCCTGCCGGATAATATCTTCGTTAAAGATCTTGAGGGCCGGTTCGTGTTCAGCAATCAAGCCTGCGTGCGTCATCAACTGGTCAAAACATCCGCGGATTTGATGGGCAAAACCGATTACGATTTCGTCAACGAGCAGCAAGCCCGGGAATTCTGGGAACAGGAACGGGAGATCATCCGCACCGGCCAACCGCTGCTCAACCAGGAACTGGTCGACCTGCGTGATCCCGAGCATCCGATTTATTTCCTGAGCAGCAAGGTTCCCTGGCGTGATCACGAAGGCCGTATCCTGGGGGTGATCGGCGTTAATCGCGACATCACCGAGCGCAAGCGGGCGGAGAACGCCCTGGCCGACGAGCGCAATCTCCTGCGCACCCTGGTGGACCACCTGCCGGAAACCATCTTTGTCAAGGACCGGGACAGCCGTTTCCTTTTCGCCAATGCCAGTTGCATGCGCCACCAGAGAGTCGAGTCCCTGGAGCAGATTATTGGCAAGACCGACTTTGACCTGATGCCGCTGGATCGGGCGCAGTTTCATCGCGACGAGGAAATTGAACTTGTCCGGACCGGCCGGCCGATCATCAATCAGGAAATCTGCTTTCAGGATTTATGGGGCCGGACGCGCTGGACGCTGAACACCAAGGTGCCGTGGCGGGACCGGGACGGCAACATCATCGGGATCGTGGGGTTGAACCACGAAATCACCGAACGCAAGCGGGCCGAGCAAGCCCTCGTCGCCGAGCGTAATCTTTTGCAGACGCTGGTCGACACCCTGCCGGATAATATCTTCGTTAAAGATCTTGAGGGCCGGTTCGTGTTCAGCAATCAAGCCTGCGTGCGTCATCAACTGGTCAAAACATCCGCGGATTTGATGGGCAAAACCGATTACGATTTCGTCAACGAGCAGCAAGCCCGGGAATTCTGGGAACAGGAACGGGAGATCATCCGCACCGGCCAACCGCTGCTCAACCAGGAACTGGTCGACCTGCGTGATCCCGAGCATCCGATTTATTTCCTGAGCAGCAAGGTTCCCTGGCGTGATCACGAAGGCCGTATCCTGGGGGTGATCGGCGTTAATCGCGACATCACCGAGCGCAAGCGGGCGGAGAACGCCCTGGCCGACGAGCGCAATCTGCTGCGCACCCTGGTGGACCACCTGCCGGAGACCATCTTCGTGAAGGACCGGAACAGTCGCTTCCTTTTCGCCAACGCCAGTTGCATGCGTCATCTGAGGGTCCGGTCGTTGGAGGAGATCATCGGAAAAACCGACTGGGATCTGATACCGCCGGACCGGGCTCGATTTCACCACGCCGAGGAAATGGAAATCATACACACGGGGCATCCGATCCTGGGTCAGGAATTATGTTTCCAGGACAGCGAGGGACGCACCGGCTGGACGCTGAATACCAAGGTGCCGTGGCGGGACCGGGACGGTAACATCATCGGGATCGTGGGTTTGAACTACGAAATCACCGAACGCAAACTGGCCGAGGAACGAGCTAAACAACATCAGGAAATGATGGCACACGTCACCCGGGTCAGCATGGCCGGCGAAATGGCCGGTGGCCTGGCCCATGAACTGAACCAGCCGCTTTCGGCCATCGTCAACTATGCCCACGGATGTATTCGCCGCATCCAATCCGAACCTCGGGAGTTTCGCGAAATCGTCACCGCCATTGAACAGATCATTGCCCAGGCGGAACGCGCGAGCCAGATCATCCGGTGGCTGCGCAATTTCGTGCGTCGCCAGAAAACCCAACGCGCGGTCATGGACCTCAACCAGGCCGCCCGCGAGGCCCTCAATCTGGTCGAGCACGAAGCCCGGCAGGGCGATATTCGTATCCAATTCAAACCCGCCTCCGGCCCGCTTTGGATATTCGGCGATCTGATCCAGATCGAACAGGTTATTCTCAACCTGCTTCGTAACAGTTTCGAAGCCATGCAGGCCACGCCGCCGGAAAAACGCGAACTGACCGTCACGGTGGGCCTCAATCGCGCCGAAAAGGCTGAAATCTCCGTAAGCGACACCGGCAGCGGGCTGGATCCTGAAAATCTACAACACCTGTTTGATCCATTTTTCACCACGAAACCCGGGGGCATGGGCCTAGGCCTATCCATCAGCCGTTCGATTATTGAGGAGCATGAAGGTCGGCTGGGGGCCAACCCGCGTCCCGAAGGCGGGGCAACCTTTACGGTGGAATTGCCCATCCGGCAGGAGCATAATGGTTTGGAACAATAACCGTTGACCGACACACGGGTTTCGGCCGGCGGACCGACGAACAGCCTAAAATAGATGAAGGGGGACTATAGAAAGGGCAAAGCCATGCCGATCGACCCTACGGTTTTTATCGTCGATGATGACTTGGCCATCCGTCAATCACTCCAATGGTTGCTCCAGTCGGCCGCGTTGAATGTCGAAACCTATGCCTCGGCGGAAGAGTTTTTTGGTCAATTCGACCCCGAGCGACCCGGCTGCCTGGTTCTCGATTTGCGCATGCCCGGTACTGACGGACTGACCTTGCAGGAAACGCTCATCCGGGAAAATATCCGCCTGCCCATCATCTTTATCACCGGGCACGGCGACGTACCCCAAGCCGTCCGCGCCATCCGGCAGGGCGCGGTGGATTTCATCGAAAAACCCTTTGACGATCAGCTCCTGCTCTCACGCATTCGCGAGGCCCTGGAACTGGACAAGAAAAACCGGTCGGTCCAATCCCTGGCCAAGCGGATCGCCGAAAAAATCGATCGTCTGACCCGCCGTGAACGCCAAGTCCTGGACGCGATGGTCAAGGGTCAGGCGAACAAGGCCATCGCCGACAAGCTGGGCCTTAGTGTCAGGACCGTTGAATTACATCGCCACCACGTGATGGCCAAGTTGGAGACTCATTCCCTGGCCGAAATCGTCCAGATGCTGGCTATATATAACAACAGTACAGACAATGAGTTATAGCCATACTAGTCTGGTGGTTAATGCCGCAACCCGCCCCGGCCGGGCAGATATGTTTTACTAACTTGTCCGAAGCGATCTGGGAGGTAGGTAAAATTACTTACATATAAATACCTATATGTAATATTTGAATTTTAGGTATATACCCCATGAGCCTTATGTTTGGATACGCCGATAAGAAATAGTACGAGCCCATGCTTGGAAGGCATGCCCCAAGCCAGAGCATTTTCAAGGGTGTGCCAATGGACTTTGCGGTATTTAAGACGCCTCTTGGGGCGTCGCATATCACGGCAACGGATTTTGTGCCACCAGGCAAAAGGCGGAAATATGGCTCATCTCCTTCTTGTGGAAGACCAGGCCCTTCTTCGGGAAAGCCTCACCGCGCAGTTACGTTATTGTCCGCAGGTATCCCTGATCAGTGAAGCCCCGGACATGGCCGCGGCCCTGCCGATCATCCAACAACAGCGGCCGAACCTGCTCCTGCTCGATATCGATATCCCTCAGGTGCATGGGAAGGCTGCCGTGACGGAGTATCGCGGCTGTGTACCCGCCGGCAAAGTCCTCTTTCTCAGCGCTTATCAGCATGATGCGTTGATTGAAGAAGCTTTGGCCGCCCAGGTTGACGGATATCTTCTCAAACACGATGGAGTCAATACGCTCCGCCGGGCCATTGAAGTCGTCTGTGAGGGCGGTCTATATTTCAGCGGCGACATTCTGGGTCGCCTGACGGCGGTCAACGGTACCCTGAAGATTGGTCGGCCGAAGAATGCCGCGATTGCTTCTCTGACACAACGGGAACGCGAATTGCTCATTTACCTCGGTCGGGGTGATTGTCTCAAAGAGGCGGCCGCCCGCATGGGGATCAGTTACAAAACCGCCGACAATCAGAAAGTCAGCCTGATGCGCAAACTCGGGATTCACGATCGCGTGGCCTTGGCCCTGTTCGCCGTGCGGGAAGGACTGGTTCCAATGCCCCCCGATAACACGGAATATATGCCGTCATCGTGGGAGAACGATGAGGTTCAATCACCCATCGGTTAGGGGCGAATTCCCTATTAAGAAAAAACGGAGGTTGGCCGACACACTACTTAAAGACGTTACGAAACGTCACTCAGAACTGAAAAACGAAACGTTATGCCATCCTGGCTGCTACTCCACGACCCCCGACCGGCCGTCAGGATGGCTTTTTTATTGGGATTCGCGAGCCAAGGAAAGAATAGAGGGTTAGAGAGTTTATAAAAGTTATAATGTCTAATGAGTTCTTTGGCAAGCGGCTTAGGAGGGGTTGATTTTCGCGGCCGCCGCGACAGGCGGGCTATAAAGCAGAAAGGCCGCCGCCAGCAGTCCGCCGGCAAGAATCAAGAGCAGTTCCCGATTGGGCGATTCGACGAACAAGGCCCGCCACGGCCAGGCGGGTAACCAGCGCTGCAGGGTTTTCACCCAAACCGGCACTCCGTCGCCCGACGGGGCCGGAACCGTCGAAACGGCGGTCGGTTCGCCCTGGGGGTCGAGATATACTGGAAGGAAACGGGCCCGGTGGTCCGACCATTGAATCACCTTTTCAAATTCAGGGCGATAGTTCAGTTCGCGACGAATGATCCGTTGGTTGACCAGAGGGTCGGAGAGCAGGGCCTGGATGGCCGCATCGTTGCTCTGGATGCGACCGTTAAGTTCCGCAATGACGCCGATCATGGCTTGTTCCTGGCGACAGACTTCCTGGTGTTCCAGCCAGACCGGCAAGAGGACGGCCGGAGCGAAGACCGCCAAGGCCAGACCGGTCAACACCCAGAACATGATGGCGTGCTGGACGGCCGCGCCGGCGGGGAGCGTCGCTCCATCCGAAACGTCCTTTCGCCCGCCACCGGTTGGAGTGGAGGCAAATGACAAGGAGAGGGGGGGAAGGGAGGAGAGGGAGAGGGGAAGAAAGTTAGCACGCTCGCTGATCATTTGAGTAGCCAATTATGGGGATGGTTAATCATGCGTACAAGCATTCCCGTGACCGCATCATATTCTTTATACAATTCACGGGCCTTTTCCTTGGAAAATAAGAACATTCCACCGCAAATTGAAGCCAAGTTTGGGTTTCCGCCGCTTCGGCTTCGCAATCATTCAGTTTACAAACAAAGGCCCCCTCATAGCGTCGCTTACGCCAGGCTTCGGCTAAATTCGCACAAACGGACCGTGAGGATCGACGCAACTGATCCGTCAAAGCGTAGCGTTCCTCCTTCGGGAACCCACGGGATAATTCGTAAACGCACATGGCGGCCTTAAAGGCTCGCTGGTATACCTCTAATTCCGTATGGCGCCGCAGCGGCTTCCTCTCCCCCTCTCCATGTCGCCCCCTCTCCCCATCCTTTTGCAGCAGCCTGCCCATGTCTCTCCCTACTTATTCCAGAACTTCCCGCCGAAGACGGCCTCGTCCTGGAGGTGCTCCTCGATACGCAGGAGCTGGTTATACTTGGCGATGCGATCGGTGCGGCTGGCGCTGCCGGTCTTGATCTGGCCGGCGTTGGTGGCCACCGCGATGTCGGCGATGGTGGTGTCCTCGGTCTCGCCGCTGCGATGGCTGATGACGGCCGTATATCCGTTGCGCATGGCCAGGTTGATCGCGTTGAAGGTCTCGGTCAGGGTCCCGATCTGGTTCACCTTGATCAGGATGCTGTTGGCGACCTTTTCGCGGATACCCCGACTCAGTCTTTCCACGTTGGTCACGAACAAATCGTCGCCGACAATTTGGACCTTCTCGCCCAGCCGGGCGTTCAGCTTGGCCCAGCCCGCCCAATCGTCCTCGGCCAGGCCGTCTTCCAGGCTGCGTACGGGCCATTTGTTGCACACGCCCGCCCAGTAATCCACCATTTCCTCGGAGCTAACTATCTTATCGGGGTTTGACTTGAAGAAGCAGTAGCCTTCCTTGCCTTTTTCGCGAGCTTCGGTATATAACTCGCTGGCCGCCGGGTCCAGGGCGAAGAAAACCTGCTCGCCCAGCTTGTAGCCGGCCTTCTCGACGGCCATGGCGATGACCTCGAAGGCCTCGTCGTTGCTCTTGAGGTTGGGGGCAAATCCGCCTTCGTCGCCGACGGCCGTGTTGTACCCCTTGCCCTTCAGGACGGCCTTGAGACTATGGAAGATTTCCGCGCCCCAGCGCAGGGCTTCCCGGAAATTGGGGGCACCCCAGGGCTGGATCATAAATTCCTGGAAATCCACGTTGTTATCGGCGTGCTTGCCGCCGTTAAGGATGTTCAACATGGGCACGGGCAGCACATGGGCCGAGATGCCGCCGAGATAACGGAACAGGGGCAGCTCGCAGGACTGGGCGGCGGCCTTGGCGGCGGCCATGGAAACGCTCAGGATGGCGTTGGCCCCCAGGTTAGCCTTGTTGGGCGTGCCGTCCAGGGCGATCATTTCCGCGTCGAGCATCTCCTGGTCCATGGCGTCGATGCCGATGACCGCCTCGACGATCTTCTCATTGATATTCTCGACCGCCTTGAGTACCCCTTTGCCCAAGTAGCGGCTCTTGTCCCCGTCGCGCAGCTCAACCGCCTCGTGCTCGCCGGTCGAGGCTCCAGACGGCACGGTGGCCGTCCCGCTCGCCTCGTTTTCCAGTACCACGGTAGCCTCAACCGTCGGGTTGCCGCGGGAATCCAATACTTCTCGGCCGATTACCTGAATAATGCTGGTCATGGACATGAGGTCGTATCCCTGTCGTAAAAATCTCTGAAATCACCGGGACACTCCCGGCTTCATCCGCCCAAACTATACCGCCCGAAAATGTGGGGTCAAGCTGACGACCGGATACGTCGCCTTGGTATTGATGAAGGATGCATCCGAAATTCAGGTGAAGAGTGGCATGGACAGACCCTTGTCCCGTCGTGGCGGGGCAAGGGTTTACCCGTGCTTTCAAGGCCGCAGAGTAAATCACGAATATTCCCGAATAAGCCGGAAACCCCTCGGCCACAGGCATAAGTTATGTTCTATGTGACGCACTACGCTAATTGCTGAACGAGATATTCAAACTGGTGCCCAGGGCGTCCGACGTAAAAGTGAAGGTGATCGCGTCGTTGCAGCCGAAATCGTCGCCGTCGCGGTAGACGCGACTCGTCTTGGATCCTCCAAGCCCGAAGATACCTTGCAGATCGCCCGCGACCTGGATGGCCTGCAAGTCGTCGCAGTCCTGCGAGAAGGATACGGTTCCGCCGTCCGGGATCGTATATTGTAATTCGGTGCCCACTTCCTTGAGCAAGGCCTCGGGGATCAACTGGTTTTCATGATAGAGCACCGTGGCCTTGACCGCATAGCTCGCATTGTTAATCAGACGCACGGTCGTACCGGTACTGATGACATCGCAACCCACGGCCGTCGCCAGCAACACGGCCACCATCGCCGTCCCTAGCCATCGTTTCATGACGATCCTCCTCACGTTAAAGAAAACGCGGCAGATTCATCCGACGCTCCGATGCGGCTACTGTACCGCGCATCGTCGGCATTTGCACGCATCCGCCATGACCGGAAAAGAAGAGGCAGAAGACAGAATGCAGGAGAAAGAATACAGGCAGGTGGCCCGCCTCGTTAGCGTAGCTCGGCATGGGTGAGCGACCGGACCGGAGAGGAGGAATAGCCGGCGAGCCGGGGCCCGCCCGGACTTGTCAGGGGTGCTGTTGTTGGGTCTGGCCGCAATAGACACCCTCAACGCAAACAATATGGCTCTCGCCGGCAGCGGGTCTGCTGGTTCGTCAATCCCTGCCATGAGTTTCCCGCAACTGCCTACTGAGTTGCATCACGCTTTCGTAGGTCACATGGCTGGGGGCCATATTGTCGTCGGACAGCTCCGCCATGGCCCCAAGGACCAGCTCCTCGAACATGGTTATGCCGTCAATGCGAAGAAGTGGACAGACCGACAAGTTCATCGTTCCTTGCATGGGACGATCCGGTGGATTCAATCGATGTAGTGCTAGTTGATATTTCACTCTTTCACGAGTGTCCGTCCAAGCCCGGCTCCTCTCGCCACGGCGGAACCCAGTGGAGCCCGGTCGGGCTCCGTCTGTCGAGGGCCTCTGGGTCGGACCACCGAGGCGAGCATGGAGAATGCTTACGGCTCAGATTCGTAACCTTGCTCACGTACCCCCCGCTCTCATCATCTTCTCATTTATGTTCCGTAAATTACCTGCCCGGAACATATGAACCGATTCGGTGCAGGTGTGCCGGGAAATGGAGCGGCGGCCTGCAGGTGTCGTAAACGCTTTTCAAGAAAGGAGTTAGGCCATGAAAAAGCAAGGAATGATATGGCTGGTAGCCGGTTTGGGACTGGTGATCGGGATCGCCATTGCCGGGGATGAACAGAAAATGTCTCTGGATCAGGTTCCCGAAGCGGCCCGGATGGCCTTGATGAAGCTGGCCGGAAATGCACCGATTACCGAAGTCGAGTGCGAGAAAGAACACGGCATGGTATTTTATGAAGCGGAATGGGCGATCAACGGGCACGAAATCGAGGCGAAGGTCACGGCCGGCGGCGATCTGGTGGAAATGGAAGAGCCCGTTAACGCCGCCGACGTGCCTGAGGCGGTCAGGGCGGTGGCGGAAAAAAGATTCCCCGGCAGCGCCGCCATTAAGTACGAAAAAGTGACGATCGTCCTTTATGAAATTGAAGCGAAGGTCGGCGATAAAAAGAAAGAAATAACGGTACTGCCGACCGGCCAGGTTTTTGGGAAGGGGCATAATGGAAAAGAAGATAAGGACGATGACGACGACGACGATGATGAGGAGGAGGAAGAACTCACCATCGAACAGGTGCCCGCCGCGGTGAAAGCCACGATTCTGGCTGAAGCCGCCGGGGCCACGGTCAAGGAGATCGAGCGGGAGTTCAAAAACGGCCAGACCGTCTACGAAGCCGAGTGGGTGATCAACGGGCAGGAGATCGAGATCAAGGTCGCCGCGGACGGTACGCTGCTCAAGAAACAAGTCGGGGAAGACGACGACGAAGATGGTGATGATAAATGAGCGACCGGCTTGAATCTCCCGCGGGCAGATAAGGGTTATGCGCATTTTACTGGTCGAGGATTATGAGCCGCTGCGCAACGCCGTTGCTCAGGGGCTGCGGGAGGCGGGCTTTGCCGTAGACGTGACCGGCGACGGCGAGGAAGGATTGTGGTATGGCCTGAGCAACGATTATGACGCGATCGTTCTCGATATCATGCTGCCGGGCGTGGACGGCCTGACCATTCTGCGACGGCTACGACAAAAAAAACAAACGGTCCCCATCCTGCTTCTGACCGCCCGGGACAGGGTGGAGGACCGGGTGTGCGGTCTGGATGGCGGGGCCGATGATTACCTGGTAAAACCCTTTGCTTTTGATGAGTTATTAGCCAGAATCCGGGCCTTGGTGCGTCGGGGATACGGCCGGAAAAACCCGATCATAAGCATCGGTGATCTGAAAATTGACACGGCCAAGCGCACCGTTTCCCGCAGGGGCATATCCTTGAGCCTGACCGCTCGAGAGTATGCCCTGCTGGAGTACTTGGCCCTCCGCGCGGGCGAAGTCGTTTCCCGAACAGACATATGGGAACATGTGTACGATTTTCATTCGATGGCGGAAAGCAATGTGGTGGATGTATATATCGGGTACCTGCGAAAGAAGATTGAGCGGCCCGAGTGGCCCAGACTGATTCATACCCACCGAGGTCAGGGTTATATGCTGGGATGTTGACGTGCGTGCACTGCAAACACGCTTATTACTGGGAACCGCGCTGGGCATGGCCGTCATCTTACTGCTGTCCGGGTTACTGCTCTATATTCTTATCGGGCGGGCGCTATGGGAGGGCTTCAACGATTCACTTGCCGTCAAGCTGCGCTCCTTGGCAGCGATGACGGAAGTGGAGGATGGCGAGTTGGAACTGGACTTTCAGGAAGCGTCTCTTCCGGAATTCAAGCCGTCCGAGAAAGCGGAGTACTATCAGGTCTGGCTGGATGACACAAGCGTTTTCGCCCGTTCGCCCTCTTTGCTGGGGCAGAATCTCGAGGCTGTATACGGCACCCTGGAAAAACCGGCCTATAAATTGGTCCTGCTGCCCGACGGCCGGCCGGGATGTATCGCGGGCGCGCGTTTTTCACCCCGCTCGGAAAGAAAAAGGGCTTCAACGCCTCTCGAAGTCACCATGGTTATCGGCCGCGAGACCGCGGGGGTCGAGGCTGCCCTGTCCAGGCTGCGCTCGCTCATGCTGATCGTCGGTCTGGTGGCCATTGTGATCTCCGCGATCATGTTGGGGTTTCTTGTTCGTCGCGGATTACAGCCGGCTAAACTACTGGCGGCCCGGATTGCCTCGGTTCGGGAAACCGATCTCGACGAAAGTATTACGTGCCGGAATATCCCCACGGAACTCCAGCCGATAGTCGACCGACTCAATGGTCTGCTGGCCCGTTTGCACGATGCCTTTCAGCGTGAGCGACGATTCAGCGCCGACGTGGCCCATGAGCTGCGTACCCCCCTGGCCGGCCTGCGCTCCCAGTTGGAGGTTACCCTCTCCAGGGAGCGTGAACCCCACGAGTATCGGGATACACTGAGCGAGTGTCTGCGCATCCATCGGCAGATGCATCAGATGGTCGAGGCCCTTCTGAACCTGGCCCGGGCCGATGCCGGTCAACTTGAGATCGTGCCCGAGCAATTCGATCTGGCGGACCTGGTCCGGGACTGCTGGCAATCCTTCGCCAACCGGGCCGCCGAAAAACAACTGCGGGTGGATTGGCAAATCCGCGAGGTTTGCACTCTAAACTCGGACCGAGTCAAGTTGAATCTTGTCCTCCAGAATCTGCTCGATAACGCCGTCACCTACGGCGATCGGGGTGGATGGATACGGATCGAGTTATCCTGTCTTGACGAACACGCGGAATTGACGGTGTCGAACACCGGCGGCCGTTTACGGCCTGCCGATATCGAGCATGTCTTTGACCGTTTCTGGCGCGGCGACGCATCCCGGCAGGCCGCCGGCCGACATTGCGGTCTGGGGCTGGCTCTGTGTAAAACTCTGACCGAGCTACTGGGAGGATCAATTCGCGCGGAGCTTCATGCTGACAACACTTTCGCGGTCGTCCTTCGATTACCTGCCGGCCCTTGCGAAACCGATCCTGTCAAAAAGGTTTTTTAGCCGAACCTGTCGTGCAAGAATACCGCTTCGGTGAACGTTACTTGTTCCGATCGTTGAGGTTGAGGTTGAACAAGGCGCGGAGGGTTTCGGCCTGGGTGAAGGCCGCGCCCTGATCGGCGCGGTCGTGGAGGCGGCTGAGCGGGTCGTGGAGGAGTTTCTGGATGATGCGGTGGAGCATCTGCTCAATCAGTTCGCGATCGCGCGGGGAGGCCGACTCCAGCTTGGGCAGAATGCGTTCCCATTCGTCGCGGCCGATGCGCTGGAAATGCTCCTGGAGAGCGGCCGCCAGTGGGCCGATATCGGCCCGGCCGCGCCGCTCGGCGAAGGCGATCACATGGCTTTCGATAATGGCGTGACATTGCTCGACCGCCTGCCGCCGCCGGGCAAGATTCGATTCGGTCACGGCCTGCAAGTCGTCAATGTTGTAAAGAAAGACGCTCTCGTCCTCGCCGACCGCCGGCTCGATATCCCGCGGAACGGCGATATCGATCATCAGCAGCGAACGGTATTTCCGCCGGGCGGGGATGCCGGCAAAATCCGAAGCCGTCAAGATCGGCGCACTCGCCCCCGTGCAACTGATGATGATATCGGCCTCGACGATCGCGTCGAGCAAAGCCTCGAAAGGCACCACCTCGATCAGCCCCACATGCCGCAAACGCAGTCGTTGGGCCAGCTCGGTCGAGCGGGCTTCGGTTCGATTTACGATCAGCAGGCGACCCGGGTGCATGTCCAACAGATGATGCAGGGTGAGCTTGCCCATCATCCCCGCGCCGATCATCAGCACGCATTTGTCGTCGAAGCGGGAAAAAACCTGCCGAGCGAGGTCGACGGCCGTGCTGCCCACGCTGAGTCGTCCGACGGCCAGCTCCGTGCGGGTGTGCAGTTCCTTGGCGACCGCCAACGCCTGTTGAAAGAGCCCTTCGAGCCGCGGACCAACCGTGCCGGCCGCGCGGGCCAGATCGAAAGCCGAGCGGGTTTGGGCCAGAATCTGCGACTCGCCCAAGACCATCGAATCGAGCGAGCCGGCCACCCGGAACAGGTGTCGGACGGCCTCGATGTCCTCGTAGCCGTAGAAGCCGGCGCTGATCCGCGCAGGGTCCAGGCCGTGACATTCCGCCAGAAACGCGATGGCCTCGGCGATGCTCGGCGGCTCGCCGGCGGGTCGGGCGATGTACAATTCGACGCGGTTGCAGGTGGAAAGCAGGACGGCCTCGGCCGCGGCAAACCGCTCACGAAACAGGGCTAGGGCGCGAATGGCGCTCCCGTCGTCGAAGGCGATTTTCTCGCGCAAATCGACGGGGGCCGTGCGATGATTACAACCTATGACCAGCGTTCTCATCGGTGCAAAGGCGCCACGAATTCCACAAGGACAAAACCCGCGATAATCGCGGCCACGCCGGCGACAGCCAAAGCGGCGGCCAGCCGCCCGCGAATCCGCGGTACAAACCACACGCAGCCGACCATCGCCGCATAGAGCACGAAGGCGGCCAGCGAATATGCGATTAACGGCTCGCTTACCGAAAGCGTCTCCCCGGGCATGGTGCGATGGGCCAGCCCGCAGACGCCGGTAAGCAGTCCGTAGGTGAACAAAGGGAACCCAATCAGCAGCGACCAGCGACCGCAACGCTCGAGCGCTTCCAGCGAGGCCACATGGCCCAGCAAGACCGAAGGCTGCTTCTGTCGCAGGAGGCGATGAATCAGCAGATACACCGCCCCGGCCGACGCGCTGATCGCGAAGCAGGCCAAGGCGATGGCCAGGGCCAGGACATGGCTGACGAACCAGCTATGCTGCATGACCCCGCCGGCGGTTTGCGGCCGCAACCCGATCGATATCCAACCAACGATGGCAGCAAACCCGAACAGAAAGGCGTCGAGCCCGCGCAGGGAGGCCGAGCGATGGGTACCGATCCCCACTAACGCAAGCAATAAGGCCAGAACCATGGCCGAGCCGTGCTCGTTCTGAAACGTCTCGAACGCCCCGCCGCGAAACCATGAGCTCAGCAGGTAACCGGCGGTCATCAGCGTAACGATGCCGGCGACGATATTGACCGGAACCCATAACCCGCGTCCCGGCCGTCCCAGGCCTGCCCAGGCCCCGACGGCGGCGACGGTGAACCCTAACCCGCATAAAACGGATATGAATATGTGCCCGCTCATGGCTGATCCGCCTGTTTTCGCCAAGTCCGCTGCAACCGCGGTCCTCGATCCCGAAGCGTACCCACTCAAGCATACCGCGTGATCCATCCGCTGCCTAATGGCCTGTTGTCGCAACATCCACCGACCGGCAACAAGCCGCCCGGATGATACCAGCTCATGGTAGTTTACACGCCCATGGCGGGGTTAAACGACAGCGGGCTGGTTTGGGATACCGGATTTCTATGCATTCGCCCACTGTTCATACTGTTTATCCAGGGCGGCTTGCTGGGGGTCGCCGGCGAAAGCGACGATTTTGTACTTCAGTCGGGCTACCGCTCCGGCGGACAGGCGCCAAGGTTCGGTTATCCACATGAAGGGCATGGGCGAAATAAAGCCATAGTCTCGGGTAAACCAGGGGCAGGGGTTCCACGGATTAGTTGGATGCTCAAAAAGGGCGATCCCCTCGACCGGGCCGGTTCGCCGACGCTTTCCAAAAAAAGCGCACCAGCGGGCCGGCTTGCCCAGGGTGTCTTTTTCGCCGATGGCGCCCTCGCTGGAAAGCAGCGTGCCTCCGCCCCAGGGCGAGAGGTCCGTAGCGCAACGAATGGCGAACAGGCCGTGGTTGGTCTTGGTGATCTCGACATCGACGATGGCCTTCCATTGTATGTCAACGTCGATCGTCCATTGGCGGGGTAGGTCCACGTTGATACTGAACGTGCGTTCGTCGGTCATCTGCACCGGCCCGCCCGATACCGCCCATTCGCAGGTGTCGCGGATGATCGCGGAGGTGGGTGCGGTTTTTTCAATGCTCGGCCCCGTGGACTTGACCTGGCCGTGTTCAAGCCCCTGTTGCCAGTAATTGGCCCCGTTCAGCCGGTCCGCGGCCAGGTAGAGCGAGCGGTGATGAGGCCAGGGCAGGGCGGTTTCGGTGGTCAGCGACAACCCCGAAGCCGGCCCGATCACCGGGTAGAAATAAGGATATTTTTGGGTGCCGTGCGCGCGGTAACTGGTCAGCGGCTCGTTGTTCCAGCGCAGCCACACATGTGGACCGCGGACTTTACCGCCGATTTCAGCCTCATGATAGGGGGTCAGGTCCTTGGCCTCCTCGGGCGGTTGTGTCTGGGCGGCCGCGGAAGAACTCAGGATAGATAGTCCGGTCGGCACGGCCAGCATGGCCGCCCCGCCGCGAAACAAATCTCGTCTACTGATGTTGGCCGACATGGGATCCTCCTTCCTGAAGTCATTTCGTTGTCCCATACAGAGGTTTGCGGTAGCATTTCGTAGCTACGCTTTCGTCGTTCAGGTCCGACAACTATGATAGGCGAACGGCGATGGCTGACAACCGCCACGGTCGAATAATATGTTATGTCGACGAGGCGCGATACTCGAAACCGTTTGGACAAAGAGCACGGTAGAGAATATGAACATACGGGGGAAAACTCAATCGATGGTTACGAACAAAGTCGTTTGTATGCGGATGTTTTCAGCTCTTGTTTGTGCATGGGGATTACATGGTTGTGCGCCGGCCACCATCGAACCGACCGCCGAGGAATTGGCTCTCGCGGGGACGCAGCCGATGACGCGTCGTGTTCGCGGGGTCTTCGAAATTGAAATCCAACCGGAGGATGATGTCCCCCAGGGCGATCCCTGGCATGCCTGGCTGGCCCTGCCGCGCGACACGATGCCCCAGTGCGTAGTCGGCGGCGTGGCGCTCGATCCGTCACCCACGGATATCCAGATCGATTCGGAGCACGGCAACACTATTGCTCATTGGAACTTCGGCGAGAAACGACGCCTCGCGTTGCGCGGAGAATTTACGCTTGACGTGCAAAACGTCTTTACGACGATCGACGATGCCAATATCGGCGAGTACGATACGGAGTCGGGCGAATACCGGCTTTATACACGCAGCGAATACACTATCGCGGTCACGGACGAAATACGAGCGATCGCCGAGGAAATTCGGGCCAACTGCTCGGCCCCGGAGAATCCGTACGCCCTGACGCGACGTGCTTTTCAGTGGATCCTCGATCGCATGTATTACGTGTATCCTGTACCCCATGATCCGAATACCGCCGCCATTCTCGCCGACCGCCAGGTTTACGACGGTCAAGTCTATTATCGTGGAGATTGCGGCAGCTATTCCATTCTTTACAGCGCTATTCTGCGGGCCCTCGGAATCCCCGCCCGCATGGTCGTCGGCGGCTGGAGTCTGGGTGAGGACATGTGGCATGTCTGGTCCGAAGTGCTTATTCCCGGTCACGGTTGGATTCCCGTGGACACATCCGCGGCGGACACTTATGTCTATGACGAAGGCGCTGAGCTTAACGCGTTGGGTGCAAAATATTTTGGCGGAGCGCCTTGGACGAACGATCCATTTTTCTTCTTCGGCAATATGGATCCTTTTCGCTTCGTGCTTTCGATCGGAACGGACATTTCGATTCAGCCGACGGTGAACTGGGATTTGTCCCCATACGAAGCCGACTTCCTCTACCACGAGGGCCGCGCGACGATCATACAAGGTCCTATTTATCACGCGGGTTTGAAGGCCAGCGGTCGCATCCGATTTTTCCGGGCCGAGTGAACTGGCCGCGATGAGTGGTGAATACCTCGCGGCACGGGCTGTTTCAATCGCTACGGATGTTGCCTTTCGACGAAGATTCGCCGAGATCGACCACGCAGGCGTCTTCCAGTGTTTCACCGCGGTCGCGCAGATGTTCCCGATGGTAATAGCCCATCGCGATGAATACGCCGGCGATCAGCAGATAGCCGACGACCAGCGGATAAGCTTTATAAACGAAAGCGCCGGGGCTGGCCTGGCTACCAATTAACAGGTAGTCCACGACGTTGCCGTTCAACTGGTAGGCATGCATCAGGCCGAGCAAGGTCAGGACGGCCGCCGCGATCGCCCATCGCGCCGCCTGGAAAAACCGCCGATCGATCAGAAACGCCGCGATGGCCGCCATGATCATGCAGGTGAAGATATAACCCCGCTCCAGGATGTTGAGTCCGTGAATGAGAAAACCATTGGCTTCCGCGCTGATATTGCCGTCGCAGTTCGGATCGATGACATCCTGGGCGGTGGCCACGTGATACGCCGGTTGCACGATCGCGCAGCAAGATACCGTCAGGGTTTCCGCTTCGGTCTGCCTTGAAGGCGCGGAAGCAACCACGGTCGTTGGTGTTTGTTGAGGTACCTCGGTTTTCGAGGACGCCTCAATGAAAGCCCCGAGCACGAGAGCCGCGCCCCAGGCGGCGATGGCCGGGAACAGGCCGAGGGCGACGGCCGGAGCATGGCGCAGGGGGGTGGCCTGGAACGCCTGTGCGGTGATGACGATGCCGATCCAGACCACGATGGCGATACCTGCTTCGATGGGAATGATCTCCTTAATCAAGGCAACGGTGCCGGTCAGGCAGATGGCGGTCATGACCACGCCGTTAAGAGTGGAGTAGCCGGCCCGGGCGCCGAGGGCCTTCCAACCGGGGTGGCCTATATAGATGGTCGTGGGGAAACAACTGCCAAATAAAGCGGCGGCGATGCTGCCGATGCCGTTGACCGCCAGCGAAGGCCCGGTGGCGAACACGTCGCCGCCGGCCTCGGCCGACTCGATGTTCTGCAAGCTGCCGATCACGTTGAACAGGCCCATCGGAATGATGACGGATAGAAGCGAAATCACACGATAAGGTTCCGCTTGCAGCAGCGCCCAGATTTCTCCACCGGCCCATTGCGGCCAGTAGGCGCCGCGGGCCTGCCAGGCCTCGGAAACCTGCGCCGCGCTGACCGATACCTCAGTCAGATTCCACGGCAACATATTGAGCAGCCAGGCGGCGGCCGTGCCGAGCAGGACGGCCACCAGTCCGCCGGGCAAGCCCAACGGGAAACGGACATGGGAAAAGTAAACGAGGAAGACGACGGCCATCGGGACCATGGCCACCAGCGGACGTTGCCAGATTTGCAGGGCGAAGGTCATGCTGATGAAGGTGATGGCGATGCCGGCCAGGGTGCTGAGCAAGGCCGCCCGCGGTGTGTTGCGGCGGAGGCGCTCGGCCACGAATGCGCCGGTAAACTCGATGATGCCGCTGCCGAGGCAGGCGATCAGACCCATCTGCCAGGCGGCGGCCGCGCTGCCGGTGTCCCGGAAGGTCGGCATCATCACGAAAAATACATAGACAATCAGCGAAGGGGTGTTGATGCCGTAAGGCAGGGCGGTCACGTCGGAACGTCCTTCGCGCCGGGCGACCCAGTGGGCCTGGATCGCGTAGAAGATATTGCCGATCAACAGCGAGACGGCCGCCCCGGGCAGGATATGCCGATAGATGATCGAGGCATGGTCACCGCTCATCCCACAATAGCTTCCGCACAAGGTTACGATCAGCAGCAATTGCACCAGGTTATCGATGGCCAGACCGAAAAAGCCGTCCAGGTCGCGTTTGACAAAAAGCGGATAACGGGCGGACATGAGCACTCCTTTCAATATGCGACGGTATGAATGGTAAGAAAAGAGCGGCCGAGCGGCAAGGGTCGGTGGTTGGGGGAAGGCGGGTTAGGTCCGTGACAGAATCGGTGGAATGCGCGAGGCTGTCGTGGACGAGTAACCCCCTTTTAGGGGGTTTACCCGCCAAGGGCGGGCTGATAGGCCGGTCGTTCAACGGCCGGTAGGCCGCAGCGTCCATGAATTACTATCTCTCCGTTATCCCAGCCCGTTTGACGGGCTTCTGTGCGTCGGGCAAACCCGTTGAAACGGGTTCGATGGTCATTAATCGAATGGGACCGGAACGCGCTACCTTAACCAGTCGTACAACGACTGGCCTATTAGCCCTTCGGGAAAGACCGGTAAACCGGTCTCCTTACAATTTGTGCCCGCCGCCTGCCGAAAGAAAAAAGGTACAAGCGAAGCCGCCAGAAGTGTCACGAACCCACTCCGTCGGGCTGGTGGGATGGGCTCTTGTTCGCGGGCGGTGGGGCGGTATGATGCTTGGATCGTAAACATCGTTATGGAAGTAAAGGGGTTTCCATGGAAGCAACCGATCCGTCTTCGAAAGATTTGTCGCCGGGTGATGGGCCGGGTTCGGCGCCTCCGCCGGAGGGTGGCGCGCTTTTGACCTGCGCGAGCGCGGGCGGGTCGGGG
Organism: uncultured Planctomycetales bacterium; assembly: GCA_964401335.1. Lineage (GTDB taxonomy): Bacteria > Planctomycetota > Phycisphaerae > UBA1845 > PWPN01 > JAAYCU01. The sequence goes on from CAYNYK010000014.1 coordinate 18,570, forward strand.
GAAGCGCCGGCGCTGACAACGGAGAAACGCTGGCCGGCGTGGAAGGTGTTTTTTACCGGCGCGTGGCGGCCGGCCACCACGGCTCGAAGGACCCAACACGTCACGCTAAAGAAAGCTTGGCTGGTACACTTCGTGGCGGCCATCCTGGCCATTCTGTTGGTCAGCTTTCTGGTTTCTCTGGAAGAGACGTTCGGCGATGAAAGAAACGTGTTGGCGATCTGGCTCGACGACTTTGCCGAGGGTGTTGTCAGGGGAATCGTTACCTATCCCCTTGAGGTGACGGTAGTGACCGGCTTGGTTGCCCTGTCGGTCGAGGCCGGGTTCCTGGTCCTGGCCTTCCTGTTGATGCCGTGGGGGGCCGCCGACGAGAAAATGCGTTCCAGTTACGCCAGTGCCTTGCGTCAGTGCTGGTTGCATTCCGCCGATGCGTTGCCGATTATTTTGCTGGTCAGCGCCGTGATCATCCCCTTCAGTTGGGCAAACGAGTCTTTTTATCGAAACAACCCGAATTGGTATGAGCAAATAAACGCACAAATGCCGGCCTATCCGCAACTAACGACAACCAATCCAACCACGCAACAGCTTGAAGAACACAATAAGGCGATGGACGAATGGAACGATCAGTACTCAAGGCTTTGGCGTGAAGCTCAGCGTCGCCAACCGTGGTATGTTCGTTTCGGCGAGGAGATCGTCGGTTATTCCTGTTTTATGGCGGTGGCTTGGTTGGTGTGGATACTGTTGCGGGCGGTGGGGGCCAGGCGAAACATTACTCCCATTCCCCGCCCGCCGACTTGCGAATTCTGTGGGTACAATCTTCTGGTTACTCCGATGGACAGCCGCTGCCCCGAGTGCGGAGAGCCGGTGCTGCATTCCCTTGGCTCCGATGTGCGGCCGGGAACGCCTTGGGAGCGTCGGCGGGATGTCGGATTTTTGAAAGCATGGTGGCGATGCAGCGTAGATGCGATCTTTCGGCCGCAAACCATCGGCCGACAGATCAGGCTGATTACTCCCGGCGCCGCGCATCGTTGGTTTTTCGTATCGTATCTGCCTCTTTTCTTTATCATTGGTTACGCGTTCATATTCGGCATGGTCATAGGGATGTATTGGGCGACCGGCAACAATGAGGAAATCCTCAATGCAGAGGGTTTTCTGTTAGCCGGTCCCGCGTTCGGATGTATCAATGGGATAAGTGTGCTGGCCATTTTGCTTTTGGCTGCTGGTTTAGTCGGCGTCTATTACCGGATTTTTGAAAAACGCAATCTGCTGAGCGGGACCATCCAGGCCGCCTGTTATCTGAACGCGTATATTGTGTTCTGGTCGATTATCAATGCCATTGCCACGATCACCGCCACGACCTTGAGCTGGTGGCTCTGGAGGCCTTATCAAACTCGGGGATTAAGTACCATGCCTGTCAGCACGGCCCCGCGCCCGGATTATGATTTTCTTCTTTTCCTCGGTTGGCTGGGGGTGTATTTGATTTGTTTCGGCGTTTATTTGTGGTTGATCGCTCGGATCACGGCCGCGGCGCGGTATGCGAATAAATGAGTGGAGAATTGCGCGACGATGAGGCGCTTGATGTCGAGAGGTTGTCCCTCGCTGGCGCTTCGGGCTGGCCGTGCGTATTATTCTCCCCCCGTCTCCTTGTCGCCCCCTCTCCATCCTTTCCGCCCGGCGTTACGTTGCCCCGTTGGGGCAAAACCCTCGCTGGCGCTTCGGGCTGGCCGTCGGGCTGGTGGGGACTCACGTGGTCTGGAGGGCGTTGATGATGTTGCTTTGGGCGGCGTTGCGGGCGGGCAACAGGCCGGCGATGAGGCAGACCGCCAGGGTGAAACCGACGCCGAGAGCGACCCAGTTCCACGGGATATCGGTGAAGCTCAGTTGGAACCCCCAGATCATGCCGGTGATCGCGCCCATGCTGTGCGCGGCGTGTCCGCCGAGCACGATGCCCATGAGGCTGCCGATGACCCCGAGGACGAGGGCCTCGCCCACGACGAGACGGACCACTTGCCAGCGGGTCGCGCCGAGCGCCCGCAGGGTGGCGATCTGTCGGCGGCGGGCGGCCACATTGGTCATCATCAGGTTGCCCACCCCCAAGGCCGCCACCAGCAAGGCCACCAGCGGCACCGTGCTCAGCAGCAGCGTCGCCCGGCGCAGGTCGCGGTCAATCTGCAACTTCAACGCCCGCACGGAAGCGAATTGGGTATTGACCGCTCCACTGTAGACGGCCACCAGCTTCATCACCACATTTTCCCGAAAGACTTCCCAACGCTGCGCGGCGGTCATGGACCGCCAGGCGTCGCTCAAGCCACCGGCGGTCAGGGCCTCGGCAAAGTTCTCCAGGAAAGGCAGGTTGTCCCAACCCGGTGATTGGCCTTGAGCGATGAGCGCATCGTATTGCCGGAAGAGGCGGTCCAATTCGGCCGTCCGCTCCGGCAGGGCGGTCCGCCACCGGCGCAGCATCTCGACCAGAGCGAGCGGATCGTCCGCTTGCGGCGGGCGATTCTCCGCGAAATCGGCCGGCGGCTCCGTAGGCGCTAAATCGAAATTGATCAGATACAGGCTCACCCGCTCAGGAATGCCGAAGAATTTCTCGGCGTCCGCATAGGTGCCCAACACGCCGAAAATCGAAGCCTGGCTCAACTCGCCACTGATATTGAAATAGTTGGCTGCCATTTGCAGGGAGGGCGAAGTGACCACGCCGGCGATTTCGAACGCGTATTTGCCGCCGCGGCCTTGGCTGACCTGGATGGGCACCTTCTCGCCGAAACGCCAGCCGGTGGCCCGGGTGAATTCCGGCGTGACCAGGATGGCGCCGCCCTGTTTCAGGCGGGCGATGGCCTCATTCTTCTCGCCCTCGACGAATTCCACGTTGAACAGTGCGAAAAACTCGTCCGGATCGCCGACGATGAAACGACAGAAAGGCCAATGCAATAATATCTTGCCGTAAATCGTGCAGGTGATGCCCTCGTTGACCAGGCTGCAGCGCTCGGCCACCCCCGGAGTTTTGCGGACAGTGCGGGCCCGGTTGGGAGAGATCGGCGGATCAACGAAGACAAACGCTTCGGTCAAGTCGCGGGGGAAATCCCATGCGCCGGCCAGGGACTTGCTGTAGACCAGCAGGGAGACAATCAAGGACAGGCCCACCATCAACCCGCTGCAGATGGCCGCCGAACGCCACGCGGCCCGCCCGACTTGATCGCTCAACAAGGGATAACGCAAACGCAGAGCGGCGGCCGTCACGTAAACCGCCGCGCGGCCGGCCAGCCGGATCAACAACGGGGTCAACAGAGCGTAGCCGCAATACAGCAAAGTCACGCCGAGGACGGGATATTGCGCGTGGGCCACCCACAGGTTGGCGGGCAGGTGTTTGAGCAACAGGGTATGGGCGACGATCATGGCCGTTCCGAACAGCGCCGCCAGCCAGGCCAGGATGGCCGGTGCCGGCCTGGATTGCGGGCGAGAGGCACTTAACGGCGAAACGCGCATGGCCTGCAAGGCAGGCAAGGCGGCGCCGGCCAGGGTGGTGGCGGCCCCGCCGCCCAGGGCGAGCAGGATGCCCTTATAACTGATGACCAGGCGCCCGATGTATTGCGGGGCCATCCAGACGCTCAAGCGAGCCAGGAGCAACCCCACGGGGATACCCAACAGCATTCCAGCAAGCCCCAGCGGAACGGCCTCGCTGAGAATCAGGAAAGCCATTTGCCATCGGGTCACGCCCAGGCAACGCAAGGCGCCTAATTGCTCGATCCGCTCAACCATGCCCATGCTCAGGGTGGACAAAATAATGAAGAATGCAGTGAACAAGGCCACACTCGAAAGTATCAACATGACCAGGCCGGAATGTCGCTCGGCGGTTTCCGTCTGGCGCAGTTTGCCCTCCGCGGAGGTGACCATGAAATTCTGCTGGTGACGATTGACCAGCCGGCGAACCGCGTTTTCGGTCTTGCGCAAGGCCGTACGGGAGGTATCTTCCACCATGATGTCGATCTTGGTGACCCGATCGACCTTATCCTCGAATTGAGCGAGTTGTTTGGCCTGGTCCATCGTGATCACCACGACGGGGGGTTGCCGCTTGGCCACCCGGCGGTGCTCGAAGATACCGACGACGGTGAACTCAGCCCGCTTGATGTGCTCTTTGCCCAGAAAGTCGGTCTGCACGGTGCGCAGCTCGAACCGATCGCCGATTTGCAGGAGGAGTTGGTCGGCCAGCTTGTCCTCCATCATGGCTGCATCGTGGTCCTCCGGCCCCAGCGATCGGCTGTCCGCGCGAAAACGGCGCGTGTCATACTCGCGAAAGTAGTATTCGGTCGCCGGTTCGATGCCAATGGCCTGAACGGCAACGACCTGCGGGCGCGCGGCTTGGCTGGTCGCGGTCGGTTCAATTTTGCGCACTTGCATGGGGTACTTGAGTTGAGCGGTGACGTACAGCACATTGTCGAGGGCGCGTACTTCCTCGGCGATCGAATGGAAAACGGTCCCATTGGCCCCATACTTCGATTCGATGGACAGGTGGCTGCGCCCCACCCACAACCACATCTGATCGCGCAAGGCCATGCGCACCGATTCGTAGGCGCAGGTAACCCAGACGACCACCCCGACGCCCAGAGCGATGGCCCCGACGGCGCCGGCGGTGCGGCCGGGCTTAATCCGCCAGTTGCGTATACCGAGCAGCGACCAATGTCGCATCGCCGTTCACCTCGTCGATCGTACCGATGATGGAACCGTCCTTGAGGACGTAAATCCGGTCCGCCTGGGCGGCGGCGGCCGGCTCGTGCGTGACCATGAGTACGGTTTTGCCCAATTCGCGGGCCAGCTTGGCCAATAGTCGCCAGATTTCGGCCGCGCTGATGGAGTCGAGGTTGCCCGTCGGCTCGTCGGCCAGTATCAGGGTTGGGTCGTTGAGCAGGGCTCGGGCGATGGCCACCCGTTGCTGTTCACCGCCGGACATGGCCTGTGGCCTATGGTTCGCCCGCTGTTCCAGATGGACAAGGTGAATCATCTCTTCCACCCGGGAACGGATGGCCGCGCTCTTCACCCCGTCCACCAGCAGAGGCACGGCGATGTTTTCGCTCGCCGTCAGCGTGGGCAGCAGATTGAAAGTCTGGAAGATGATACCCATCCTTCGTCGGCGAAAAAGAGTCCGCCGACGATCGGACATGCGGGTGATGTCCAGCCCGTCGACTATCACCGAACCGGTATCGGGCACGTCCAGTCCGCCGATCAGATGCAGGAGGGTGCTCTTGCCCGACCCGCTGGCCCCCATGATGGCGACCAATCGACCGGCCTCGACGGAAAAGGACACTTCGTTGACCGCCCGTACCACGGTCCCGCCGTTGCGGTAGGTCTTGGATACCTGATTGACCTGAAGGATGGTATTCATCGCTTCCCCTATAGGGCTTCATGGATATCGCGTCTGGGGTCTGCCTTGCCACCGTCGCTTGGCGTTGTGCCTCCGCGTTGTGACCGTCCGGTCGATATCTTACACTAAGACGACCGTTCTGCTATTGGCCGCTATCGACCTAAAATCTGCGGGCGGCTGATGGTGCACAAACGGCACGCGGGTTTAAGTATACGAGCCTATGCCTCGTAAGGAAACCGTCCATGAAGATCGTGGTGACCTCCGACCTGCATTACGACATCGCCCGCGGGGTCGATCCGACCCGTCGGTTGGCCGACGAGATTTGTGGCTTGTCCGTCGATGCTCTCATTTTACTGGGTGACGTGGCCGGTCGGGACGTGGATATTGTGGACGCTTGCCTGCATCTTTTCGATGGTTTTGCCGGGCGCAAATTCTTTGTGGCCGGCAACCATGAATTGTGGGTCCGACCCGGCGAAAGCTCGCTTTATCGTCTGGAGGAGTTGTTACCCGCTATTTGTCGGGAGGCGGGATTTTGGCCGCTGGATGTCGAATCCGCCAATGTGGACGGTGTGGGGTTCGTCGGGACGGTGGGTTGGTACGACTACAGTTTCCGGTCGGAATGGCTGGGGCTGCCCTTGCGTTTCTATGAACACAAAATCGCGCCGGGGGCCGCCGCTCGGGTCGAAGGCTTCGGACACCTGCTGGCGCATACGGCCGATATTCCCGAAGAGGCGTTTTCCTACGGGGTGCGTTGGATGGACGGAGCGCATGTCGATCTGGGCATGAGCGACGCCGCGTTTTGCGAATATCTGCTCGCACGGTTCCGCCGTCACCTGGCGACCGAGGCGGCGCGCAGTCGGCGGATCGTGGCGGCCATGCACCATGTGCCCTTCATCGAGTTGGTTCCAACCAGTCAGGATCCAACGTTTGCCTTTGCTACCGCCTTCATGGGCAGTGCCCGCTTCGGGGAGGCGGTATTGGCCGAGCCCAAAGTTCAATATGTACTCTGTGGGCACAGCCATCGGGCCATGGGTGTGCGCAAAGGACATTTGACCTGTCTTAATGTCGGCTGCACTTATGTGCAGAAACGCTACGACATTCTCGAAGTATGATATTTCAAGGTGAGCATGTCGAAAAACCATGAAACCGGTAGAGTACCGCGGCCAACACCGGCCGTAACAATCAAGTATTATCGTGTATTCGCCTCTTATCCTCCCCGATCTCCCTGTCTCTGCTTCTCCCCTCTCCGCACATAATCCTTCGACCCATTCGGGGCGAAAACCTCGCGGGCCCGCCCAGGCCCGCCAAGGTCCGGCTCCGCTGGGCTCCGCCGCGGCGAGCGAGGCAGGCGGGTAAACTGCTTCGGGCTGGTATTGTGCATCATCCTCCCCCCATCTCCTTATCTCCCCTTCTCCTCATCCTGTCCGCGCGTAATCCTTCGCCCCTTGCGGGGCGAAACCCTCGCTGGCGCTTCGGGCTGGTAGTTATTTCACCAGATATTCGCCGGCGAGTTTGATGGATGGTTCCATGGCGGCGGCGATCTGCTGGTAGCTCAATTTAGTTTCGGGGGGCAGCGTGCGGCCGAGCTCCTTGCGGAGGTCGGCGCGGACGGGGATGTTGCCGGAGGCGCTTTCGGCCAGCATCCGCTCGGTCCGAGCCGAGGTGAGAAAATCGATCAGCTTGCGGGCTGTTTCCGGATGGGGCGCGCCGGCGAGCAAGGCCACCGTGTTCGGGATCAGCAGGGTGCCGCCGTCGCCCAAGTCCGGGTAAACCATCTCCACCGGTTCGCCGCGTCCCTTGCGCGCGTAAACGTCGTCATCGTCCGTGGCGCAGATCAGCAACCGGCCCTGTCCGACGAAGCGGGCGGCGGTGGCGTTGCCGTCCATCAATTCTCCACCGGTTGTCTCCCGCAGTTCCTTGAGGAACCGAACGTATTCCTCCTCGCCCCAAAGAGCATATAGCGCGGCGAAGTGTCCGCGGGTCGTGCCGAAATACGGGTTGGCCACGCCCAGGGCGCCTTTCCATCGTGGATCGGGCAGCTCTCGCCAGGTCTTGGGCAACTGTTCGGGTTTGACCTTGGTGGTATTGTAGGCCACCACCCGGGCCCGCAAGCCGAAAGCGGTCCAACGGCCCTTGGGGTCGCGGTAGCGGTCGGGGATGCCCTCGGCCGGCGGGCGGTATTCGGCCAGCAAGCCCTCGTCGGCCATATTGATCGTGTTGAAAATCTCACTCGACCAGAAAACGTCGGCCTGCGGATGGCCGCGCTCCGCCCGGATACGGTTGACCAGCCCGGTGGTCTTGCCCGCTTCCGTATCGCCCTTCAACTGTACGGTGATACCGGTCTGCCGCTCAAACTCCTTAACCACGGACTCGGTAAACGGAACATCGACGCTGGAATACAAGGTTACCACCGGCCGCGGCTCGGAGCGTTCGCAGCCGGCAAACATCGCTATCGCCACCACACCGAATAGAAAACATCGCGGCCGTTTGAGAAACATGTTGTGCATTTCGAATGGCTCCCGAAAAATAAAAATCCCGATGATCTTGTTCAGGCCAAGGTCAATGCGCATCTTGGATAGAAGATACCCGCACTGGCGAGACGCCAGTGCCACACCATGCCACACTTTGGCGCACCATAGCATGGCGCACCGTCCACTTTCTGGTGCATAGGGCCCACACCGAACAGCAGTACCGAGGCGATCGCGGAGCTATTTGGAGGCTTCAGCGCCGGGATTGGCTGACGGCGTCTGGTCGACCGGCAGGCCGTCGGCCGAATGCTTGAAATACTCGCGCAACGGTCCGTGATATTGCCGGGGGATCTGTTCCCGCTCGATGGCATCGGCGGTGGCGCGCTGGGCGGCGATATTGGCTTCGACGAATTCGCCGGTCGGTTCGCTCTTGAACTGCTCGCCGTCCACCCACTGCTGGGAAATAATGCGACCTGGACCGGTATGCACTGGGGTGCGTTCGTATTTAAGTCCGACGTTGGTGGCTTCTTTCGGGGCGATGTTGCCCTGTCCGCGTCCGAGGCCACCCATCCCCATGCAGTTTCCGCCCGAGCCGGGACCGGGCCCGTTGCACATGCCCGACCCGTTGCATGCCCCGCACGGCTGACCGTTGCACATGCCCGTGCCGTTGCACTGGGAACAGGACTGGCCGAGGTTGTTCTTCATCGCGTCGAGTTCGGACAGACCCTGGGCCAACTGGTTCAGCTCCTGTTCCATGGCTTCGAGTTGCGAAAGCTGTTCGCCGGCGGCGGTCAAGCCGTCGAGGGCCTTGTTGCCGGCCTGATCGGCGCCCTGGCCCATCGCGGCGGCCGCCTGCCCCAGGCTCATGCCCAGTTTGTTGGCCAGATCGCACGCCCCGCAGCGTTTGTCGGCCAATTGGGCAAGTTCCTGGGCCTGGCTCTCCGAAAGACCCTTGTCTTTCAACTGTTGTTTCAGGGCTTCCTTGTCACCCTTCTTGATGTTCTCCAAAGCCTTGGCGATGTCTTCCTTGCTCAAGCCGGCCTTGGCCATGGCGTCCTGGACTTTCTTATCATCCTTGGCCATCTGTTCGAGTTTTTTGGCCACGGCCTCGAGCTGTTGTTGCATCTCCTCGGCTTTCTGTTTTTCCTCCGGGGTCTTGGCGGCCTTGGCCAATTCCTCTTTCAGGGTTTCGATTGCCGCCTGAGCGGCCTTGAGATCGCCCTCGGATAATGCCTTGTTCAGATCGCCGACCGGGGTCTTGCTTTGCTGTTGGATGGCGGCCAGACGACGGGCCATGTTCTTGAATTCCTGCACCTTGGCCAGTTCGCTGCTGTCCCGCCGTGACTCCCATTTTTCCTTGAGGCTCTCGAGTTTTTTTATTTCCTCGCGACGAACATCGAACGGCGTTTGCAGCGGGGCCTCCCGCATCGCCTCCAAGTCATCGATGTCCTTTTTTAACGCGGGGTTCTGCTCGGCCAGTTTGTTCATCTGTTGCTGTACGCGTGGCTGAATATCGGCCTTGACCCGCGCCACCCGGTCGGCCATATCTTTTTTCTGGAGCGCTTCTTCTTTCTTGCCGGCCAGATCGATGGCGGGAAACAACCATAAAACCAGCAACGCCAATACGAGGCTCAGGCCCGCATAATTCGCCGAGCGCGGAGCTCGGATCGGCAGATATAGAGGCACCACCACTTTTTTGCTGACCTGCTCGGCATCGGCGACCACCGCTTGCGCGAAAGGATCATCGATCGTCCGACAATGTAGCGCGCTGCTGAGCCGCTCTTTCAGCCGGGCGGCCTTATCCAGACAAGCAGCGGCGACGGGCAGGCTTTCCCGCGTCCATAGCGACCAAACAATCGAGGCGATCAAAGCCAAAACAGTCAGGGCTATCGCCGCTATCCCAAAGAACAGCCCGGCTTCCAGGGTGGACAGCAGTACCCGCTGCAAAATGACCAGGATAAAAAACACCCCGGCCGCCCCGGTCAGGCACCAGCCCAAGGCCGATAACCAACGGTTCAGCCACAGCCGCTTCTGGGCCTGCCGCGAAGATTTTTCCAACAGGGTCATGGTTTACCCTCCCGCGATCCCAAACCGCATCGGGGATACTTAATCCTATTTTACCTATGCCGGCCTATTTCTTACAGGCAATTCCTTATAACCGAAAGTTTGCCCATATCCCGCCAGTCTGAAGCCGCTATAAACCGCACCCTGTCTATTTAGATGAATGTAGGCCGGCGGTGTTTCATCGAAATTTGGATATTTCAGGCTTGAAGTGTATACAGGTCGTAGGATAGTGCAGTTCGCAAAGTGATAAAAAAGCTTCTTTCCCCTCCCCGGGAGCTTTTCCCCTCAACCCCCGATCCAAATCGGTCCCCCTCAACATTTTTTCTAGAAGTTGAGTATTGTGGAGGTATCCGGCCTATTGCGAAAGTCCGATAATAAGGGGTCTATAACCCGATGATAGCAAATATTTTACCCATCTAGGGGATTTACCCCCCGACGCTTGATATGTCGGCATAATTCCCGTCGGGCTGAATCAGATTTCTTGATTACATGTTTTTTTATTCATCATGTGCAAGTGGGGCTAAAACGGCTATATAGACCTTGTTTTCTCGGACCTCGCATCGGTAACGTTTGAGCCGGAGCCAAGGCATTCGGGGGTCGGAGAGGCCGGTTTTCAGGTTCCAGGGCCAGCAGTGTACGGGGCAGATAAGGCAGCCGTCGCGGACCTCGCCGCCGCCAAGGTGTCCACCCTCATGGGGACAGGCCTCGTCGGTGGCGTAAAAAGTACCCCCATCATTGGAGATCGTGTACCAGCGGCCATCCAGTTCGACGGAAACTGCATGGCCGGGCGGAACTTTTTGGGTCTCGATGGCAAAACGAAAATCGCACATCTTTATTTCTTTACTCGTGTACCCGCAGCCGGGTGGACTAACCTCAACGATCAAAGGGACGTGTTCACTCCTACGCCGAGGCCGCCGCTTCGAGCTGATACTTAATCTGTCCGCCAACAATGGTAGCTACCGCCCGGCCGTGAACTTTCCAACCGTCGAAGGGGCAATTGCGACTCTTGGATTTGAACGCGCGGGCGTCGATGGTCCATTCGAGGTCCGGATCGATCACGGTGACATCGGCATCGGCACCGACGGACAAGGTTCCCTTGTCCAACCGCAATACACGGGCGGGGCGGACGGCCATCCGATCGATCAGTTTCGACCAATCCAAGAGACCGGTGGTCAGCAAGGCCTTGATGTACAGGGGCAAGGCGCTTTCCAGGCCGATGATTCCAAAAGGCGCGTTGAGAAACTCCAATTCCTTTTCCTGTACGCCGTGTGGCGCATGGTCGGTGGCCAGGCAGTCGATGATGCCCTCGGCCAGCCCCTCGAGGCAGGCCTCCACGTCCGCCTGAGTGCGCAGCGGCGGATTCATCTTAAAATTGGTGTCGAACGTCGCGCAATTTTCCTCGGTGAGCAGCAGGTGGTGCGGGGTGACTTCGGCGGTGACGGGCATCCGGGCGGCCTTGGCCTGACGCACAAGCTCGACGGCGGCGGCCGTGGAAATATGGCAGACGTGGTAACGGGCGCCGGTCTCCTTGACGAGGGTCAGATCGCGCTGAATCATGAGCTCCTCGCCGATGGGGTTGATGCCGGGCAGCCCCAGCCGCAGGGCCGTTTGTCCGCCGTTCATGACTCCCCCGCCGGTGACATCCGGATCCTCGGCATGCTGAATGATCGGCTTGTCAAACATGCGCACATATTGCAGAGCGCGATACATCACGCCGGTAGAGGCGATGCCGTTACCATCGTCGGAAAACCCCACGGCCCCGGCGCGGTCCATCTGGCCCATCTCGGCCAGTTCCTTGCCCTGGCGTCCTTTGGTTACCGCGCCGATGGGGTAAACGTTGCAGAGATTGGCTCGAGCGGCATGGCGATAGACGAATTCGATGGAGGCCTCGTCGTCCAGGGCGGGATTTGTGTTGGGCATGCAGGCGACGCTGGTAAACCCACCGGCGACGGCGGCCGCGCTGCCGGTGGCGATGGTTTCCTCGTTCTCGTCGCCCGGCTCGCGAAAGTGTACATGGATGTCGATAAGGCCGGGGCAGACGATCAACCCCTTAGCCTCGATCACCCGGGCTTCGCTGTCGGTGATTTGCGTATCCAGTCGAGCCACCTTGCCGTCGGCCAGCAGCAGATCGCCGGTGCGGTCCACGCCGTTGGCCGGGTCGATGATTCGCCCGCCTTTAATCAGTATCTTTTCGTCGGCCATATGTTCTTCCACATTCCGTCAGGATTATATTTTTCCATCCAATCGCAGCTCCGGTATGTGCATGTCCAAGAGCCTTGAGATTCCAACTCGCCAGACCCTTACTATATTGATTATGGCCGATCAGCGAAAGCACCCACAATCAATCCTCGCCTTTGCGTCGGGGATGGATTGAAGGTGCCAGCTCGCTGTGCGGCCGCGGCCCCGGTAAGCCGAGAGACCGGGCCGCCGCGTATACCGCCGTTCGGGACCGAGTTGTTCCTGACGCAAGGGGTCATGGACGGGGCACCCCGATTTTCACTTCTCCAGTTCCAATAACCAGCTTTTGAGGGCGACACCCTGTTCGGCGGAAAAGCCGCCGAGCGAACCGTCGCCGGCCAGTACACGATGGCAGGGAATCACCAGCGGGACCGGGTTGCGGGCCAAAGCGCCGCCCACCGCGCGGGCGGCGCGGGGGCGGCCGATCTTTCGGGCCAGTTGGCCGTAACTCAGCGTTTGACCATAGGTGATCCGCGTGCAGGCCATGAGTACCGTCTTCTGAAATGGGGTCAACCCGGAAAGGTCAGTCTTCACGCGGAAAGAAACGCGCCGGCCGGCAAAATAATCCTCTAATTGCTTTTTCAGATCAGGACATAAATCAGGATCATAACGCGCATCGGTGAAACGGCGGGCCAGAATCGAGCGGGCCTGGGCCGGAGGCGACTTCATCAGCAGAAGATGAGCCAGTCCACGGGGCGTCACCACGAAACCCACGGAACCGAACGGAGCTTTCATCACCGTGAATCGTAGCATGGGAGATTCCTCTCCAATTATTGTCTTCCCCCGATTGGGTGCGGGGTGTGGATGCCCCATCCTTTGCGCCAGCAAAGGGTGGGGAAGCGATGATCGATTGCGACTACTCTTTCGGCACCGTGGGCAATGTCACAACGCAGATTCCCTTCGCCATCGATCATCGTGAGCCCACCCATCCCGGAGTACCGAGATGCCGGGTGGCCCACGTCTTTAGACGTGGGGCACGATGATCGACTCCTGAACGCTTCCACATCGCAGCATCACGCCCCCGCGCGGGGCATCGCTCCCCCACCTCGAAACGCAGTGGGCAACCCGACCGGGATGGATGGAACACCCCGACTTGAGCATCAATTCTCTTTCCTGATGCACCGGGACGGAATACTCTTGCGATACTCATCAGCATATAATCCGATCCGCTCGAAGGGGATCGGTTTGAAACCCTTCGCCAACGCGGGCGAATCGGATCGCAAACGAAAGTCCTGATGCTCGGCATCCACGAAACGCGGATCCTCGTCGACCAAGTTATCCTCGACCTGAACGATCTTATCCGTCAGCCCGTTGTGAAGGTCGAGCCACTTCTTGTTGTCCACCGCGATGTTGCGGACGACCTTGTTGTACTTGGCCAAGGCCGGTTCATCCTCGTACAGAGTAAGTAGTTCGGGATAGCGCGTGCTCCAGGGGGGTTGCTTATAGGGGACGGCCGCCAACCGGGTGACTAACGTGTTGTTCGTCGAGTCAAAATAATATTTCGCCCAGCCCAGTCCGCGGGAATCGACATGCACGGCGATGTCGCAATCGACGAAGATGTTATTCTCGACCGTATTATTGCGCCCGCCGCCGACCAGCACGGCCCGGAATACCTTATAGCAGATGTTTCCGAACACCGTCGTGCCGCTGGCCCAGTCGTCGAGATAAATCGCTTGCGTGCCGACCCAGGTTTTGTACTGGCCGATATGATGAAAATAGTTGTTGCGAATCACATTGCCCCGCCAGGTCCAGTCCCGGCCCATGTAGAACGCCCCGGCATCGTCGGTTTCCCGGCATACGTCGTAGACCTCGTTGAATTCAAACACGTGTTCATTGCCCTTCAACCCCAGGGCCATGTGCGGCGCGTCGTGAATGAGATTATGGGCCACCCGGCAGCCGACACCGGCCACGCTGACGGCCGTCCGGTAGGTACGACTGGTGCGGCTGTAATGATGGATGTGATTATTGATCGCGGCATGTCCGCAGGGCGTCAGCGTGTTGCGATCTCCGCCTTCGAGAGTGATCCCGCTATCGCCGATGTTATCGATATCGCAGCTAACCACTTCGTGACGTTGACCGCCGTTGACCATCACCGCGCTGCCACCGATATTGCGTAATATGCACCCGGCGACGCGGCACTCTGACCCGTCATGAATGGCGATGGCCTCGCCGCGATTGAACGCCATCTCCAGGCCGCGCAGGGTAATATGGGATACGTTCCGCATGGCGATGATCTTATCGAGCACGGAGACATAAACGGACGCGGAGTCGATAGCCGCCGGCGGCCAGAAATACAGAACGCCGCTCGGGCGATCGAGATACCATTCGCCCGGCGAGTCCAATTCGGACAAAGCGTTCAACACATAATAGCGCTGGCCGGGCCGGTAGCCGTAATTGTGATAAGGCGGGACCGTGCTGATGATCTTCTTTTGCGGATCGATCGATTCCACTTTTTCGTAGGCGTCCGACCAATCCCAGAACCAGAAGCCGTGCAAACGCAGATCCTGTTCGCCGACCCAGCGTTCGGGCCGATCGCCTTCGTAGGTGAATTTTCCGATCTTGTCGCCTTTCTTGCCGTGCGACGTGAACTCCTCTCCGCCGACTACTTCGCCGGTCTTTGTAAACCCTTCATTCGGCCAACGGGCCAGGGTCATCGGCTTATCCTGAAAGAACAGCTCCAGGCGCTTACCGGCCGCCACCGGGTCGCCGTAATCCGTGATTCCCGCGGCCTTCAGGTCGGCTGCCCACACTTGATTTCGCGCGGTTTCATCCAGGCGTTCCAGAGTCGCCGCATCCGTCACTTTTTTGAAATTCTTGATCGACCGGCCGCCAAGCAGACGCACCCTTTGGTCACCGTGCGCGCGATAAACAATGGGTGCCGCCGCCGTGCCGGAATCCTCGGACGTAAGCTCAAAAGTGCGCGGCAAGACATAATCGCCCTTATGGATATGCACGGTAACGCCGCCGGCCGGCAGCGGGCCGCGCTCTTTGAGTTTTCGGATTTCATCGCGGGCCCGTTCGAGAGTAGCCAGCGGGCCGTCGGTTTTTTCCTCATTAGGCCGGACCGCGCGGCCGGTCCAAGTGTCGTTACCATCGACGGCCACATGCAAATCCAGCCCAAGACTGGTTCGCAACGGAATAAGCAATGCGATGATCAACACATAACCCAGCGGATGGTGCGTTCCGATCATAAGTAATTTCTTTCATTGACGGCGAGCAAAGACAAGGCGGCATTTTAGCTCGCATTATTCATTGGTTTTACCACGGAGTCAACATAGAATAAAGGAGTTATTAGAAAACAGAGTGAGCGATGGTTTGGACCGGGTGCCTGTATCCAGAATTAGGGGTACCTCGCCTGCGTCCTTATTTCATCTTTTCTCCGTGCTCGCCACGGCGGAGCCTCGCCTAGGCGGGCTCTCTGTGACCTCTGTGGTGAATAATCCGGGTTAGCATTGGCCCCCCATCGATTGTACCGGCAAAGCAGCCGAGGCCATAGCTGCGTAAAAACCTTACATCGCTATCCATTGTTAGGGGGACTATAATCCATAAGGGGTTGACCTACAGGGTTCGTAGAAACTTAATCCCGTGTAAAATGGAGGGGAAACGCGACGAAGCTGCATCATGCGAGATCCCGCGATGAAGCGGGCGATGGGATTCGAACCCACGACGTCCAGCTTGGG
Organism: uncultured Planctomycetales bacterium; assembly: GCA_964401335.1. Taxonomy (GTDB): domain Bacteria; phylum Planctomycetota; class Phycisphaerae; order UBA1845; family PWPN01; genus JAAYCU01. The sequence continues at coordinate 34,379 of CAYNYK010000014.1, forward strand.
AATCGACCCGGTTTATCCGCCGAAAAGCCTGAAAGTTTTGATACAATAACAGCTTATCAAAATAATTGAGTTTGTCAATCCCTCGCATTCCATAGCGTTTTTTCGCATGTTTTCGCGGTATTCAAAAACCAAAACGGTAACAAAACGGTAGTAACTTTATCCCAGCAAAACTGGGGGATTTGCGTGACATAAGAAAACGGCATATCATGCCGACCATGTCCAATACGGCAATCCTTCCAGCTCGAACGGAATTGGGGCGGTTCCCAGCAACCGCCAAGCTGGACCGTCTAGTTGCCTGGCTTAACCTGTACATGGACCAGGAGGCCGGGGCCAACGCCGAGAACAGCATTAAGGACAAAGCCCGAGATTTGAGCGTCTTTCTTGACTTCTTTATCCAGGCCACCGGTAGCGGCCACCCCGACCAGTGGACCCGCTCCATGACCGCTGACTACATCAAGCAGCTCCAGCGGGAAAAACGCAGCCCAACGACCGTGAACCGCGTGCTGGCCACGCTGCGCCATTGTGTCCGCTGGGTTCACCATCACCGCCCCTTCCTGGCCAGTGACACAACTGAGCGGATCAACCGACGACCAGAAGGTCAACCTCCATACCCAAGCGCTGCTGCACACCTGCCTTCGTCTCGCGGCCAAGAAGCATGGAGTCCAATATGCATTGGAACTTTCCGGACAGAGTTCGGAGCAGTACATTTGGCGATACATTCAGCCGTCTCGAATGCAGAAGGAGATTGCTTTGGACAACCTTTTCTAAATCTAGGCCAGAGCATCGCCTTAGCTGATTCGCATTACGACTATTGAGTATCCGAATGAGCAAATCAACCAGAAAGACGAAGAAATCGAAAAGGCCAGCGCGTTCGCCCCAGCGTCCCACTGTTTCGGCCGATTCTACTGACAATAGAGTTACACCAGAGCGACAACGGCTACGTGAGCGTATTCGCTCGGCACTCAAGAACACCACGGAACAAAGGCAGGTTGTGGGGCCGCTCGTCGAGTATCTCTGTGGAATTGGCTGGGCAATTGAACAGATTATCTTTGGCAAGTCTGAATGGAGAGTCCCCAAAACGCCGTCCGAACAAACAAAGAGAGAGAAAGGGCAGTCCTACTCTGGTTTTCCAGTGGACATCGCCGTGTTTGACGATCCTCGCCACATCGGCGATTTCCGTCACCTCCTGTTTCTGGTGGAGTGTAAGCAACCGAATGAGCAAGCAGGCGTATCTCAATTGGAAGCCTACTTCGTCGGAGAACCCCATGTTCGACTGGGAGTCTGGGCCAACGACCCCCAACCCAGTGCCCAGGGAGCATTCATTTATCGCCAACCTGACGGTCGCATGCTGCCCAAACGCCGTCCAATCGGGGATCTTCCACGACCCGGTGAGGCCATCAAACCTGAGGTTAGGCAGATCGTCTTTAAGGACCTGATCTCTCCACCCAATGAGCTGTTCCGTAAGGTCGTCGAGGATCTTCTTGACAAGGTAGTAATTGGCGACTCGAACGTGACGAGGCGTGAGGAGCAACTGGACCAACTCTGCAATGTGTTGCTACTCAAGCTGGAAAGTGACAAGCAAGCCAAATCGAATCAGTCGGCGCCAGCATTCTTTCGTCCTCTTGAGTCTGCAGGGCGAACTGGGAGAGAGATCCGGCGCCGATACGACTCGTTCGTCGGTGTTTACCCGGATACATTTACCACCGAGCAGGACAAGTCGCTACGCTTCACTGATGAAACGCTTTATGCATGTGTTGAAGCGCTTTCAGGGCTTCGACTGATCGATCTCGGAGTTGAAACAGTTGCGACTGCATTCCAAGTTCTAAGAGCAGAAGCCTTAAAGCAGGGGGAAGGTCAGTATTTCACGCCTCAAGCGGTCATAGAAGCGGGCGTAAAACTCATGGAATTGTGCTGGGATGATCTAATACTTGATCCTGCCTGTGGAACTGGTGGTTTTCTGGTTGAATCAATGCGGGAAATTAAACGCAAGAATCAAGAGATGACCGATCAGAGTCTATCTCAATGGTCACAGACACATATCTTCGGAATCGAGAAGGATGGCATTGGCCTCAAGCTAACGAAGGCTATAATGCAGATCGCTCAGGATGGGTCTGCTCACTGCGTGCGCGGTGATTCCGTTCGACCTCACAGGTGGAGCCGCGATTTTCCACACCTCGCTAGTAATATGTGGGGGCGAGGGCGCTTTACGGCCGTGATCACAAACCCTCCATTCGGCAAAAACCTCAAGGTTAGCGCTGAGGATTGTCGTCTTGCGAATCTTGATATTGCCATGCGTGGAGGCTCAAGTTACACCGCTATAGAGATCGGCCTGGTTTTTTTACAACGAGCATATGAGTGGCTTAAGAAGGGAGGAAGAGTCGGCATAGTACTACCAGAGACGTACTTCTTCTCGAGTAATTACGAGTTCCTCTTTAGTTGGCTTGAGCCACGTTTACAGCCCGTAGTTGTCGCAAATGTTCCGATGGAGGCCTTTCAAGGATTCTGCCGTGCCAAAACGAACTTCTACATCTTCAAGAAGATCGGCTAGCCGCAATGACACAAGGACAGTTACGTTCCTTAATCCTCGAACGTGCGGCATTTATAAGAGTGGGGGGACTCGCTACAAGACCGATCCGCAAACAGGACAGAGGACGGATGAAATCGATAATGAGCTCGCCGAAGCTGTTGAGGCATATCTTGCAGGGCGAATTTCACCGGGGGACAACAAGCTTCCCGTAAAGCAAGTCCTTGAAGCACGCGTTCTTGTGCCAACGTACTACGACGAGCGATACAATGCGGACATAAAGCAACTGCTACAAGAGAACAATCTTGGTGCTGTTACACTCGGTGACTTGTTAAACTCTGGCGTCATAAGTGTGCGTGCTGGACATGGTAGTCCAGGAAATGACCAGCGAACTGGAACGATCCCATACATCAAGGTTTCAGACATCCGAGCATTACGCGTGAATGTAAATCCGACGAATCTAGTTCGCAAAAGTATTGCTGAACGTTTTTGGCGTGGCGCGAACAGCGGGCTACGGGAATGGGATTTGATAACGCCGAATCGCGCAAGCAGCAATATTGGTGAGTTCGCCATCCTCCTTCCTGGTGAAGAGCAGGTCGTACTCACCAAGGAGATGTTTGTATTGAGGGTCACCAAGAACGATCTGTGGGACCCCTTCTATCTTCTGTGGGCCTTATGTCTACGCGCGGTTAGGAACCAATGGCATCGTATCGCTTTGATGCAGACGAATCGCGAGGATTGCGGTAATCGTTACCGTGAGATTGTCTTGCCAATACCGGATTCGGCAAAGCGGGCGAAAGAGTTATCAGAACCTTTTCGCAACTATTTTACTGTCCTGGCGCGTTCCAAGGCTCGGTTTCTGGAAGATGTTGCCAGCGATGAGTTCGAGTACATAGCTAACGTCATGTCGGCCATTGCACACGATGACAATAACGATAAGAGTTCAGACCAAGATCTAGCCGACGAGTATTAAAGACACAAAAATGCCCTGTTACTCAGCGTTTCAGTCTTACCACATTTCCTGGGACCGGCTCTAATTGTGCAGCCACACGCACTCGGTTATTCATTAATCATTTACTTGCTATTATTCACTCACAATTAAGATGATGCTAATTTCATCACGGCCGCGAAAACATATTGACCTCTAGTGATTCGATAATCATCCGCATCGTTGCCCCTCCGGAAATCAGGATTGGTGATTGCGCAAAATTGCTGGGCAATATACCCTGTATGTGTTTTTCCATCGCCTGCCGCCAATCGCCTACATTGCTAAACGGAATCTGATTGCTATTTTGCGGTGCTCCAAGAAAGCCCAAATACAACAGTGCACTTGGTATTCTACAACTAGCCAGTATCCATGCTGAAGCCACACGGTTACTGAGTTGATAATGATCATCCCGACTTATATTGATGTCAGTGCCTAAAATTGCGCTCAGTTCCGCCGCTGCTTGGTCGAGCCCAGAACCAATCAAATCGTGGTTCCTAAGTGACTCCTGATTACGATTCATTGGCGGAGGTTTGCCATCAGGATTTAGATCCCTCTCATAGTTTTTCGCCTCGACCAACAGGATGCCAGGATCCCCATCAATTGTACAAGTTGTCAATAAATCCCACGCCGGATGTTTGATCCAGCGTCTTCCCTCCAACCAAAAGTTCTCGAGACGATCAAAGCAAAACCTCGGCCAATGGGTTTTGTTCTCTCTACAGAATTTAAGGAGCGTACGCCTATTGAACTCACCCCGACTAAATTGATTTTGATCACCATCATTGATAGATACCCCAGTACCTTTAAGAATGTTGTCGTTCATCAGATTGATATAATCGCCGTGACGAACAAGATCAAGGATAAGCTCCAGACTGTTAGGAACCTGGGGAATTTTAGCCATTAAATTACCCTTCTACGACGATTATGCTTCACACTTCAATTGAATTCGGCTGCCCAAATTGTGCCGGAGTGTAATAACATAAGGCCGTAATGGACGTTTGCCAATAGCTTTGCGGAATAACCAGTGGATAGGTTATGAGCATGCGATCTCAACACCTGGCAGCCTGGAGGAAGGCAGCAAGGGTAAGGAGGGTGGGTTTTGATTGAGTTGGGTGAGCTTGAAATCGATGTAATCAGCCACGGATCGGGTGAGACTCCGTTCCAGGGGAAGCATCTGATTGGTTTTTTCATGCAAAAAGCGGCTAATCCAAGCCCAATTTAACCATCCAACGATGGGCGGGTTGAGTTCCGAATCCGATCCGACCAGGAACCGTACCAGCGCATCGACTTGAGGGGAAGTGCGATATCGTTCCAGAACGGGATCATCCTCCCAGTTCAAGAGCCCTAACCATATTGGACGACGCTTAGGGATTTCGATTAACCGATTCAAGGCCAGATGGCCGGTTTGCGCCAACAGGGTGCGGACACCCCGGATTACTTGGTCATTGTTTCGGTTGCCGGTGGTGCCCTCGGCCAATCGGCTTCCCCACTTTGCTTCGATCCAAATCGTTGTGGGCGGATTTTCCCATTCGATAATAATATCCGGTTCGGTCCGGCCTTCTCGGAAGTCCAGAAGTTCCGGGGGAAATCGTTCCTGTCGCTCCCAGAACCGAACCGAGAATCCCTTGAACCAAGCCTGTCGGAACCGATTGGTCCGCAGGGCTGTATTGAGCAGATCATTCAGCCACAGGTGGGGGCGAATGTGCCGAAGGATGCCGAAAACATTACCCACTACGACATCTTCGCTTGTTGACCGAACGATGCAGGGACAGTGAATCGTCCCGTCGAGGGCCTGCTTGCACACCTTGCCGGACTTTTTACGTAATTCCACCTCAATACTCACCGGCCAGTCTCCCGGTGCCAACTTTTACATCGCTTTTGGAACGGGCATCCCCCACAATTCATGGTCGATGGAGCCGGATAGATCATTCCCGCCTTCATCGCCCGAAAGACGTGGCGAACGACTGTTCGGGTGCGTTCAACCGGGTCCAGGCCGTACTCAATTTGAAAGCTGTCCACCTGGGGTTTTTTCGTTTTGGTTAGTACGACAAATTGAAGTCGGGTTTTGACCTTCAGATCACGGGCAATCGGTTGAGCAGCGTGTCCATAGAGCACCAACTGCTCAGCGTGGTCGAAAGCCGTATCCGGGGTCCACATTGATCGGGAAGTCTTGTAGTCGGTGATGACCAACTCATCCCGACGGTATTCAATCAGATCAACCTTGGCCACCAGGTCAGGCAAGTCATCGGCCAGTTGAATCCGAAGAGTTTCTTCAATGCCGAGAATCTCACCTTCCGGATGGGCATACGGACTAGCCAGGAATTCCTTGAGGGTTTCCTTTGCCGTGTTGGTCAGGGATTCGAAGTTATCTGTTTTTCCGAATCTTACCGGGATACTATTCGATTCAGCCTGCCAGTGGTCTCGATAGGCGGTCATGAGTTCATCCAGAGTCGGCGGCTGATCGTGGGCGATAAGGGCTTCCAGGTGTCGCTGAACGGCCGAGTGAATGGACGAACCGAACAACATCGCCGCTGATATGAATTCAGGTCGGGCTTGGGCGACGTAGGAAAACCACCACTTCAGCGGGCAGGATTGATAGGCGGAAATCTGGGAGTGTGAAAGGTAATCACGTCCCGTAATCGTCTCAGCGATCTGGCCCATCGTCATCCTTGCCCGCTGAAGCTGGGTTTGTATGGGTGTTGGCCAAGCCGCGATCATCGGCTTACTCCTTCGGTACGAAAGGCCTCGAATTCCTGCTTGAGCGTATCGATGAAGGCGCTGGCCTGCTTGAGGGCCAAGTTGCGTACGGGGACACCGTACTCTGTCTCCGCCCATTGATCGGCGTCCACGTCCAACCGTTTGGCCATGTTCCCAATCGCTCGAATCTGGGCGTCGGTAATGCCTCTGAGTTGTCCGGGGCTGTTCCCATTTCCACCGTTATGGGATCGTTGACCGTTGGGTTTGCGCATCGTCCGCGTGCTGGAATCCGTGGTGGTTGATTCCTGATCAGGCGTAATGCTTCTTTGAGGTTTCTTGGCATGTCCGTTATTCGCGCCGGCGTTCTTGATCTGTTCTTCGAGCAGATCATCCGCAAGCTGGAATACATGGTTGACGGTTTCTGCCAACACGCTGGGATCGTTAATCGCTGTTGCGGGAAGTTCGGCCTCGATGTTTAGACTGAATCCCCGGCTGTTATAATCCTGACTCATTTTCCGAGATAATCCGACATTGACTTTGATGGGCATCGTTTGATCTCCTTTACGGGAACATTCATCCCTTTCTTTCAAGAACCCCGGTGAGAGCTTTATGCTCTCGATAGGCTAACTCTTTCGATTCAGAGGGGCTGCGTGGGAATGCGAGGACGTGACCGCATTGCTATACGGTTATTGCTCAAGAATCATTGTTTGATCGTCGAAAGGGTTATTTGTTATTCCCTTCCGCATTCTTGCATGGGTCAAATCGAGCTCGATCATATGGGCTCGTAACAGCAGTTGTGAACTCGTCCTTTCCTGAGCCGTCTCCAGGACGGCGGCAACCCATGCCGCAAAACTGGGAGCTCCGGAGCGGAGATATTTGATTCGCGCTTGCCGATGGATACTTCGGGGGATAAGCAAGGATAAGTTGCTGATTGAGGCATTGGTATGTCCGCGTGGCATTCCATACCCTTTAGGATTTTGGATTTTCCAAATTTCGGCACAATAGCATTATCTTCATTACCTATACTCTTTCACAAAATCGTAATCCTTGTGCGGGATGTTTGTGGTTATCGGTTGCATCAATGGCCTGATTCTTTTGGGATCGAGCGTAACGGTTCATCTCGCCGACATCTTTCAGAATATCAATGGCATGTTGGCTCTTTGCATCTATGGGATTGGATTGCTCGATCAGGTAGGTCAGGTAATCACGGACGGAGCAACCGGACATTTCCGCGTTTACGCGTAACTTTTGCCATACATCCGCGCGTACGTCCACCGATTTATGAACCAAGGACATATCCTAATCCCCATTGAATGCTTTCTATGCACGGGTTGCATCAAATCCCTAAAATGATGTCCCTAACATTCATGATTGCTATGGCAATCTCAAAATCGAGTGTATCCGAAATCATGACTGTACTCTACCGTATCCCCCGAATATACATCTATCTCTCCTATGTGCATTTTATTGTATATTTTTATATCTCCATCAAAATACCTGCTTAATATTTTTTGACTAATTTCCCACGTATCAGCAAGATCTTCTGTATTTTTTGAGATAATAATCATAGTGTATTCCCCGGCGATAACTCGATTGAATACAGCTCGTCCATCACCTCCCGCATACACCATATATGCCCCGCATTTCTCCAATTCATCCGCTTCATCCGGTATGCATTTCCGAAAGAAAGTCGATGGCATTTGTTTAATTTTATTCTTTAACGGATGAGGCAGAAGCATCACTATGGCGTCAGTATCGGGTTTATTGCCGACATAATCGTTGTATTTCCATGAGACTGTTATAATTACTTTACCGTAATGTGGAGATTCGGCCACCGTGATATTGGAAGCACAAATATTTGTTGTTTCAGATTGAGAATCTGCACGATGAAAAGCAATCCAATAACCGAATACTCCTATGGACAACAATATAATTCCAATGATAAGAACCTTTGGGGATATGGATATCGAACGCCCTTGGAGGGGTGATTGTAAAGGTTTAGCAACAACGGGGCCAGGCTGAACAGGTGCCATTTGCTGGAGAGGTACGTTAGGAAACAATCCCCGTACACGACTGGCCGGAACGAAGGTGTTCATGCCATCCTTACATACCAAGTCAGCGGAAGTAAGCTGTCCGCATTCCGCAAGACGCTTAAGTTCCTGTTCGGATACGGGACCAAAACTCTGCTTACCCTTTTTGTAATACCACGATGCTGCCATATATAGTCTCCTTTATTGGATTTACCAGTACGCATTCTGTCGTAAGCCAAATACATATTGTCAGAATATCATCATGGGTTGATTATGGTTTCATTTCCCGGCGTTTCGCCATGTCGGGAGCCGCTAACCCTCAGATCATCGTCCGGAAGAAAATCCTGGAAAAGATGGCGATATCCACTGCGAGTTGCTTCAATGGCGATGTTAAGCATGTAGTGAATTTCGGAACTTACCAAGCCCATCAATCGATTTCGATTATCAATTAATCCTATTTTTCCAACGAGCTTAAGAACCTCATCTCGGAGATAATCCTTAAGGACGGGTTCATCATCAAGGGGAAAGTCGCCGGAAGCGTTCTTATCCTGTGAGTGTAAATTGACTAGCCGCTCGACTGAATCTACGGCTGCGTGCAGGATATTCTGATCGATGATCGCTCGTTCCATCGCAGCATAGTTACCCGACTCGTTTGTCATTTCCAATCTCCAGAAGAAAGAGTTAAGATATCGCAACAAGGATGCAATAGTGATGGCATGGATGAATTGGTATGTCTCACGAGGGCATATCCTCAGAAGGGGCCGCATATCTTTGTACCGTCTGTTCCGCTAATCTACGCACCTCATCCGCCAGTTCCTTGGGTGCCAGAACCTTAGCTTGTGGACCCCATGTGAGCACCCAATATTTGATTTCCTCTAAACCACTGACCGTCACCCGGTAAATGAGGCTACCGTCATCCTGGATGAGCACCTGCTGGGTATGATGCCATCGCACTTCCCTGACCAGCGGGGCGGCCTCCGCATGAAAAGCAATCTCCACGTGCCAATCCCGATCCCCCCGATAGACGGTCCAGGCATTGCCAAGAAATTCCCGGAGCGAAAATTCCTTGCCGATCGTCAATGGTTTGGAAGTCACTTTGGCTTCCTTGAATCGGGCCAGCCGGTAGAGCTTGGTTTCCCCCGATTGGTTTTCATAACAGGCCGTATACCAGCAATTCCCTGCCAGAAAGACCCGACGGGGTTGAAGCTCAAGCAGACGTCTTTTACTCTTGTGCGGGCTCTGATAAACGGCTTCGATTTGCTTGCGGGTGAGTAACGCTTGTTGGAATGCAACCATGATATGTCGACAATGACTGTGATCGGCTAACCGAAGGCCGAGGATGTCGAATAATTCGGTGGCCGTTCGAATGGTATCCTGATGTTCCGGACGCACGGTAGCCAGCAATTTATCCCGTACCTCGCAAGCCGCGTCTAGCAGGGGGATACCTTCGCCTGTTTCCGCCCCTCGGGCCAGCACGGCTAAGTCGATACATTCTTGTTGGGACAATTGAACGGTCGGAAAAAACCATTCCGGTCGAATACGATAACCACCCCCTTCGCCATACTCCGGATCGTAATAATACGGGACCCCGGCCAGTTCCAGTAAGGCCAAATCCCGGTGAATATTCCGCCGGCTGGTGGAAAAATATTCGGCCATTCTGGGGGCGTTCCAACTCTTCGGCCCCCGAAGCAGGGCAATAATACGCAGTAATCTGGCTAATCGTTTTCCACGCACGAGCGGAAATACCCTCCAAAACTCGTGCGTGTACTTTGCTGCATACCCATGACATTAAAGTGGTCATACCTCTGACAGATATTATGATTTTTGTAAGCCTGGGAAAGCAGGCATGAGATTAAGGGTCTTATTGACCATGTACCCTCTCAACCGCCGTAATACCGGATTTGCGTTTTCGGCGGGTAACACTCGGAAAATGGCTTCCCAGGTGGCTCGCTTAAAAGTGACCGGGCAATGGGGGGCCAGGAAGGGGGCCACACGCTCCTCGATATCCGCTGATCGGGGATCCATCTCTTGGCCTAGGCCCACCACCATGGCCTTTTCTTGACCTTCACACATTGCGTGCGCAAAGGCGATATTACGAAGAATTTGTTGAGGGACCTGTTTATGCTTCGCCTCTCTAACGGCCTCCCGGTCGATAATTGACCATGGATAATTTCGTTTCAACCAATCGTCTCGGTGATTATCGTCCTTGAACCCCGGATTCTCACTACGGAACTTCGCCTCAATGAACACCCAAAATTCACCTGGAACGTGCAGGACGATATCGGGTTCCGTTTGTGGACTCAACGCGTATTCTAATTCTTGGCGAAGTTCAAAAAGCCGATCCCATCGTTTTGCTACGTTATCTTTGATTCGAACGGTCCAGAAGAACAAGTCGGGTTCCTGGTCGATGATAAGCCCGGTAATCGCCTTGAGAGCCAACTTCAAGTTGTGAACCTGCTGAAGGCTACGGAACACGTTCCAGGACAACATGTCCTCACTGTTTTCATTGCCAAGGCGCGTAACATCGTATTTTTTCATCTTCTTGCTGCGTATCTCTTGAATTAGAGCACGATCTGATGCTTGAAGGACGTTATCCAGAGGATTCTGATAGATATAGGTGGGACTCGTACGAAGCTGGATCGGCGGGTCGCCGTGATATTCGGTTCCATTTTCATAATTGCCGTTAAGCCATGGGATTAGGCGACCGTGTTCTGAGATAAGGCAACTGGCCATTCCCCCTTTCGGTGATCGGTCAATTAGCCGGGGATCATCCTGATAGCCATTAACGATACTTGGATCGAAATCGCTGAGGCCATAGGGCAGCCGGTCGTTGTCGTATGCTTTGTGGTTTTCCATAACCGCAAAGCATGCGACCTAGTCCTGACGATAAAGTGGTCATACCTACTAACAAGAAAAAGAAATTTTCTTGTTGGTAGGTAGAGTATCAGTTAATCAGTGTGGCAACCAGATTTTCCGCTTCCGTATAGGCCCGTTCCTTTAGACGGGCTGCCTCCCCAAACCAAATCGAGCGTAGCGGTTCCTTATTCCGCTTTGTATAACTTTCCCGATCAGCCCATTGGGTAATGGCGTTGTAGGCGGCCCAGAGACTCCCCCGCACGCCGGGCAAGCTGTTGCCGTCACCGGTTTCAAACAACTCAATGAATCGGTCATGTCGTTGGATGACCTTATTGATCAGGGATTCATCTTCCGGAACCGGCATGACCTTACCAAAGTAACAGGCCAGACGATCCCCCGTCATGGGTATGTGGGCCATTTTTTGCATTACTTGTCCGCTTCGAGCAAATTCGGTCGTGACAATCCCCATCAATCGGTGTGCTTCACGTACACGTATGGCCACGTCGGCATAGTGGCGGATGGTCAAACCTTGCAGGTTCCGTACCGCCAGATTCAGGGTATTTTGGCAAACGACCCGGATCGGGGTGAAACCAATTCGTACGGCCGAAGTACCGTCATGCGAATTCGATAGGAGGAGGTATTTTTCCGTTATATCGTCCCCGGCTACCCGGATTTCACCCGGCAACTTGGCCAGCATCCAAATCTGACGGCCACTTCGCAACGAACCGGCCGTGTGATAAACCGCCCCTCCTTCCCCCACAACCGGATCCAGAAAGTCGAAAGCCTCTCGATTCTGCAGCGGTTCATAGTCACCGCCGACGATTCCCAACTGGCCCCCGTCCATTTGATCCAACCGATCTGTTCGGCAAATTGCAAAACGGTCTTTGATCCGAACATTACGTTCGTAACCGGTATAAAGGGGTTGCTTTTGCACTTCCCAGTCCAGGCCCGCATGGATAATCGCCTGTTCCGCCGTTGCTGGGTTATCCAACTTCGTGCCCAATCGATGCCAGGGGATCTCCCCAGTGTACATCATCGTTTCCACGTTTGCAGGCATTTGCTATCTCCTCATAGTCAATACTCCCTGTACATATATACACATATTATAATAATGTGTTCCATGTATTGATTACACATCATAGAGTAGTTCCCTAGCGTTTAGGTCCGGTTCTCTCGATTTGTATTCATCTATATCTAAATAGTGCGTTAATATAGTAGTGTCGATGTGTATTACACTTCGCCTCATTCCCTGAAACATTCTTCGAACTTTATATGTTTTCCGTGTTTCGTGCTCCGTAGATTGAAGAAGATTGTTATCAGCCATCCTTTTCCACAACATATGAGATGTTATGGATATGCCCTCACCTTGAGGAGCTAACCGACGGGCAACATCATAAGCAGCATCGGGTTCCAAATATAAATTATAGTTCTCGAACCAGCCAATACACCGTCCTCGAGGCTGATAATATACAGATTTTTCATATTCTTTGCGACTCCATCCCCACATGTTACCCGGGTAGGGAAAACCGCCCTCCTCGTTACATATATGAGCATGCCCGCATGCTATCGCACTCGATATCAATTCAAGAAATCGTATAACAGGATCATCGATTTTACAAATAGCATGCTGGCTTGTACCAACCAACTTCATATTATCGAGGCATTCATTAGATAGCTTATCTATATAAGGCAATGGTAATGCATTGTTGTTTAACGCAAATATAAAAAACATTTGTAATCCACAATATAGTTGAGATAATGTATCTACTATTCGCCCGTGATAATCATCAGGGAATTTTAAACGCTTATGAAAATCCTCAATATACTTATTCATATGTAGATATATCGCATCATAACGCGGAGATAACCACTCTAGGAAACTAGACATAACCTGAGCGTACAAGCCTTGGGAGGCAGAATCTTGACATAGTGTCAGAGCCTTTAATCGAATATCATCTTTCTTGAGTTCCAACACCAGCATCCTTGATCGAACGGATTGTCCTTGGGGAACATCCTCCCCGGTTGATATGATAAGTGACCGCGGTGTTTTAGGTGATTGTAGGGTTCCATCAGAACGCATCCTTCGTCGTCCTGCTTGGTTCCCAACAGACCTGGCGATTCGTTCGAAGTCGCGATTCGCTCTCGACATATCTTGACCGGTTCCTTGAGGAACATAATCATCGAAAACAACGAGGGCGTCTTTGACGGAGTAAGCAAGCGCCTCCAAACTGTTTGCGGTACTGTTCCAACCAGCGGGAAGCTTACGCTGATTGAACCCTAAGCCAAAGAACTGTTGAAAGAGGGTGGCCAAGGCCGTTTTACGTACTCCGGATTCACCGTAAATATGGAGCATAAAATCTACTGGGCCAAGAACCGCCCGCCAAACCGCACAAAAAAGCATGTAAACGACAGGAGAGGGGCCAAGAAGCAGGACACGGAGCATCTCCGAGATCGCAATTTTCAGATCGGTACCGTAAATAGGTCGAGGCAGCCGGTAATTCTGGAGACTGTCACCGACTTGGACTTCTATGGAATATTTCCGACCATTCCGACCAATAGTTCCTAAGTCTTCCTCTGGCATAACCTTATGATTCTTGTTATTGGTCGGTTCTGTGGTCGAGTCGGTCCCGGGTGTTGAAGAATCCGACCCAGCTTTCCGACCAATAATCCCATCGGCATGTACATAAACATATCCCTGATCGGAATTTCGCCAACCGATGTGCTCGAGGACGAGAGTCCTTTTAATGTCCGTGCTTAGTTCCTGAATGGCGGCACGTGCGTAGTCCTCGTATTTCGGATAAACTATAGCTCCGCCGCCAAGATACTCTACCCACCAAGGTGAACGGAAAAACTCCGCAGTTGTTACACGAAAACACTCCTGTATTCCATTGAGCGAGCCTTGTATCTGAAGATAATGGTGTGACTCATCACCGTCATCAAAAAAGATATCACCACGGATTCTGGCGGTAAAGTTGGTGAGCCGATCAAATCGCAACCCATATTTGTCCTGTCCACATTTGTACAAACCGTCAGCGCGTTGTTCGTAAATACGCTGCCTACCTGATGAGCTGCATGGGGAATGCACGGGCTGAGCCGCGTCTACAACCATCTGCCATGATGTATCAAACGCAGCCATGTCATGCGTATATTTGATGTGTAAATCAGAGAGGTCCTTGACCCCAACGACATTCTTAAAAATGACGGAACGGATTATACCATTCCATTTGACCTTCGCTAATCCCAAGGCGATATGCTCAGGAAAGTCATCAGCGTCAGGATCGCATAGGACCAGAACCTCATTGAATTGCGTATGTTCCACGATCACCTGACTAATCGCAGGTCGATTTGCAAATCCTTTGCCTGGAAGAGTAAGGATGGCCAGGTCATGAGCCGCCCCGGCGTGGCAGTTACTTTCTCCTTCAGCGATAATCAGCAGAGGTCCAGGACAATATGGCAGACGATGTATCCCATAAACCAAATCACCTGCCTTAGTTCCTTTGGGCCAGAGGAAACGAGGATTATCATTCATAGCAATTCGTAGACGGCATGCGACAGTACCTCCCTGAGCGTCCATATACGGCATCGATACGCAAGGAGTACCCGCCCATCTTCCCTCAGATACTTGTGAATCGGAGAGTCTGAATTCACGAACAAGAAGATCCATATCCAAACCTTTTGTCGTTGCGTATTCAGCGCAGGTTAAGCCAATATTTGCCTCGTGCGCTAACAGATTACATGCCGTAATGCGATCACAATTCTTCACGCGCATAATAAGTTCAACCGGGCTTCCTTTCTCATTGACGCCATGGTCAACCCAACCACCATGCTTGTTCGAGATGGAGAAAGAAGGATTATGATCATCATCACGAATCACCGAACGCCCTGTAGACCACTCGTTGTTTCCGGGCTTGAAATCATCGTTGAGGATATTCATGGCCTGAAGCACTTTGATCCAGTTGTTGTCTAGCTTGTCATGAACATAATCCATCAACGAATTATTATGCTCGGAATTGCGATTGCGACCATTCTGTTTCAAAAGATTCTCGAAGCGGTTGTTCATAATGGTTCTCCAGTTCGGCCGCTTATCCCACGACCTCGCAGAATCTGTTCGATTTGTTGCACTGCACGTTTTTTATCACGACGATGCCGGGCGACAGTTTTTATGCGCTGCATTTTGTTTTGGTTTGTGATGCGGCTCGAAAAGCGCATCAGAGCTTCCACACTGGTATAACGGGATCCACCGATCTGAGCTGTCTCAAGCCGGACACCCCTAAGTCCCCGAGGACTCGCCCAACGATAGATGGTCGAAATATGCAACTTTTTCCCACTTAATCGATAGGGTAGATGCTCCGGTACTTTCGAAAGAGGTATCAGATCTTCATAATAGAGGTCATGGGGCTCTGGACCTCGAATAGGGATGGCGGGTTTTCCAGGTGTATTAGAATACGCCGGAATTTCTGTAGAAAGTCCATCAGGTTCAAGATTACTGAAGTCTGAAAAGCCACGACATTCTGAAGAAGGGTAACAAGACGAGTGCATGCAGAACGCTCCTCGACCCTGAGGGTCGAATGCGCCCTGCACGCCCAAAGCCTTCAGGTACTTCGCCGGACACCCCTATCCTTAGCGGTACCGTATAGCTCTTTGGAAATGCTCCTCCCGAGAAATTCGGCAGGTGGTGACTCTGCGGCATAGAGTTCGCTTCATAAAAAAGCTATTAATAGAGGCTACCTTTGACGGTCACCCAGGCAATTAACTTTTTCACCCGACGCAACCTTCGTGCCGGTGTGCCATACTCTCTATGTCACTATATCGTCAGAAAACCGTTTAAGCAACAGCCCCTCTTTGTCAAAACCAAGCAAAAGTATGGAATCGGGGGGCCATTCCTGACGATTTACCCAACCTTGGCCATAATATCCGCTGCCTTAAGGTGGTCGGTTTCTGCATAAATTTCGGTAACCCTCGCTGACCGATGCCCCAGAATGACCCGGGCCGCTTCGATCCCGTATTCTTTCCGAAGACGCGTAGCCGCGTTATGCCGGAGTTGGTTGGGGAACCATCGAGGGATCCCCGCCTTAACGCATGCTCGATAAATAGCCAAATGGTACGTATTACAGGTGTATTTTTCATGCGGAATCCATTTGGGATGTCGTTTACGGTTTCGTTTGCGTTGGCTTGGGGTCATTGGCGTCTTACGGTTTCGTCTACGATCAGCATGGATCTGTTCCAAAGATTCCTTGGGGCTGAAGAGGTAAGCGGCGAGGTCCGCCCGCAGGAAAGGCTGCAAGATAGCCTGAGCCTTAGGGCCGAGATATACAATCCGTTCGGCACCATGGTGTTCCGTTTTATGCCTGACCGGACGGTAAACCCAAATCCGACCGGTAGTATCCAGATCGGATCCTCTCATGATGGTTACTTCACCCGGTCGCATGCCCGTGATTCGTTGCAGCTCGATCATGGCCTTCACCGGTCTGGGAACGATCGGCAAAACCGCATCCACATAAGCATCGGGTACCGGCTTAACCCCTGCGGATTCCCGGGCTTCTGACCTGCCTTTTTTAAGAGGGGCTACGGCTTGCAGGCCGTGCAGGACGCTCGGTTCCACAAATTCATTTTCCACCGCCCATTTGAAGATCCGCCGAATGCGATTGATCCGGGAATTGATTACTCTTCGACAGAGCCCCTTCTTGATCATTATTTCACGGACCGCCTTGAGGCGGATTGGGCTGAATTCATAGATCGGGAGGGACCCATAAAGCTCGGCCAGCGGTCGAAAAGCCTCTTTGAGGTTACGGATTTCTCCGGTGGGCCGACCGTTCTTGACATAATAGCCTTGGGCGAATTCCCAATAGGCAACCAACAGTTGATTGATGTCTCGATCGTTTTCGGCTGGTCCTGGACCGGGCGACATTCGACCGCTGGCCAGCCACTCTTGGATCAGGCGGTTGTATACCTCCCTGCTGGTCGGACTTCCATAAGGGCCGAGATAGTGATCTTTCCCGTTGAGGGTGACTACGGCTTGGCTAGATGGCCGATGGCGACGGTAACGGGGGACAGCATTAAGCAGTCTGGGCATGAGCGACCTCCTTCGGTCTTGGCCAAAACGGTAATTACCGTTTTGGTTTCGACTTTCAGGCCGCTCTGCCCGACGCGGGCAGGTTCGCTAACTCTAGCGATCGGCAGGCTTTATTGTCACAGCGGGCGATGGGATTCGAACCCACGACGTCCAGCTTGGGAAGCTGGCATTCTACCACTGAATTACGCCCGCAATATCCGTATTGTACTACATCTCTCGGCCACTTTGCACTACAAATGTTAGATAGGCAGTGCCTAAGGTGGCCACACAACATAACTAAATAGTATTATACCGAAAGGGCTTTGCTCATGGCAAGACACCGGCGACTGGAGTTTCCCGCCTTTTTGGGGTCGGCGCAGACAAGAGCTGTACCGCTCAGTCGGTTTGTTAACGGCTCCAAAGGAGATCACCCATCGTTCCTTTGCCGGGCTTCGCTCGACATCCTGCCGTGCTTGGACATCCATGAAGTCGCGAATCTGACAGGGATTGGGCGGTGACCTTCGCAAAACGCAGAGAAGTTCCGGAGTAAGAACCTACGGTGCGCGGGAAAGGATTCCCAACGCAGGACGCACGAGAAGGGATTCTCGTGCGAGCAGGGATTCTCGTGCGAGCAGGGATTCTCGTGCGAGCGTGGGTTCTCGTGCGCGCAAGGCTGTGCCGAGAATCCTTAAGGCTGTGCCGAGAATCCTTAAGGCTGTGCCGAGAATCCTTTCTCGGCACGACGGCTATGGGATTCCTATCCCACACCCATGGGACGCGGGAAAGGATTCCCGCCGGAGGACGCACGAGAAGGGATTCTCGTGCGAGCGTGGATTCTCGTGCGAGCGTGGGTTCTCGGGCAAGCGTGGATTCGCGTGCAAGCGACGAAGTCGGACTCGTGCGAGGACGTGGTTGACACGGTAATCTATCAGCAATATGGTCGAATCGTTTCTTTGTGGCTTCACCGCGAGGAATATATCTATGTTCGTAATCCGAGAGCCAAAGAGGCGATGGCCGATTTTTGCGGTGGTTAGCGTTTTTCTTCTCGCGCTGTCCGGCGCCTGGGGGGAGGGAGCAAGCGAGGCCGGCCTCGATGCTCCGCTGCCGCGCATTTGCGTACGCGAGGGCCGGTTTGTCGAGAAGGTATCCGGCCGCCCGTTCGTGCCTCGCGGGTTCAACTACATCCGGCTTATTCCGGTCAACCATCCCAAGGGGCCGCGACCAACGCATGGCACGTTCGCGCCGAGCCATTACGACGCGAAAAAGGTCGAGGCGATGTTCGCCGATCTGCGACAGAACGGCTTCAACGTCGTGCGCGTCTTCATCCACCACGGATACAAGGAGGGTATCGCCGGCAGCAAGGATTCGCTTGAACTGTCGCCCGCGTACCTGGCGAACTTTATCGATTTCCTCAAGCGCGGCCGGCGGCACGGCGTCTATGTCATCCCCGCGCTGGGCTGGCTGCCGCAGTCGAAGGGTTACCTTGATCTGATCGGCGAAAAGCCGAAGGACATCCAGGGTAAGAATCTGTACTACCTGCACCGCGGGTTCATCAATGCCAAGGCGAAGTACATGGCGGACTTCGCCCGGGCCATTCAAAAGCACGACCCCGATCTTTTAACGACGATCTTCGCCTACGAACTGGAAAACGAAACGCACCTTGTGGCCACCCAGGCGCCTTTTTCGCTGACCGAGGGCACCTGCACGCCGGCCGACGGAAAAACCTATGACCTGACCAGCGCGCAGGAGCTTCAGAAAATGGCCGACGAGAACGTCAATCTCTGGGCCGATGCCTGCGTCGATGCCGTTCATGCGGTGGACCCCGAGGTCATGGTCAGCACGAACGTCTTTACCTTCCGCGCCGTCCACCGGACGGGGCCGGGCAAGTTGCGCACGGACCAGTCCGAGGATGAACGCTTTCCGGCCCGGCCGCTGGCTTTGACCCGAACGAAACTGGATTATCTCGACATCCATTTCTATCCGATGGACGATAAGACGCTGGATCGCGACCTGAAAAGCATCGAGTTTGATGAGTTCAAGAAGGCCTGTGACGAAAAGGGCATCCCGCTGATCATGGGCGAATATGGCGCCTTCAATTTTGCTTACAAAACGCTCGACGAGGCCGTCGTGGCGATGGAGAAGCATTTGACGCGCGTTCGCGATTTAGGATTCGTCGGCGATATCTACTGGACTTACGATTGCGATGAGCAGGATCGATTGTGGAACGCCAAATCCGGCGAGGGCCAGATCTTCAAGATGCTGGCCTCGATGAACCGGCCGGCAAAGGCCGATTGGCGCGAGCTTGTCACCGTGGAAGATGTCTGCCGTATGTACCCGGAACGAATGAGGGCATTGCTTGAGTCCATCGACCTGAATCGGCCCGCCCTTGCGGCGGTTAAACAGGCCGTCGAGAAAGGGGACGTACCGGCCGCCTGTACGGCCTTGCTGGCCTACTACCGCGAGGGGAGTTCCGGAAAATGGCTGCGCCGCGACCCGGTGCCGTCGAGCGATAAAAAGGACGAAACGGCCGAGGCCATACTCAAAGACACTTTTACATTTTATACCCAGTCCAGCCGCGTGCCCCGACGACCGGACGGACGCCTCGACTGGGACTATCGCGGACCGACGAATGATTTTGAATGGGCCCTGGCCCTGAACCGACATCATCACATCGACTCTTTACAGAGTGCTTATGAGCGTACCGGCAACATGGCTTACGTGCGGAGACTCGACGAAGACCTGCGCGATTGGGTCATCAGCAGTCTGCCGTATCCCGCGAGTAAGAACGCGACGGCCATGTGGCGGGGGCTGGAAACGAGCTTTCGGGTCAAGAAATGGGCGGCGGCGTTTTATGGTTTGCAGGATGTCGAAGCCTTTCGGCCGGCCACTCGCCTGCTGCTAATGAGCAGCCTGCCTGAACATGCCCATTATCTGCGTCATTTCCACAGCGGCGGAAACTGGATGACCATGGAGTTGTCGGCCCTGGCGACGGCCGGGGCGGCCTGGCCGGAATTCAAGGACGCGACCTCATGGCTGACCTATGCGCTCGAGACATTGCAGCGCGATCTGGATATACAGGTATACCCCGACGGCGTGCAGAAGGAGCTTACTTCCTCCTATCACTGGGTGGCGTTGTCTAATTTCGAGCAGTGCGCGGAAGTCTGCCGCCAGGCCGGCGTGGCCGTCCCGCCGCACTATGCCAGTCGGCTGGAGGACATGTGGAATTATCTGGCGTACAGCATAAGACCCGACGGTTACGGGTTACTGAACAACGATTCCGACCGGAATTTCAATCGCGATAAAATTCTCGACGCCGCGGACAAGTATCGGCGGCCGGATTGGGCGTACATCGCCTCCAACGGGCGCGCCGGGCAGGCCCCCGCTCGCCCGTCCGTCATGTTTACCTGGGTTGGACATCTGCTCATGCGCAGCGGTTTCGACGCCGACGCGCAGTGGGGGTTTTTCGATCTTGGACCATGGGGGACCGGCCACCAGCACAATGACATGCTCCACCTTTCGATTACCGCCGGCGGGCGCGATTTGCTCGTGGATAGCGGGCGATTTTCCTATTCCGGTGAGATTGCGGCCAAGTTCAGGGTACCCTATGCGTTTCATTCCGCCGGCCACAATGTGATTCTGATGGACGGCCAGGGGCAATCGCCCGGTCCGTTGTCCGCGACGAGCGCTCTGCCCAATACCGCCTATCGACTCGAAAAAGATTTCGACTACGCCCGAGGGGTTTGCCCGCATTTCGCCAAGGTCGAGGGGAAAATAAGTCATGCGCGGTCGGTTCTGTACGTGCGCGGCCACTGCTGGCTGGTCGTGGACCAGATCGACACCGATCGCCCGCGAAAGCTGGAGGCCCTTTGGCATTGGCACCCCGCGTGTACGGTCAAGGCTTCCGGATTACGCGTCGAATCCACGGACGAAGGCAAGGGGAACCTGGCCGTGATGCCGATCGGTGATGTGAAGTGGAGTGTCGAACTGGTCAAAGGGCAAACTGAGCCGCGTCTGCAAGGCTGGTACAGCGAGAAATACAACAAATATGAACCGGCTACGGCCGCGGTTTATTCGTTATCTGTCGATCGTTCTACCACGTTCGGATGGATCCTCTATCCCGCCAAGGGCTCCGTGCCGCCGTACTCCGCCTCGGTCCGCGCTTGCGACGCAGAGCGGATGACGGTTCAGGTTGACCTACCCCAGGGTGAATCCTTAACTCTGGTTGTCCCGCTCACTGAAGGGGGGCAGCCTGCCGTAAACCACGGTTCCAAACAGGCAAGCAAGTGAAATCTATAAAGTACGTCAGAACCGATACGGAGTCGCAACGAGCTTCGCGATCCTTCGATTTATAATCAACGCATCCTGCATTCGGTTCTTGCGTCCGTCTTGAACCGGCGAGATACTGTCTCCCACGGCCCGGTCTCCAAGGGTTTTGCATTTTTTCACCACTCTGTATCTTCTTGGAGGGCGCGTGGCTTTTTCGAAAAAATCATTTTGGTCAAATACTGTGTAGGAAGAGTGCCGGCCTATGTCGCCCAAATATATGCTCATCGTGTCGTTTCTTGTCAGTTTCCCGGGAGGCCTGCCTTGTCCAATAGCGCTTGCCGCCGGTGAAGAATTGCAGGATGCGGGTAGTATCGCGTTGGAGTTCCCGCGCGGCTCGGCAGTCTGGATGGTGGCCGAGCCGCAGACCCCTCTTGAACACCGGTTGGTCGATCGTCTCGGTCAATATCTGCAAAAAGTACTCGGTGAGCCGGTGCGATGGGTTGACCGGTTGGCGGATTGCCCGCCTGGTTCGCCCGCGTTTGTGCTGACTCGTAAAACGGCAGAGGAAGCAAACCCGGCCGGCACATTCCCGACGACTGACGAAAGCTTTACCCTCGCCACGGGTCGAATCGGTGACCGATCCGTGGTGCTGGCCACCGCGACCACCGATGTCGGGCTCAAGCGCGCCGTTCAACGTCTGATCCTCAAGAGCGAGCAGCGGGAGAAAACGCTCTTCATTCCGCGGCTCAACCTTCAGGAACGGCCCTGGATTCCGCGTCGCGAGTGGACGCTCTGTCCCTGGGTTCCGCAGGTGGTGGCGTTGACCTTTTACAATCCCTTTGCGGACTCGCGGTTGAATATCTTTCAATATGACCGGCAGCGGTTGTCGGACTACGTCGAAATGTTCGACTGGTTCGGCTTCAGCGGTTGTCAACTGATGGAGACGTCCTACACCTACACCCTGCTCAGCTCGATTGAGCGGACACACGAGTTTCAGAAAATGATGGCCGAACTCCTCCGCGAAAACGGGCAAAATGTCACCCTATGGGCTTGGGCGGCCGAGTTTTCCATCGGCGACTGGATCGACCCGGAGATAGTCTACAAGCCCCAGCCGGGCAAGACGGCCTTTGAGGACCCGGCCGTCCGCCGGTGTTTCGAGAAGTATTACGACCATTACGCCCGCCTGGCCCCGTTTATTGACCTGTTCATCGCCCACTTTTTCGACCCCGGTCGTCTTGAAAACGAGGAAGACGTTTATAACTACATGCGGCTGCTGGAAACCAAGCTCAAGGCGAAGAACCCGAACCTGCGCATGGGTATCGACGGGTGGGCGAAGAAGGCGGATTACATGCTCGATCTGAGCCGGAACGGTTTCAACGATTATCTGATCCTGCCCACCACCATACCGCACGCCTATCCGGCCGGGGTCCGCGAGAATATGCATCGGGAGGCGGCCAAGCTCAATATGAACATGGGTATCTGGGGCTGGTACACAACCGAGTATGAGACCGACCAACTGGCCTCGATGTACGTCAACGCCCAGGTCCTGAAAAATGTCTATCAAACGCTAAAGAACGGGGCCCTTGCGATTCATCCCGTGGTGTACTGGTCGGAAATGGAGGCCCATCATCTGAACGACATTTATTCCATGTACGTCGCCGGCCGTCTGCTGTGGAATCCCGAGGAGGATCCACATGCGCTTCTGAACGAGTTGACCGGGGCGATCTGGGGACCGGTCAACGGGCCGAAAGCGCTGGCCGCCCTGGAACTGATCCAGGATGTCCGCAGTGGCCCCACCTGGGACACTTATTGGTGGACTTCGGAGAAGCATCGCGTAGGCACCGGTGACGCGGCCGCTGACCTGAACCGGGCGCGGGAAGCGCTGGCCGCGCTGGAGAATATGAAACCGGATGCCGGTTTTATTCCCAAGCTACCGCTGCCCTGGCCGCCGGAAACATTCGTTGACCTGATGCTCCCGCACCTGCGGCAGATCAAGTTGTATTGCGAGTTTTTGCTCAAGGTGGAGGAAATCCGCAAGGCGGCCGCCGCCGGTGCCTCCCGGGATACGTTGGAAAAGATGGCCGTCGAAGCGTGGCAACCCGTCCCGGAGTATGACACCTGGATCGGATCCTTCAGTACGAAGGAGGTACGCCAGCAGAAAGATATCATCATCAGTCTGCGTAAGGAACTTGGGCTTAAGATACCGGACCCGGCCTGGTTTCGTCGGCTGGAGACCGATCGGGTTCTGCAGTATCTGCGACGTATGCAGAGATACCAACCGCGGCCTATTCGCATCGATCTGCGCGCCGCGACCAAAGTTTTTTTCTGGCCGAAGGACTACGGCCAGGACCGCTTCAATGCCCTGATCGAGGAAGGCCTACTTATCCCGATGGATGAAAACGGTTATCAACTGGCCGACTGGCAGAACTGGGCGCGGCGATAAACGGATTTTCTTTTGCACGCCGTTGTCGCGTTCCCGTTTTATTCCTTAATAGCGGCCAACTGGGCCCAGAAGGATGCGGACATGGCCCATGCGGCGGGCCAGAAACTATGGGTGGCCGGTGCTCCGGCTACATGCGCGGAGACCCCCGTGTAACGATCGCACATCCAGGTCATGGTGCGGCCGTCCTCAAGCTGATACTGCGTAAGGGCGTTGGCCGCCGCCTTGGCCCGCGCGAGGTAACGCTGATCTGTGGTAGCGCGGTAGGCCGCCACCAGGGCCTTGCCCCAATTGGCGGTGTGGAAATCCATTGGCAGCCAGCACCCGCCGTGAAGGAAGCTCGAAGGGATGCCCTGTTCCGCGCATGTGGGATAATAAGGCTCAATGGGCAGAAGCGGGTCGCTGCCGTAGAAAACGAACATGTTGTCATTCCAGGCGAATTGCTCATCCATAATCCTCTGCCAATCGGGCACGTCGGTCGAGACCTTGCACAGATAACGCACGAACGCGAACAGGTCCATGTTGGACAAGCCCGCGTACGGATTCGCCAGGGTGGCCCCCGCGCCCCCGTCGTCATAGTTGACGACCCAGCCGCCGGTTTTGGCCGGGTACTTGAGCATCCAGGCCCGGGCTCGTTGCTCGACATCGCCCCAGCGTGCGTCCGGCCGATGCTTGGCCAGGCGGTTCATGAATTTCGCCACCGCGCCGGGCGAGCTGGAATATGAGCCGAGGACTTCGCCTGTTTTCCCGTCCACACGGGCTGGCCAGGAGCCGTCTTCCAGTTGATTGCGCGCCAGAGTGTCGGCCATAGTCACGGCGGCGTCGAGGTACTTCGCGTCCTGCGTCAGTTCGTAGATAGTGAGCAAAGTACCGCCCGCGTAGCCGTTTTTGGCAGGCTCGATCAGGCGGAGCATTTTCTCTTCGACTTTCGGGTCCGCGACATGGTAGCCGAGGGCCGGCCGGCCCTGATGGTCGACGCAACCGCGAACCAGGCCGCCGTATTGGTTTTCCTCGGCGGGCAGCCGGGACATGAGCAGATGATCGCCCACGGAGCTGGCATATATGCGGATTTTGGCCTTGAGCTCCGCGTCGGCGATTACGTCCAGGTCGGCCAGCATGTCCCCATGTTCCCAGTCATGCAAAACGGGAAAACTGTAGGGAGAATAATAATGAAGCGAACCCGCGCAGCTCAGCAAAACCGGAAGTATCTTCGAGCCGGGTCCGTCCTTGGGGCCGGGGGTTTCGTCGGGCAGCTTGAAGGTATAGAGGGCGTTGAACGCGGCCAAGGCGGCCGCACGATAACTCTGCCTGGCGGGTGGAGCCACCTCCGGATTAAAATCGGGAGCCACGTAGAATGGAAACAGACGGCTGAGGGCCAGGCGCTTGCCGGACGCATCGAACGCGGCGATCACGATCCCCGCCTTGCCGGGTACCAGTTGATCCCAACCCTTGGCGGCCACGACCGGCGGTTGCTCCGTACTTATC
>CAYNYK010000015.1:0-16417 GCA_964401335.1 uncultured Planctomycetales bacterium
GCCAGCGGCGATAAAAAAATAATTTTCATATCGAAGTGCGAAAGTTGGGTTAGCGCTCAGCGACGCGCTCTGGCAGGCCGGTCATCCAGCCGATCTTATTCCCACCACGGAAATATGGAACGGTTCACTGACCATCGGCGACGATGGGTACATGCAATACGGCCCGCAGCGTTATCACTCCGTTGTGTTGTATCATCCGCAACTCGACAAAACAGTTACGGCGGACTTTTTCCGCAAAGCGGCCGAGGGCAAAACCACTTTGTATCGTCTGGGCGAATGGACCCGTGATTTTGCCGGCGGCGAAGTGGACGTTACCCGCCTGTTGCCGGCGAAGATGCAGGTTTGCGCAGACGTGAAGACGGCCGCCAAGGAGATTGTTCTCAAATTGGGTGAATCCGGCATTCCGCCGCAGTCAGCGGCTGACCGGATTATTGGATTCGGTGACTGTCGCAGTACGGTCCCGGCGGCCAAAGGCCATAGCCGCCTGATCGACGGAACGCATATCATTGTTGCCGGCGCGGAGTCGGCGAGCGGCGATCCCATCCAGAGCACGTATACGGTCGACGGCCATTCGATTACGGTCGATGCAATCGGACTTGTTGCCGTTCGTCTGGAAAAGGACGGCCGGCTGGCGGCCTTGGCCGTCGGCGGGCTCAAAAGCATCCGGGCCGGTCAATTCTCGATAGACTTGGCACAGCGTATGGACCTGGCTTTGTGGCATGATCGGGATGGAAAGCTTTGCGGCGTTTTGCAGGATTATGACGGCCCGATCCCCCCGGCCCTGGCCAATCTGACCCCCAACTGGCTGCGCCTCTCCGTACCGATACCGGCCGAATAGCGTCCTCATTTCGCCATCTTCAACAATCTTTCGATCTCGCGCTGGTCGCAGGTGGCGGTGATGGTGCAACGGTGTTCGGAGGACTGGCCGGGCTGCAAGTCGCGGTGCCAGCCGCGCTGGCGGTCCTTGGGGCGGCCTTCGACACCCTCGACCGACGGTTCCAAAGCCCCGGTATACGAACCATCCGGGCCCCAGTGCTGCCAGTTGATCAAGCGGGGAAACTGCTTCTTGGAGTATTCGAGCTTAACGGCGAATCCGCGTTTCTTGTTGACCACGCCGACGGTGACCCGGCTGCGGGAGTCCGCCTTGGCGTCGATATAGGTGCAGTACTCACCGTTTCCACGATGTGAATCCAGCGGCCGCGGCGCAGTGCGGAAATCGTTACCCTTGCGGAACCAGGCGGCGGCCTTTTCGCCGATAGGCGAGAGCTTGCCCTCGTAGCAGTAGACGCTGGCCTCCGGCTCGAGCAGCGGGTAACCGAAGTTGATATGCAGCAGCCAGGCGAAGGGCACGGGCTGGTTGCCGCGATTGACGAACCGGTCATGCACGTGGATAGCCGACTCGCCGAGCGTGCTGCTGATGGTGCGGCGAAGTTCGATGTTGGGATTAAACACACGGGCGGTGCGTATCAGGCCGGTGATCTTCATTTCCATTTTGCCGGAGGCCGGGTCGGGATTCTCAATCGCCTCAAGAATAGCCGGCGTGTGCGAGTGGGTGCCGTGCAGGCTCCATTCAATGTCATTCTCAGTGAAAGGCGCGCCGGTGTTCAGTGGCCCGCAACCAACCAGCAGTCCGCCGTAAAACCCGCGGAGCCATTCGACGCCGCGGTTGTAGGCGTGCGAAGGGGCAACCGGGCCGGTGAGCGAGTGCCAGGTGAGCGACTGGCCGAGATACTCGGCATCGAGGATGTCCAGCCCGCGATCAATGAGTACCTTGTAACGCAGCCCGGCACCGGTATTGATCCAGGCGATGCGGACGCCACGGCCGGGGCCGTTATCGAGGACAGAGGTTTCGATCCCGCCAAGTTGGAGCGGGTTTTCGACGGGGGCACCGGCAAAGGGATTGGATTTTTTAGATATGCGCTTGCGGGCCATGACATAATCCTCCTCAAGTTTGATCCGCCCGGATCATATATTTAGGGATACACCCACCGCGTTTGCGAACGCGGAAGGTTCATTTATTTCGAATACCATAACGGAAGGCCGGCGGCGGTCAACATCCCGGCGGGCGGTTCTCGCCCCTTAGGCAGTTTTTGAATTGCACAAAATCATTCTGATCCACATCGTTGTCCCTGTCGAGATCGGCCGGCTGACAACCGGTGGCATAAGGTATGTTGGTGCCGGAGTAGCACCTCTGCAGGAAGCCGAAATCCTCCAGATCAACATCTCCGTCGAGGTTGAAATCCGCCATGGAGGAAACCGCGACCTGCCAGGTTTCATTGTCGTAGCCCTGGGTGTTGGTCGCCCGGATGGTGATCGCGAACGTCTGGCCGACCTGCCCCGCGGTTGGTGTCCAGCCGGACACAAACCCCGCGCCATGAGTTTCGTTGCTGACCTGGGTCCCGCTCGGGCCGGAAACCACCGACCAGGTCGGGGTTGGATAACCCTGCAAGAGGGTCAGTTGTTTGGTGTACGGCGTTCCTACTTTGACGTTATCGGGATCAGGCGAGACCTCGGCGATGATCGGCGGCAGGGGTGTCGAAGGCCGATACACCGACCAAGTGTCGTGTTTGGTGAAATACCCACGTCCCAGGGAACGATGAGTATCGAAGGTTACGGTATCTTCGCCGACGGTTACCCGGATATAGGTATCATACGTACCGGTGCCCCGGGCGTACGCGGAGTTCACTTCCCATACCCCGTTCTTGAGATAACGATAATACGTATGTGTATGTCCGCAGAAATAGGCCACGACATCATGCGTATCAAGCAGGGCCCAGAAGGCGTTACGATTGGTTGGGTACTGATCGAGGCTGTCGCCGATGTGGCGGCACTGGTCCGGATAATCGGCATCACACTGCGGATAAGCCGGCTCGTGGCCGGTGACGAAAATCCATTTCTTTGTAGTGGCGGCCAAATCGGCGGCCAGCCAGTTGTACAAGGCGGGAACGATATCGCCGTCGGTACCCACGTCACTGGTACCGTTATAGTATTGATTCAGGACGACGAAGTGGGCGTTGCCATAGTCGAAAGAGTAGGTGGTCGTGGTGCAGTTCGGCGGCCCCGGGTTGACGATGTAGGGCAGGCCGTAATACTGGTCGCGCGTCCATTGCATGTAGTCGGCGTTATCCAGTTCGTGATTGCCTACCACCGGATACCAGACGAAATTGGCGCCGAATTCCGTGCTCAAGCAGCCGTCGACTCCGCCGTTATAGGGCGGCCAATGATCGCCGGGATAAATCATGAAAACCCCCGGTCCGCCCGTGGCGGTGATATCATCCAGCACGGCTGGGTATTGGCCCACGGCCGTCGCCCCTTGTGTGTCACTGGTAAGAGTAAAGCTGAAGTCGGCAGCCATCGCGGATCCGCTCAGACAGGCGGACAAAATACTTAATAGCGATGCGTACACTAAGAAAAGCGAACTAATGTGGGACATGGCTTATCCTCTCTTCAGCAACCGGGCAAATTGTTGGTCCCTCTCATGCAGTTTTTGAATTTTCCAAAATCCAACTGATCCACATCGTTGTCCTGGTCGAGATCAGCCGGCTGACAACCGGTGGAATAAGGTATGTTAGTGCCGGAGTAACACTTCTGCAGTAAACCGAAATCTTGCAAGTCCACATCTTCGTCGAGATCGAAGTCCGCCAGGGATACTACCTTTACCTGCCAACTTTCTTGATCACTACCTGCGGCGTTATCGGCCTGTATGGTAATGGAATACGTATTCTCCAGTTGAGTGGGATCGGGAACCCAACCGTGAACCAGGCCGTTCTCATCGACTGCCGTACCGGACGGCCCAGTCACCACCGACCAGCTCGGAGAAGGAAACCCCTGAAGCAAACTCAACTGCCTCTGGTACTCGACCGTCGTTTTGACCGAATCCGGATCGGGGGTCACCTCGGCGATTATGGGCGCGACCGGCGCCCAGTTGACCGTCCAGGAATCGGTCATATTGAAAATGCCGTTGTAGAGCGAACGGTACGTATGAAAAGTGATCGTATAATCGCTGACAAAGACGCGGAGATAGGTATCGTAGATATCCGTCCCCCTGGCCTGGGCGGTGTCAACCTGCCATACGCCGTCCTTGAAGTATCGCGAATAACGGTGCGTATGGCCTACGAGATAGGCAACCACGTTATGGCTGTCCAGCAAAGCCCAGAACGCGTCCCGATGGGCGGGGTATTGATCGAGACTGTCGCCGATGTGTCGGCAGTCACCCCAGTCGGTATCGCATTGCGGATAGGCCGGCTCGTGGCCGATCACGAACTTCCACGACTTGGTGCTGGCGGCCAGATCGGCGTTCAGCCAGTTATACAGAGCGGGCACAACGTCGCCGTCGGTACCGACGTCGCTTAAGCCGTTGTAATACTGATTCAGAACGACGAAGTGAGCGTTGCCGTAGTCGAACGAGTAGGTGGTTTCCTCGCCGTTGGGCGGACCAGCCTGCACGATGTAGGGCAGATTAAGGAATACGTTACGCATCCAAATCATGTCGGAAGGGGTTTCCGCTTCATGGTTGCCGATGGCATTGTACCAAGGGAACGTAGGGCCGAAGGCGTTGCGAATCTGCGTGTCGATCACGTCGGGGGGGTCCATGTCGCCGGGGCAGATCATGAACACTCCAGGCCCGCCGGTGGCGTTAATGTGCTGCAAGACGGCATCGAATTGCCCGGGCGCGGTGTAGCTGCGAGTATCACAAGTAATAGTGAAAGAAAAATCAGCGCGGGCAATACCCGGAAACAGGCATATCGAGTAAAGACTGACCCATAGCAGTCCATCGATACATTTCATGATATTACCCTCCCTTGACTTAACTATATCTTAATCAAACCTTAATGTTTCTCCAAACGGAAAAATCGGTTAATGTACTTCCGAGGCGGGATCAAGCGTGTTTAATATAGGGCGTTCGTTTTGTTGGCCTGTAAATTAAATTTTTTATTTTCAAGGTGAGATGATGTTGTCTTTCGTATCAATGTGCCTGCTATCGGCAACTGTTGCATTGGCGACACAGGTTCCCGTGGCCCATGAGGGATTGTTCGATATGCCCGCTTGGCGCGAGGTGCGGATCGGCGGCTTCGTCGGCCGGCGGGTCGATGCGAACACGCGGGGCATCGTCCTGCACCGTGACGAACAGGGCATGCTCGACGGGTTCCGCCACCGTACGGTCGGCGGGCATCCGTGGATCGGCGAGCACGTGGGCAAGTGGCTCGACACGGCCGCCATGGCCTATGCCTATTCGGGTGACCAAGAGCTGGAAGCCAAGATGAAACGGGTGGCCGACGAACTGATGAAGACGCAGCTACCCGACGGTTACCTCGGCACCTACGGCGAGCCGGAACGCATGGACCGCTGGGACGTGTGGGTCCACAAATACAACCTGCTCGGCCTGCAGGCCTATTACGATGTCACTGGGGATACGAGGGCGTTGGAATCCTGCCGGAAGATGGCCGATCTGATTATGACCCACATCGGGCCGGGTAAAAAGGATATCCTGGTGGCCGGCACGCATGACGGCGTGATTACCCATCAGGGGATGGCCGCCACCAGCATCCTCGAACCGATCCTCGATCTCTTTAGGCATACCGGCGATAAGCGCTACCTCGATTACGGCCGATACATTGCCGATTCGCTCGAACGCGAAGGCGGGCCGCACATTGTCAGTTCGCTGTTCAAGGAACGCGCGGTCAACAAGGTGGCCAACGCCAAGGCCTACGAGATGATTTCCAATATTCTCGGCCTCTTGAGCCTTTACCGGCTGGAAGGAAAATCCGAATATCTCCAAGCGGCGGAAATCGCGTTCGATGATATCGTCAAACGCCGCGCGTATATCACCGGAGGTACCACCACCGGTGAGGCGTTCTGGCCCGAGGGGCATCTGCCCAACTCCGGACATGTGGCCGAAATGTGCGTGATGATGAGCCAGTTCCAACTGGCCCGCGAACTTCTCTTGCTGACCGGCGACACGAAATACGGCGACGCGATGGAACATCTGGTCCTCAACCACATCCTGGCCGGTCAGAACCCCGGCGGCGAATCCGTCTGCTACTACACGCCGCTATGGGGCAATAAATTCTATATGACCTCGCTCGATTGCTGCATTTCCAGTGGGGCCCGAGTGGTGGCCATGCTGCCTTCCATGTATTACCTGCGCGGTTTTGACCGGGTCATGGTCAATATGCTGGGCGAGTCGCGGCTGGAAACGACTCTGCCCAACGGCGAGACGCCGCGTGTGGAGCAGAAAACGGAATATCCTTTCAACGGCAAGGTGAGCATCCGAGCCGAGGCCCCCAAGGGGATCGGTTATACGCTGGCCGTGCGCATTCCACCGGCCGCCGGTTCGCCGATGATCAAGATCGACGGCCGGCCGTTCGGCTCGACGCTCGGAAGCGGTTGGTCGCTCTGCCTGCCCATCGCCGCTGCAGGCACAACCATCGAAATGGACCTCGATCTTCACTGGGATCTTATCAAGGGTAACGGCATGAACGAAGGGTTGTTCGCCCTGCGTTACGGTCCGGTGATCTTTGCTTACGATCATGCATTAAACAAGCATATCCTGCACTCGGCCGCTTATGGTTATGATATGAATCTGGAACGACTTTCACCCAAGCTTGAGCAGAAAGATGGTCATTGGATCGCCACGATCACCGGTTTTCCGCCGGGTTCCGATGAGCCCAAGCGAATCGCCCTGCGGCCGTTCGCGGACGCCGGCGAGAAGGGATATTTCAGCGTCTGGTTGCGCGACCGAACGTGGCGGCCGGGGATCGTATTTTCGCTATTCACCGGTGACCACGAATTCTTATCACGGCCGGGCAAAACCAAAGGTTCGTTTGCCGATAATGACCCGACCACCTTCAGCACGACCGACGATGGCCGCAAGCTGGATGAAGATTGGTTTGAAACTCATGTCGGCTGGTTCAGCCGCTTCAACGTGATCATCTTCCGCCACGGTAAGACGTTTCCCAATGGAGGCTGGTTCGATACCAGCAAAGGCAAACCTCGTGTTCTGTTGCGCATGCAAACGGGTGAGAGTATAGAGGTCGGCACGCTCGAGGACTATCCGGTCACGACCGCCGAAAGCCCCGGCACGCTAACTGACGGCCAAGCTTTCCGTCTAATCATCCCCAAAGACAAGATGAAAGACGCCTTCGGTGTCCGTATCATCGGCACGCCGGCCGGCGGCAATGACCCCAACCAGAACTTCGCCAGTTGCGCCGAACTGCAAGTGCTCTACGACCCGGATTGGGATTGAAATGTCAACCTTTGTCGTGTACCGCGGGTATTCGATCTTTCGGCTCAAGCCTCCTTCGGCGCCGAGGCTTCGATGTTGGCGACCACGGATTCGTTCCAGGGTACGCCGATGAGGTCTAGGGCGATCAGGGCCGCACCGACGCCGGGGCTGAAGCGCGGCAGGACCAGCGTGGCATGGGGGTGTTTTTGATGCAGCAGGGTTTGGACCAGATTAAAATAGTAGGGCACCTTGGTGACCAGACTGCCGGTGGCCGCCACTTTGTAGCCGCCGGTGTGCAGGCCGAGAACTTCGGCGCAGGTAGCCAGCAGGTGGGCGATTTCCGCCGCGCCTTCATGCACGATCTGCTTGCAGACTTCGTCCGGCGGGGTGGCCGTCGCCAGGTCCATGACGATTTTCGCGTACTGCGAAACCTCCCGCCGAAAATCCTGGCTGGTGTATAACGGCGTCACGCAGGCCCTCAGGGTTGGCCCGCCGATCTTGGCGATGATCTTGTCCACCATTTTCGTCGCCGGCCCCCGGCCGTCATCCGCCCGAAAAGCGGCGTTGATGCCATGCTCGGCCAGCCAGTACGCGCTACCCTCGTCGCCGATCGGACCCCAGCAACTGGTGACATGCGTCCGGCCTGCGGCGTTGCGACCCCAACCGACCGAACCGGTACCGGCGATCAAGGCCAGGCCCACTTTCTCCACCAACCCCCCAACGAGGCTGCATTCGCCCTCTTCCTTACGGAGGATTTTTTTCGGCCGGGCCAGCCGGGTGATGCAGGGAAAAAGCGGGTCGGGCTGCGGTTCGATGCCGATGACCGCGATCTCGGTTTCGAGTGTTTTGATGCCCGCTTGTTTCTGGGCGGTGGTGATGGCCTCCGCGAAAGACTGCTCGGCCAACTCAAGAGGAATAAAGTTAATGTTACCCGAGCCGCCGACGCCCTCGCCGAGAATCCGGCCCGTATCGTCGGCCAGAATGGCGTGGCTCTTGGTCCCGCCGATGTCCATGCCCAACACAATTCGTGCCATCGTCACATCCCCATGTAAGCCAGTTCCATCGCCGAATCGACCAGCCAACTGGTGAAATCGGCGGTGAAATCGTACGTCGTCCGCAACGCCTGCTTATCGAAACTTTCGGTCCCCGGCCCGAGCATCCAGCCGGAGGGCTGCTGGGCGGTCAGAATGAAATCCATCTGCGAGAGGCATTTTTCCAGATAGCGTTTCTCGCCGGTAATCCGATACAGCATGGCCGACCCCCAGCCGCCCTTGCCCGCGGTGGTGAAGTGGAAAGCGTCCTCGTGAGCGCCGGCCAGCCAATCCCAAATCCGTACGGCCGCGTCGAGATATTTTTTATCGCCGGTGTATTCATAGACGGCGATCATCACGTTCATCGGCCAGGCCCAGATCCAATACGCTTGCTTGCCCTGCTTGCGATCGATGAAACAGTAGAGATGGTTCTTCGGCTCGACGCCGGTCAAATCGGTCAGCACGCCGGTTTTCTTTGTCCAGCGGGTATACAGCTTGTCCGGGTCTTTCTGGGCCTTGAACCATTCGATCAGAAAATCGGTGCTTTCGACGGCCAGTTGCGGCCGCTGATGCTGCAGGCAGGCCAACGCGCCGACCGCGGTTGCGCAACTATCGATGATCTCACTGCGCGGCTGGACATGGGCGTAAAACCCGCCGGTTTCCGGGTCACGCATGGATACCATGAAATCGACGATCTTTCGGCCGAGCTCGTACCAGCGCATGGCCGCCGCCGCCCGAGCTAGCCAGGCGTTCTGATAAAGCTGACAGAAAACCGGGCCGTAACTGCCGCTGCTGCGGCTCTTTTCGTTCGTGTAAATGTCGCCGTTGGGTCGCATGTAGCGGTCCACGATGTGCCGCATCATGCGCCCGGCGGCACCGTCCTGCCCGCCGACGCGGAGAGAGTAAACGCTTTTGTAATAACAGCCGACATCGTCTGTATCCGGGTAGATGCCATCGGGCTGTACCGGTTGTATGCCGCGGTAGTTGCCCATGGCCGTCTGTTGACACGCCAACCAGGTCATGGCCCGATGGGCCGCTTCGAGAAGAATCGCACTGGTGATTTTCATCTTGCAAAAGCTCCTGCATTCAACAAATTACATTTGTTCGACCACGAATCGGGTGGTGCCGGCCAACATGCCGCCGGGCGGCACGATCCGCAGGCCGGAAACCTCAACGGGCACGTGCTGCAAATTGACCGCGTTGGGGGCACAGGTCAGATTTTCCAAACAGACGAACGGCGCGCCGGCCGGGGCGTAAACAATCTGCTGGGCGAACACGTCGTCGGCCGTCAATGTCAGCCGCGTCCCCACATCGCGAAACTCAAGCACCGCCGGTTCCTTGCTTCGGCCCAGCCAGACGTTGTCCACTTCAAGTCCGCCAAGGCAGCGCAACTCGCGAAGGTCATACTTGGTACCCGCAACCGGCTCGGTTTTTCCGTTCGGAATCAGGTTTTCCAACACAAGGATTTTATCGCAGGGCACCTTGAGGTACGTATTCTCCCGCTTGCCTTGAATCCGCCAGAACGGATGTAGCCCGAAGCCCACCGGCGCTTCGGTCGGGCCGGTGTTGTAATACTGGAAGTTGTAGGCGATACCCCGCTCGATCACCGAGATGTTCAGGATCAACCAGCAGGGGAACGGATAACCCTCGTAGACGGGGTGGTTGGGGGTAATGTCGATGTTAAGGGTGATGCTGGCATCAGTCCGGGTAAACCCGAAGGTTTCATCGCGGACCAGCCCGTGGATGGCTACCACTTCGCCGTGCTTTTTCTGCACGATCTTGCGCCCGCGGAACTCATACTCGCCGTTGGGCACGCGGCAGGGGGTCGGAAACATCACGAAACAGCCGGTATACATCTCCTCGGCGCTACGCAGCCGAGCCGGGTCGTAATACAGGTACTCACGGCCATCGACCTTTAGCGAAACGAGGTTCGCCCCACAGCGCGGTTGGACCTCGGCGACCACCTCATGTCCCTTGATGGTCGCCCCGATTTTCTCCGTCGCCAGCATATCGTCGCTAAATCTGCTAGTGGCCATGAGTTATACTCCCTTGCTGAACAATTGGAAATCCGCGTCCATCTCGACGGGGATCGAATCCGTGCGGTATTGGCTCGGGCCAGGACACGTCTTATACCGGCCGGGGTGAGGCAAATCAAGATAGCGATGATACCGGTTACGAGCTGGGGGTATCTAAAAAACGGCGGCACAGGCACGTTCCGACTTGTCTGGAAACATCGCCACATCATTGTCCTACTGCAAAAGCACGGGCAAACCCTTGTCTCGCTGGAGCGCGACAAGGGCCTGCCCATGCCACCCTGCCGCCACATCATTGTCCTACTGCAAAAGCACGGGCAAACCCTTGTCTCGCTGGAGCGCGACAAGGGCCTGCCCATGCCACCCTGCAACAAAAGTTCGGATGCACCCCATATGGGCTTGTCGGCGGCCGGTATTTAAGGCAGGATAATCCGGCAATCGCAAGGAGAATCAGCCTTGACCGCCTCGGCCGTCCAGCGTTTTTACCGTTATCATGCCCACGTTTATGATGCCACGCGCTGGCTGATCCTACCCGGCAGGCGAGCGGCGGTAGAGGCCCTTGGTCTGCGGCCTCAAAGTACGGTACTCGAAATCGGCTGCGGCACGGGGTGGAATTTTCCACTGATCGCCGAGCAATTGGATCCG
Source organism: uncultured Planctomycetales bacterium (assembly GCA_964401335.1). Classification (GTDB taxonomy): domain Bacteria; phylum Planctomycetota; class Phycisphaerae; order UBA1845; family PWPN01; genus JAAYCU01. The sequence goes on from CAYNYK010000015.1 coordinate 10,935, forward strand.
AAACAAGGCCGTGTCGTAGGTCTGGATTTTTCTGAACCGATGCTGGCCAAGGCCTGTAAGCGGTTGTCGGACAAGGGTTTGAGTAATTTTGAGCTGATTCGCGGCGATGCAACCGACTTGCGGCTGGATCGCCGCTTCGATGCGGTACTGTTCGCTTACAGTCTGAGCATGATCGACGACTGGGAAGTGGCCATCGCGCGGGCGGTCGAGCATCTGGCCTCCAGCGGGCGGCTGGTGATCCTGGACTTTGGTGAATTCGATGCCTGGGGCCCGGCCGCCCCGGCCATCCGAGCCTGGCTGGGTCTTCATCATGTCCGGGTGCGGCGACCTTATCTGCAAGCTCTGGCTCGGCGGCTTAATACCCTGCGGGTCCGGCGCGGCCTCGGCGGCTACTTTTTCATGGCCGTTGGTGTGCGCTAAGCGGAGGTAAGCTATAATACTGACCGGCGCGACAAGGACGACGCGCCGGCCTCGGAGCCGAACCGATACGCTTGCGCGGCTTTCTCAGGTACATTTATCGAGCATCAAGAGGAACCAGGCGGATCGCAAGCCCGCCGTTTAACGTTTGTAGCCGAATGACTTATGCATAAGCACGCACCCCTGCCTACCTCTTTTGGCGAACTTGGTCTTTCCGCCGCGATCCTTCATGCCCTCGGCCAGGCCGGTTTTCATGAGCCCACGGACATCCAGCGGCAACTTATCCCGCTCGTACTGCAGGGCAAGGACGTACTTGGCCAGGCCAGGACCGGTACAGGCAAGACGGCGGCGTTTGGTCTGCCGATTATGCAGATGATCCAACTGGACCAAGGGTTACAGGCCCTGATCCTGGTGCCCACCCGCGAGCTGGCCGTCCAGGTAGCCGCCGAGCTGCGCCGCCTGCGCCCGACCGAGCAACTGCACATTGTTCCGGTCTACGGCGGACAGAAGATTCGACAGCAGCTTCACCAACTCGGGCGTAAGCCGCACCTGGTGGTGGGCACGCCCGGCCGGGTGATCGACCTGCTCGACCGCCACGCCTTGCGGTTCGAGGCTATCCGCTTCGCCGTACTCGACGAGGTGGACCGCATGCTCGACATCGGTTTTCGCGACGATATCCGCAACATTCTTTCGCGGATACAACATGACCACCAAACGATCTTCGTGTCCGCTACCTTTACCGACGAAATCAAACGGCTGAGCCAGCGTTACATGGACAACCCGATCGAAGTGAACGTTTCTCGCGATGTGCTCACCGTCGACGAGGTTTGCCAGACCTATCTGACGGTCGATCCGTGGGACAAACCCCGCGCCCTGGAAATGCTGCTTCAGCAGGAAAAGCCACAGATGGCCATCGTATTCTGCAAGACCAAGCACGGCGTTCGCCGTCTGGCCAAGAACCTGCACGGCCGCGGGGTGGACGCCAAGGAGATTCACGGCGATCTGGTCCAGGAAAAACGTGAACGTATCATGGACCGCTTCCGCAAGCATCGGCTCAACGTATTGGTCGCCACCGATCTGGCCGCCCGGGGGATCGACGTGCAGGGCATCAGCCATATCATCAACTACGATATTCCGGAAGATCCCAATCTGTACGTGCATCGCATCGGCCGCACCGCCCGCATGGGGAACTTCGGCAAGGCCATCACTTTCGTCACGCGCGAGCAGGGTAAGGAACTGACCGAAATTGAACAACTGATTAACAAGGAAATCCCCCAGGAGCGGATCGAGGGCTTTCAAAGCTCTCCCCCACCCCACGGACAAGACGAAGGTTGGCGACCGGGCGGGCAAGCTTCCTGGTCTCTCTCAGCATCGACGGGTGATGAACCCGCAAAACCACCCGTGAGCTCACCTCCGCTGCGGCCAAAAGGTCTTGGTGGGAAACATCGGCCGGCCCGGCGTCGACGGTTATGAACGATTGCTTGATATCCGTATAAAAGAGTTCGCCCAATCCTGCAAGGCGGAAAAGCCTCGCCGGATCGGGCGAAAACCTGTACGCTCCGTCCCCGTGCTTCGTTTATATAGTTTCGGTATTTACCCAGATTTTGCGCGGCGATGTCGGCGATAATACATCGGCCAACAAAGAGCGCCCAGGGTCAATGCGATGGGGGCCATCCCCGCCGCTCCACAACCACCGGTTGACGTTTCTGTGTCATCATCCCAATCATCATCCCAATCATCATCCCACCCATCATCGTCGTCATTGTCGTCGCCGATGTCATTGCCATCGTCCGGGGTACCGGCCGCCACTAGACCGCCCTCGATGTCGTATTGCGGATGTTGGTCATTGTCACTAAGGGCTGCTTCCGTGGCCGTCTCCTCCGCCGCCCGGGCCAATAACGTTTCCCACGTTATCATCTGTCCTGCACGGGCAAGGTCATAGAAACTGTCCATGAAGTTATAGCTGAACACGCCGCCCTGGCCTGGACCGCCCAGGCTGTACTCCCCCGGCGCGCAACCGGTTACCCGGACCATCCCCTGGAAGTCCAGGAACAAATGACGAAAGCTCTGCTGATCGGCCGACCCGAAAGGAAGCCGACGCGGCGCGGGATATCCCGAATCAAAATAATTATTGCAGCAGTCGGTTATGACAATCAGCAAGCGGGGATTCTTGGGCCGTAACGTCTCCACCACCTCGTCAAAGGAAACCTCATTCCCCCAATTCGTGGAACTCGTGTAATACAGCGTGGGCCAAACGGAATCGCCGGGATTCCCTCCATGTCCGCTATAATAGAAATAAACCACGTCATCCGGCCCGACTTGGAGATTACTTAACAGATTGCGGGTCCGTTCGATTGTCAGGTTATTACCGGACAGTTGTTGAAAAATGAGTTGCAGACCGGTGTTGTCGGCAATGTCCTGGGCCCAGGATCGAGCGTTGTCCAAGTCCTCCTCGGTACCGATGCCCTCGGCCAGGGTGTCGGCCAGAACGAGGAAGTGCAGGTCAGCTCCGAGCGTAATGGCGGATAATCCACCAACGATCAACAAAACCAAGCACATGTACTTTTTCATGTCGGTTTCCCTGGCAGATACGGCGAGATTTCTTTTCGTGGTATCGACTAACCGGCATGAGGAATTAAGCGGTTGGCCGACGGGAAAGATCTTCCGACAGGTTGAGTTATTTCCGGACCAAAGATCCGCGCCCTATAAAAAACGAGCGGCGCCGGGTGGATAAGCACCCGGTGCCGCTCGCAGTTTTTTAATATCAGGTTTGGCGTTTACTTAATCCAGCCGGTCCAGAACGATGAATCCCAGGACCCACTGGTCGGTGGTGAGGCAGCCGGAGCTGACTCTTTGCCGCAAGGCCCGGAAGGCCACCGTATCGCCGGAGCATACCACATCGGAGGCCATCAGCCATCCGCTCAAGGTTTCCTCGTCAGGGAACAGTTCCCAACCGTCACCGTCGTTCATCTGTAAATACTCGAGATCAAAATCAATGTAACTGGTCCCGGAGAGGAACCAGCGTTCTCCGTCAGGGGTGATGGTCATCGTGCCGGCATAGCCGTATGGAACAGCTTGCTGAACGCAATCACTCTCCACCGGGATTTCCGTGGTTTGGCTGGCCAAGGTTGCATTCGGGGCATCGCCGACCGCGCCGATCGCGCTGCGGTGAATCGCGGCGGCGCCAAAGATGCTGTCCGCGGTTTCCTGGGCCACGAAAAACCCGAATTTCCCGCCGTTCAGGGCGACGGGCGAGTTGGGAGCATTCTCGCTCTTCTTCGTGAAAGTGGTGATATTTCCGTTAGTGATGTTGAGCAGGCCGGTGGCCCCGTTCAGGGAGCCCACCCGGTAGAGAACGTAGTTGCCGTCCAACTGGATCTGGACGTTGCCGCGAACTCCGTCAGCCTCGATTAAATCCCAGGCGGTTGGCTGAGCGTTCGGATTATCGAGGTCCCAAACGTAAATAGTTTCGCCCGGGTTTTTCGCATAGGCCACCACCTGTCGTGCCGTCGCGTCGACCGCGACCTGCATAAAAGTAGCCTCGAAACCGGTCGGTTGAGCGCAACTGATGATCGCGGTATCCGAACCACTGAGGTCGATAACCTTAATGGCGTTTCCGTCGGTTACCTCCGAGGTATCGTTGATCGTGGCCACGAGACGACCGTCGGCCATCATGTGGCCCGGAGCGTTGGCCTCCGACGGCAGGTCGTGCAGGGTAATGTCGCCGCCCGGAATATCCACCGGGTCGCCCCCGGTGACGGTGTTAAAGACGGCCACTTCATTGGTGCTGCGAACCAGAACGACTTTCTTGCCCGCCACCGCGAAGTCCCGGAATCCGAAGAGCAGATCACTGTTCGGAATGATGGTGCCGGCCGTCGTGTCCGCATCGGCCGTCGACGGAACCAGATAGTACACGCTGTTATCCGGCACGCCCCAGACGATCAGATCTTCGCCCACCGCCAGCTTGCCGCTGGTCTGATAGGCCGAGTTTTCAAACGCGATCTTGGTTTTGATCAGAAAATCGTCGATCGTGTCGTCGTCATCATCGTCGCCATTGTCATCGTCGCCATTGTCCCCACCTCCACCCCCGCCACCGCCGCCGCCGCCATTATCCACGTCCCCGTTGTCGCCGTCGGTGGGCGTGCAACCTGAGTAGGGTGCCAGCAGAACCATCAGCCCCAATAGCAGACAACAGATGAAGCTTAGCGTTTTCATGTTTGATTCTCCTTGCGTTAGAGGGTTTGCGTCGAGATTCTCAATAACAAAACTGATCCACGTGCATCGACAAACATGGCATGGGGTGGGGAGGTTCGTTCCATGCCGGTGGTCGCTACCGTGACTTGATCACAGCTTCGCTCTAGTGTTTACCATTAATTCGCGACGGTGTCAACCCAAATCTTGTCAAAGCAAACACCGTGCCCATGCCGCGGACCACATGAATTATTTTCTTGTCCCACATGATAAGAGGCGTTCGGGATCCGGCTACGACCTGAACCGTCGGGTCAATCATCTTTCCCAGAGGCCATCCATGCAAACGACGCACCCAACCTCATACCTCGGGCTCCCGCGGCTGACCGGCATCGGCCCGTGTATGGAAAATCCGTAGCCCAAAGGATGAGTCCTTGGGCCTCTTCGCATTCGGCTGGAAAGCGGGTAAACTATGCACGCGATTCTGAGTGTATGAATCCGGACCCATTTTGCAGGAGGCCTAGTACATGGCAGATCAAGATGTTTTGGCAAGAGTGATCAAGGTGACCGCCCGCGTTCTGAACCTGGATCCGGCGACGATCAAGCCGGAGGCGAATTTCGTGTTCGACCTCGGGGCCGAGTCGGTGCAGAGCGTTGAGCTGGTGGCCGCCTTCGAGGAGGAGTTCGATATCGAGATGGACGAGGACGCGGCCCTGTCGGTCAGCACCGTCGGGGCGGCGGCCGACTTCATCGCCAAACACCTGTAAGCTTTCCTTCCTTCGAGACAACCGGCCGCGGGGGGGGGGTTCCGCTACCGCCCGCGGGGGTGGTGTTTTTTTTTTTTAAAAATTTTTTTTTTAAATTGTTTGAATAATAAA
>CAYNYK010000015.1:16427-59006 GCA_964401335.1 uncultured Planctomycetales bacterium
CGTCCCCCGCGGCCGGTTGTTCTGTTATATGGGATTCAAGTTTGGATTTTCCGAGGGATGATTAACTCGGGTGAGCGATCAATTTTGTGATCTGTTATCACGGCCGTATTTCGTACACGATCATGCGTACGTATACACGGGAGCATGCTTATCGGGTTTTGCCTGACGGGCCATGAGTTCTTCAATGTGCCGGATGGTATGCGGGGCCAGAAGCGTATCCGAGCATACGTCACATACTTCGGCGGGAACATCCTCAAAAACGAGTACATCGCCACCGTGCTTGACGGTATGGACAATAACCCGATGCGCATATTCCCCGGGACATCCCTGAATGCTGCATTTCATTGGGCCGCTCCTCTCTGAAACAGGGTAATCCACTTAGGCGGTTTAGGTTCATAAACCGTTATAATTATAGCATATTCAAGCGACGTTGTACACACCACATGGATGAACCGCTCACGAGAAGTTTTTCGGCAAAGCAGGCAACATGGGCCACGTTTGTGTTCCGAATAGTTTTCAACGACAGCCGCATCGATAAGAACCTCCCGTATCTCGTCCATGGAGATATCCTCCTCAACCATTTCCTGGTGAGCATGCGCCGTGATGCGCATGATATCTGCCGTTGCCTGTTCCTTCAGACGTGTCTTGATGGCGGCGTGATTCTGTTCATCAATGTTGGCCATAACGGAGTATCGTATGCAAAGATTCTGCTCTGCTCAAGTTTGCGGGTTGAACATCGAACTTCAGAATTTTACGGATTCGCCTGTGAAGCAGGAAAGGACTTGTAAATTCTTGTACCAACCGGCCGGGCAAATTGCTATTCGCCAATAAATTCATTCGATGGACTCTTAATGAAACTATCGCAGAGCGGAGAAAAGGCACGCCATCCTCCATCAACAATGGCGCCAATGATGCGGACATTACCATTCGGTCAATCGTCCCCAAATACCTCGATCTCGAATTGATACCATTCTCCACCGGGGCCGGTGCGCTCCCCAGTGAAGGGTTCCGCATCGATCATTTGGACAAGCTCCGCGTACGGCTTGGCTCGGAATGACTCAAGCTCGGTTTTGATGATCTGTCTTGCTTCTTCCTTGTTCATCGTTCAATTGCTGTACTTTCGACGGGCATGTTTCATCGCTTTCTGGCCTCGCCATTGCCCTTCATTTGGCTATTCGCTCTCAAAGTCCGAGTTCTTTCCTCGCTTCGGACAACGGGATGGTAGGTGCGTCGGCTTCTTCAATCTTGGCCGCGCGAAGCTCTTTGAGGTCCTCGTAATCATCGAGTTCTTCTTCTATCAGAAAAAACTCTTCATAAGGCAGAACCACGAACGCTTTTTTCCCGTTTCGCTCCAGAATGTTCGGATGCAAAGTGACCCTGGCCCATTTTCCTCACGTTCGATACGCCTCTCGTCGATGGCGGATGCGCTATACGACCACGTGATTCGCGCGCTCGATTTCAAACAATACCCGATAATTACCCATCCTCAGTCGGTATTCAAGGGTAAAGTTCGTCAGACGCTTCACGTCGCCCGTAAGGTCGTCTTTCAACTTTTCCAACGCTACCATTATCCTCTCCGCGTCGCTCTTCGATATGCGGCGCCAATCCTTTGTTGCGCGTGGCTTCAACCCAACTTCGTATCTCATGCTCCAATTGTACCATTGAGAAACATTTCTCTCAACACAACGAATGACATTCTTGGTTAATGCGAACGGTTCGAATAGAAACGACAGGGAAAACCTCCGGCGATATAATGACCCATTACGGCTCAGCAGCGCAGCCGGATAACTATGTTCAAGTGATCCGGTTTCAGGAGAAAAATCATGAATCCACAAACGCGGAAAATGGCGCACCCGAAACAAAGGGATGAGTCCCCTCGAGCATGCGTCAGCCTGGCGATGGTCCTGGCGGGGTGGCTCATGGTGGGCACGCTCACCGCATCGGCCGCGAGCCCGGCGCCGACCTGCGCCGAACCGAATATCGAGATCGCCAGCCGGTGGTGGCCGGAATTGACCAACGTCTACACGCCGATCGGCTGGAAGAATCATCTGTTTCGGTTCGCGGTTTATTACAACGGTATGATTCTGGCCCCGCCTGAGCCGGAACCGGAACAACAAGTCAAAATACTGGCCCCCTGGAAAGGATTGGGGGCCCAGGTGGCCTTTCTACCCTCGCCGGACGGAAAAGATCCGTTCGCCTGGCGGTCGGGAACCTATCAGATGACCGGGGATCATGGGCGCCGTACCGGCTATCAAGGCTGGCTGGATCGGCCTACACCGGTGCTATGGACCCAGTGGCGGCAGGCATACACGAGCATCAATGGGATCGCTCTGCGGCAGGAAGTCTTCGCCCATGTTCCCGGCGGCCAGGACATTGAAACAGGCACCGAACCGCTGTTTGCCTGGATTCGTTTATCCGTCGAGGAGATCAATCCGCTGAATCAAAACGAGACGACGGGATTTCTGATCAAGATCAACAAACCCCATGTTCATTACTCCATGGACGAAGGAAAGAACCTTTTTCTAACGGAAGCGGAGTCGCAGTATCCCCGCCCGCTCACCTTAGAACCGCTGGGCGAGGAGGCGCGGCCGGGCGGTTTGCTGGTGGAAGAGGGGGGCAAGATCCGGCTGGCCGTCTTGCCCGGAAAGGCCCTCACGGTGCGACTTCTCGATCGCCGGCCGGAGGACCGCACTTATCGTTTGCACTTGACCATGCCGGTCACGAGGGGGGCTTTCGTTGATCTGCTTCTGCCGATGTGTCCTGAAGCGCGTGCCGTGGTGGAAAAGGAAATGACTCTCGGCCGGGAGGCGGCTCTGGCCGAATGTGATCGCTACTGGTCGCGCATACCCGAGACGGCCGCCCACATCGAAACGCCGGAGACTTACGTCAACGAATACCTGCGGCGAAACCTGCAATTCGGCGAGATCATCGCTCAAAAAATGCCGGACACCGGTCTTTATGTAAATATGACGGGTGCCCACAAGTACGCGCGGGTCTGGGCTACGCCCAATTCCATGTTTAACACCATGCTGCTGGACACGATGGGCTACCATGCGGCGGTCGATCGATATCTGGAGAGTTTTCGGGTCGAACAGGGGACGGCCAAGCCCTCGGGTCCGAGTTACGATGACCATCCCGGTTATCTGGCCGCCCCGCGCGGACTGAAAGCCCATGAATGGTTGGCCGATCACGGAGCAATCCTGCACGCGGCCAGTTATCATGCGTTACTCACGGACGATCAGGATTTTATCGACCGCTGGCGAGAGCCGATTATCAAGGCTTGCGCATTCATTCGCGATGCCCGGGCCGTCCCCAATCATTCGGGTGTCCCCGGTGTGCTTCCGCCAGCCATCGCCACGGACGCCGATATCCCCGAGCAGGCGATCTGGAACATAGCCTGGCATTACAAGGGACTGCTTAGCGCAGTACGTTTGCTGGAGCGGTTGAATCATCCACAGGCCGCCGAGTTTGCCCGGGAAGCCGAGGCCTTCCGAGTCGTTTTTCTCAAGGCCTTGCGCGAGCGCACTCAAACCATGCCAACCTGGACGGATACCGACGGCCGCCGTCACCGGCTCGTACCCTATGAGTTTCCGGGAGACAGCGTGCGCGGCGATCATGCGGCCTATCTGGATTGCGGCCCGCTGATTCTGGTCCATGCCGGTCTGCTGCCAGCGGATGATGAACTCATGAAATCCACCCTGGCCTTCTTCCGCGAGGGTCCGAACCATCAACTGTACGACCTCCACGGCGATTTCGCCCAACCGCCGGTGCTGGTACATGAGATGTCCAGCTTCGAGCCGTGCTACAGTTTCAACGTGTTCCACAGCCATCAATTGGGTGATCGGCAACATTTTCTGGAAGGTCTGTACAGTACGCTCACCGGCGCGCATTCGCGGCAAACGTATATCTGCTGCGAGTCGCGGGGCGGAATCACCGGCATTGCCGGACAGTTGGGTGTCTATTTAATCCGACTGGCAGTCATTGACGACGCTATGGAAGAAGATACTTTGCATTTATTGCGATTGACGCCCCTGGCCTGGCTGAGCGAACAAAAATCAACGCGTTTTGAAAACGTCCCGACCCTGTTCGGACCGGTAACGGTGAATTTCCGGCTGGCCGATGGCGGAAAAACACTGGATGTACAGTTCAGCGCACGGTTTCGCCATCCACCGGCAAAGATTGTGTGGCACGTACCGCCCTTGCCCGGCTTGAACAAGGTCGTCATTAATGGTAAGTCAAACAGCGCCGGACCGGACGACGTTCTGACCGTCCCCACGCCGTAAAGTTGAACGGCTCCCGGTTATGCGAAGATATAGACTTCAGGAACGACATGGCCTTAATTGTCGTGATTCCATACGGCCACAGTGAGGAGCACGCATGAGTCAACCGATTATCCTCGCCTCGCAGTCGCCGCGGCGGGCCAAGCTGCTGGCGGAGGCGGGTATTGCTTTCGAGGTCGCCCTTCCACCCCACGAGGAGCCGGCGCCGACCGACTGGCCTTTCAGCCCGGCGGAGTACGCTCAGGCGATCAGCTATTACAAGGCCCGCGGGGTGGCCGAGCGTTATCCCGACCGGTTGATCCTTGCGGCCGATACCGTCGTGGCTCTCGACGGCCGCCTCTACGGCAAGCCGACGGATATCGAGGACGCCCGGCGAATCCTGCTCACGTTGACCGGCACAACCCAGGAGGTCATCACGGGGGTGACGCTGCTGGATCCGGCCGGCGGACGGCGGCGTATTGAGCATGATGTAACCCGGGTAACCATGCGGCGTATGACCGATGCCGAGCTTGACGCTTACCTGGCCACTGGCGAATGGGAAGGCAAGGCCGGGGCCTACGCCATCCAGGAGTCGGCGGATGCCTTCGTAACCGGTGTCGAGGGGAGTTTTACCAACGTGGTCGGTTTGCCGATGGAGCTGGTTCTGCATATGCTGGCCGACTTTGGCGTGTCCCCGTGATGAAGATATTAGTTCACGATATTGCGTTATATATGCAAGGCAAAGCGATATACCCAAGGTCGCACCGGTCGCAAAAGTTGTCATCGCTTCCCTACCTTCAGAAAAGGTGAGCCAGCCGGCCTTCAGAGAAAGTGGGCTAGGTCACCTGGCCTTCGTTTTTACCCCGTCAGCGGGGGGCAACAACCCTACGGAGAAGGTTTTATAAGCATTCTGTAAAATTCCAGTAAATGACATGACTCTCCATCTCCTCATCTCTCCGTCGCCCCATTTCCCTCTCTGAATGGCTATCCCTTGCTTGCCCGCCACGGCCCGCCCATGCGTGGTATACTGCATCGAGCTGGTCAAATCTTTACCCCACGACCTACATCTTCACCGCGAGCGGTAGACCGTTTCTCGTTTTCCTGTCCGCGGGTATAATTCCAGCCATGCACTCAAGGCGGGGTGGATCGAGGCCGAGGCTTGTCCGCGTATGGGACACGACCGGCGGCCTGTAAGATTCGTCCAAGCAAGGAACATAAACGGTGGCCGTACTGGACATACCTGGCATTGTGTTTCGCAAGATTTTCGGCTCGCGCAACGAGCGGCTGCTCAAGCGTTTCGGCGAAACGGCGGACGCCGTTCTGGCGTACAGCGAACGGATCAGGGAGCTTTCGCCGGAGCAACTCCGGGCTAAGAGCGATGAGTTGAAGCAGCGGCTGGCTGACGGGGCGACCCCCGACGAAATATTACCCGAGGCCTTCGCCGTGCTCCGGGAGGCCTCCACCCGTGCCCAGGCCCACCGCCATTTCCACTGCCAGTTGATCGGCGGGCAGGTACTTTACAAAGGCAACGTGGCGGAAATGCGGACCGGTGAGGGCAAGACCATTGTCTGCCATCTGGCCGCCTACTTGAAATTCCTCCAAGGCAAGAAAGTCCACATCGTAACCGTCAACGACTACCTTGTTCGCCGCGACGCGGAGTTTGCCCGGCCGATTTTCGAGCTACTCGGGGCGACGGTGGGCTATATCCAGGCCCAACTCGACCCCGGCGGCCACGAGGGCATCCGCCAGCAGGCGTACAATTGCGATCTGACCTACGGCACCAACAGCGAGTTCGGTTTCGATTATCTGCGTGACAACATGAAAGTCCGCCTGGAGGACCAGGTGCAAGGCCGTCTTGATTACGTCATTGTTGACGAGGTGGACTCGATCCTGATCGACGAGGCCCGCACCCCGCTGATCATCAGCGGACCGGCCCATGACGACGTGAGCCGCTACAAATGGGCGGACAGCCTGGCCCGCTCGCTGGTCCGACGGCAGAACGAACTGAACAACGAAACCGCCCGGCGGCTGCGGGAGTGGGGCGACCATCCGCCCGAGGAACTCCTGAAAAATCCAAAATTCGACGATGCCGTTAAACGCTTCCGTGTCGATCCGTACATGCTTACCGAGGACGAGGCCGAGGCCATCTTGCATAAGCAACTTTACGTGGTCCAGCAGGACCGCAAGGCGGCCCACCTGACCCACGAGGGCGTAGCCTATGCCCAGGATGAGGCCGGTATCGGTAGTTTCTACGTCGGTGCGAACATGGAGTGCCCGCATCTGATCGAAAATGCCCTGCGGGCCCATGTGGTCTACGAGCGCGACAAGGAATACGTGGTTCAGGACCGGACGGTCATCATCGTGGACGAGTTCACCGGTCGCTTGATGCATGGTCGCCAATGGTCCGATGGTTTACACCAGGCGGTCGAGGCCAAGGAAGGGGTCCCCATCAAGGAAGAGACCCAGACGATGGCCACCATCACCATCCAGAATTTCTGCAAGCTCTACAAGGAACTGGCGGGGATGACCGGGACGGCCATGACCGAATCCGACGAGTTTATGAAGATCTATAAGCTGGAAGTCGTGGCCATCCCGACGAACCGGCCGGTGAATCGGCTGGACCACAACGACCGGATCTATCGCACGATCGCGACCAAGTACGATATGATCGTGGAGGAAATCCACGAAATGTACCGCCGCGGCCGGCCGAGCGATCCGATGCTGTTAGCCGCTGTGTTCAACAAGTATCGGCCGATTCTCGCCGAGCAAAATGACGATCCGCAACGTGAGGAAAAACTGCGACGTTTGGACGAGGCGTTAAAGCAGTTCAATGACGCCTCCGAGCCTAGTCCGGCACTGCTGGGCACCATGCTGGGTGCCTATGATTTTGTTTTCCCCGACCTGGCCACCGGTCGTCCTATCCTGGTGGGTACGACCAGCGTGGAAAATTCGGAAAAGCTGTCCAAGCTGCTCGAAAAAACGTACGGCATCGAGCATGAGGTGCTTAATGCCAAACAGCACGCCCGCGAGGCGGAAATCGTGGAGAAAGCCGGGCATCGCCACCTGCCGACCCGCGGCCACGACAAGAACCCCGTGGGCAACGTGACCATCGCCACCAACATGGCCGGGCGGGGGACGGATATCAAGCTCGAAGCCGGTGTTGTATTCGAGAAATGCAAAGTACCGGAGAACGTGGCTGAACTGGCCCCTGATTGCCCCGAGGAATCCCTCGAACTTTATCCGCCGGGCAGCACCAAATGCTGCATCCGTTGCGAGGAATACAACGCGGCCACCCGATGCGGCCACTGCTATAAACCCAAACTGGATCCGCGTTTTCCGGTGCTTGGGCGTCAATTATGCACCCTGAACGCACCCTGCGGGCTGCATATCATCGGTACGGAGCGACACGAGGCCCGGCGGATCGACAACCAGCTTCGTGGTCGTTCCGGCCGGCAGGGCGATCCCGGCTCCAGCCGATTTTTCCTCTCTCTCGAGGACGAACTGCTTAAGCTCTTCATGCCCGATTGGATGCTCAAAATGATGGAGCGCTTGGGCTTTACCGAGGGAACCAGCCTCGAGGATAAGCGGATCACCAAGGGCATCGAACGGGCCCAGAAGAAAGTCGAGGAGCGGAACTTTTCCATTCGCAAGCACCTGCTTGAATGGGACGAACCCATGGATTACCAGCGCCGGGCCTTTTATCGCGAGCGACAACAGATTTTGGAGGGCCGCCGGCTGAATGACCTGATCTGGCGCATGATCAACGAGGTGATCGACGAAGTTGTGGCCGACTATCTGGCGGAGGACTACACCGCCAAACGTATCGCCGACTGGTGCAACAGTACGCTGGAAGTGCCGATCGAACCGGATTTGCTCACCGACGAGGATCCCGCCTATGTTGCCCGACGCATCCGGGAGAAAGCCAAGGATGAAATCCGCGATGCGATCCGGACCTCGCTGGGCGAGTATATCGACACGGATGAGGAGCCTTCGGCCTGGGACGTGGGCGGCCTGCTCAAGTGGGCCCAGCGGAAGTTCCCCCTGTCGATCACTCAGAATCAAATGCGCAAAATGGAGCCCGCCGACATCGAGGAGATGTTGATCGAGGCGGCGGACAGGCATTATGACCAGATCGATCTGTCGCCGATCGAAGTCTACATGGACCCGATGTACGGCCGCCGGGCCCTGGCCGACTGGGCCCGGGCGAAATTCGGCATCACTCTCAAGAGTGAGGATATCGCCGAAGGTTCGGCGGAAAAGGTGGCCGAAATCATCCGGACCAAGGTGAGCGAGGCCTATACCAAGCGCGAATTGACCTATCCGATTCAGGCGATCATCAATCAGGTGTTTACTTCGGCGGGTACGGACAACGTCTATGCTCTGCAGCATATCGTTCAATGGGCCAACTCGAAGTACAACCTCAACTGGACGCCGGAACGTCTGGCCGGCAAGAGTGTGTCCGCCATCGCCGACGAACTGGTAGCCGTCAATCGAGCGTTTTTGTACGAGGGTAAGCTTGAACAGGAAGTCGAAGAGGCCTTGCGACGGTTCGGGGCCGAAGGTAACGGCGAACTCGAGGCTTGGGCGAAAGAACGTTTCGGTAAAGCCCTTGATGCCGGTCAGTTGCCTGCGGAAGCCGATCACCGTCGTGCGGTATTGCTGGAGGCTGGTCGCCAGATGGCCCGCTGGGAGTTGACCCAGATGGAACGCTTCGTCCTTCTGCGCATTTACGATCAAGGCTGGAAAGATCACCTTCTGGAAATGGATCACCTCAAGCACGCGATCATGCAGCGGCCGATGGGCGGCGATCAGACCCATCCGCAAAGCCAGTACGCGATTGAAGGCCGGGAAATGTTCGCCCAGATGTGGCGGATCATCCGTAACCGCGTTACCGATACGATCTTCAAGATAGCGGCCGGCACGGGGGAACAGGCCCCGCGAGCCGCCGGTGCGCGGCTGATCGAGACCCGGCACGATTCCAGCACCACCATGGGAGTCTCCAACGCGGACAATGAGGCCGCCATGCGTGCTCAGGGGGAGGGCGCGAAAACGGAAACCATTCGGCGCGAACAACCCAGGGTCGGACGTAATGACCCCTGTCCTTGCGGTTCGGGCCGAAAATACAAACAATGCCACGGGAAGAAAGGATAAAAAGCAATCAGCTTTCAGCAATCAGTTTTCGGCCATCGGCCTCCAGCGATCGGTTGTGGTCACGGAATGCCGATATGCGAGAAGTGAACGTCGAGGGCCTGTAAGGAGTTCAAGTTATGCCTCTGGATGAAACTCGCAGCGGTCAACGGTATGACCGGCGGCAGGACGAGAAAAAGCAGATCAAGGCCGGATTGCCCGGAGAAGATGAAGCCCCCTTGCCCCCTCCGGTGGAACCGATCAAGGCGGATAAAACCGTCGGACGAAACGATCCTTGCCCTTGTGGGTCCGGAAAAAAATACAAAAAGTGTTGCGGCCGTTAGAACAAGGGATTCAACTTGGTCGCTATGGATAACCCGGTTGGGTGACAAGACCATGATTCACCATACGCTGAAAGGCTCTGACCGCATGCTTCATTGCTGGGCGGTTCTGTTGATCTGCGGTTTTGTCGGATTGCACGTTCCCGCGGCGTATGCGGGTGAGTCGTGGGCGACCAAGTATCAGGGATGGTACCACGAACTGGCCCGGCAGGTTACTACCCCGCTGTTCTGGTTCGGCATGGGGGCTCAATTCTTATTCTTTCTGCGCTTCATCTGGCAATGGATCGTCAGTGAAAGACGCAAACAAAGCACCATTCCGATCATCTTCTGGTATTTTTCACTCTTGGGGGGCATGGCCATGGTGATTTATGGTGCTTGCCGAAAAGATTTAGTTATTATCCTGGGTCAGCTACTTGCTTGTGTCATCTACCTGCGGAACCTTATGCTTATCTATAATGAAAGGGCGCGTCGTGGGCAGGCGGGGTTGCCGGCCAATGACCAGAGATCGCTAGCAGGCGGGACAAAACGTCCAGTCGATTGATCTAAACGATTGTCGCGAAATACTTTAGGGCAAAGACCCTGCATCCGGAAAGTCCGATAATGATAAATCCGGACATTTATGTTACGATAGCCCAGAGCACGAAGATACAAAAAGAAGTTTACTGGATCCTCGTGGTTTGTATTCTGCTGATCTTCGTACTGGTCATCGCCTTGCTTTGGTTGCGGGTCATCAAGCGTTGGCAGGCCGCCGAAGATGCTAAAAATGAGGGCATGTTTACCCTGCAGGATTTGCGCGAAATGCGTATGCGCGGCGACATCAGTCAATCGGAGTACAACAAACTTCGAGATACCGTGATACGCAATCTCAACGAGGTGCCCACGCCCGATACTGCTGATCCCGTCGTTTGGGAGGCCGAGGGTGAGGATGGCGAGGTGGTCTGGGAGGCGGATCGGGAGGAAGACGGGGGTTGGCCGGATGCGGAGGACGACAATCCGCCGCGGCGATGATAAAATATAGAGTTGGATTTTGATCTGAAGAAAGGGTCGTCCGGCTGACGATACAACCTCAACGAGAGCGTCTTATTCGGAGGCAATATCAAAGGCCACGGTCACATGGATCACAACTTTGTATTAGGCATAATGATTTTTTGTTTCTTTTTTGAATCTAAATGGAGTACAGGCTGATGGCAGGTTCGCGCACTGGAAATCCGGGTGGGGGCGGCAGGGGCGGCCGACGTTCCACAACCTGTAGTTTCTGCGGCAAGACACAACGCGAGGCCGGCCCGATGGTCGAGGGGCCCGGCGATGTTTACATCTGCTCGGCATGCGTCGATCTTTGTCACAACATTATCAAGCAGGAAAAGCGCAAGACCGGCCCGGCCCGGTATCTCGGTGAAGCCATTCCTTCGCCGCGGCAGATTAAGGAGTTCCTGGATTTATACGTGATAGGCCAGGAGCAGGCCAAACGATCCATGGCCGTGGCGGTTCATTCCCATTACAAGCGTTTAGCTCACACGGATACCGCCGACGAAGACGATGTGGAGCTGGACAAATCGAATATGCTGCTGATTGGACCGACGGGGGCGGGCAAGACGTTGATGGCCCGAACCCTGGCCCGCGTGTTGAATGTGCCTTTTGCCATCGGCGACGCAACGACGCTCACCGAGGCCGGCTACGTGGGCGAGGATGTAGAGAACATCCTTCTGCGGCTGCTGCAGAATGCGGATTACGATCTCGAGGCCGCCCAGCGGGGCATCGTCTATATCGACGAAATCGACAAGATCGGCAAGACCAGCCAAAACGTTAGCATTACCCGCGATGTCAGCGGAGAAGGGGTGCAGCAAGCCCTGCTCAAGATGCTGGAGGGCACCATTTCGAACATTCCGCCTCAGGGCGGGCGCAAGCATCCGGAGCAACAATACATCCAGATGGACACCACCCACATTTTGTTTATCTGTGGAGGTACGTTTACCGGTCTGGAGGAAATTATCCAACGTCGGATCGGCAAGGCCGCCATCGGTTTCATCGGCGAGATGAGCAATCAGGATCGCGCAACCCAGTTGCGGAACGCCTTGACGCAGGTAACACCGGATGATCTGGTTGAATTCGGCATGATTCCGGAGTTCGTCGGCCGCCTCCCAGTGATTACCACCTTGGAGCCGCTGGGCGTGGAAACGCTAACGCGAATCCTTACCGAACCGCGCAATGCGCTGGTCCGCCAGTATCAGCGATTCTTCGAGATGGAAGGTTGCGAGTTGGAATTTACCCCTGCGGCGCTGCATCAGATCGCCGAGAACGCCCTCAGTCGCAACACCGGAGCCCGGGCCTTGCGCGGCGTGATGGAGGAATTGATGCTCGATATCATGTACCGCCTGCCGGAAGAGGGTAAAGGTTGCAAGTACGTCGTGACGGAAGAAGTGGTTCGGCGCGAAGCCGACCTGTTCGCCAATCGTATCCGACGCAAGGAATCCGCCTGATGCACCGGCTAATCGTTGAGGGTTAGGAAACCGCTAATTCTCCTCGGGTTCTTCCGCGGGGGCGGTGGTGCAACCGAGCGTTTCCATTCCATCCAGAGTCAGTTGTCGATATTCCGCAACAGTCATCCCGGTCAATTGCTGCCATTCCGTTTCCGTCAGACAGCCGCTTTCCATTAAATCCAAGGTGGCTTCCAAAGCCGGGCAACCGACTTCAGGATTCTCTCTGTCATCATTCCAAGCTATGACTTTGGCTTCCCATTCCGCAAAAAGCGTCGTGCAATTCGTGTTGCCGCCGCAGGAGGCCCCGGTAATCAGGCCTAGCAAAGTCACGACGGTGGTAATGAAACCATACCCCATCCGACGGGTAATATGCTTGCGCATCTTGTCAATCCTTCCTGTATTCAAATGAATGACCTTGGGCCGATCCCACGTCGCTTTTATTGTTCATGATAACCAAGTGGCTGTCAAATAGCCGAACCAAGAAGCTTCACCTTCGTTTCTTCGTCCAAGCGATTCTCGTCGCCGCGAATGTCCTTCAACACTTTCTCCGCTTTGATTAAACGCTGATTCCGCTGCCGGTTCCCAGCAGGAGGGGCAAAAGTTGAAAAGCGAGAGACAGGACGCTCATGATGCCGCCGCCACCGCCCAGACCCAACGCCCCAAGACCCAAATTGCTACAACCGCCGGTAACCAAAAGCACCCCGGTCAGCGCCACACCCATCTTGATCCATGATCTGATTTTCATCGCATGCGCTCCTCAATAAAGTGTAGAGTTAATCATTCCGTAAATACAAACACCAACTTCTAGTACGCTGTTTGGCGCCCGCCATGGAGGATTTGCCCCAAGCGGGTCGCTCTACGATAGCTAAGCGTTAAATGGGATCGTTGTCCGCAGAATTTTGTTGATTTTCATCTATCCCTCGCGCAGGAAGCGGTTTTCCGCTTATTGGTATACGACGGCGGCCGGGTAAATGATCGTCTTTACGAATGTGAATTTTGGATTTGGATGGATATGGGTAGAGAATGGGGGGCTTTGGCAGCGGTCACTTCCAGCACCCCGTCGCATAAACGGGCGCTGACTGTCTCCGGTAGAATCGCGCCTGGCATAATGATCTCCCGTCGGAAGCGGCCATAACGTCGCTCGGAACGGATCACCCGCGAGTCCGTGGTTTCAGCGGAGGATTCAAGGGGCGGTTTGTCCTTCTGGCCGGCCAGCGTGACGGTGGTGGCGTTGGCGCTGACCTCCAGGGCTGCTCGATTTACGCCAGGCAGTTCGGCCAACAGGACGTACCGATCGCGATATTCCCGTATCTCGACGGCTGGGGCGAAATCCTGGCCGTCGAACGGGCCGGTGTGGATGCCTCCGTGCCAGAGACGCTGCCACAAGCCGCTCAGTTCGGATTGCAGCGTGTCGAAGACCGATTCGTGGGGATGGGAGGGTGTGTCGGTCATGGATTGGCTCCTCGAGCGAAAGGTTTGTCAGGGGAAATGCGCCGCCCGATTTTACGCAGCAGCATTTCGTAAAACTGCCGGGCGACGACCTGTTCGGCCTTGATGACTTCGTCGGCGCCCATCTGGGTGGCCTGCATTCCGCTAGACGAATAGAGGGTGCGGGCTACGATATAAATGCCCGGTTTAAGCCGACGAGCCAGGCGGGTGGCCTCCAACACGGCTTCCTCATCGGGAATGGTCAAAGCCAGGATGGAGGCCTCGTCGATCCCTGCTCGACGGAGCGTATCCTCCTCGGCGATGTTACCCACGATGACCTTGCGTCCTAGTTTTTGCTGGGTTTCAGAAGTTTGGACGTTGCTGTCGACCACGACGTAATCGATGCCGTGACGATCGAAGATATCCGCGATCCAGCGGCCGGCCAGACCAAAACCGGCGATGATGACCCGCCCAAGGTCCTGCGTGGGCAGGGGGTCGTTCAGTTCGGCCACCCGAACCGAAACGGCGGTGCCGTCCGGCCAGTCCACCCGGGCCATCAGGCGTATTCCCCCGTTCTCGTAAACGCCGAGATACTCGTTTCTTTCCGGCTTACTGGTATCCGGATCAACGCTCATAAGCAACCTTTCCGGCCCTGGTTCAGCCAACGCCATGGAAGGGGCCCATCCAGCGGCCTCTGCCGCATCGCGGATGATATTTTCGGAATTTTGGCGGACAAAAGATGACTCGTTGTGCCCACATATCACCCGATATTGATACCAATGTAGTATTTTCAGGACTATACCTATCATACGTCGGGCAGGTCGGTTCGTGAAGAAGAAACTCGCCCGCTTAGCTTTCCCAGATTACCATTCGGCTGTCAAAAACCGGCCCATCGGTGCAACATAGGCGGTAAATCCAGCCTTCCGGCGCGGCCTTATCGTGGATACGGACCACGCATGACTGGCAGGTGCCCATGCCGCAGGCCATCATCCTTTCCAGGCAAACCTGGCAGGGGATATTTCTTTGTTGAGCCAGTTCGGCGACGGCGTGCATCATGGCCTCCGGTCCGCAGGTATAGACAACCGCGGAGGAATCTTCTTCCCGATGGGCGGAGAGGTAATGGGCAAAAATCTGTGAGGAAGATCCGGTAAATCCTAAAGAGCCGTCATCGGTCGAGATCAACGCGGGTACATCGCAAGCGGCAAATTCGACGATGGCCAGAGTGGGCTGGTCGGGCAGAATTTGAATTTTTGGACGCCGGGTTAGGGGGAGCATATCAGCCGTGCGGGCCCCACAGAAAGCAACCACGGTTTTTCCGGCCGCCCGCAAGGTTTGAGCCAGCCAGATCAGAGGCGGCAGGCCGCACCCGCCGCCGACCAGGTAGGCCCCCGAACGGTCTTCGGCCAAGGTGAACGGATGACCCAAAGGGCCGAGTACGCTGACGGAATCGCCCGGATGAAGCCGAGACAACCAATGGGTTCCGCGCCCGACGAGTCGATGGATGATATCGATCTGGGTAGTACGACCTCGACGACGCAAACCGGCGATGCTGAAAGGCCGGCGGATGAATGCGCCGTCACCAGACATGGCATCATCAGGTTCACGGCAAAGGATCTGGATAAATTGTCCCGGCTCGGCGGGGGGAAAATCATGAACTTCGAGAACAAATTTCCAATGTTCGCGACAGACGGGATCGTTTGCCAGGACCTGGGTCAGATAGACGCCCTTATGTGTTTCCGCGGATACGTGCATAAATCATGGTCTCATGATGAGGCCGATCGGCCGATAATAATTCCCGCATAGCCGACGGCGTCCGTGGACGGGCCCAGCCGCTCGGCCAGCACTTCATAACTGGTGGTATGACAAAGCAGTTCGGCCCGGTTGGCACCCATCCGCACGCAAGCGGCCAGGGCAGCGGCGATCGCTCCACTCCCGCAGGCGTTATGATGCGTCATGGCCTCACCGACGACCTGATCCGCATTCAGATGCAGCATCTTTTCGATTAACCGTCGATCGTTGACTTCCTTGGCCCATTGCAGGGCCGCCGCCCCGCTGCCCTGAGGGGTGAAGCGGTAACGTGGACCGTAGTGGGTCAGGTCGCTAGACCCGACGAAAACGACCTTTCGCCCGATGCGGTCGGCCTGTTCGGCCACGGCCCGCCCAACTTCGTGGGCGGAGGCCACGGGGGGCACCATGATGGGCAGGATTTTAGCCGACGGCGCCAGATGTTGGATGAAAGGCACCTGCACCTCGATCGAATGTTCCAGATTATGCGCATCCGGTTCGTCGATCAGGAGCGACGAGTCCTTCAGGACGGCCTCGGCCAAGGATTGATCGATGGTGATCTCACCGAGCGGGGTTCGCCAGGTACCCGTAGCGTAGACCGATCCGAGCGGACTGAGCAGTCGATGAACCGCGCCGAAAAGCACGTATGTTTCTATGGAGGCGTCGGCGGCCAAGGCTTGAAAGACCGCGGCGGCCACTGCTCCGCTGCACATCCACCCCGCGTGGGGCACGATGCCGCCCAAGAGCGCATCAAACACTTGCGCTTTTTGTCGGCTGGCGGCGAATGAAGCTGCATCGGCCAGGCAGGCCTTGATTTCCGCGCGGCAATCGCCGGCGGAGCCGGGATAAAATTGACCGGCAACGAGGCTTTGACGGACGGACATGATTGGTTCACCTCCCGATGTTGCCGTGGGGTTCGAGTGACTTCGTTCCCGACAGCCTGTAATTATCGCTGGTTTGAATCGCCCATGCAACGGGGCTAGCCCACATCGGGTGCATCCGAAAAAAGGTAACACAGGGAATTCCGACTTGCTTGGGAATATTCGTGCCATACTCCGCGGCCTTAAAAAGCACGGGCAAACCCTTGTCCCGCCGCGGCGAGACAAGGGCCTGCCCATGCCACCCTGCGGCGTCACATGCCACCTTGTCACTAAATTTCGGATGCACCCGCCCGCGTCGGTCAAAGCTCTTTGTGAAATGAAAAAGGTTGACAAATGACGGCTTGGCCCGTAGTTGTCTCGTTTCCAATGCCTGAAAATCGGTATGGAATGTCGGCACATAAATATCAAACGGGAGGAGATATGGTGTTTCGGATGCACAGAATAGCTTATGGGTCAGCGATGGTTTTATTTGCCGTCATGATGTTCGGCGGGATTGAGGTTGCGCTTGCGGAAGTGGGGGGGATGGTAGAGCTCGCAAGTCCGGACGGCAAGGTCGCTGCGCGATTGACGGTCGACGATAACGGACGCCTGGTTTACCGGTTTGCCCGCGACAAAGTAAGTGTTCTCGAAGATTCGCCGCTCGGAATCATCGTGGATCATGTAGACCTCGGCCGGGATGTGCGGATTGGAGAGCCGAAACGAAATACGGTCAATGAACGCTATCCCTGGCGGGGAGTTAAAGCACAAGCCGTCAATCATTTTCACGGCCTGACGCTTCCGGTTAAACATAAGGGCGGTCTCCAATGGACACTGGAGGCTCGCGCCTACGATGACGGCTTTGCCTACCGTTATATCGTTCCCGGCGAGGGCAAACGCATGATCCAAGGCGAAAAATCATCCTGGCGATTGCCGGCCGGTAGCGAGATCTGGTATCAGACGGTGACGCGGCATTACGAGGGGCTTTATGCAAAAAATCGAGTCGAGGAAATCAAGGAAGGCACTTTCATGGGGCCGCCGGTGACCGTCGAATTGCCCGGCGGCGGTTTTGCGGCCATTACGGAAGGGGCGCTCATTGACTATAGCGGCATGACTTTGCGAGCGACGGGGAGCACAGTCCTCGAAGGGGTGTTTGAAGACGATCCCGAAGGTTGGGAGGTGCATGGTGAAATTCGTACGCCTTGGCGGATCACCATGACGGGACCCGATCTGAACACGCTGGTGAATTGCGATATCGTGCATAATGTTTGTCCTCCTCCGGATCCATACCTTTTTCCCGATGGCATACATACGGACTGGATCAAGCCCGGCCGAGCCGTCTGGTCCTGGGAGAACGGCGGCCGTCCCTGGGTTACCGTGCGAAACATGAAACTCTACAATGAGTTGGGGCAGGAGCTGGGCGTTGAGTACAACCTGGTCGATGACGGCTGGGCGAACTGGAAAGCCGAAGGCCGGGATCATTGGAGTCTAATGAGGGAAGTTGTTGCCCATGCCCGCGAACATCACATCGGGGTGTGGGTATGGGAGCACATGCTTAATCTCCGTACCCCTGAGCAGCGACGGGGTTATTTCAGGCTCTGTCGCGAACTGGGCATTGTGGGCTTGAAAATCGATTTCATCAATTCCGAATCACGGGACATGATGAACTGGTACCGGGATACGCTCAGGGATGCGGCCGAATTCAAGCTGATGGTCAGCTTCCACGGGTCCAACAAGCCGACCGGTGAGCCGCGAACTTGGCCTAACGAAATGAGCCGCGAATCGGTTCGCGGCCTCGAGCATCAGCCACCCTATGCTTATTACGATACGATCTGCCCGTTTACGCGTCTGCTGGCCGGCCATGCGGACACGACGCCCGTACATTTCGGCCGCAAGGTGGGCGATACAAGCTGGGCCCATCAGGTGGCCAACGCGGTGATCGTCACCTCGCCGCTGCTGTGTTTTGCCGAACACCCCATGCAGATTCTCATAAACAAGCTCGGCGAAATGGTCGTCTCTATTCCCCCGGTCTGGGATGAAACCATCGTTCTACCGATCAGCAGGATCGGAGAAACCGCCGCCTTCGCCCGCCGCAACGGTGACACCTGGTTCCTGGCCGTCGTCAACGGCCCTCAGGAAACGCGAACGGTCAAGGTGGCTTTGTCCTTTCTTGGCGAAGGGAAGTATGAGACGAAGATGCTGCAAGACAATATGGATGATGCGTTTAATATACTATGGATGAAGATGCCCAATCTGGACCGGGTGATCCCGGTTTCGACCCGGGACGCTTCGGAATCGCTGGAAATCCAGATGCGCAAGGGCGGCGGCTTCGTGGCTCGGTTCGTCAAGGTGAAGGAGTGAGGTTCGATGATGAGAGGCCGCCTCAATACAATTGCGTCGCGATCATGAGCAGGATACAAGTAAGCTTAATGGCCGGTGCCAACAGTATCGATAAAGTGCCTGTTGCGATCAGGAAATACAGGATAATCAGGCCCAGGCCGCTCAGTTTGTTCAGGGGGACGGCCAGTCGGCGCGGGGCCAAGGCACGCAACACGCCGAACCCGTCCAGCGGCGGGACGGGTAACAGATTAAAACCGGCCAGAATCGCATTGATCCACACCCCCGCCTTGCACAGGTTGAACGCCATCACCCAGGTCACCCCGTGAGAGACTCCGTTTATACCCACGGAAACCACTGGGTCAATGAGATGGGCGACGGCCGCTTCGGGATGCAGCCAGAAAAACACATTCAGCAATGCCGCCATCAGGTACGCCGAGGCAAAGGCGATCATCACGTTCAAGGACACACCTGCAAGGGTGACCGCCAAATATCCCCGGCGATAATGCCGAAACAAGGCGGGTTGAACCGGTACCGGCTTGGCCCACCCGAAGATTGCCGGACTGTTCATGAGGGTCAACACAAGCGGCAAGATGATGCTGCCCACGATATCCACATGTCGCAGCGGGTTCAGGCTGAACCGCCCTCGTTCGCGGGCGGTCGGATCGCCCGACCAAAAGGCCGCCACCCCATGTCCGATCTCGTGCAAAATGATCGCGATAGCCAACACGGCGAAGAACAGAATACGCGGCGCGTGTTCATGGGTATTCTCTATATTTTGCGCATCATTGGCCGCGATCTCATAATCGTCTTGTACCTCCTGGAGATCGGTCTCGACGTTATCGGAAGGTGCCGAAGAGGATATGGTTGAATCGGTCGTTGCGATCTTTTCCTCTGCCGCGGCGGATGTTGTCGGTTGTGTCGCGACGGCGCTCGCGGCGTATTCCGTGCGTATGCGGTTGAACAAACCTGCCAGGATCACCAGGCCGAAAGCGATGGATAACAGCGATAAAACCAGACCCGCCTTGCCCACCCGCCGATCATGGAGTAAGGGATTTTTCTTAGCCAATAAGAGGATGGATATGACGAGTAAGGCGATCGCCGGCAGCATACCCACAAGCGGAAACATGGCCGCTACTGCTATGATCCAGGCCGCACTGGCCAGCGAAGAAGCCACCGGCTCGACCGGTTCAGGCGGTATAAACCAAATAGCCGGCGGCATTTGCGGATGAATCCCCGCCGTACTGAGGCTTTCCGACACGGGGGGTTCGGCTTCCGGCGATCCATCCTGGGGACTTTCGCTACAGTAGGCCAATCCATCGACCGAATTCCCGCGACATCCGTTCCAAACGCCAAGTCCAGCCCAACGCCGGCAGCGAGATAGGCCCAACAGGATCAATAGCGTCATTATGGCCGTGAAAGCCAGCGGCCACGCATGATATGTCTCGAACACCCATTCCATGAAACAACCTTTTTTTAATCGTTTGCCTGTGACAGAGTTGGGTCATCATAGCCGACCGGTGTAGCCGGCCGCAATCGTTAAGTGAGACTCGACGATTGGACTTTGCGGCCGGAATCGTGGCGGGAGGGCGTATTTTGTTACATTTTGAATAAATGTGTCGCCAAGCAGGCACACTTCCGATAAAAAGGGGGTCAAACGCATAAAATGTATTTTTTTTGATATGCGATAGCCCTTTTTTTGTATACTATAAAAGAGGTTGGGGAGACCTTGATATGTCGAAAAGCCCGGGACATTTTCGAGCATGGCTATGGGCGTTCGTAGTTGGTGGTTTCTTATGTGTTCGACCCATCGCGCCTTCTTACGCTGAGCAGCCTGTGGCGAGCCTCGGTCCAACTACGTTCATTCTGAGCGATTCCGATTTACGTGTATCCCAAGAGCTGGGCCACGAAAAAACATCCGACGAGAGCGATAAAGCACATGACAGATTGCACGGCAAGCTGCGACCTTTGATGTACGCCTATGAACGCGGCGGGCGGGAAGCATCACGGACTTTTGCCGCCCAGCACCTCCTGCCGATCCATGATGATCGTGTTACCGTGATTATCGTGCCCACGGCGGGCACTGCCCCGCGGAACGTGGCGAACATGCTGCGGAGCCGAGGTGTCTCAGTCGTGCGTGTCGGCAAGGACCATCTCAAGGCCGAGGTGCCCGTGGGTTTGCTGCGGAGACTGGCTACGGAAGAACAGACGATAAAGTTCATACAATTGCCGATTGTGCCCAAGCCCGACGTTGTGAGTGAAGGGGTCGCCCTGACGAACGCGGTCAACCGGCAACTTTGCTACACGGGGCGGGGAGTGAAGGTGGCCGTGATCGATGGCGGGTTCATCGGGCTGGCCGCCGCCCAGGCCGCCGGCGAACTGCCGGCGGACGCCATTGCGCTTGATTTAAGCGGAACGGGCCTGGAGACAGATACGGTCCACGGTACGGGGGTGGCGGAAATCGTCCACGACATGGCTCCCGACGCGCAACTCTATCTGATCAAGATCGGGGATAGCAGCGATCTGCAGGCCGCGAAGGATTATTGCATTGCCCAAGGCGTGCGGGTGGTCAACCACTCGATGGGATGGTACGGGACCAACTTTTATGATGGAGTGGCCTACAGCTCGGTTGGCCCTTCGCCCGTCGCCATTGCCAACGACGCCGCCGCGAACGGGATATTATGGGTCAACTCGGCGGGTAACGATCATCAGGCCCACTGGTTGGGGGCCTGGACCGACAGTAACGGCAACAGTTGGTTGGAATGGTCTGGAAGCAGCGAAGTCAATCAGATCGGCTACCTCAGCGCCGGAACCGTTGTGGTCTTGCACCTCGTCTGGAACAACTGGCCGATTACCGATCAGGACTACGATTTGTATCTGTATCGCTGGGGGGGGAACAAATGGACCGTGGTGGCTTCTTCATTGAACGATCAGACCGGATCACAACCGCCCACGGAATACATCGGCGTGCAGGTTTCCTCGACAGGTTATTACGCGGCGGCCGTCGGTAAGTACAACGCTTCCGCGAGCAACAGTCAATTTATCCTACGTTCCTGGTATCAGAATATCCAGTACTATTCCAGCGCGGGTAGTATCGGTTGTCCAGCGGATTCGGCTTTGGTGCTGGCGGTCGGGGCCATGGATTGGAATGTGTATCCCAGTGGTTCGGCGGAGGGGTTCAGCGCACGTGGGCCGACAAACGGGGCCTACACCGGCCAGCCGGTGTTAACCAAACCCGACCTGTGCGGGCCGGACCGGGTCAGCACGGTGGCGTACGGCACTTATCCCTCCGGATTCGGGGGGACCAGTGCGTCCTCGCCGCATCTGGCCGGCGCTGCCGCCCTCGTGTTCGAGCAGTTTCCCGAATACACAGCGGCGCAGGTCCGCGCATTTCTCGAAAGCCAGGTTCTTGATCTTGGCGACACGGGCAAAGATAACATCTACGGTTACGGACCGTTGGTTTTCGAAAATCTTCCCGACGGCGACGGCGATAGTTGGTTCAATTGTCTGGACAACTGTCCGAATGTGAGCAATTCCGCCCAAACGGATGTGGATGGCGACGGTCTGGGGGATGTATGCGATGCGTGCCCGCACGATCCGACCGACATGGATACCGACGGCGACGGGGTGTGCAACGACGGAGACGGCAGCGGTGTTGCGGGTGACAACCCGTGTACCGGGGGCGTTACGCAGAATTGCGACGACAACTGTCCGAACACGTGGAATCCCGACCAAGCGGATACCAACGGAAACGGGGTCGGCGATGCTTGCGATATTTGCGGGCCGCCGATGATCATCGAGGCCCGATCGATCAAGACGCACGGCGCGGCCGGCGATTTTGCCATCAACATTCTGGCCCCGCAGGCGATTGAACCGCGCCTTAATGGGCCGGATCGAATCGAGATCGTTTTTGATAGAAGTATCCAGCCGGCCGACGGAACGCTGGATAGCGAGGTTGCGCTTTCCAGCGGCGCGGCCGCCCTCTCCCTGGCCTCCACGTATGGGCCGGCGGATACCCTGATGATCACGCTGAACAACGCGCCGGATGAAAACAACTGTTTGGTTATTCAGGTGAGCGGATTGGCGGACGCGGCCGTTCCTACCCCGTCACCGGCCATGTGCCTGATGGAGTTGGCCACCCTCACGATCACCCTGGTCCAGGGTGAAGTTAATCTGCAACCGCCGGTCAATACCCTAGACCTGAGCATCACCAAGGGGCAACTCTTTCAACCCGTGACCTCCGGCAACTTCATCTTTGATGTTACCGCCGACGGTTTTATCAATACATTAGACCTGAGCCAAATTAAAGCGAATATGTTCCAATCCGCATTGTGCAACTGAGTCTTCTTGAAACTTCCCCTAATAAGCCCAATGCGGCTTGAGAGATTTGCGTCGGGACGGCGATTACTGGCCGAAATAGTCGGCGATGCCTTCGACAATGAGGGATGCCAAGCGCTGCCGATAGGCGGAATCATTCAGTAGCCGACGATCATTGGCGTTGGTGAGGAACCCGCATTCGATGAGAACTGCTGGCCGACTGTGTTCGCGGAGCACCTTCAAGTTGCCGCGGTAGATGCCACGTGTTTCCAGGCCGGCGCGTTTGATAGCTCCCAGAATGGCGTACGCGGCCTTCTGGCTCTGCAGCGTGGCCTGGTTGTAAATAAACACGGCAAAGCCGGAAGCATCCTTGTTGTTGGGCGCGGAATCGGCATGGATCGAGACGAAGAGATCGGCCTTGCTGCGTTCGGCTATTCTAGCGCGGTCATCCAACTCGATAAACCGGTCGGAAGTCCGCGTGGCGATCACCGTAGCCCCGCGGGCTTCGAGCTGGCGAATCACTTCCCGGCCGATGGACAGCACAAGATCCTTTTCATTCATCCCTCCACGCCCCAGAGCGCCGGTATCCTTGCCTCCGTGGCCGGGGTCGACCACGATAGTTGCCCCCCGGATCGGTCGTACCGTGCGAGGGGTGGTGGGTTCAGGCGTGGGATGGTATGGAGCGGGTGCGCTGGGCTCGACATAGACAATCGGTGGGGGCAAAGGATCGATCACCCGGGCCGAGTGCTCGCAACTGACCATGAAAGGCAGCAGGATTGCAGTGAGTAACCTTCGCTTATTCATGCACACCTCAGGGGAAGTTTAGTCGTAAGAACTTCATCGTCAACCTTGCGGGTCCGTTCTCCACCCAAAATCAGCCGTATCACGAAAAACGCGCAAATCTTGCCGAGTATGACGATTTTACCGGCCTTCGAGGCGGTCCAGCCGGTTGGTTAATTCCGTCAGGGCTTCACGTAAGTCGGCCACCTGTCGTTCCAGGGTCTCCAGCCGTTCTGGAGCGATAGAGGCACTCTGCGATGGTCCGCCGGTAACAGGATAAGTGATCGTTGTTGCGACGGCGGTCGGGATTTGTTCGTCTTCAGGATAAAGCAGGTGCGTATAACGAATGGCCGAGCGGCCGGGCTCGCGGGGCATGGCCGCCACCCAGGCCGGTTCGCCGGTCATCAAGGTTTCGAGAACGTTGTTCACGATCTCAAGGTTCTCGAAATCGATCATGCGCGAGGCATGAGTGCGCAACTCGCCCACGGTTTGTGGTCCACGAAGTAGTAATTCGGTCATGATGGCCCGCTGCCGGGCGGACCAACCCCAACAATTCTCCGCCAAATGTTTGTAGCGATCGACCCGGGCACCCGGAGCGGGTAATACCTGGGCAACCAGACCGCGTCGTTTGAAGTTCTCCAGCGTATCCAGCACGGCCAACTCATCAAGGTCCATCACCGGGTCACGGTTGGATTTCTGGTTGCAGGCGATCACGATGGCGTTGACGGTCATCGGGTAATAATCCGGCTGGGTCAAGGCCTTTTCCATAAGTACCCCCAAGACCCGGCGTTCGATTGGATTCAATTTCGTTTCCATCATTTTTCTCCGAACACGCTCAGCGGTTATTTCCAAATTCGCGCAACCAGGCGGCCAGCCGTTCGAGTCCCTCCTCCACCGTAACGCGGGGTTCGTAGCCCAACTCGCGACGAGCGGCGGTGATGTCGAACCAGTGGGCGGTGGCCAGGGTATCGGCCAGGAAGCGGGTCATCCAGGGCTCGCCGTCCAGCTTGAGCCAGCGATACACCAGCTCCTGAACCGCGCCGGTTAGCCAGGCCAACGGATAGGGTACGCGACGATGGACCGGGGGCAACCCGGCGGCGGCCAGAATCCGATTGATCATATCCCAGAGCAGGATCGGTACGCCTTGGCCGATGAAGAAAGCCCGGCCGGCAACCTTGGGATTTTTTTCGAGAGCCTCGGCGGCCAGTAAGTGGGCCTCGGCGGCATTGTCTACGTAAGTCGTATCGACGCGATTAAAACCTCGCCCGACGATACGCAATTTACCTGCTTTGGCCCTCGCGATGATCTGTGGCACGATGTGCGTATCCCGCGGCCCCCAGATTAAATGCGGTCGCAAGGCGATGGTGCGCAACTGCGGGCTGTTGGCCGCCAGGACCATTCGTTCCGCGATGGCTTTGCTCATGCTGTAAGGCGAACAGCGACGGCCAAGGCTGGGTACCGATTCATCCACGCCTTCCATGTCCCGGCCGGTGAAAACGACGCTCGGCGAACTGGTGTAGACCAGTCGCGACACCCCTTCGGCCCGGCAGGCGGCGAGGACGTTTTCCGTGCCGCGGACGTTGGGACGCTCATACTCCTCATAGGTGCCGCCAACCCCTGCCTTGGCCGCGACATGGAAGACGACATCCTGTCCACGACAAGCGGAACGCACCGCTTCGGCATTGGTCAACTCGACCTGGGTGACCTTGACGCCCAACCGCTCGATCTCCGGGTATCGGCCACGGGAGCAACTGCTCACTTGGCAGCCGCGTTCCAACAGTTGCACGACGATGGCGCGGCCGAGAAAACCACCACCGCCGGTGACCAGCGCCTTCAAGGGGGCGTTTGAGATGGTCGGCCGATCACTCATGACAACTGCTCCGCGGCCCAGTCGGCCAGTTTTTCGCGAAATATCTTGGCGTTGTGGCGCACGTCCACCGGAAATGAAGGATGGTACAGGACGGTCTGGATCGTCCGGGTATGTTCATGAGCCGCGCCCAAGGCCAGCAGTTCATGGGTGAGTTGTTCGAGATTTCGCCGGTCGTCCTCCGGCACAAGCTCAATACAGATCACCGGCCGTTGTCGTGGAGCGTCGCCTACGCCGACCAAGGCCGAGCGAAATACCCGTGGATGTTGATTGAAAATAGCCTCGCAGGAGACGGTGAAGAGGGTGCCTTGTTCGCTTTGCACGCGATGGGCCTTGCGCCCGCAGAACCAGAGGCGACCTTGTTCATCGTGATAGCCGACATCGCCCATGCGGTGCCAGACATACCGGCCGTCACGGATTTTGGCCAGGGCGGTAGGGCCGGGTTTGGCATAATATTCGCGCGTGACGATGGGGCCTTTGACCACGATCTCGCCGATCTGCCCCGGCAATAAAACCTTTACTTGCGACCATTCGGCGATGGGCTCGTCGGTCAATTCGATGATTTGTGTTTCGATACCGGGCAACGGTCGGCCGACACAGGTGCCTTTGCCGCGCTCGGTCTGGGCTCGTGTTTCGGAAAGAATTTCCCGGCTGCCGATGGAGGCCACGGGCAACGCTTCGGTCGCACCGTAAGGCGTGAAGATCTCCGCGTCTTCGGGTAATAGGGTGTGCAGGGATTCCAATAGTGATGGCGCGATCGGCGCGCCGCAGGTGATGACCCGTTTGAGGGTGTTCAGCCGTGCGCCGTGTTCATGTCCAAAGCGGGCGATTCGGTTGAGCAACGCGGGCGAGCCGAACATGTGGGTGCATCCTTGATCGGCGATAGTACGGATGATTTTTCGCGGATCGACGGCGGCCGGGCGGGTGAAGTCCATTTCCGGTATCACCGCGGTCATTCCCAGAGCGGCGTCGAACAGGGCGAACAACGGAAAGGTGGGCAGGTCGATTTCCTCGGGACCGTAGCCGTAGCACGACTGAAGATAGCGAACCTGCGCGTCGAAAATGCCGTGTTCGTAGAGGACGCCCTTGGCCGGCCCGGTGCTGCCGCTGGTGAAGAGGATGGCTGCAGGCTCGTCGGCGCGGGTGGGCGCGGGCGGGGAAACATTCGATGTATCGACAAACATATCCTGTAAACGAAGACCGCCCCAGAACCATCGCCGTCCGGCGGTTGCCGCAATACGCACGGAACGAAAAGCTCGCCGATAGAGCTTACGGAAAACATGGGCGGCAGGCACGCCGATGAACGCTTCCACGTTTATGTCCGCAAGGCAGTGGGCCATGTTGCGCGGGCCCATGCCCGGGTCGATCAGGACCAGTACGGCCCCGATTTTCAGTAACGCGAAAGTCAGGGCGAAGAAATCAGACCCCGGCCGCACCATCAGCAACGTGCGCATGCCGCGTTTCAAGCCGGCTGCGAGCAACCCCTGGGCGTAACCATCGGCTTTGCGTTCCAGCTCACGGAAGGTCAGATGGGCGTAATAGGGATTCCCGGCATGGTCTCTTCCGGCTGTCCAGACGACCGCTTTTTTATCCGGATAGCGGGCGGCCATCTCGGACAAGGCGGCGGCGATATTGACGGTCGGCGCGCTCATGATCGAACCTCGTCGAGCGGATGGTTCCGCAAAAATTCGCGAACGAGGGGGATGATCCGATCGCCCGCATCTTCGAGCACGTAATGGCCGGCGTCGGAGAAGGTATGCACCTCCGCCCGCGGGAAACGCCGTCGCCACTCGGTGAGAAAATGGTGATCGAAAACGAAATCGTGTTCGCCCCAGCAGATAAGCATAGGTGTGTCGCCTATATCGGTTACATGCTCGTCGATCCAGCGGGCGGTGGCGTAACTGCGATCGGAAGGTTTGAGCGGTATGTCCTGCACGAAGCGCAGCGTCGCGATACGATTTTGCCAGGAATCGTAAGGCCCGCGATAGGCCGCGCGGAGTTCCGGAAGCATCGGCTTTCGGCAGGCCATGAAGGTCGCCGGCCAGGCAAAGCCGTTGAACCCACGGACGGCCAGAGCGGCGAGCCCGCGACAGTTACGCACGAACCACAGGCTGAACGGCAGCCTCTTACTCGCCGGCATCAGAAAGGCGGCGGTGT
Organism: uncultured Planctomycetales bacterium; assembly: GCA_964401335.1. GTDB lineage: Bacteria > Planctomycetota > Phycisphaerae > UBA1845 > PWPN01 > JAAYCU01. The sequence goes on from CAYNYK010000015.1 coordinate 44,160, forward strand.
TCAGCAACACCAAGCGAGCCAGTCGGCCCGGCCGGCGCAGGGCCCAGCCCATGCCGATCGCTCCGCCCCAGTCGTGCAGAACCAAGGTCGCCTTTTCACGCACGCCGAGGTGATCGAGCAGTTTTTCCAGATCGTCGATGCGCCGCTGAAGCACGTATTCGTAGCGGTCGTCGCCGGGCTTGTCGGAGAGGCCGCAACCGATATGGTCAGGTACGATGCAGCGATAGTCATTGCGTAGGTCTTTGACCAACTCGCGAAAATAGAACGACCAGGTCGGGTTGCCATGCACGAAGACGATGGGGTGGCCTTGCCCTTCATCAAGGTAGTGATAGCGCAGACCGTCGAGGTCAAGCCAGTGGCTTCTGAAGGGATACAAACGCCGGTATGGTTCGATATCGAAGGCCATGCTTGCCGGTTACCATTCAAAACCCAACATGAGACAGTTTAATCCGCTGCCGATGCCCAGGAAGGCGACGCGCTGGCCGCTCTGGAGGAAGCCGCGCTGCTCGGCGATGGCCGCCGTAATGGGCAAGGACACGGTGCCGATGTTGCCGAGGAACTCGACGGTCGAGAAATCGCGGTCCGGCGGCAGGCCGATGGCGTTCAGGATGGCCAGGCGATGGCCCGTACCGACCTGATGGCAGATGACCCGATCGACGTGGTCGTTGGTCCAGCCGAGTTCGGCCAGAAAGTCGCGCCAGGTCTCGCGGCCGAGCGTGACGCCGTTTTCGAGGACGGCCGGCGCGTCGGTGTCCATGACCATCGGCGCGGTGGCCGGGATGCCGGTGTCGGGCCCCCAGCGGCAGAGCGAGTGAAAGCGGGCGGCGCTGCGGACCATGCCGCCGAGCAGGCGATGCCCGCCGCGGCTGATGGATTCGTTGGTGAGCACGGCCGCCACCGCGCCCGACCCGCCGGTCATGGTGGCCAGGCAATGTCGAAAGGTGTTCATGTCGCCGCGGCTTAACATGCGTTCGATGGTCAGGTCCACGATCTGCCGGGCCGATTCGCAGGAAACGACCATGCCCGCGCGGATACGGCCGAGTTCGATCGCGTCGGCGATCTGGATCATGCCGTTGATGACGCCGAGGCAGGCGTTGGAGATATCGTAGATTTCCGTCTGGCCGCTCAGACGCAGGCCGTCGGCCACGGCGCAGGCGGTGGCCGGCTCGAGCTGGTCGCGGCAGACGCCGGCGTAGATGAGCATGCCGATCTCGTCGCCGGGCAGGCCGGCAGCGTCGAGGGCCTTGCGCCCGGCCTTGATCGCTCCGTCGCACATGCTCTGCCGGGCGTCCCACCATCGCCGCTCGCGCACGCCGGTCAGGGCCTCGATCTGGCCGGGCGGGATCTTCAACTGCTGATAGAGCGGGGCCAGGCGCTGCTCCAGGTCGGCCGAGCTGACCACGTTGGGGGCCAGTTCGTAACCGAGGGATTCGAGATAAACGTGGCTGTATAGCATCGAAAGGATTTACCCCAAAGGACTTATCGATCGGCCGCTCGGCCGGTTTAACCCGGCGTTTTGAGACGGCTTCTCCGTAAACTGAATATCCACAAATACCATTATCATTTCACGCCGCGTCAAAGGCTTATTTCTACTGTTTCTCGATGGATTTGTCCAATCAGAGGCCCGGCAGTGTGGCCCTCGTTGGCCATGGACTGCGGCGGCCAGGATGCCGCTTTGGCTTTGAAGCTCGGTTGGCTTTGGGAGAGGGGGCGAGGGGGAGATGGTGAGACTGAGGGACGGAGACGGGGCGAGGATGAAGAACAAACGCGCCAACCGGGGACCGCTGAACACTTGCCGCGTCGCAGCCTTTGGCGCAGACGGGCGGATCGCTGGCTGCGTCTTAGCCTTTGGCGAAGACGGGCCGACCGCTTAATCCCTTTTCAATTACATGAATAATTTATCTATCTGGACGATATTTTTCTTGCATATTCGCCGCGATCGGGATACGCTTCTCTCTTGTGGGCGAAATAGGGGTGACATCAAATAACCGGTGGGCGCCGGAAACACGTCAGTGGTCGAGTCGACAAGGAATTGTTTCTTCTACTGTGTCCGGTGGCTTATGATGCGAGGGAAACACGTGGAAGGGCGGATAATGGGCGATGGCATTCATATCCGGGAAGGCCGCGAAAGAAGGCCTACAAGGTTAATACCAGTGGTGATCGCCGACATGAGGGCAAGAAATGAGCATGGTGTTCCCCGAATTACAAGTGTAAATGATTATGAAATTTATAGATAATGAGTTATGAGGTTTCGACATATTATCTTTTTGATTATCACAGGATGCATTGGCGAGGAAATGCTGAATCCACACGGACGTATCCACGAGTACCATCATGAGCGGCGGGCCCGTCGACGGTGAACAGGGGATAAGGACTTTTCCGTTCCGCCCAAGTCGGCCAACCGCCGGGCGCTTTCCCGAGCGATCAGGGCCTCCAGTCCGGCCCGAACCAGCGAAGTCTTCCGGCTGATCCCCGTGAGGGCCGCGGCCTTGCGGACCATTTTGTCGTCATTGTTCAATGTTGTTCTCATATGCATGTAAGTATGCATGAAAAATACATACCAGTCAAGCACGTGTATCGATTCTTCCCGGGTGTACCGGAGAAGTGGTCACCGATTTCGCCCTGGCGAGCAAGGCGAGTGAGGTAAACTGTGTCGGGCTGGTGGAGATAAACCCTCGCTCGCGCTTCGGGCTGGCCAAGATGATCCCTCGCTCGCGCTTCGGGCTGGTGTCCCTTGCTCGCCCGCCAAGGCGAGGTAAACTGCGTCGGGCTGGCGGGGGTTCCTTGCCCGATCTCTCCGTCGCGCTGTCCCTCCGTCTCGCCGTCCCTCAGTCTGACCCTCTTACCCGCCGTTTCTGTCACGGACCCAAACGCGGTTCTGGATTGAGTTTGGCCTTGACAAGGCCGCGCTTTGTCTTCATTGTTGCTTCGTTCGGATTATGGACGGGGCGACGGCCACGGCGGGGTCTACGGGAATCGCATCCTGCAATTTAGAAGGAGCAGTCTTGGACGTTCGTGAACCATTTGTCGGAGTGGATCTGGGCGGTACCACGATGGCCGCCGGCGTGGTAGAGGGAACCCGGGTGCTCGCTTATCAAACCGCGAGTACCCAAAATCAACGATCGCCCGACCAGATCATGCACACCCTGGCGCAATTGATTGAAAAGGTTTCCGGCGGACATCGGATCGCCGGTATCGGCATAGGTGTTCCGGTACCTGCCGGCCCGGAAACCGACCGGCTGGACCTTAACCTGGCCGAAAACCTCCCGACTATGCAAGACTTCCCACTTCGCTCACGACTGGAAGAGCATTTCAAGTTGCCGGTGGTTCTGGAAAACGATGCTCGTTGCATGGCCTACGGCGAATATCTGGCCGGCGCGTTGCGGGAGTGTTCTCCCGCCGTTTGCCTGACTCTGGGAACGGGGCTGGGGTGTGGAATCATCATTGACGGCCGGGTGTATCGCGGATCGCGTTCTTTTGCCGGAGAGATATGGAACATTCCCCTGGCCGACAATCAAATTCTCGAGCAGGCCGTCTCGATCAAGGCCCTTCAAGAAGACTATGGACAATGCACGGGGCATTCGGTGCCGCCGCAGGAGATTTTCGAGCGTTTTCGCGCGGGTGAGGAGGCGGCCAAGGCGGTCTTCGAACGTTTCGGAGCGGCCGTCGGCCGCGTGGCGGTTATGGTTCTTTCCTTTCTGGATCCCAAGCGGATTGCCTTGGGCGGCGGGCTTGCCGGGGCCTTCGAGGCTTTCGAGCCGAGTATGTCGGCCGTGGTGCAAGCCACCTGGGGCAAGACGGCCGGGGAAAAAATTGTTCGTGCTCAATTGTCCGATCGAGCCGCCGTCATTGGGGCGGCCGCCATGATCCGCGATCATTTCGCCAGTCAGAGCGACGGTACGAACATGAAGATATGAATAGAATCGCTGAAAGTCGCCATTATCTTTACATCGCGACCATTTCTGTTTTCGGGAGAAATATCATGAGATCATATACACGACTTTCATTATGCGTGTTTGTCTTCGCGGTCGGAATGGTTCCCACCGTCTGGGGCCAGGCCCGCTCGACCAGCGAACCGGCGGTTGCGATGGTGGCGGTCTTCGCCATTACGGGGCCGATCATCGAAAGGCCGGTCGATGATACGTTGAATTTTGGTGCATCGCGACCGATTGCGTTGGTGGATCTGGTCACGCGCATGAACAAGGCCGCCGCCGATCCGGCAGTCAAGGCCGTCGTGCTGACCTTTGACCGGGTGATGTTTCATCTTCAACTGGCCCAGGTCGAGGAACTGCGCCAGGCCATCGCCCGCATCCGGGCCGGCGGCAAGGAGGTATTTGTCCACGCCGACGCGCTGGCGACGGATACCTACGCGCTATTCTGCGGGGCTTCGCGTTTGAGCATGCCGCCAACGGGTACGATTTTATTGGGTGGATTGCATCTGGAAAGCCCCTATATCCGGGGGCTGTTGGACAAGATCGCGGTCGTACCCGATTTCATGACTTGTGGTGAATACAAGTCGGCGGCCGAAATCTTCATGCGTACCGGTCCCAGCCCACAGGCCGAGGAGATGACTAACTGGATCCTCGATAGTCAGTATGCAACCCTTGTGGAGATGATTGCCGAGGGGCGGAGTGTCTCCGCCGAGCAGGTCCGCGCGTGGATCGACGGCATGTGGTATCACGCCGATCAGGCCCGCGCAGTCGGCTTGATCGACGTGGTGGAGAACATGCAGGACATGATGGCCGAACTGAACAGACGATTCGGAGAGCAAATCCAGTGGGAGAAAAATTATGGCGTACCGAAAAAACCGGAAATCGATTTTTCCAGTCCTCTGGCGATTTTCGATCTCTTACGCAACCTGATGGCAACCAAGAAAAAGCCATCGGGTGATTCAGTGGCGGTCGTGTATGTCAACGGGCCGATTCTCGTCGGCAGTGAATCCTCCAGCCCGTTCGGGTCACGGATTCCCCAGGCTTGGAGCACCACCATCCGCAGGGCCCTCGACGAAGCGGCCGCGGATGAAACCATTAAAGCGGTGGTGTTGCGAGTTGATTCGGGCGGTGGATCGGTGACGGCCAGCGAGATTATTCTTGATGCCACCAAGCGGGTATTGGCCAAGAAACCGCTGGTCGTTTCTTTCGGGCACAAGGCTGGCAGCGGGGGGTATTATGTGGCCTGCGGCGGCGGAGAGATTTTCGCCGACCGAAGCACGATTACCGGATCCATCGGCGTGGTCGTCGGCAAACTGGCCACCACGGACATGTGGGGCAAGTTGGGCGTGCATTGGCACGAATATCAGCGGGGCGCTCATGCGGCCTTATGGAGTTCCGCCCGCGTTTTCGACGATGCGGAACGGCAGATGGTCAGGAAACAGATGGATGATATGTATGATCTTTTTAAGAAGCATGTGCAAACCGCCCGGGGCGACCGGTTGAGCCAGGATATCGAGACCATCGCTGGGGGCAGGGTTTACACCGGCCGGCAAGCCCTCAAGCTCGGTTTGATCGACCGGATCGGCACGCTGAAGGACGCCATTGAATATGCAGCAATAAAGTCGAATATAAAGCAGTACGATGTTCGTATTTTACCGGAACCGGTTTCATTTTTTGAAATTATAGGCCAACAATTTGCCGGCAAAAGAACGGAACCCCCTTATCTTGAGATGAAAAGCGGCTTGGGGAGCATCGAAAATCAAGATAAATCGCTTTTGGAAAAGGTTCTACCAATGCTGCAAAGCCTTGATCCTCGACGTTCGGAAGCTATCTTAACCACATTTTTACAACTGGATCTGTTGCATCGTGAAGGCATTTCCATGATAATGGTTGATATGCTCATGCTATTTTGACCGTAAGAACAGATGAAGTAATGGAAAGGCACATTTAATTGGGTTGTCGGAGCACTCGAATGGACGAAACCATTTTCGTGGATGAAATAGCTGCCCAGCCGCAAGCCTTACGCGACCTTGCGGATTATTACGAGGACGCCGAAGGGCAAACGCGACTTCGCGAGGCGGTGGTGGCCTGCAGGGACCGACGGCTCATTCTCTTTACGGGGATGGGGAGCTCCTTGTATGCTCCGCGCGTCACGCATCGTGAATTGCTCCCCTTGGGGCCTACGATTCTTGTGCAGGATGCCGGCGAACTGTTGCATTTCGGTATGGAACAAATCCGGGGAGAGGAGATTCTGATCGCCATTTCCCAATCTGGCGAGAGTGCCGAAACGCGCCAAGTCGTCCAGCGGGCGAAGGGCCGTATTCCTATCCTGGCCATTGTGCATGATCAGAGGAGTAGTGTGGGGGCGGGTGCCGATTCCATCCTGCCCATCTGTTCCGGCGAGGAAAGGTCGATTTCCTCCAAATCCTATACCAATACCTTGGCGGTCTTGCTTCTGCTTTCCGATGCCCTGAGAGGTCGGGACACACGTGCCACCCTCGGTGAGCTCCGACAGTTGGCGGATCTTGTGGAAAATACGTTGGAACAAACCGACCAGCAGGCCAGCAGCGCGGTGGAATTTTTAGGGGCGTTGAACAATATGCATTTCATCGGGCGAGGTACCGATCTGGCCACGGCCGAGCAATGGGCGTTGATCGTCAAGGAGGGGGCGGATGTTTTCAGCGAGGCCCTATCGGCGGGCATGTTCCGGCATGGACCGATTGAATTGGCCGGGGCCGGTCATGCCGCGGCCTTTATCTGTTCGCGGCCTAACCGTCCTGAATTGACTTGTGGCCTGGCCCGTGAGGTGGCCGCGATCGGAAGCAAGGTGCTGATCCTGTCCGATACGCTGTGCAAGGGAAACGCGAATCTGATGAACGTAGCCCTGCCGAACCCGTCGCCGCGTTGTTTTCCTCTGCTTTGTGCGCCTTTCATCGAGTTGTTCGTGCACCACATGGCCAAACTCCGAGGCCGGCATGCGGGCGTCTTTCGCAACTCAATGAAGGTCACCGTGCGGGAATGACCGCTGCGAATCTCAAGGGATCGATGCATGAAAAGGAATTTTTTCGTTGTCCTGTTGATCTGCATCGTATTTTCCGTCATCGCCTTCATGTCCAATATCTTCGGTTCGATCAATCCGGCGGTCCAGAAGAGTTTTTGTCTGTCGATGGCCGCCTTGGCATTGATTAAAGTATCGATGTGGGTTCCTTATGGCATTCTCTCCATACCCTCCGGCATGTTTCTGGAGCGATATAAGGTCAAACCGACTTTGATCACCGCCTTTGCTTTTTCCTCCGTGGGAACCCTTCTCTTTGTTTTCTTCCCTTCCTACCGCATGGCTATTGCATCGTTGTGGATGGTCGGCGTCTGCATTACCATGCTCCAGGTTGCCTTGAACCCCCTTTTGCGGGTAACAGGTGGTGAAGAGCATTTTGCCTTCTATCTGGTCGTCGTCCAAATGGTTTTCGGACTCGGCACGCTGGTCGGTCCCAAGATGTACCAATATCTGATCTCTCATCTTGGAGGGGATGTCGCAAAGGAGAATGCTCTGATTAAACTGCTGGACTGGTTGGTACCACCAGGTATGGCCTGGGTTTCGCTTTTCTGGATTTTTGCGTTCGCCTGTCTGATCATGCTGGTCCTGATGATTCTTATACGACTGCCGGAAGTCGAACTCAGGGAAGAGGAACGCGTTGGGACCGTGAAAACGAACCTTGTACTGCTAAAGAACAAGACAGTCCTGGCCTTTTTCCTGGGGACTTTCTGTTATGTTGGCACCGAGCAGGGGGTGAGCGACTGGATATCCATGTTTCTGGCCCATTACCATCATTGCGATCCGAATACTACGGGGACCAACACTGTTTTTGGATTCTGGCTGTGTTTCACGGTCGGGACGATACTGGGCATGATCCTTCTCAAACTCGTGGATAGCCGGCATGTCCTCAAGTTATTTGCCTTCGCGGCCATCGTTTGCCTTTCCCTGGCATTATTCGGATCACGCGAAATCGCTTTAGTGGCTTTTCCACTGATCGGATTGTTTTCCTCCTCCATGTGGTGTATCGTTTTTTCCCTGGGCCTCAACTCGCTCGATAAACATCATGGCACATTTTCCGGTATTCTCTGTACGGGTATTGTAGGAGGAGCCCTTGTTTCTTACGTCATCGGGGAGTTGGGTGACCGATTCGGCCTACGCTTGGGGATGTCATTTCTTTATCTTACGTTGGCCTACGTTTTGAGCATTGGCTTCTGGGCCCGGCCGCTGATACTCAACGAAACCGTTTTCTCGAAGAGAAAGAAAAACATCGCGTCATCCTGAAGAATCTGAAAATCTTGGCATCACGATAGGTTTCCGAGGCGACTGTTTTCATTGACACCCCCCGGCGGGAGGAGGAGAATAAAGAAATGAGACGCAGAGATTTCCTGGCCCTCGGCGGCAGCGCGGCCGTGTCGGGATTCGCGGCCCGCGGCCTACAAGCACAAACTCCCGCGCCCTTTCCGGTGCGAGTCGGGTTCGGCACCACGCTCATCAATGACACGGCGGCGGTAGCCTTACCGTTTCACGATGATATCGAGGCGGCCGCCATATTCTTGGCCGATGGGCAAACCCGCTACGCTCTGGTAGCGCTCGATCTAGCCATGTTATCCCATTACGGCAATCTGAAGTTGCGCGAACGGATCGCCGAACGGGTCCACATCCCGATTGAAAACATCCTGCTGCATTGCACGCATAATCATTCGAGCCTGGACTGGAACCTTATCGTTGCTGATCCAGGGCCTATGATTGAAAGGGTCAGCGCGGCGATCGCGACGGCGGAGGAATCCGCCCGGCCCGCCGAGATGGCTTTCGCCGTCGCGCGCGTGGGGGATCGGTTTTCCATCAACCGCCGTAATTTCATCGACAATGATCTGGGTACGCTGACCTTCTGGTACGGCTATCATTATCCCGACGAGCAAGGCACGGTGGACGCCCGCTGGTTGCTCACGGAAACCTTGCAGCGAATGTTCGCGGGCGAGATTCCGGAAAAATACCGAACGGATGAACCACTTATCAACCGTGCCCCGGTCGACGAATTGTTGCAATTGCTTGTTTTTCGCGAGGCGCAAGGCGGTAAGATTCTGGGTTCGGTGATGCGGTTTGCCGCGCATACCCAACTGGCCTCCTGCGCGTCGAAGCTGATGATTTCCGCTTGCGTGCCGGGCTATGCCAAACGCCGTCTGCGCGAGATCCTGGGGGGGCAGGCATTGTTTCTGGTCGGGCCGTGCGGTGATCTGGTACCGAAGGAATTCCTTGAATTCCGAGTCGATCCGGCAAAAACCAACATCGCCGACACGCCTTTCGGGCCGGCCGGTAATCTGAGCGTGGTCAGTGACGAAGCCCTCTGGGCCAAAGTGGAAAGCGAAGGGCGGGCCATGGCTGACGCTGCGCTGAGCAGATTGAAGCCGGACTCTTTCGTACCCTTGACGCGACTGGCGGGCGCGTCTCAAGGAATGCTCATGCCGCTTCGCGAGGATATCCCTTCCCGGAAAGCCGATTACGAGGAATCCAAGAAAAAGGCCATGGCCGAATATAAACGGGCTCTCACCGCACAAGCGCCGATCGGTGAAATCAAAAAGCGGGCCGAGGCGGTCAATCGGGCGTACTGGATGAAGGACATCGTGGAGACCTGGTACGAATTGAGCGACGAGGATCTGGCCAGACGAGCCACGCCTTACGACTTGTTTGCCCTGGCCTTGAATGATGTGTATCTGGCGGCCCTCCCGGCCGAGACGGTCATGGCCACCACCGACTACCTGCGATCCAACACCTTCGGTGAACGCCTGATTACCGTTACGGAGGGTAACGCGGATATCGGTTACATCGCCACGCGCGAGCAGTTCCCGTTCGGCTCGTACGAAGTCAACTGCGGCGTGAACCATATTTCCGGCGAGCAGGAACTGCGCGAGGCGGCTCGTGATCTTATTCTACGGGTGTAACTGATGAGAATCTCCAGGGTACTCGTGATCCTCGGACTATGTTCAGTGACAACCGTTGCCGGCGATTGGCCTGCCTATCGGGGGGATGCGGGTCGCAGCGGCTATACATCGGAACCATTGCCCGCGTCCATCTCCCTGCAATGGGTATACAAACATCGTCATGCGCCGCAACCCGCCTGGCGAGGCGCGGATACGCGTATGCAATTCGATTTTGCCTATCATGTGGTTGTTGCGGACGGATGGCTTTTTTTCGGCGGCTCCGCCGATGGTCAGATCCACGCCCTTGATGCCGCCGACGGCCGTCCGCGCTGGAACTATTTTACCGGTGGTCCCGTGCGTTTTGCGCCGGCGATCTGGAAAGATCGGCTTTATGTCGTCAGCGACGACGGCCATCTCTATTGTTTCCGGGCCGCCGATGGCCAAATGGTCTGGAAAAAACGCGGCGGGCCCGGTGACGGCATGGTGCTGGGTAATGGGCATATGATCTCCCGTTGGCCGGCGCGCGGCGGACCGGTCATCGTTGATGATGTCGTTTATTTCGCTGCCGGAATCTGGCCTACCGAAGGAATTTTCATCTACGCGCTGGATGCCGAGAGCGGACGCGAACTGTGGACCAACCACGACTCGGGCACGATCCACATGCCCCAGCCGCATCCCACGGCGGAGGCCAACAGCGGTCTGGCCGCCCAGGGATACCTCGTGGCCAACCGTGATCGTCTTTTCGTGCCCACCGGCCGGGCGGTGCCAGCCGCCCTGGATCGTGGTGACGGCCGCTTCCTCTATTTCCATTTGCAGGCCAACGGGCATAGCGGCGGCGCTTCCATTACCGCTGATGACCAATACCTGTTTAACGGTAACGTCATTTTTAATCCCGCCGACGGAAGTACTCTCGCAGCAGGTGTCCCCACGTCGGCGGTGGCCTTGTCGCCTGAATTTGTTATCTACGCTACCGGACAGCAGATCAGGGGAATCGAGCGGAACAACCTGTTTAAGGATACCGAGGTCATCGACCGTTTGGGAAACAAGGTGACGAAAAAGGTTGTCAATACGCCGGCTTGGGCGATTAAAGCTTTCTGCCCTATCGAGAGTCCGTTGATTGTCGCCGACCAGACGGTTATTGCCGGTGGAAAAACCGATGACAAATGTACGGTTATGGCTTTCGATATCTCGTCGAAATCCCTGTTATGGACGAAAGAAGTGGAAGGGATGGCTCACGGTCTGGCCGTCGCCGACGGGCGTCTCTATGTCAGCACGGACAAGGGCTATATCTATTGTTTTGGTGAAGCCACCCCCTCCTCGCCGCCGACCATCACCGCCGACCTGGAAGATAATCCCTACCCCGATAACAAAGACTATGCCCAGGCGGCGGAGGAAATTATTCGTTCGTCCAGGGTAACCGACGGGTATTGTCTGGATTTAGGCTGCGGGAGTGGTGAGCTGGCTTACGAACTGGGCCGACGAACGAACCTTCATATCATCGCCATCGATGCGGACGCGGAAAATGTTAATCGTGCCCGTGCCCGACTTAATGCGGCCGGTCTTTACGGCGCGCGGGTCACCGTTTTTCAGGGAAACCCGGCGGCCACGCCTATCGCCCGCTATTTTGCTGATCTTATTGTATCCGGTCGGTCGGTATCGCGAGGAGTGGACGGTATACCCAGGGAGGAATACCTTCGGCTTCAGCGGCCGTTCGGTGGCGTTGTATGTCTGGGCCGGTCGGGGGAAATGAGTGTCTCCGTGCGCGAAGGGCTTCCCGGCGCCAGCGTCTGGACGCATCAGTATTGTGATCCGGCCAACACCGCCTGTAGCGCGGATACCCTTGTGGCCGGGCCGCTGGGCATGCTCTGGTGGACCGACAATGATTTCACTATGCCCTCTCGCCATGGACGCGGGCCCGCCCCGCTGGTCTGGGATGGCCGTCTTTTTGTCGAAGGCATGGACGGCCTGCGAGCCATCAATGCCTATAATGGGCGAGTGCTTTGGGAATATCCGCTGCCGGGGATTCTTAAGCATTACGATCAGGAGCACCTTAACGGGGCGGCCATTACCGGCAGTAATTTTTGCCTCGCCGACGGAGTTCTTTACGTCGCCGTCGAGGATCGTTGCCTGCTGATCGATGCCAAAACAGGCGAAAAAATCAAAGAATTTCCCGCTCCGGCTCGCCCCGACGGCGGCCGCGGTCAGTGGGGCTATATTGCCTGCGAAAATGGCACCTTGTTCGGCTCGCTGTTTAACGAGGAGCACACCGTAACTTGGGCGTTCATGAAGTCCGATATGAGCCGGGTCTTCAGTGAGTCCGTCCTGCTGTTCGCTCTGGATGCGGCCACCGGCCGGCTCAAATGGAAATATACCCCACAGCACTCTGTACGTAACAATACCATTGCCGTTGCCCAACGGCGGGTTTTCCTGATCGATCGGCCTTTGACTCCTGAAGATCGTCTGCGTCCGGAAGAATATCAGACCTGGCGCCAGGCGGCTTCGTCACGGCCCGAAACCTCGCGCCCCGCACCGGCCGTCCTTTTGGCCCTTAACGCCGATACCGGCCAGGTGTTGTGGCAACAAGATCAGGATGTCTTTGGGACCCTGCTGGCGGTCAGCGCGAAACATGACGTGCTGTTGATGGCCAGTCAGAATACGCGGTTCCGACTTCATTCGGAGTACGGCCAGCAAATGAGGGCCTATCGTGCCTCCACCGGAGAAAATTTATGGGACGCCTCCGTCCAGCGCGTCCCCCGCTATCACTCCGCGGCCCGTCCGGTCATTAATGATCGAACGATCTATTTCGAGCCTTTTGCCTACGATTTGTTGTCCGGGGCACAGAAGACTTTTGATACGCAGGCCGGTGAAAACGAACCTTGGCGGTTCTCCCGGAGCTATGGATGCGGGATCATCGCCGGTTCGCGAAACCTGCTCGTATTTCGTTCGGCGACGTTCGGATACCTCGATCTTATTGGGGGCGGCCCGACCCGGAATTACGGCGGCATCCGACCCGGATGCTGGATCAACGCTATTCCCGCGGGGGGGCTCGTGCTCCTGCCTGACGCCACGGCCCGCTGTGTCTGTAGTTATCTGAACAAGGCCACGATTGCTTTGTATCCGCTCGAATGAAATCTGATAGGTTATTAATCGCCGATCACCGACGATATCGGACTTTTGCATTGCCGACAGGCTGTCTACCGCAACGATTTTGTCCGGATTCAATTTGCCTCCCACTTCTGTTTAATTGTATGTTTGGATCGACCGAGGGGATTACCCTGAGTTTATCGGTCTGAAAATCATTAAGTGAATTGAGGTTTAGCTAATCTCATTGAAGGGGGGCGCATCGTGGCTGGTCAACAAAAATCTAACCTGAAAAAGCGCAGGCATAAACGCCCTGTTATTGCTTCCTTGAAAAAGAACGTCAGTGGAAACCGACCCTCTTTTCAGATCGAAGCTTTGGAACCGCGAATCCTGTTGTCGGGTACCTGGACCGACCTGGACACCGGGGCCGCGTTACCGGGTGCAACCGTTGGAAACGATCATTTCGTGGGTTCCAACGCGGCCGATGTCATTAACGGAGGCGCGGGCAACGATTTTCTCGAAGGCGGTAATGGGGCGGATATGCTCAGCGGCGAAGTGGGGAATGACACGCTCCTGGGCGGCAATCATGATGATTTTTTGAATGGCGGAGATGGAGACGACTTCCTCGACGGTGGTAACCACAACGATATCCTCAATGGTGGTGCCGGGAACGATGTCCTGCTCGGCGGCCAACATAGCGATACACTGAACGGTGATGACGGCGATGACTCTCTTGACGGCGGACAACATGACGATGCCTTAAACGGCGGTTCCGGTAACGATATCCTGGTCGGCGGGGCGGGCAATGATACCCTCGATGGTGATACGGGCACGGATACGGCCGACTATTCGACAGAGTCATCGGCGGTCAACGTCAATCTGGCCACGGGTACCGCTACCGGCGGCGCAGGCAATGATAAGCTGCTCAACATCGAGAATATAACCGGTTCAAGCCAAGACGATACACTAATCGGTGACGGCGGTAACAATGTCATTATTGGCGGGACGGGTAATGATTTGATCCAGGGAGGCGCGGGCGACGACATTCTTGACGGCGGTGCGGGCATCGATACCGCTGATTATTCCGAAGCCGCCGCCGGTGTCAATGTCGATCTTGGTTTGGGCACCGCAACCGGTGGAGCCGGGGATGACACCCTCAGCCATTTTGAGAACGTCACGGGCTCGAACCATAATGATACGCTGATGGGGGACAGTGCCGCCAATATTCTTCACGGCGACAATGGAAACGATATCCTGATTGGCGGCGGGGGTAAGGACACACTCTACGGCGATAACGGAGACGATACCTTCCTCTTTACCGGTGCGCAAAATAATGATTTCATCACGGTTAACGGTGGCGAGGGTACCGATACCATCGATCTAACCGGCTTTGCGAACCATACCATCAACGACAACGGTTCCGTCATCAACATTAATGACGGTCATGGCACGGCCTTCAATGTTCAATACTCCGGAATCGAAAATATTCTGTACGCCAATCATTCTCCCCAGGCTTATGACGATATTTTGCACACCACCGAGGATCATTCCATCGTTTCCGGCAATGTTCTGGCCAACGACACCGACCTGGACAGCGATACCCTGAGCGTGGCCAATTACACCCAAGCCGAGCACGGTACGGTGGACGATAACGACGACGGCACCTTCACCTATACCCCGGAAACTGATTTCCACGGTACGGACAGTTACGATTCCACAATTCATGATGGCCACAGCGGAGTGGATACCGGTACAGCGGATGTCACCGTCGATGCGGCCAACGACGGCCCGGTTATCGGGAAAGACACTCTTCACGGCGGCGCCGGAACCGATAAGCTTCAGGGTGGCGCCGGGAATGACACGCTCGACGGTGGAACGGGCA
>CAYNYK010000016.1:0-7175 GCA_964401335.1 uncultured Planctomycetales bacterium
TATCGTCAAAATGCCCATAAAATGCCTAGGATTTTCGATTTTGCAAAAGTCCAGTACTGAAAAAGCCTTACTTCTCCAGCAGGCCTACATGCAAGCAGCTATTGTGGGACCGCGATGGCGGGCAGATGCCTTGCACGTGGCCGTTGCAACGGTTTCCCTATGCCGCGTGATTATTAGTTGGAATTTCAAGCACATCGTCAGCTTCCAGCGGATTCCGTTGTATAATGGAGTTAACCTGGCCCAAGGGTATGGGTCGATCGGTATCCACACTCCTCAGGAGGTCATTGTCGATGAAAACGAAGACCTTTGATTGTGTCGAGATGAAACGCCGGGCGGCCGAGCGGATTTACGAGGAAACCAAGGACATGACCTTGGCGGAGGAAATCGCCTATTGGCGTCAGCGTAACGAGGAGTTCAAGCGCGAGCAGGAACAATTGTCGGTTCGACCTCCCTCAATAACCGATGATAAGTGATCGGAGTCAAAGATGGTGTCGAAGTGCCATTGACAGACAACGATTCCACAAGTTACCCATATACACATGTCGCATGATGATCTTTTTGACGAACAGATGTCTTATCCGTTTCCGGTCGCTCAGACGAACGGACAAGGAACGGATGAGGTTTCCTCCGAGAGTCTGGACCGGCGGTTCCCCGGTGGCGGGGGGATTTATTTGCTGACGGATGAGCAGGATCGGGTGATCTTGCTGTCTTCGGCGGCCGACATGCGCCGGGCTTTGCGGCATCGGTTGCTGGAAACGCCAGTCGAGCCGTCCGAAGGGCAGAAGGCTTCGCGCCCGCTCTCTTCGCGGCGGCGACTGAAGCTGCATGAAATCGTCCGCCGGATTCGGTGGAAACGGGCGGGCTCGCTGTTCGAGTTGAACTACGAGTACCAACGCATCGCTCGCGAAATCATTCCGGAGGATTATCTGGAAAACCTGGCATTCGGCCCGGCATGGTTCGTTCATGTCGATCCGATGTCGGCGATCCCGCGTTTTTCCGTGAGCAAGTGGTTGACGGACGCGGCCGGTAGCGATCTGGGGCCTTTCCCGACGCAGACCGCGGCGAACCGGTTCGTGCAGGTCTTACAGGATCTGTTCGATCTGTGCCGGTACGAGCATATTTTGGAAAAAACGCCGAACGGCCAGGCCTGTGCCTACTTCGAGATGGGCAGATGTCCGGCCCCGTGCGATGGTTCGTTACCGATAGAGCGGTATCGGGAAATGGTTAGCGCGGCGTGGGCGTTCGCCGGCGGCCGGCGGCCGGAGGTTCTGAACGATTGGCAAACGCGGATGGCCACCGCCGCCGCCCGGCAGGCGTTCGAGGAAGCCGCGCATTTCAAGCAGTTGCTCCAGCGCGCCCGCGAACTGGAGCATGAATCCTATCGATTCGTTCGGCCGGTGAGGGATTTCAATTATCTTGTGGTGCAACGGGTCGGCGCCCGCAGGCAGGTTAAGCCGTTTTTCGTCCGCGAGGGGTGGATTGTCCCGGGCGAAGCGGTGGTCCTCAAAAATCTGGACCGAGCGGCGGTGGACTGGCGGGATGCGATGGCCCTGCCCCCTCCGTTATCGGTTGTCGTTGCGGACGAAGCTGCGCGTCGCTTACGTAGCGAACATATTTGGCTGGTCAGTCATTTTCTCTTTAAGCGCGAGACGCCCGGATGGTTTTTGCATAAGTCTGACTTCACCGATTCCGGGGCACTGGCCGCCACGATCCGGGCGCGCTTCAATTCCGGACACGAGCCGGCGACCGACTCGGATGCTTAACCACGCCTGTCCCGCTCGCGCGTCGGGGAAGGCACATGGTGAGAAATTTTCGCTGCGCGTAACCAATCGATTTGGTTTCTGGGATTGATCCTTGTTATAATAGAATATGATGATTTTCCGAGGGATTGCCATCCTGTGTGTCGTCACTCAGGGGATCGTCCCGTGGGGCATGTGTTTATGTGCCGCTGCGGAGACGGAGGGATCTCCATCACCATCAAGTTGCTGTTCCACGTCGATACCGGTCGCGTCACGGCAGAATCCTTCTAACTGTGGTTGCTGTAGCCATAAATGCGAATCCGAGGGGGAGCCTTCGCCCACTTGCCCCTGTGTATCGAAACGCGGAGCGGAACAGCCTTTCCTTGTGCGCCAACAGCGTCTATTGTCTGACGACTTATCCGCACATTCCATACTTAACGAAGAGTGTAATCTGGAAGTCGCTTCCGTCGGCAACGCCGATATTCTGGATGCACCCTGGAGTTGGCCTTGGGCTACCCATTCCGCGCGACAAGCCTTGCTGGCGGTCTGGTTGAAATAACCTGCCGCCCAATACCTGCTCTTTCTTCCCCAAGTACGTTGTGTTGATCATCGTTTGTGTAGTTTGTTATCCATGCATCATTCATTGATGAGGAGAAATAATCATGAAGCGCAGATTGCTTTTAGGATTTGCCATCTTTGCGATCGCGGCCTGGTTGGTGCCTGCCCTGACCGCTGAGTATGCGACACAGGACACTCCGGCCGAGCTGGCCTGTGCCAAGTGTCCGTGCGGTGACAAGTGTCCCTGCGGCGACAAGTGTGAATGCGGGGATGAGTGCAAGTGCCCGAAGAAGGGTAAAGGCTGCGAGAAGAGTATCGATTGTGAACAGCGCGACCTCTGCCCGATGGGCGAAGGCTGCCAGAAGCCCAAGGATGGCGATGGCGGCTGCAAGGGCAAGAAGTAACTCTTGCACAAGACCCGTCGCCGACAGGTCTGTCAGGGCGGCGGGGTATTGATGGTTAATGAAGGGCCGGGTCCGATGCCTGTTCGGGCCCGGCTTTTTTATGAATGGTTTGGGATACCTTGCTTCATCAAGGAGCAAACGCCCGGAAGGCCCGCCTCGGTGTGTCACCGGCCGTGAAATTAATGAACAAAATCCCCCCTGCTGATGGGCTTGGGCTCATCACGAGAGCATACCACGATCTTCCGGGAGGGGCTCACGCATACTCGGGGATCTCGAGGCGATCCAGCAGGTGCCGGAGCATGCGTTTTTCGGCCTTGAGCTCATCGCGGTAATCACTGTGATCCGTGTGCCGGATCTCCGGCCCGAGGTCGGCGATTTCCCGGGAGATCAAGGATCGTAAAATGTCCCGCTCCTCGGCGGTCAGTTCCACGATCATCGCACACCTCCATGCCTGTATTGTACCACATTTTTCGGAAAAGGGCAGGGTATAAACGAGCAAATAAGGGCTTGCCTTTTGGCTGAACTGGGGGGATGATATCGGCGGCATAGGCATATAGCGGCTGGGGGGGCTCGCCGGCTACTTTCTGTGACCTTTCGGCCGTGCGGGGCGTGGCGGCCGAATGTCGAGCACGAACATTTTTGGGTTGATCGGGACTATGACCAGACGCTTTTCATGCATCGAGACTTTATTACGGGTCGGAACAGGTCTTTCCGTGCGGCGCTGCGTTATCCTGGCGATGGCGGCGGTGTGCGGCCTGTTTAATGCCGGTCCGCTGTTCGCCCAGCGCGATCCGGACGCTTTTTTGAATCAGCAGCGGTTGATCGAGGACCAGGTCCGGGCCGCGTTGGACAAGGAATTACCGGCCGAGCAGAAGGTGGATGTCGATTGGGGCGGCTGGTACAGCTTCTATCTGTTCCTGTACGACGACGGGATCAACAGCTCGCGAACTTATCGGCAGCATGACCTGCGGGCCTGGACCTCGGTGAGCCTCGAGGAAGGCACCCATCAATTCTACGCGCGGGGCAAGCTTCAATATCAGGATTTCAATACGGGCGACTCCTATGACGGCAATGACAACGATTGGGTCGGCCCCAATCTGGACCGTGGTTTCTATCAATTCGATTTACAACGGGCCATGCGGGCGTACGCGGGTCAGCGCATCGACTGGAATTTCAAGGCCAAGGTGGGCCGCAATCTGGTCGAGTTCGGTACCGGGTATGCTCTATCGCTACCGATGGATCACGTGTTGCTGACCCTGGACGTCGGCGATTTGGAGATTCTAGGCCTGGCGGGTACGACCATTCGCAGCATGGACGATATCGTCCTGAGCCGGCCGAACAGCGGCGATTCCGAGCGCAATTTCTGGGGTACGCAGATCACCTACACCGGTTTCGAGAAACACAAGCCGTTCATCTACGCGTTCTGGAACGAAGATCAGCACCGCGACAACTTTCGCTGGCCCCCGCAAGGGCACGACTACGACACGTGGTATATCGGTCTCGGCTCGATGGGCGAGCTCACCCGTCATCTTCGCTACAGTACGGAGTGGGTATTCGAGGGCGGTAAGAGTTATCGCTGGGGCCAATGGGACGAACGGAATAACGTCTGCGCCTGGGCCTTCGACGCCGGTCTGGAATATCTTTCGCCGGGGCCGATGAAGCCGCGGTACAGCTTTGAATACATGTTCGCCAGTGGCGACCCCGACCGGCCGTTCAGCCCGACCGACGCCCTCGGGGGGAATACACGGGGTAACGACACCAGCTTCGTCGGGTTCGGCTACCGTTATACGGGCCTGGCCCTCGCCCCGCGGCTGAGCAACTTGCACATCTGGCGGGCCGGGGCGTCTTTCCTGCCCTTCGAGAAAATCGAGGCCCTGCGCGAGCTGGAAGTTGGTACGGATTGGTTTTTATTTTCCAAAAACCATTCAGCCGGGGCTATTTCCGATTACACCGCCGACGAGCGATCGGGCTACGTCGGCTGGGAGATGGATTATTACGTGAACTGGCGGCTGACGAGCGATCTGGCCTGGACGACACGCTTCGGGACTTTTTTCCCCGGCCAGTCGTATAGCGACCAGACCACGCGGACGTTCCTGATGACGGGCATGACGTACAGTTTTTGAGGGCATCGGTGTGGCACCCCACCACGGCCCGCCCAGGGCGAGGCCTGCTAAAGCGAGGCTCCGCCTTGGCGAGCTCCGCCGTGGCGAGCGGGTAAACTCCGTCTCGCCGGTGTAAGAAAAAACATGGCGCCGAACTGCTTAACGGTGTAGACTACGGGTAAAGCGGATGGAACGAATGGTCATGAGACGAAAAATAATGGCAAGACCAAGCCGGGCGATCATACTGCTGTTGGGTCTGGGAGCAATCGGTTGCAGCCAGATGACCCGCGTCGAGCAGGCCGAGCAGGGTGATAAGGCCGAGCTTGACGATTTCCTGCACCAGCACCTGCAAGAGGCGCCGATGGTCACCGTGGCGGAGGCCTACCGGGCGATGCTGTATCTGGCCGACGGCGAGGAGCAATACGACGGTTTCGAGGCCCGCGAGGCGGCGTTGTACGAGCGGGGTATCGCCCGGCCGGAATGGAAACTGCAGGCGACCGCCTGCATCGACCGGGGCAGCGTGGCCTACATGGTCTGCAAGATTTGCCGGATTCGCGGCGGCGTGAATTACACCCTATTTGGCGGCCTGGGCATCGGTGATCGCCGTTACGCGGTTCGCGAACTGATTTATCGCCGGATGCTGGACGAAGGGGCCGATTATCGCTATCTGAGCGGGGCGGAGATGGTCTCGCTGATGGCCAAGGCCGACCAGTATATGGCCGAGCACGGCCTGTACCATGAAGAAAGCGTGGATATCACGCAGAGGTAGAGTGGGCTCTCGTGCTTCGTAGCGAAGCTACTTCGCAGAGAAGCATTGCCCGCCGCTGACGGGGGTATTGCCATGAAGATATTGATTCACATGTTGACAATCATCGGTTTATTCATCACACCTCTTTTCGGCCAGGCTCAAACCGCCCCGGCCGAATCCGGTGTTGCCGCCACGCAACCGGCCGGTGTCGATCAGGCGTTCCAGGCCAAGGTGGCCAAGGTTAGCGGCAAGGTCAGCTATGCGCTCGTCGACGGCGCAGGCCAGCGCGGCCCGTGGCAGGACGCAAAGGTCGGCGATACGCTGCCCGCCGGTACGCAGATTCGCACCCAGGCCCGCTCCAAGGTTGTCCTGGAGTTCGGCGACGATACGGTCGTAATGATCGAACGGATCACCCTGGCCAGTATCGACCAATTTCACCGCGCGGCCGATACCAAGGTTGTTCGGCTGGGACTGGGGCACGGGGCAATTCGCGCCGGCGTGGCCGAGACCACCTTGCGCAGCGACATGACCATTGAGACGCCGACGGCCATCCTGAGCAAACGCGGCACGCAGGATTTCCGCATGGAGTATACGCCGGTGACCGGCCGCTTTCGGGTTTCCCTTGCCGGCGAGGGGTTGGTCGAGGCGTTGAACAAACTAACCAGCCGCACCCGTTCGATCGGACCGGGCCAGTACGTCACCCAGGCCATGATCCGCTGGATCGAGACGGCCACTTTCGATCGCTTTGTCTCGATGAGCGACGTTTTCGGTATGACCGGCGCGGAAAAATCGTTCCTGGCCTTCGGCGGTGAAGGCGGGCAGGGCGCGGCTGATCCCGGCGGCGGCGCGGGGGTTTACGGTATGACCGGCCAGGGCGGCGGTCTGGGTGGCACTCCTTCATTCACGCCCCCTTCCGTATCACCCTTGCGGCCGGGCGCGATCGATCGTCCGGAAGGCAACTTCGGCACCGGCGCGGGAGGGAAGTGAAAGCCAGTTATTACCAGCCCGAAGCAGTTTACCTCGCTTGCCTCGCCGTGGCGGGCCTAGGCGGGCTAGCGAGGGTGTCGCCCCGAATGGGGCGAAGGATCACGCGCGGACAGGAAAGAAGGGGAGACAAGGAGATGGGGGGAGAATAATACGCAATCCCAGCCTGCAGGAGTTTACTCGCCCGTGGCGGGCTAGGAAGGGGTCCAGCAATACCAGCCCGCAGGAGTTTACCCGCCCGTGGCGGGCCAGCGAGGGACAACCTCTCGATACACGCGTAATTTGGCTGGGGCGAGAATCCTTTCTCGCACCTACGGGAATGCGAATCCTTTTGGCTGGTGCGAGAATCCCTTCTCGCACCTACGGGATTTGGCTGGTGCGAGAATCCTTTCTCGCACCTACGGGAATGCGAATCCTTTCGCATCCCTCCAATCGCGGGATTCCCATGCCGCGGATGTAAACGCGCGAATGGATACGCGTCTCTTGGCTGGTGCGAGAATCCTTTCTCGCATTGGCTGGTGCGAGAATCCTTTCTCGCATTGGCTGGTGCGAGAATCCCTTCTCGCACCTACGGAAATGCGAATCCTTTCGCATCCCTCCAATCGCGGGATTCCCATGCCGCGGATGTAAACGCGCGAAT
>CAYNYK010000016.1:7275-33361 GCA_964401335.1 uncultured Planctomycetales bacterium
CGCATCCCTCCAATCGCGGGATTCCCATGCCGCGGATGTAAACGCGCGAATGGATTCGCGTCTCCTGGGGTATGAGAAAGGATTCTGCACCAGCAGCACAGATATTTTCGAGCAACGGCAACCCTCGCTCTACAAAAAGAAAAGGACCGAGATAGGAATCTCGGTCCAGCACAAGAATGCGAATCCTTTCGCATCCCTCCAATCGCGGGATTCCCATGCCGCGGATGTAAACGCGCGAATGGATTCGCGTCTCCTGGGATATGAGAAAGGATTCCGCACCAGCAGCACAGATATTTTCGAGCAACGGCAGCCCTCGCTCAACAAATTGAAGAGGAGGACCGAGATAGGAATCTCGGTCCAGCACATTAAATTGTAAGAGGAGGACCGGGATAGGAATCTCGGTCCAGCACATCTCTCCATCGATCCGTCCTGCCCCTCCAACCCGATACATCTTCCGCGCTGGCCCAGGTCGCGCCATAGGCGGATCATCGAACCGCGGGTATGATGTTCAATGCAAGAGGATTCCGGCATGATTCGCGTCCTATGTCCCTATTGCAAACGTCGGTACCGCACGGAGCGGTCGGCCTTTGGGGTGATCGCGGTCTGTTCGGCCTGTGGTCGGGCCTTCAAGATCGGCCAGGAGCTGGCCCCCTTTGAATGGCAACAGAAGGACTTGGCCGAGGATTCCTGGATCGGAGTTAAACCGCCGGAGGAAAAAAGGGAAATTCGTCATTGCATCATGTGCGAGGCTCCGTTACCGGAAGGCGCCGTTTCCTGCCCCGCCTGTGGAGTGAATCAGGTCACCGGAGTAGTCCATCGGCCCAAGATCAAACCGGTGACCAGCCAGCCGAAAATCTGGTCGGTGCTTCCTATTCGTGCCGCTCTGACCATCGCTTTAATCGCCGTCGTGGCCGTCGGCGCGGCCTGGTTGTTCTATCGCATGTATCAGGCGGTATTGAAAAGTACCGAAGAGGGGGCACGTCATGCAAAGATCATCGACGGGGCCAATTTTCTGCGAACCAACGATGACGAGCGGGCATTCTTCGAGCGCTTCAGCGGCTATGTGGACGATACCGACATGCCGAAATTAATTTCCGCGCTGTCCGCGAAAATCCCGGCCATCGCCCGTTCGGCGCGGCTGCTGATCGGCTGCGGAAAAATCACTCGGCTGGCCCCCCTTCTGGAGTGGGGGGAGCAAACGGCGGATCGAACGGAACTCAAAAGCATTCTTGATATCATCGGCCCGCGTCGTCTGGTGGAATTAAGTAATGAGGAAGACGAGGACGCCCGCCGTGCGGCCGCCCGGGCCCTCTGTATCCTGTTCGATCTGTCCGATCCGGATAAAAAAATCGACAACCTGGCTCGGCCGATGACTTTCGTCGAGAAGGTGGACACGCTTAACCAATATTTCCGGGCATGGCCGATGTTAACCGGCGTTTTCGTGGTGAATATCGACGGGACTGTCGGGAGCTTCCCGGTCCACGTGGAGCAGATAGGAGCGGTTTTTTATTTGCGGATCGGCCAACGGATTTTTCGATCGGATACAAAACGGGGGCGGGAATTGGTTATTCCTCTCGAACACTGGTGCGCGGCCACCGCTCCAGCGGTCAGCGCGGAGCAGGTCCGTCCTCTGCTCAACGGATCCGTCATCCTCTTCGCCCCAACCGGAGCGGAATGGGTCGGAACGGTCAACCTGACCGTCAAGCAGGCCCTGCTGACCCCCTTGCCGGGCTTTTTACCCTTTGATCCACCGGCCACCGGCCAAATGATCGAAAAATCCATCCGCCTAGAACGACCAAAGGCTCCGTAACTTTTCCCCTCCTGAGTATGACCGAAGTTTTTGGCAAAACTCAGTACTCGACCTTTCCATTCAGAGGTCCCTTTGGGATGGCACCTTCAAACTCCGTACATCAACACCGTACGGAGCTTTTGGGTGTCGTCGAAGAGAAATCCCTCCACACGCGAAGGCGCCCACTAACACAGTCCCGGCTCGACGCCGGAACTCATTCCGTTTGAAGGTGCCACCCCATAAGGTCAAAATGTTACCCGCTCAGGTTAAAATGTTCATCGCCATGTGCTGCCAAAATTCCTTGCCCCTCTACGAAGGGCGACCATCCACCGATGAAACAAAAGGATAAAAGTGGTATAATGCTTTAATACCTCGAAAACCGTAACGCCGGCCAACCGCCGATAAGTCGTTCGGGACCGAGAAACATGGATTCGTGCAGGGACCGAGCCCGCGTGTGCACACAACGGCTTGTATATCACGCAACCGAGATGGAAAGTGCTTCATGAGCGAGGAAATCAAACAGGATAGTCCAAGGCCCGTGGAGAACGGGAACCGGACGGATAAGACTTCAACGGTCGCCGTTCGTTACGGCAAAATGAATCACATGGGTGAGTTCATCGTGCCCAAAAATATGACCATCACCGGCGGCAAGGTGGTGATCGCGACCGATCGGGGCATTGAGCTGGGCGAGGCCCTGAGTTTGAGCTGTCCGGGTTGTGATCTGTGCATCAGCCCCGAACAGATGCGACGGTACGCCAAAACCAGCGGCGGTGACGTTTATCGTATAAACAACGGGCGCGTGCTGCGGCAAGCCACGGAAGGCGATATTCGCGAACAGGAACGCATCCAGGTGGACGCGGCCAACAAGGTGGAAATCTGTCGGCGGTTTGCCCGCGAGGTCGGGTTGGATATCAAGGTGGTGGATTGCGAACACATTCTGGGCGGCGAGCGGATCATTTTCTATTTTCTGGCGGAAGAGCGGGTCGATTTCCGCGAGTTGGTACGCCGCCTTGCCGGCGAGTTCCAGACGCGTATCGAAATGCGGCAGATCGGGGCCCGGGACGAAGCCCGCTTGCTGGCCGACCTGGAAACCTGCGGCCGGGAATGTTGCTGCAAGAACTTTCTCAAGACCTTGAAGCCGGTGACCATGTCCATGGCCAAGCTGCAGAAAACCACTCTGGACCTGGCCAAGGTTAGCGGCCGCTGCGGCCGATTGAAATGCTGCCTCCGTTATGAACATGAAAGTTACGAGGAACTCAACAAGCGCTTGCCTCGGAACAACGCCCGGATTACCACGACCGAGGGCATCGGACGAGTCGTCGATCGTCAGATTCTCTGTCAGTTGGTCAAAATTAAAACCGACGACGGACGCCTGCTGACCGTGGCGGCGGAAAACATTCTCGAATGGAACGCCCCTCCACCGGATGTCCCTGAAGGGGAAGAAAACTCGCGGGAACGAACATTTCGTCCCCGTCCTCCCATGAGCAACGCAAGCCCGCAGCCACCCGCACCGGAGCCGGCCGAGGACGATCCGAACGGAGATGTCGCCGATGAGTTCGTCGAGCCGGACGACACCTTTACCGCCGAAAACGACAGGCAAGCCGAAACGCCGGGCAACGAGAGTCCATCCACTGATCGCTTCCCGCGATCACGGCGCCGTCGCCGGGGAAAACGCGGGCGTCGTCCGCGCCGGGACGATCGCGGATTCTGAGCCTCACTTGATCGTGGGGAGTTTACACAGAGTAGTCCATGCCTCAGACACCCCGAAAAAGTATCGAAGAGATCGTGGAGGAAGTCGGTCGCTATCCCCTCGATGCCTTCATGTTCGTGCAGGAATGCATCGCCCATGCCGCGGATGCCGTACATGGTCCGATGTCCGACGATGAAAAGACCGTGGCCCATTGGATGGCCGAGTACGAGTTGGATTTTCCCGCCCTGGCGGCGGCCTATGAGGAACGAATCCTGCCCCTGCCTATCCTGGAGATTATTGACCGACTGGGGGGCGTGGAAAAGATGAATCGGCATGTCACCGGTCAACAGCTTTGCTGGGCCCTGCGTGACGAGGCCCTTAGGCGTTGGGGGTTGATGGCTCGGACCGTCCTGACCCGCTGGAACATAACCCGCACCGAGGACATCGGAGCGATCATTTTTGCCCTGGTGGACAACGGCTGGCTCCAGAAGCAGCCTACCGATCGGCTTGAGGATTTCTCCGGTGTCTTCGATTTCAAGGAAGCCTTCGAACAGGCTTATCGCATGGGGTAAAACTACGCTTCGCCTCCGCTGGTTATTAGACCTTCGATCGGCGAAAGTCCGTCGGTGACTGTGCCCGATAACCTGTCCGAAGGTCTCGTTCGATAATTCAAACAAGAAAATCATGTTTCTAACCTCAGAGTGGTCGCCAACATCCGATACCAATAGAGGTATCGCCGTTGTGTTTCTGATGTGTTCCAGCGGTTAAGAACATGAATGACTGGTTGGATGCCGAGACAAGGGCGGAACGCGCCCTGCAACTGAGCGAATCTCAGAAATGGCGGGAGGCCCTCAACGAACTTGAGGCCGCCTTGGCCATCAACCCCCATGATTCGTTCTGGCACGCCCAACGCGGGCAGATTCTCGATCAACTCGATCAGTTCGCCGAAGCCGTCGAAGCCTACCGGCAATCCCTCGACCTGGAACCGGACAACCTCGAAATCAACACCGCCTTGGGCATCGATCTGATTCGCATCGGGCAATACGAGCAGGCCGTCCACCATTTTGAGCGGCTGAGTAAATCCTATCCCGACTACGAGCCGGCCTATTGTCACCGAATCGCCGCTTATACCCGCATGGGCCAGCACGACCGGGCGGAAAACATGTTCTACCTCGCCCAGCAGCTCAACGAAAACTGTCCAAGTTGCTTCCACCACATCGCCGAATCGTTGGCCTGCCGAGGCTTCTACGCCAAGGCCCTCTATTGTTGGCAAAGGACCCTCGAAATTGAACCGGACTTTCCCTGCGTCCGGCAACGAATCGCGGAAATACATCGACAGGAACATAACTATGAAAAGGCCCGCGAATTTCTTCTGGCCGCCCTTCGCCGTGATCCGGGAAACACGGACATCCTGGCTGAATTGGGTGATCTCCTGATCGAAGTCGGGGATTTCGAGGGGGCGGAAGCGGAATTTCGACAGGTACTCGCCCTGAATCCCACCGCGGTTCGCGCCCATGTGGTCCTGGGGCTGATGGCCTCGCGAAAGGATGATCCGGATACCGCCATTCGATATTTCCGGACGGCACTGGCCCTGGATCAGCATTTCCCGGGACTGCGAGCGCAAATAGGTGAGGCCGAGCTTCGCCGCGGAAACCACCGCGAAGCGTTGCATCATTTATCCCTGGCCCTGGAGGACGACGGTAATGACCGCCTCGCCTTGATGGCGATGGGCAACTGCCTGCTGGAGATTTTCCGACCGACCGAAGCCCAGACATACTATGAACGTCTTATCGCACTGGAGCCGATATCCGCCGGCGCGGGTGCTCACCACAACTTGGCGGTCTGCCGATTTCTACAAAATGATCTGGAAGGTGGCATCCGGCATTGCCTTACCGCCCTCGAAATCGAGCCGGAAAACATAATGGCCATCCATAAGCTGACTTTGGCCTATTTGCATCTCGGTCGTTGGGGCCAGGCTCGCGAAATAATCCGGCGGGGCTTGCGGATCGATCCGAACCACCTCGGACTGAATAAGTTGGCCAAACAATTCTGGCTCCTACGCATCAAACAAACTATACGAAAGCTGCTCTGCCTTTCACGGTGATATATTTACACATATACTTAACGACACGTTGTATCTTGCCGTGCCCAAGGTGTTGGCGTAATATAAAGACACCCATAATCCCATTGGGGTTGAAATGCATCCGGACAGGCGCTGGTCCGGTATAATAACATACATTCTCAATCCTGCGGCGTTATACCGACCCCAAAGCGGCCTGATCGCGGGATTTCAGGATGTGGCTTGAAAAGCATAAAAGAATACCAGGGTATGTGTTTTAACCCGGTTTACGGTATAAAGTTTGCAGAAACTAAGTTGTTCAGTACAAAGCCAATGGGAAACTATTTACGAAACAAGGAAATGATCATGCCACG
Source organism: uncultured Planctomycetales bacterium (assembly GCA_964401335.1). Classification (GTDB taxonomy): domain Bacteria; phylum Planctomycetota; class Phycisphaerae; order UBA1845; family PWPN01; genus JAAYCU01. The sequence continues at coordinate 13,188 of CAYNYK010000016.1, forward strand.
CCTAAGCTTGGCCATAAGCATCTTATCGGGATTATTCTGGGTCGCCTTACCCTGCCTGGCCCAGAATCGTCAGACCAATGCGTTCTCCGGCTCGCCCCTCGGCTGGGAAATCGACTCGGTGATGGAAGTCTACGTATCCAATATCAGTCGGCATTACAACCTGGACGAAAGCCAAAGCAAATATACGCGCGCCTTGCTGACCAAGCGGGTGAAAAGCTTCCTGCAGAATTACGAGAAGGACGTTCGTGATATCATGGCTGAGTACCTGACTTATCAGATCAGCCAGAAAGTCCCCCCGCCCGAGGTTGCCAAGGAATTCGCCCAGCGGGCCGAGCCGCTGGTCGAGGCGATGAAACAGGAAATCTACAAGGGCAATCAGGAGTGGCGAAACATCCTCAGCGAGGACCAGAAAAGGGTCCATGATCGAGATTTGCAACAAATGGACCAGTTTTTCGAAAAACTCAACAAGCAGCTCGATAATTGGAGTCAGGGCAAGGTGGATGAACCCATCGACCTCTCCGGCCGTCGTACGGTCAGCAATCATCCGCAAATACTCAATCCCGAGGACGCCTGGGATTATTACGTGAACAGTTTCGTCTATCGATACAATCTCGACCAGGGGCAGCGCGAGACGGCCTACTCCATTCTACGCGAAATGAAAGACGAGGCCCGCCGGTTGCGCGAGGCACGCGGCTCCGACTTCGAGCGGGTCGAGAGAAGACGCAAGGAACTGAACGAACAGATCACCAAGCAGGACGGCGCGGAGATCGCCCAGGAATATCAAAAAAAGATGGTCGAATTAAACGCCGACAAACAGCGACTCGAAGCGCCGATCCGCGGACTGTTCAACAAGCTCAAGGAACGACTCGAGACCATCCCGAACGCCGACCAGCGCCGCGCTTACGACGCACGGATGGCGGGTCTGAAAAAATTCATCGACAAGAAACGCGAAAGCGAGACCAAACCGGCGGCCGAAACACAACCGGCCGAAGAAAAGCCGTCGGTCGCGGCCGCCTCGCAACCCTCCTGAGACAGGTGGTGAATCGATCACAGCGACATAATACGCGACTGATACGATCTGGGCGTATCGACCTTCACGGGCGGCTTGAATGGTGCATGCCGCCCGTTCTTTTTCTCCGGTACGAACACCCATTGCCCGCGCAGGGTACAGCCGTTCCCGTTTGCAAATGGTTCGACCACGCCGCCGACGGCCAGGAGGGGATGAGCCACGGTCAGGTGGCCGAACCGTCGATAGGCGTCGGGAAACAAAATCACCTCCACGAAACCGGTGCGATCCGCCAAGGTGACGAACTTCATCAGTTCGCCGCCGGCCGTCGCGTTTATCCGGTCGGCGACCATCAGGCCGCAAACCCGAACCCGCCGACCGATGTATTCCCTCAGCCGACTAACTGGCAGATACTCCGACTCATTGATCGCTCGTCCGCTCTCATCGCGACTTAAAAAAGTCAGCGGATCGATCGTGATTGGAAAACCGAGCAGGTCCATCTCCCGTTGGGCGATCCGGTACGCATCGGGGAGGGTCAATTCCACCGGCGGGACCATCGGCTCACGCGTTTCTCGCATCCGCCAAAGGCTGTTTGACTGATCGGCGAACGTCGGCCTCAGCTTACGCAGTTGCCAGAAAATCGCCGGCCGACTGAAACCGAAACCATCCAGCGCTCCACTATCCAGCAACCGCAGACTTTCCGCCGGGGCAGGTCGACAACGACACAGAAAATCGGCCGGCGAGGTAAACGCACCCCGCAAACGTTCATGGTGATACCGATCAAGAAACGCACCGGACAGGCCCTTGATATGCGCGACCGGCACCCGGATCATCGGCCGGCAAGAATCATTCCTGGAAGCTTCACCCTCGGCCGCGACATATTCCACGCGGAAATGCTCACCCGAACGGTTCACGCACGGCGGCAGCAGGCCGATCCCCAGCCGCCGGGCTTCGAGCACGTAAAGAATCTGCGGCAGGGTGGGCGAGTGGGCGTAGAACCCCCGATAGTTGGAAAGAATGGCCGCCAGAAAATGGGCCGGCCAACGGCTTTTCAGCCACGCTCCCTGTACCGCCTCCAAGGCGTACTGGGCCGAATGGGCCTTGTTGAACATGAAGCCCGAAAATTGCTCGACCAGCGTCCAGACCGCGTCGATTTCCCCCTCATGGCGGCCGTTCCGTCGGGCCACGGCGCAAAATTCCGCCTTCAGTTCGGCGATCAGATCGTGTTTCTGTTTGTTCAACGCCCGGCGGAGCACGTCAGCACGGCCGAGATTCATACCCGCGAACTCCACCGCCACCTGCAGGATATGCTCCTCGAACACCATCAGGCCGTAAGTTTCCTTCAATACTTTTTCCAGAGATGGATGGGCGAAGGCGGGCGGCTCGAAACCCTGATGGCGGCGGGCAAAGGTGTCTTTTCGACCCTGGTTGGCGGCCCCCGGACGAATCAACGCGACGATGGCGGTCAGGCAATCGATATCCCGGCAATTGCACTGCCCGATCAGGCTGGTCATCGCCGGCGATTCGATATGATGCACGCCCCGGGCCCCGCCGGTGGCGATCATTTCCCATATCCGCGGATCGGCATAATCCACTTCCCGTTCCAGGTCGATCCGCCGCCCTTCGGTGCGTTCCACCTCGCTCACCGTATCCCGCAACACCGACAAACCCGCCTGGCCGAGCAGGTCGATTTTGATGAAGCCCAGATCCTCGATCGCGTCCATGTCATATTGCGCGACGAGCGGGCCCTTGGGCGAGGGTTGCACGGGTACCAGATCGGTCAGCGGTTCGGGGGCGACCACCAGGCCGCAAGGATGCATCGTCCAATGCCGTGGCAGTCCCTCTAGCATACCGGCCATCCGCAGGATCGTGGGGTACGGCTCCTGATTGAGAGGCAGATCACGGGTCTGGGCGGAGGCTTTCATCGAGGCGGCCAGGTGGCGGGTCCAATCCTGGTGCATGCGTCGGGTCACCTCGTGGACCTCGTGGGGCGGCAGGCCAAAAACCCGGCCTAGATCGGCGACGGCGGCCCGGGCCTGAAACGTGTTCGGTGCGCCGATCATAGCCACCCGGTCGTGCCCCCAGCGATCATAGACCCAGGCGATGACCTGATCGCGCTGATCCCAAGGGAGATCGAGGTCGATGTCCGCCATCTTGCTGAATTTAGCCCGCTCGGGATTGATGAACCGATCGAAGGGCAGATCGAAACGAAACGGGCAAGCGCTGCTGACCCCCAACGCATAGCAGACCAGCGAGTCAGCCGCCGACCCGCGGGCCAGCGGCGCGATCCCCGCTCGCCGACAGTACTGCACAATCTCGTGGAAGACGAGGAAATATTCGGCGTAACCGACCTGGGCGATAACCAACAGTTCACGATCAAGCCGCTGCAAGGCTTCCGGAAGTGTGGGGCGCTTACCCCCGAGGCCGCGCAGCGGCGGTTGCTCCACGTAACGTCGTCGGCAACCGGCGATACACAGCTCGCGAAGATGCTCGATCGCGGCTCGGCCGTCGGGCGAGGCAAAGGCCGGAAAACGGTTGCGATCGAGATCCAGAGTAACATTGCATTGCTCGGCGATTTTCAGCGTGTTGGACAAGGCGTCGGGCCGACGATGAAAAAGGCGGTGCATCTCCGCCGACGTGCGTAAATGCCAATGGCCTTCGGGTTTTTCCGGGTGCGGCTGGTCCAGAAGCGTGAGCGTTCCGATCGAGGCCAAGGCCCGCAGCGCAGGCATCTGTTCGGCTCGCACGCATCGCGAGGCGCCGCCGGCCACCACGGGGATGCCCGATTCATCGGCCCATCGTGCTCGGCAGCGGGCGACGGGGGCATCCTCCGCACCATGAACGTTCAACTCCACATACAGTCGGCCGGCAAAAGCCTCGCGCAAAAGGCGGATTCCTTCGGCCGACTTCAGCGCTAACGATGAAGTATGCTCATCTCCCAATAGGCAGATCAATCCTGCCGCATGTGCGGCAATTTCCTCGACACCCAACGGTTGACCACGAAGATGATACTTTGAAATCAGCCGGCAGAGATTCCCGTAACCCGTGGCATCCATCGCCAGAAGCGTTACCTGTCCTGTGTTTACAACCATTTCCGTACCGAAAATCGGCTTGACACCGACTTCCCGGCAGGCCTGCTTAAATATCACCGCCGCGTACAGACCGTGCAGATCGGTCAACGCAATCGCGGGCATACCCTGCCCGGCCGCAAATGACGCCAATTCCCCCGGCCGCGTCAGCGCCGATCCGAACGAATAAGCCGTCCGATTATGCAAGGCGATGTACATGGAAAGCACTCAGTAGTCAGCTTTCAGTAGTCAGCAATCAGTGATCAGCGTTCAGAATCAACAACTCTACCAGCCCGCAGCGCAAGCAAGGGAATACCAGCCCGCAGCAGTTTACCCGCTTGCCTCGCTCGCCACGGCGGAGCTCGCCAAGGCGGAGCCTCGCTTTAGCGGGCCCAGCGGAGCCGGGCCTGCCTCGCCTGGCCTCGCCTGGGTGGGCCGCGGCGGCTAAGCAACGGAAAAACACCGATCACTGACTACTGACCACTGATCGCTGATTACTGACCGCTGCCAACTTTCTCCAATCATGCTCGCGCATCAGGGCCCGTGGTCCGAAACGCTCGCGAATGGCCTGGCAGGTGACGGCCAGGTCGTGGGCCCGCTGCTTTTGTCCGAACAAATCCAACTGGCTGAATCCGCTGTACAGGTTGGACAGTTTGACCTGTACCATCCGGATACGCACGCGGCGATCCCACAGACGAGCGAGTAATCGTGTTGCCAGCGGATACATAAACATTTCCACGTCGGTCGGCTCAGGCAGGCCCATTTGTCCCTGGCGTTCGACCATGTCGGTGTAACGAATTTTGACGCTCAGCGTGCGGGCCTGTTTGCCATCGGCGCGCAGGCGAACAAAGGCCTTGTCGATCAATTGCCGCAGGTTGGCCTCGATAAAAACCGCGTCGGTGGTGTCCTCGGCAAACGTCTCCTGATGGCCGTAGGAAAGCGCTTCCGGCCGGGCGGGTTCCACCGGCCGCTCGTCGATATTCCAAGCAAAATCGCGTAGCGGCCGGGCCGCCGAGCCGACCAGTTCCGCCAGCCAGTTCACCGGCATCCGGGCGAGCTGGCCGATGCAACTCAGCCCCGCCGATTGCAACAGTTCGGCGTTGCCCGGCCCTACTCCCGGCAGCCACTTGACCGGTAAGGGGTGCAGAAAGGCCAGTTCCTCCTCCGGCCGCGGCGGAATAATGGTCAGGCCGTCGGGTTTATACAACTTGCTGGCGATCTGACTAAGCAATTTGTTGCAGGCCAGGCCCTGCGAGACGGTGACCTTCAGCCAGTCCTTGATGTCCCGGCGCAATTTCTCCGCCACCTGCTCCGGCTCGCGTTTCAGGCACGCCCGCGGACCGGTGAGATCTAGATAGCCGTCTGCCACGCTCTGTTTCTCAATGACCGGCGTGACCTGCTCGGCCAGTCCGATGATGTTGCGAGAAAACTGCTCGTATAACTCGAAGCGAACCGGCACGACAATCAGTTTCGGACACATTCGGCGGGCCCGGCTGACCGGCATAGGCGTATAAATACCGAACCGCCGGGCCTCGTAGCTGGCCGAGACCACAATCCCACGATGCACCCCCCCCACCGCCACCGGTTTACCGCGCAGAGACCGATCCGCCGCCTGCTCCACCGAGGCGAAAAACGCATCCGCGTCAAAATGAATGATGGAACGAAGCATTCAAATATCAGCTTTCAGTGTTCAGGAGTCAGTATTCAGTGTTCAGGAGTCAAGAGTTTGCTTGCTTGTTCTGACTTCTGGCTTTTATATTCTTAATCCCTCTTTTTTCCTACTTCTAATTCCCTTGCTAGCGCTTCGGGCTGGTGCTCCCTCGCTTGCGCTTCGGGCTGGTATTTCACCTCACCCTTCTCACCAACGTATGCACCACGCCTTGGATAACCAGTTCACACAACGGAACCAGGCCGGGATGGCTCGGATTCTCCGACATCAGGTAAGGCCGCCCCTGATGAAGCACCAGCCGCTTGAGCACGGATTCGCCGTCGATCAAAGCCACCACGATCGCTCCCGGCCGGGCCTCGGGCGTAAACTCGCCCACCACGACATCGCCATCACAAATCCCAACCCCGGCCATCGACTGGCCTCGAACCCGCAAAGCGAAACTCCGCGGCGTGGCCCGCAACACCGCCGCCGCATCCAGACGCATACACCCCTCTTGCGAATCCACCGGCCAGCCGGCGGGAACCACCGGCAAATCATCCAGCCGCCCCTGCTCGCCACAGGCGGCCGGATTCGCGGAGCCATCCACCGGCCATCGCCGCGAGAAATCCGCATCGTTCGCACAGACGCAACCATTCTCAGCCAATCCCCCTTTCGACATGGCAACACCATCACATATATCTTATTTTATTACATATATTTACATCAAAAACCAATCCACACGCATACCCAATGCCCATCTCAAATATACCCTAACATTAACCTAATTTCAAGTAGGTGGAGGAGTTTTTTTGACCTTTGATCGTGGTTGCTTTTAGATAGGATTTCGGGGCTGCAAGCGGCGACACGGAAGCCTGAAAAACAACGATTCCCGGCTTATTCGCCGGCCAATTTTTTCACTTCCATGTCGGCGTTGCGATCCATATCCGCGCGGATCAACCTTGAGCAAGCACTTCTTCCATGGTGGCCTTGCCCCCGCGATCGACGGCCATTCGTACCAGCAGGCCGACCTTGGTCGCGTCGCGGCCGTGATAGACGGTCGCGGGTGGGCGGGCATTGGCGGCCAGCGTCTTATAAAACGCATCGACCGAATATTGGTCGGTACGGTCGTCCACATCCGTGGCGATGACCACGGGCTTACCGTCGGCAAAACGCGGGTAAAACCGGCTGATGGATTCATGCTTCTGCAGAGCGATCCCCCCTTTGGGGCCGATGAACCGCTCGAACACCTCGCGGAATTTGCATTGCTCGTCCCACTTCGGATCAGGGCTGAAGAAGCAATGCTCAAAATCGACCAGCATGCCGTTCTTGTATTTGATGTGGGCAAAGTAGAAATCGGTAACGTCGCGATCGGGATCCTCTTTCGTCCAGATGTCCTTTCGGCCCATGCCCTCGGCCTCGACCGGCAGGCCCTGGGCCACCCAGTTGATCACGTCCCACGTGTGGCAGGCCTGCTCGAGCATCCAGTCGCCACTCATCGCTCGTCGGCCCCACCACAGCGGCGAATCCGTACCGGGAAGACCCAGCGGCCCGTAATGCACGTTCCACGCGGCGTAACAACCCATCACCTCGCCGATCATCCCGTTATGAATGGCCTTGATGCCTTCCACGTATAAATGGCTGGCCCGTCGCTGAAAACCGATCTGGGCAATGACCTCCGGGTTCCTCTCCTGGGCCTGACAAATCAGATCCGCGTCGCGCACCGTAATGCACATGGGTTTTTCGCCGTAGAAATGTTTACCCGCCGCGAACGCTTCGAGGTACATACGGGCGTGCATATACACCGGCGTGGCGATGATCACGGCGGCGATATCGTCACGGGCCATCAGCTTGTCGCGATAATCAGTTTCACCCCGGTAAATGTCGGGCTTGTCGCGGCCATCCTCGGCGATCTCGGCCAGACGCAGATCGAGATTCTTCTGGTCGGGTTCGGCGACGGCGACAATATCCACATTCTTGTGCGGCAGCGTATGCATCAACAATTGGCGCATACGCCCCCCGCAGCCGATCAAACCGATACGAATACGCTCCCCCTTGGCGAATTTCTTGGGCTTCGGACCGGCCACAACCTTGAGCTCGTTTTGTCCATGAGTCGTACCGGCCGTCAGTCCCAGTGCCGCCACCGTAGTCGATGCCGTCAAAAAATCCCGTCGGGTCACCCGCAATTTCGAGGACATGAAAAGGCTCCTTTCGTTAAATAGTCATTTTATGTGCGTATTATACACAAGAGATGTGCGATTTCCACTTTTTGTGATGTAATTTCCCTGCCCGACGGTTCAGCGACCAGAAGACTGAGTATGATCAGGTTTCAAAGTCGTCGGCCCGGCGGATCGCCTCGAAGAGGGCCTGCATCCCCTCGGGGGTATTACCCTTGACCGGAGTCAGCTCCGCGCCCACAAAGTGATCTTGCCCCGTTTCCCGCTGCTTGTCGTAAATGGCCTTGAACACGGATCGGTAATTAATCTCGCCGGTCCACGGCTCATGACGGCCGGGCACGTCGGCGAACTGGAAATAGCCGATCTCGTCCCAAAACTGGCGGATGTTGTCGATCAGGTTGCCCTCGGAAATCTGCTGATGGTAGATGTCGAAGAGGATTTTGACGTGTGGATTGTCCACCGCCTTCATGATGGCGTAGGCCTCATCCGAGTACACGCAGAAATAGCCGGGGTGATTGACTTTTATGTTCAGCGGTTCGACCACGCCGATCAGACCCGCCTTGGCCAGCAGTTCGCCGCCGCGTTTAAGACCCTCGATCACATTAGCGGTCATCCGTCCGCGGATCATACCCGGCAGTTCATTACCCGTGGTGATGGTCACATGCTTGTTGCCCAGCACTTTGGCCGCCTCGATAGTTGCCTTGACTTCCTCGATAAAAGCCGCGTGTTCCTCAGGATTCACCAATCCCGCTCCCGCGTTGACACTGCGGTTGACCACAAAAATGCCATGGGCCATACCGAGTTGCTCGAGCTTGCGGGCATAGCGGTGTAGCTCGTCCGGCTTCAACTGCCTGACCAGGTTATTCTCCACCGCCCGGAAGCCCTCGTCATGAATCCGTTGCATCCATTCTTCCATCGTGGGTTGGTTCATGAACCAATCCGCGCGGATTGCGTATTTGAGTTTTAGCTTGCCTTTAGGCTTCGCTTCCTGGGCCAAGGCCGCGCTTCGGCCGACCAATGCCGCCCCACCCATCGCCACCGCCGATTTGAGCAAATCGCGCCGATCCATTTTGAGCCTCCCGTTCTACAAACTCATCATCCCAACATATTGAGCCAATCGTTGTTCGACATCGCGGTCGGTAAGCTTCTCCAGCCGACGAAGAGAAAAATCCTCGATCACATACGAGGCGATAATCATTCCGCGGGCCAGGGCCCGCTTGAGCGTGGGCATGCTTATATCAGCCTGCCGATCAAGATAACCCATCATACCGCCGGCGAAGCTGTCACCCGCTCCCGTCGGATCGATTACCTCCGTGGTCGGATAGGCGGGAAGGACGGCCACCTCGTCGTCGGTCACCAGCATCGCCCCATGTTCGCCTTTTTTAATCACCACGAATCGCGGACCCATCTTGATGATTTCGCGGCCGGCCAATACCAGATTGTTCTGGCCGGTCAACAGGCGGGCTTCGGCGTCATTGAGGATCGCCCCATGCACCATTTTCAGCGTTTTGAGCAAAGCCTCGTGCTCGACTTTGATCCACAGGTCACGGGTGTCGGCCATAATCAGCCGCGGCGATTTTAACTGCCGAACCAGATCCTGCTGCAAAGCCGGGTGGGTGGCCGCCAGGAACACACAATCGCTGTCGGCAAACCGTGGCGGGATTTTCGGCCCGGCCTCGGCCAGCACGTTCAAATGTACACTGACCGTCTCCGCATCGCTAGTCGGTTGTTCGTATTGACCCGACCAGCGAAACGTCTTACTGCCGCGACGAATTTCCAGGCCGGCCAAATCGATCCCCTCGCGTTCCAGAAACGCCCGAAAATCAGCGGGAAAATCATCACCGGCCACACCCACGAAGCGCACCTGCGTAAACAGTTTGGCCGCAAACGAGAAATACACCGCCGACCCGCCGTAAACGTTCTCCACCGCGCCAAACGGCGTCTTCACGTCGTCAATGCCGATGCTGCCGGTCACCAATAGAGACATGCCATCCCTTTCATAGTACGCGAAAATCGTCCTCAACAGATTGGCCCAGTCTATGCCGGAACGAAGACACACACAAGGTAAGCGTCTTCATGAAATCATACACCGATTCAAGGTTGGTTTCCTGAAACCCGATCACGTGCGTCGAGCCAGGCCAAATAATCCCGAACCGCCTGCGGCGAATGACTGATCACGACCCATCCATCCGTAACCGCCACGGCCGGTCCGACCAGACCGAGCTGAAAATACCACAGCCCCTGATCGTCGCGCTTCAATTGCGGCGAAAGGCCCAACGACTGCATGTCGGCCGGTGCGGACAAACACCATTGCCATGCGGCCATCAGCTTATCCACCGCGGCGGCCATTGGTTCGCGCGGGCCGCGGTATTGGATGCAGATCGTGCGGAAGACGCCCAAACCAAGCGGATGCGGCGGATAATCGTGAATAATCAGATATTCGCCCAGGCGTTCCAGCAGGTCGCTCTGGAGATTGAACTGAAATTTCTCCTCCAGCCAATCCCAGGCATATTCGCGAGCCTTGCGGCTGTCCTCGGATCGACTGGCCAGATAGGCCCCACGAACATTCTGAAACTTTTCGGCCAAGGGATGATGAAAAACAACGTATCGGGTCGCCTGATCTGGGATAATCGCCGCCTCGGGCGCCGGGCTTACTTCGGTGAGTTGCCGGATACGTTCGCTACCGTTAAGTTCCCGGACGGCCTTTGTGCCACACAACGCACGGCCCTCGTAACCAAATCGGTAGAGAACCTTTTCGGCGGTTTCAAGGTGCAAGGCCCGCATGACCTGGGTCGGGCGATCCGGGATGATCGCCTCGATTCGTCGTCGAAGTTGCATACAATGAACATATACGGCGATACCGCCGTCGGATCCCCCTTGCCTGGCCCGCGCCCGAACCAACCACGGATCATCGGTTAATACCCCGGCGCGTTTGTCGATCACCGCCAATATCTTTGTCAATGCACCGTGGCCAATGGTGACGACAAAAAAAGATCCTAAGTTGCACCATTCGATGACCGCCCACTCCGGCAGGCGCCGGTCAATCAGACGATGGCCGCGCAGCTTACCAAGGTCCAGGGTTTCGATCCGCCCCTGTTCCGAGTCGGTATAGGAGGCCAGCAGATCACGCAGACGGCGATCGAACGCCTCGGTCAGCGGGCCGCTGTCAAACAGCAAAGCGGCCTGCAGATCATCCACGCGAAAGCTGTCCTCCTCTTCCAGCGGTCGGGCGGAAACATCGAGCAAAACGACGGCGTGCGGCCGCCGAGCAAGCAGGGGCAGCGTACCGATCACGTCCGCCACCACCCGCCCTTCTCGTGGCACCACCCCCGCCATCTTGAGGGCCAGCAACCACGTGGCCAACTGATCGACCTTCCCCGCTTGCGGCTGAGTACTGGTTTCCGGCCCCGGCTCGAAAAACCAGGCGGCCACCGCCTCGGCCGGCACAAAACGTTCCAATATCTGCTCCGCACCGTTCGCCCCCCACGCCGGCACACTAACAAACAGCAGAACCAGCAGCGCAATACCAGCCCGAAGCGCTAGCGAGGGGTCAGAGCGCGAGCGACCGTCGCGGTGTCGGGGTTTCGGGTTTCGGGTTTCGGGTTTCGGGAGCGGAGATTGGAAGGTGGCCAGCGATGGATCAGTGATCGCGCCGCTAGCCCGAAGCGCCAGCAAGAGACGGCGCCCGGGAAGCGCTTCCCGACGCCTGGTCGTCCTTGATATCGTCCAACTCCTCAACAACCCCGGACTTTCCAAAGAACTATTCCACTCGATCATACCTGCTTATACGTCGTCGCCCGGCTCGGGTTTTATTTTTCTTCCGCCGTCTTCGTCTTTCGTGTGGACAGACGTTTCTTGGTCTTATCCAAGGCCTGCTCAAACGCCGGCATGGTCATGAATTCCACATGGGAATCAACGAATAAGACATTCGTTCCCTCGCCAGCATAATTATCCGGATCCTCATAAATCAGAATATTATCATAATGATCGCTTGTCGTTTGCCCCTCGATATAGATGTACGAACTACCCTTATCCGGAGCATCTTTGGGCGAAATGAGGGTCGTGGGGCTTATCGCTCCGATCTCCACCAATGTTTGCAGACTCGGCGGAAATTTGTCGTCGTTTTCGTTCGCATATACATACATGGCTTTCCCAATCCCGGCAAGGTTGGCCGCGCTGACCGTGCGCTTGGACAATTCCCTGGCCCGAGCCAGCGAAGGCAATAAAATCGAAACCATCATCGAACTCACGCCGACACTGGTGGTCATGCTCATCGTGCCTAATGGGACCACGCCATGCGAAATAAACCTCATACCCTCGTCTTGCACCACCTGCACGGACACGGTGCCGAACATGTGTTTCCCAATAGCGGGCCAGGAAGGGAAGAGGGTTATATTGGCCGGCACACCTTTATCCTGTCCCATGGCCATAAGCGTCTGCGCCAACGGAAGGGCTACGCTGTACAGAAAACGCATGGTGCCCTGATCGTCAACATAACTGATTGAAGCGATACCGGCAGGCATGAGCTTGCGGCCGCGCTGGAAATCGGCGTTAGCGAGGATCGATTCGTTCTTATCCATGAGGTGATCGAGCGTTGCCCTCACCATTTGGGGATACCATGCCACAATGTATCTACCTTCGTATTGCGTCCAGGCGGGGGCGACGGGCATGGGTATGCCGGTCACATTGAGATATGTCATTTCACAACCCCGGTAGGTATCCCTCGCGATCGTCATCCGATCCTTAACCTCAAAACGTTCGGCAAGATAGGCGACTAGTTTTTCCATCGCTTCATTCAGCCGACTGTCTTTCTTGGCCTCCGCAACGATCACCATCCCCGTAAGCCAGATACCCCCGTGCTCCGGCGCATCAAAAATCGCCGTTTTTTCGCCGAACGCCCCCAGTATGTCATCAACCACGCGTAAGCCCGTCTTCTGCTCAAAATCATCCAGAACCTGCGTTACCTGCCCGGTTATTTCGGGGCTCATAATCGTTAGCAAACCCATTATCTGCTTGTATCCGGCCGGAATATCCTGCACGGAAACCGTAGCCCAGCGCACGTTTCGCGGAACAACGGCCAGGTCGGCGTCGGAAATCGTCGTTTTACGGATTTTGACATCGGGTATGGCATTCAGGCCGGGCACATGTATAAAGGTCTGAGTCTTATAACCTTGATCCTGAACAATAATGGAACCGGATAGCGATTGCACGGAGCCGAAGCCGATACCATTCAGCATTTTTCGCACGCCGCCCGGCTCGCCCAGAACGGGCAAATTCATGCCCGCGAACATCGGCTGAAAGCGTTCCAACGTGGCCACCACACCGGCCAGATCCAGATAGCCGGTCGGTACCGAGGTGGAACCCTCGACATACTTCATGGCCGCGATAAATCGTTCGCTCTCAGCCAGACTCCTGGACTCGGCTCCGGCCAGCAGGTGCCCGGTCACCTTGAGCCCCAGCGTTACTACAAACTTGTCCCGATAGACACCATAACGCAAGGGGATGGCCGGCATGATCGGAAGTTGTCGAAAGGTTGCATCTCCGACGGGCAGATCACTGGCCTGACCGAAGGGCAACTCCATATCCTTGAGCACCTCGTCCAACTGCTTGGCCAGGTCAGCGGCTTGCGGTCCGGCATCAACAATGACGGCCACATCCACCATCGGGCCGAACATTCCCATATCCACGCCGACCAACGCTATGCTCGCCGGGCGCCGCCAGCAAAGATCGGCCGCCTCCATCGCGAACTCGAATGCCGTCACCGCCTGTGCGTTGTCCCCGATCTCCTTCAGAATCAACTTGCGAATCGCCGGCCAGACTTCCTCTCGCCATTTTTGTCGAGACTGAACGATTTCCGGCTCGGCCAGCAGCTTTCCAAGCGCGGTCGCGCGGTTCGCCTCGGCCAAAGCCTCGGCACCCGGCCATCCGATATACAAAAGCGTATCGGCGGGCAACATCTCCGGCAGCGTGTTCCGCACCACCGGCTGAGTCACCGGAGCGGACTGCCCCCACACCGGCATCGTCAACCCAAGCAAACCCAATCCGATAACGACTTGAAAACCCCTTTTCCACAACATGATCGTGCCTCCCAAAAAAATGTTTCAATCCGCCCGTTGCGAATGTTGTCTCTATTTCAAAACCGCCAGAATCGTCGCCACCACTTGCGATTCCGCTTGCTCCAAATCCGCTTCGACATGTACCCCGGCCGCCCGGCGATGACCGCCGCCTCCGAATGAACGGGCGATGGCGGCCACATCAATATCGCAACCGGCCACCTCCGGCGATCGGCTCCGCAGATTGACCCGAATCTTGCCCTGGCCGTGATCGGTCAGCAACATACTCACCACCACGCCGGCCACCCCCATCGGCTCGTTGACCAGGTCTTCAGCATCGGCGGGTTTCGCCCCGGACCGCTCAAACATCTCGCGCGTCAGCCGCATGATCGCCAAACGTCCGTCGGCCTCGAATCGTAGCGTATTCAGCATCGCTGCTTTCAAGCGCAGCCGCGCCGGAGCCAGCGTTTCGTATACTTGCGCGTAAACCCAATCCGGCCGAACTCCGGCCTCCAGTAAAGCCGCGGCCACCCGCAACGACCGTCCGTCGGTGTTCGAAAACCGAAACCAGCCGGTATCCGTGGCCACCCCGACAAACAAGGCTTGGGCGATTTGTTCGTCCAAAGGCCAGCCGGACGCCTTGAACCACTCGTAAAGCATACCACAGGTCGATGCCGCCGAGGCATCGGAGACATGGAGGTCCCGACCCGGTACGGCCAAGGCGTCGCCGGTCGCATGATGATCAACAATGATGCGCGGAAGAGAACTAGCCTTCAAAAAAGCGGCGGCGGGGGTGATCTGGTTCCAGGCACATGTGTCCAGAATCAGCACCCCATCGTAAGCCCCCTCCGGCCCCGCGTCCCGACGGTTCGGCCAGGACAAAAAACAGCCTGGATCAAGAACGCGATAACGATCCGGGAAATCATCGTAAAGAAAGGCGTCCGCCCGGCGACCCTGCATTTCAATCAATCGTTTAATCGCCCTCATGGCCCCCAGCGAATCTCCGTCAGGGCGCTCATGCGATAGGAGAATCGTCCGTCGCCAGCCGACCAATCGCTCCGCCGCTTGTTGCCAAATGCGCGCATCCATATCGGCCGCATATCATACTACGGCACCGGAGTGTTTGGAAAGCAAATGTGAAAAATACCAGATTCGCATCCACCAGGCGGCTCAACAACCGACAGGCAAGATCAGTCCCGACCCCCGCCGCCCATGGCCTTGATCCGCTCCTGAACAGAGCCGATGTTGGTGATGCGTAAGCCGAAATTTTCCCCCACCTTGACCGCTTGTCCGGTTCCGATGCATTTGTTGTTAATCATCAGATCCAGTTCGCTGTCCGAAGGTTTTTCAAATTCGATGATCGCCCCGGTACAAAGGTTCACCACGTCGAGCAAAGGCATGACTCTCTCCGCGAGCCGGACGATCACCGGGACTTCCAACTTGAGGATGCGCTCGATATTGGGTTTCCGCGCATCGGGCGAGATGGGTTGATACGCCGAACGGGTCACGGACCGGGCCTGGGGGGCGGAAGTCGCAACGGCGGTCGCGGGGACTGACGTCGATACGGCGGCTGATTGCTCCGAGCCGGTGATATCGGCCACCGCCTGATCAGCCAAGGCACTCACCTCGGCCAATAGAGCATCGATGTCCTCTTGGCTTTCGGACATAACAAGTCCGCCTGAAATTACCGCCGGGGACCACCGTCGTTCCCGGCACACCATGCGCGCACATAACCCTCTACAGGTTATCGGCCGATTCGCCAAGCGACTTGATGATAACCCGAATAAGTCACCACGCCGACCTGGATATGGGTAAAAACACAATCCCCACAGGATAACAGTCAGCAGGGGCCTATTCTCCGCGCGGCATATCAATATAGATAAGCGGAAATCGGTTTTGTACGCGGGATCAAGTCATCTCGCCGATCAGAATACAGGCGTTATGCCCACCGAAACCAAAAGAGTTACTGATCACGCGCCGTACACGTAAATCACGAGCCTGGTTAGGGACATAATCGAGATCGCATTCCGGATCGGGATCTTCAAGGTTGATGGTGGGAGGCACCACGCTGTTGCGTATAGCCAGAATACTGGCTATCAGCTCCACCCCCCCGCTGGCGCCCAACAGGTGCCCGGTGGCCGACTTCGTGCTGCTCACCGGAATGCGATAGGCATGGGGGCCGAGTACGGACTTGATCGCCCTGGTTTCGGCGATATCACCGAGGATGGTGGAGGTACCGTGGGCATTGATATAGTCCAGATCGGAAGCGTTAAGACCGGCATCGGCGATACAGCGGCGCATGGCTTCGGCGGCCGAGACCCCCTGTTCGTCAGGCTGGGTAATATGCCCTCCGTCAGAGGTCATCGCATAGCCGAGCACCTCGGCGTATATCCGTGCGTCTCGTTTGCGGGCGTGCTCCAGCTCCTCGAAGACCACGATACCTGCGCCCTCGGAAATAACGAACCCGTCCCGCTGCTTGTCAAAAGGCCGCGAGGCGTGTTGCGGATCATCGTTTCGCGTACTCAAGGCGTGCATGGCATTAAAGGCGCCCACCCCCAAAGTGGTTACGGCGGCCTCACTGCCTCCGGTGACGATCACATCGGCCTCGTCGCGTTGAATGCTGCGCAAGGCGTCGCCCATGGCATTGGTCGCCGAAGCGCAGGCCGTCACCACCGCCGTACACGGTCCGCGCGTGCCGAACTGGATCGAGATCATCGCGCTGGCGGCGTTAACCATAAGCTTGGGAATGGTGAATGCCGATACCTTGGACGGGCCTTTTTCCAACAGCCGAACATGCTGTTGTTCCAATTCGCAGATACCGCCGATGCCGGAACCGACGATGACCCCCATTCGATAGGGATCCTCCTTGGCACAGTCCAGACCGCTGTCGGCCACCGCTTCGATCCCCGCGGCCAGGGCAAACTGGCTGAAGCGATCCAAACGCTTCACCAATTTGCGATCGATCCAGTTCTCGGGCACAAAATCCCGACATTCGCCGGCGATTCGGGTATCGAATTCCGTACAATCAAACAACGTCAAGGGCCCGATCCCATTCCGACCGGAGATCAACCCGTCCCAGAACCGCTCCACCGAACAGCCCAGAGGAGTAATTGCTCCCATTCCAGTAATGACCACACGCCTGCTCGTCATGACTCTCCTTGCGTTTCGCTGGTCAAAAAGCATTCACCAGATCCAGACCATGCGATTTTCCGGAACGACCCTGGGAGCTGACATCAGCGCGCAGGCTTCACGCTCCAAGGAGCGCGTTGACCTCCGTCGCCCCGCCAGGGACGCATTCCGGAAAGCAGGGTCGGATCAGGCCTTACCCTGCTGAGCGGAAATGTAATCAATGGCCTGGCCGATAGTCTTGATCTTTTCCGCCTCTTCGTCGGGGATGCTCATTTCGAAGTTGTCCTCGAATTCCATCACCAGCTCGACGATATCCAGCGAATCGGCGTTCAGGTCATTGATAAACGAGGTCTCTCGGCTGATTTCCGCCTTGTTGACCGCCATCTGTTCACTGACGATCGAAAAAACCTTATCTTCGATTTCTTCCACGGTCACTCGCTATCCTCCTTGCGTGAAACGATCCCACCGTTTCGTGAGTATTGACGTTTCTATCATCCACGATAACGCCGGCCTGCCGCTTACCGGGCCACGCGGCCCGGGCCAGCGAAGCCAGGACAATGAATCCTTACATGTTCAAACCGCCATCCACGGGCAAAACCTGCCCGGTAATGTATTTCGCCTCCGGCGAGGCCAGAAAAGCCACGGCAGCGGCCACATCTTCCGGCTCTCCGAATTTCTGGCAGGGGATGATCTGTTTCACCCCCTCCTTGACCTTATCCGGCAGAACATCGGTCATCTCCGTGGCAATGAAACCGGGGGCGATCGCGTTACAGGTGATATTCCGCCGCCCAAGCTCCTTGGCCACCGTCTTGCTGAAACCGATTACCCCGGCCTTGCTGGCCGCGTAATTCGCCTGCCCCGCATTACCCATCATGCCCGAAACGCTGGCCATGTTCACGATCCGGCCGTAGCGGGCCCGAACCATGTAACGACTGACCGCCCGGGTAAGCAGAAACATGGAACGCAGATTGACATTCAACACCATGTCCCACTGCTCATCCTCCATGTTCATCAACAAGCCGTCGCGGGTGATACCGGCATTGTTCACCAGAATATCGATCTTGCCAAACTCCTCGACAACCTGCTCCACGAGGGCGTCCACCGCCTCGCGATCGGTGACATTCAGGGTACGGGGCACGATCCTGCCCGGCAGACCATTTTGTTGAGCCTCCTGGACAAGCCGATCAAGACCCTCCGCGTTCAAATCCACCGCGACGACGATGGCGGACTGGCCGGCCAGCTTCAGACAGATCGAGCGGCCAATGCCCCGGGCCCCGCCCGTCACGATGGCAATTTGATTGGCCAATGTCATAAGGTGTTTCTCCCTTATCAGCTAATCCGGGATTAGCCGTTTGTTTCTTTTCTATTCCACCCGCGGCGGGCACTTCCTGCCACCGAGCGGCTAGGCCGCCTCGGCTCGCACCCGGGCAATATCCGCCGCCGTGCTTATGTTCACCACAGGCGTAGCCCGTGAAATCTTCTTGACCATCCCACTCAAAATTCGTCCGGGACCAATTTCGATAAATCGATCGATACCGGCGGCCAAAAGCGCTTCGATCGATTGTTGCCAACGGACCGGATTGGTCAACTGATCGGTCAACCACGCCCGGATCGTATCTACCTCGCCATGATACCGACAATTTATATTGGCGACGACAGGGATCGACGGCGTTTTGAACGGGGTGGCCGCCAAGACCTCCGCCAATCCCTCAGCCGCCGACCGCATCGCCTCCGAATGAAACGCACCCGCGACTTTCAGCGGGATCGCCCGGCCGCCGGCCTGCTCGATCAAACCGACCGCGGCTTCACAGGCCGCTCGTTCGCCTGAGAGCACAATCTGTCCCGGACAATTGAAATTCGCCGGGGCCAACCGGCCCGCGGCCGCAGCCTCACGACATACGGCCTCGGCCTGTTCGGCGGAAAGTCCCAAAGCCGTGACCATTCCGCCCGGAACAGATCGAGCGGCGGCCTGCATCAGCTCGCCTCGCCGCTGCACCAGCCGCAAAGCCTCCTCAAAACCCACACTACCCGCCGCGTAAAGGGCGGTGTATTCGCCCAGACTCAGACCGGCCATTGCCGCTATCGGCACGTTCAGGTCGGCTCCGTCATGCAGTGCTCGCCAGATGGCCGTACTGGTCGCAAAAATCGCCGGTTGTTGAATGTCGGTCTGCTCCAGCCGATCCGCCGGACCCTCAAAGCAAATGCGGCGTAAATCGTAACCCACTACCGCATTGGCCCGCTCAAAAAGGGCGGCGGCCTCAACGGACGAATCCACGATGTCGCGTCCCATGCCCACCGACTGGGCGCCTTGTCCGGTGAATAGAACGGCCGTACCGGCCATAGGCCCTGACTCCCTTACAGCCGCAGTAACGCGGACGCCCAAGTATAGCCGGCCCCGAAACCCGCCAGCAAAATCCAATCGCCCTTTTTCACCCGCCCGGCCCTGAAGGCGTCGTCCAAGGCCAAGGGAATCGAGGCAGCCGACGTATTTCCGCAACGATCGATATTAACCGCCATCTTGGACATCGGAATGCCCAGCCGGTGGCTGACCGACTCGATAATCCGCAGATTGGATTGATGCGGCACGATCAAGGCCAGGTCATCCACGGTCAAGCCGGCCCGCGTCAACGTATCCGCCACCACTTCCTGCATTTTGACAACCGCGAATTTGTATACCTCGCGGCCGTTCATTTTCAAATAATGAAGCTTCTCATTCACGGAGCGTATTGAAGGTCGTTCCAGCGAACCACCGGCCGGCATCCACAACATGGGCGCGCCGGATCCATCGCAACCTAAAATATAATCATAGACGCCGCTTCGCTCGTTATCCGCGTGAGACAGGATCACCGCCCCCGCCCCATCGCCAAGCAGAACACAAATCCCACGGTCCTCGAAATCGGTGATGCTGGACATTGTCTCGGCGCCGACCACGAGGGCATGACGAAACGATCCCGTATTCATGATACCCGCTGCCGAAATCAGGGCATAAACAAAGCCGCTACACGCGGCCGACACGTCAAAAGCCCCGATGGCGCGCAACCCAAATACATTGGGATGTAAAATGGCGTGCCCGGGTTGGGCCAAAAAGGGGTTTTG
>CAYNYK010000016.1:33371-58939 GCA_964401335.1 uncultured Planctomycetales bacterium
TGGGCACATAAGGCGTTGAGGTGGCCACCACGATCAGGTCCAAGTCCGCGGCAGCGAGATTCGCATGGGCCAAAGCCTTTCGTGCCGCCGCCGTCGCCAGAGTGAGGGTGTTTTCCCCTTCACTCGCGATGCGCCGTTCACAAATGCCCGAACGCGTGCGAATCCACTCGTCGGTGGTGTCCACCATCTTCTCGAAATCAGCATTGGTCATTACCCTGTCGGGTAAGGCGCTGCCAATGCCCGTTATCATTAAGGGAATTCGTTTCGCCATGTAATTCACTTATTGCACGGATAATTCTTGAGGACGGGGACCGCCCACCAGATCGGCGGATATGATCGTATTGAGATCGCGCTCGACATATTCCGCCGCCACCCGGACCGCGTTGCGGATGGCCACATGATCGCTTCGACCGTGACAGATGATACACACTCCATCCACGCCCAAAAGGGGCGCGCCACCGTATTCGGCATAATCGTGATTCGCCCAGACCCGCTTGACCACCGGATCAAACTTGGCGGCCAGTTCCGGAGAAGCCAGGGCGATTTCCTTGACGATGGTTTTCATCAGCCCCTCGGAAAGCCCTTCAGCCAGCTTCAACGTAATATTGCCGACGAAACCGTCACAGATCACCACGTCACAACTGCCCCGAAACAGGTCTCGACCCTCCACGTTACCCACGAAATTAATCGCTTCACAAGCCTGCATCTGTTCATGGGCTTGCTTGACCAGCATGGTCCCTTTCGCGTTTTCCTCGCCTACGGAAAGCAAGCCCACGCGGGGTCGTTCCACCTTGAGCACATGGCGGGCATATGCGCTGGCCATAATACCGTATTCCACCATGTGGTAAGCTTTGGGAGCCAGATTAGCCCCGGCATCACACAAGGTGATCGGCCCGGTGAAGGACGGGATCACCACCGCGATCCCCGGTCTCGACACACCCTTAAGCAGACGCATGCGCAGTTGGCTGACCACCGCGAATGCGCCGGTATTACCCGCACTGATAACCGCGTCGATCTCATGATCGCCGGCCGCTTGAGCCGCCCGGCACATCGAAGCATCTTTCTTCTGCTTAACCGCCTCCACCGGCACCTCGCTCATGCCGATGACCTGCGTCGTATGCACGATGGAAATTCGGCCGGCCGGCGGGCCCAAGCGATCCAACTCGGCGTTGACGGCATTCCGATCACCATACAACACCAGATCCACATTCTTGAGCCGGGCCAACGCCTCGACCGCTCCGCGGACAATCTCCTTGGGCGCGTAATCACCCCCCATCGCATCGATGCCGATTCGCATGGGGTTTAAGACTCCTGCTCATTCAAGGGTAAAGCCACACTGCCGCTGACGTATCCGCAGTTTTCGCAAGCCGCATGAGGAAGCTTAGCAATCCCGCACTTGGGACAAGCCACCAGGTTCGGCCGCGTCAGCGCATGATGCGAACGGCGCTTATTCTTACGAGCTTTTGATGTCTTCGCAACCGGAAGCATGATTGATCCTAATAAACAGGGAACCTTCGGGCGTCAAGGGCTGCCGCCCATTATTTCGAACGCAACAGTATACCAAAGAGAGGCTTGCATCATCGGCCGACGCCTTCATGCTGCACGGGCGGCCGCGGATGCAAGCCCCTCTGCACAAACCCTGCAGGCTAACAATCCATCCCAAGCCTGTCAAGATTGAATACAAATCAATCGTTGGAGAGGATAAAACTATCCAGGATCTATAGCCAAATCTTTAAAAAAACATATAAACTATTGTCATTAATGTAGTTATGATTATAGAAGAGAGCTCGCGAATGCGACCTGAAAAACCTTCAAGTCCTTGTGATATATAAATTTGCATCTCCAAAAGTTATCGGTGATTCCCCTTGGTAATCACTCCCATTAACGCAAGGAACGCTGAAGGCTGCTTGGTTTTGGAAGGAGGGACGACCAAACAATCCGGCCATGGAGAACCGGGTTCCTTTGAGAACACTTCTCAGGTCAGAATCGATACGTAAGGGCCAGTAGTATGGACTCGCGGGATCCGATACCGATCTCGATCATCAAATCAAAATGCTCGCCTATCTCCAAACGGCTACCGATGATCGTGCTCCACGGATTAACGGATTCCACTTTCGCACGGAAGTCCATATCGAGTATATCGAGGCGCCCCCTCATGATCTGCTGGACACCTTGATACATGAGACCGCCCCACAAGGAAACGTGCAAGTCGCCGAGCGATGGAACTCGTGGAATGCACTCCCGCACCCCTACCCGTGGGCTGAACATCATCACCTCGACGGTATCCAGGGACGAGACTATTTGCTTAAAGTCAAGGATGGTCGTAGTGAGATTCAGGTCCATGAGGCCAAACACGATCGTGGAACGGTCCTTGAAAGGCTTGAAGCCGGTAGCCAGGGTGCCGCCGAGTCCCAATGTCGGCCCCTCATATTCCAGTTTGATGTCAAGCTTGGGACCGGGGGCGAGCGATAACGGAAACATGGCAGGTCGCACCTCAATGTCGGCTCGCCCATCCACATAACCGGCGATCGCGTACAATTTCAGGAAGGGCAGCACCCAGGCATCGAAGTTCACCTCCCACGCCGATTGCTCGGTTTTAACCTTGCTGACGCGAACGAGTCCGCCGACATCCACCAGGCCAAGGCCGTGCCCTCCGAGTTTCAACTCAGGCAAATCGAAACTCTGTTTTTCCGCATAGAAACCGCCGGCAACACCTAGGGGAAGCGGCAGTTTGTAACCAAGCTCGCGGGCCTCTTTGGCGCCCCAGACAGGCAAACCGGACCAGTGCGTCACCTCTTTCCCGTCAATCAGTTCTGGCTCGGAGGCCGGCTTGTCACCGGTCATTTCAGGGATATCCTCACCTAATGCCAGCGAACAAAGTGAGAGCAAGACAAAAAATACGAGGATAGATCGACCGATGGCAACACCTCCCAAGGTTTGTTTTAGCAGGAGAATACTCTTTCGGCCTGTGGCTATCAATGCCGCCCCTTTCGGATACACTCGTCAGGCTCGAAAACACTATAAAGATTATTGACGGGGCAACAATAAAATCATAGGATAGGAAGATAACGGGCATCGATAGACTTCCGCTATGTGACGGGCTGATTCCTAACCTGCAATTAGCGGCGAGTCGGCTAATCGACTTACAATTTCTATATGAGGGAAAAATCATGAATAAAAAAAACAGGTCGCGTACGACGCGTCGAGAGTTTCTCAACACTTCCGGCCGGGTGGCCGCGGCATCGGCGTTGAGTTTAACGGCCGTCCCGCCCGTCCACGCAGCGGAGAATAACACCATCAAAGTCGCCCTGGTCGGCTGCGGTGGACGGGGCACGGGGGCGACGCTCAACGCCCTGTCCACGAAGAGCGGCCCGACCGAACTGGTGGCCATGGCCGACGTGTTCGATCATCGACTTCAAAGCAGCCTTCAATACCTCTACCCGCGGCTCGACAAACAGATTAATGTTCCGAAAGATCGCCAGTTCCTCGGCCTCGACGCCTACCGCAAGGCCATCGACTGCCTCGATGGATCGGGGGTAGTAATCCTGGCGACACCACCGGGCTTTCGGCCTCTTCATCTCGAATACGCGGTGGCCAAAGGCTGCCATGTATTCATGGAGAAGGCGTTCGCCGTCGATAGCCCGGGGACTCGCCGTGTGCTCAAAGCCGGCGAGGAGGCGACGAAGAAAAACCTCAAGATCGCCGGCGGCCTCATGAGCCGCCACTGCATACAATTAGCCGAGGCCGTGAATCAAATCCACAAAGGCATGATCGGAGAGGTCATCACCTGCTGGGCCTACCGAAACCACGGCCCGGTGGGTTTCACGCCGAAACCGGCGGACATGAGCGAGATGGCTCACCAAATCCGCAACTTCCATAATTTCAACTGGCTGGGCGGCAGCTTTATTCTCGACTGGCTGATTCATAACATCGATGTCTGCTGCTGGATCAAGAATGCCTGGCCGGTATCCGCGCAGGGACAAGGTGGGCGGCAGGCCCGCACCGAACCGGATCAGATGTTCGATCATTATGCAGTTGAATACACCTTTGCGGACGGGACACGGCTGTTCGCTCAGGGTCGGCATATCGCCAACTGTTGGGATTTCTGGGGCGCCGTCATCCACGGGGCGAAGGGTTCAGCCATACTGGGCGAAGGGATTCCCGATCCGCTCATTTACAAGGGACATAAACGAGCTGAAGCGGACATCATCTGGCGGTACAAGGAAAAGAAAGTCGATCCGTACCAGCTTGAGCACGATCGACTGTTCGAGGCAATTCGGCAGGACAAGCCGTACAACGAAACCGAGCGCTGCGCCTATGCCACACTGGCCGGTCTCCTCGGCCGCATGGTCGCCGAATCGGGTCAGGAGATCAGTTGGGAGCAGGCCCTTGCGTCTGATGTAGTTCTGGCCCCGGGTCTGGAAAACTATACCATGGACAGTCAACCGCCGATCGTCCCCGATGCCCAGGGCCACTACCCGGTCGCCATGCCTGGTCAAACCAAGGTGTTATGAGTGTCATGTACTTTTGGCCCTTGGGCTTCCTGCTGTTTGTACTCGAGCACGGCAAGGACTGCTTGATCAGATCATGGCTGGGTGGCCCACTCATCCCGGCGCAGCCGGATGGGTGGGTTTACGATGATCGGCAACCGATGCGTACGCTTTGCCCGGGCACTCATTCATGGAGAGAGGGGACCACTTGAAACTATGCTGCAGGGTACAACCTGACTGCATATTCCGATCCATCGGAGGTTACTCACCAACCTCGCTGACAGAATATGAAACAGGTATCACCCCCATGAACATGGAAAATGTGTTGGGCCAGCGATGAGCTGGAACGATTACCGGCATATCGATCAGCAACAGAATCGTGACGAGTCGCTCGGTCTTCCCCTCATCGAGACCCCACCCTTTGCTGGCGCAAAGGTGGGCCACCCGACCTGCATAAGTCTCTAATTGAAAACGGCACTATTTTGTCCGGCAAATGTGGAGCACCCAGTCGTTCAAGTCCGGGGTCGTGAACGTCTGGCTGCCGCCGTTGTGCGAAAAGCTGCTCTCGCCCGAGAATCCTTGGGACCTCGTATTCCACCATCGAGCGCGGTAGCTCCCTTTGGCCAGTTCCACCGTCCTGCCGCCCCCGGACGGAAAAAAGAAGACGTATTCCAAACCGGGCTGGGCCATGCAGTAACCCTGATCGGAAAGGACGGCGCGTTTGCAGGGAGCGGCCCGGACGAACTCCCAACCCGAGGCTTTGTTGAAGGCCAGGATGTTCCGGGCTATCTCGAACGGTTTCGAGGCGGGCTTGGCGTCCTCGATATGAAAATGTCCTCCACTGGTCGCGATTGTCCAGCACACCTTCCGAAGAGCGTCATAGTCGGTTTCACCGTTGGCCAGTTCGTCGATGTTCATCGCCTTGTTCCGCTTCCAGTTTCCCTCCAGGAATCGGTTGTACTTGTCGAAATCCCTGGAGTCGCTGTGGAAGTTGACGATATCGATCTCGGCGGTGTCGAAACAGACGTCGAAGTCGCTGGTGTGCGAGAGAAGCCGCGGGGAATCGGGATGGCGTGCCCGCAGGTAGTCCTTCACGAATTTGGCGTAATGCGCAGCCCATGCGGCGTCGTTTCCGGGATAGTGTTCGTTCTCCAACTCATAAATCACGTTTGCAAAGGCGGCGGTCTCGTCGAGCATTTTCCTCAGGTAGCGCTCCTGTTGACGACGCAAGTTCGGTTTCGATCCATACTCATAGAACTCGGGCACTCCCGCGGAATCGCGACCCGGCAATTCCAGGGCGTTGATGTTATTGTTCGAGGCCCAAGGGTTATTGCGCCATCGCGTATCGGCCTTTTTCATGCCGCAGGCCTCGAAGAGTATGACCTCGGCGTAGATACCGGCACGATCACACCGAGCCAGGCAGTCCTTAAGGCGGTCCCAATAGGCGTCGTTCCAGCTATCCAGATCATATTTAGCGCCACCCTTGTCAGGGCCGGTGTTCGCACTTCGGCCCCACGGCCAGAGGGCCTTCTCGCCTTCCCAGGGGAGCCAGTGCCATATTCGGGCATACCCCATGCCTTCCTTGGCGTTGCCGTCAATCTCGGCCCGGTAGTCGATTCCCGTGGAGCTCGGGGCGCAATTCGAATGGCTCGCAAGCATCACCGCTTTTCCCGTTGTGGTTTCCTGGAAATAATGGGGGTTATCGGGGTGTAGCCGGAGATAAGCGCTGGCCGTGTCGCTTAAAGCCATCGCCCACACGAAGCCGATCAACGCCGCAATGGTGTAACCGCTTTGTTTCTTCATTCCGTTCTCCTCAGGATCGGGAACCCGCTTAAGACGCACGCCCCAAGATGTGATGAAATCAATCATCATCGCCGGACTTGGTAAGTCGATATTTTCCAGATGATCTTACCCGACTCCGCCGTTGGGTCATTCCCTCATAACATGTAACCGTTCACAGCGATCTACCGCAATTGTATCCCCCGGTCAACCTCCGCAATAACTTTTTCTGGGCGTGGGTGGGAAACTCCATCCATGACCACGGGGACATTCTGGAAAAGGTTACACGAATTTCATCGCGATCTGACGGATGGTCCGCGCGCCGGCCAGGCCGGCGGGGCAGACGGCGGTGCAGTCCGCGCATGGTCCGCAACTGCGGAGCAGCGATTCGGGATTCAGGCCAAGGGCCTGGAACTCGGCCTTGGCCAATTCCGGTTCGCCGTATTCATCGTGGTACAGGCGCACCCGCATCAGATCGCTGACCGGCAGGGCCTGCGGACAGGCCTTGTTACACGCCCCACACAACCGACAGGCCTCGGATCGGGAGCGGTTGAAGGCCTGGGCTTTTTCCTGCTCGGCCGGGGTGGGCTGCAAGTCTTTCAGGTCCAGCCGGCGGACCGTTTCGAGTTGTTCGCGGGTTTTCAGGGTGGTCAAGACCGTATCCACCGAGGCCTTCTGAATAAGGTTCTTGACATGCGGGCCGAACACATCCGGCCCCTGGGAAACCGCCTGTTGAGCGCCGCTTTTCATGGAGAGGATTCCGACGTTGCTCTTGCGCAAGGCGCGGAGGTTCTCGACGAACTGTTTGGAAGCGCGTTCATCACCCTGGCCGCGCAATTTATTGCTGACCCCCATCGCCCAGGCGGTGGCGATCAGGGCGGCCTCGAAAAAGTCCGGGGCTTTTTGCAGGACAAGGGGGATCACCTCGTTGTAATTTTTATGGCAAACGAAACCGACGTGGCGGATTTTCCCTTCTTTACGCAGTTTCTCCTGAACGGTGATAATGGTCTCCAGGCGTTGGGGATCGGCCTCGTGCAGCGTAGGCAGCAGCAGATCCACGTTGTCGGTTTTCATGGCGGCCAGGCCGTCATTCAATTCCTCCTCGATGCTCTTGCCGTCGATTTTATAAGCCAGCCAGGCTCGATCGCGAAGACGAGGATTCTCCTGAAACACCTGGCCGACGATCCTCATGCTGTTGCCGCCGGTATATCCTTTGGCAGTGTGGACCAGGTTGATGCCGTAATCAATCGCCATGCGGAGCAATCGCACATGCAAATTTTCCGAGAGGGCAATCGCTCCGAAACTGACGCGGGTCACGGGATATTGGGTCCGTCCGAGGATCCCCGCGGGCAGAGCAGGTTGCGTAGCCGGCTGACTGGCAGCCGGCGCCGCCAAGGCACGAAAGGCCCCGACGCCCACGCCGGTCAAGGCCGCTCCACAGGTCGTCGTGCGCAAAAACTCCCGCCGGGTCAAGTTGGATTGCTTGGGATCATGCATCGAGATCATCCTTGTGTTTGGTTGATAGGGTTCGTTCCGTTTCCTGGATACTTGCTGCGCGTCGCTTTCACCGGTGAGTATTTTTCGGAGTGTGTATTATAACGCCTCGGCTGTTATACAGCAAAGAAGACATGAAAAGATGATGTGCGTTATTTCTTCGCGCTCGGTAAGCCGGGGATGGTACAAAATCAGTGCTGGATATGGTGTTCACGCCAATTGGTCGGGTTCATCGAATTGGACACAAACGAGGGTCAGTCCCGGATTCAACGGCTCGGTACGCACGACGGTGGCCGTCCCGAAATCGAACGATCCGCCGGTCCGGGCGTGCAAGGTGGGCATGATTTCCTGTCCGGCAATCGGAGCAGCATCCGCCGGGGCGATGAAGGCCAGGCCGGTGGCCGAGCGATCGACCAGCCAACCGGTGGAAGCTTCCCCGTCGCCCAGAGGTAAGCGCCAGCCGATCATCTCGCGGGCCGGCTCGCGCGGGGCCCGGCGGCGTTCGTGTCCGGCATAATCCTGCCCGTCACGGCCGCGAATAAAAACCGCCTGGTCCGCGGGCGCCAAAACTTGACCCCGCGGAATCGAGGGAACCTTATCCTCCGGCGACCATCCTAGAGCATCCAAATTGCCCTCAGCCGCCAGGGCCGCGAAAATTCCCCCAGCCGAGGCCACAGTCAGGGCGGCATCTTCGTCCGCATCCTTGGGCTGACAAGCAAACCAACGACGGTACAACTCAATCTTGATCTGCTTGTCGGTCATGCGCCCGATCGGCCAACCGAGACGCGCCAAGCATTTTCGGACGGATTGCACGATTCTTCTTCTCCACGCACCGGAATCTACTGGGCCCTTTAACCTGAATTGTTATCGGGAAACACCACGAAGACGTTAAGATACGAAGCTCAGGATAAAAATAACCCTATAACCTTGTTCGTTTGTTTATCCCTCTTTTTCGTCACGGCTCCGCGTAATCAATAACCGTCAACCTTGTCTTCCATCGGTTCATCGACCCGTCGCCTCGCGAAAAAAAAGAGTGCGATTACCCCAATATTGCCAGCGTCCCGAAATCATTGGAAGGTTGATCATGTAGATACCCCGCCAATATAAAACGGACGATAGTGTTTGGGCGACGCTGACGCGAATGCTCGACACACGCGTTATGTGACCTTGCGTGATCCGTCGAAATTTCTTCTCTTGCGATCACCTATGGTTTTTAACCTCAACCACACTCGTCAGAAGTTAGTTTACCCCCCCGTCGGCCAAGATTATGCAGGGCGGAAACGCGACACGAAAAAATCAGTGTGGGAGTAAATCGCTGTCAGACCCATTTAGACAACAAACTTGCAGGTCCATTTTCATATTGGGGCCAGTGTACTCTTCCGCTATCAAGGCATACCCCGATCAAGACAATGACGCGGAATACGTCCCCGCCACATCCATAAAAGAAGTTAATGAAACGTTAGTATGCTTTACCCGATGTGCGGTGCCGATCATTTTTCCTCCATGCGAAAGCCGGCCGGCGTAATTCTTTGGGGGATAAAGGGATTGATACAACCCGCAGATTTATTCACATGTAAAAACGCTTTCGGGTCTTAAAAACGGGTGATTTTTCTTGCTTTTCCATTCTTTTTGTGTTAACATAATAATGCGACGCGAAGGTCGCGAATGCTCGGCATCCGAGCGATCCTGAGCACCTCCGGGAGAGCGTCTTTTTCCCAAAGCTCGTCGGACGGTCGGCAGTAATGTGCGACGCGGCGAAAGGTGAACCCATAGCCCGGGAAAAAGATGTGCTAATGTTCAGGACCAAGCCGGGTGCAAGAACCCTATAAAGGCCTCTTTTCCCCGAAGTAAGCCAACCGCTTCACGGAAGGGAAGAGACAGGCGGAGGCTGATGGATACTCTGAGGCATCGGCCGTTGGGCGGTTCCCGCCGGATGGTCAAGTGCGTGAGAGGAGAGTGGGCGAAATCCCGCTCAAGGTTTCCGCAAGTGAGCCTTAGAAGGGCGAAACCCAAGGGAGCATCCAGCGGTAGCGGTGCTAAAAACATGCGCAGCCGCCAGGGACTCTCGAAAGGTAAAAACCCGGGAACCGCGGCCGGCCGTGCCGGCATCTCGGTTAAACGAGGTGATCAGCGGTCGGAGAAACGGTAGGCGGGTTTCTTCCGGTGCTAATCCGCCGGAAAGCCTTTCGTGAGGAGAAAGCTCCGAAGGGTGAATCCCATGAGCGCTGCCGGTGCGAAAAAGAACCGGCTGGGGATCGATGGGAGTAAACCGTCAAGAGGGCAACCCAACCCTGAAGGCGGAACGTAGCGGGCAGGCAAAACCCGCGGCAAGTGGATCATCGATTCCGATCTGTGCTGTAGGGAGCAAAAGCCCATGAGAGGGGCTGATCGGCTGCGGCTGACCGGCTAGGTTAGGTTGGGTAATACTCAGGAAGGAGAAACTCGAAGAGAGGATTCGACCGGATGCTGAACAGTGTTCGGCGAACCCCGTCCGGGGAAAACCACACAGTCGAGGGAAAGGCTAACGGCAAAGTGGGATCGCTTAACCAGTACGGGCGATACTTGGATGGGGCCGAAACTCTGAACGAGCCACAACTTCCAGAGGACGACCGAGGGTGGTAACGCCTGAGGTCGAGCAAGCTGACCGAATACTCTGAAGGGCCAAACGGGCGTTCCGAATTCGCGTCGCGTTTTTTATGCGCTCATTGATCGCAGACTTTTATTAGGCCATTCAAGCGGATCGTTCGCAACACCATGCAGGATCGGTCGTCGGACAAAGTTCCGCTCTGGCTCCTCCGTGCTGGACCGCTCGAAATCGACGCGTTCAACCTGCAACCCCGCGAGATTCACGGTTGCCACCAGATCATCCACGGGGCAGGTTTGCTCATCATGTTCCACCGCGGTTGTCCGAGCCAGGGTATCGACCTCCACGGTCCGAACCCCCCGCAGCGTCTCCAATAAACGGCGCACCTGTTTCACGGAGTTTTCGCACACCATTCCGCTAATGTGTAGTATGAGCTTTTTCATCTCCGTGCTCTCCGCCATTCGCCTTACCCGCATGGCAACGAAGGCCATCCGAGCCTGTCTAATACCCCGTACCCACAAAACTATTCGACAGAATAATTGCCCGCTTTCTTTGAGCATTATAGATAGCCTGGGGGTAAATTTCCGAAGAAAAACAAAAAAATCAGAGGGGATCGGCACAAATTTCAGTTATCTGACGCGCATCTTTCCTATCTTGCCAAAAAGACATTAACAGAGGAACCCTGGCGGTCTTTTTTATGTCCCTATGTTGTGCGGGGATTTACCCAGATTCTTATGCTCACCCAATTTGACCTTGCTTGTTCCGCGGTCATTCCAATTATCAGGAATTTATAAATAGAAACTGGCTTCGCCAGCCGGAGTTGATTATAATTGAAACCTCTATCCGACCGATAAATTTGGGATTGGAATGAGGTTATCGAAATTATCCTTGGGGTATCATCAGCATGAGTTTTTATATCCCCACGGCCGCGGCGAGCAATTCGTTGAGCCTGGTCACTATTGGGCGAAACGGCGAAATCATGGGGTTTTTCTACCCGCGGCTCGATTTTGCCCAGAACATTCGCGAAGGCATGCCCGCCATCCGCTTGAGCCAACCACCGGAAGGCGAACAGTTTTTATGGAATTTCGCGGAATGTTGGCGCTGCGTTCAATCCTTCGAGTCGGCCAGTAACGTGCTGATCACGCGTTTGGAACATCAAAACTTTGCGCTTAGCATCGAGATCAGTGATGTCCTGCCGCCGGGCGAGCAAGCCCTGTTGCGACGCGTCGTCGTTAATCACGATCCCGAAATCGGACCGCTACAGTTCATGCATTATTATCGCATGGCCGCCGGCGACGCCGCGGAACGCAACGCAGTGCAGTTCTATCAGGAGCAAAACGTCGTAATCCAGCACTACCGGAACGTGGTGCTGGCGATCGGGGCCACCGAGCCGTTTCGCGCTCATTGCAGCACCTGGCAACCGGATCAGGAATCGTTAACCAAGCAGGCGATGCGCTCGGGCAAATTCGGCGAGTCGATCCAGTCTATCGGCCGGGTGGATTTCGCGGTGGCATTTGAACCCACGAATCAGTCGCGCTGGCAAACGGTACTGGTCCTGGCCGGCGCACCCACCATCCCTAATGCGATCACTTACGCAAAACAATTGACCGGCATGAAATTCGACGAAGCGGTCAACCAGGCCAATCATCGAGTCCTCGAAGAGCTTTCCAAGGCCGGTCCCTGCCCGATTCCGGAATTAACGGAAGCCTATCATCGGGCGGTCATTTCCTTGCATGATTTGTACGACAGTCGGGAGGGTACTTTTCTGGCCGCTCCCGAGTTCGATCCAGGATACGAGTTAAGCGGGGGATACGGCTACTGTTGGCCTCGGGATGCAGCGGTATGTGCATTGGCCATGGCCCGCATCGGTCGAACGGACCTGGCCCGTCGATTTTTCGAATGGGCCGTTCGGACGCAGCTTCCCAATGGCCACTGGTATCAACGTTACTGGACGGACGGGGCGCCGGCCGCCTCCTGGTGCGTGCATGAGCAAGCGATCCAATTGGACCAAACCTGCGCGATCGTCCACGCCGCCGGTCGCCTGGCCCGTTTATTGGGCAAACGCGGGCGTTCCTTCGTCGAGTATTTCCGTCCGACGGCGGCCAAAGCCATCCAAGCCCTGCTGGCACACATTGATTCCAATTATCTTCACCGCCCCGCCTCCGACTTGTGGGAAAACAGTCAGGGTATCTTCGCCTATACTCAGGCGGGGGTCATCGCGGCCTTGCAAGAGGCCCAGGAGGTTTTCGAACTGGAACCGGAACGAACCGGCAAGCCAATACGGGCAGCCATGCATAAGCAGTTGATCCATACCTTCTGGGACGCGGATCGGCGCTGCTGGCTGCGGCGGATCACTCCTGAGGGGCAGCGGGACACCACGCTTGACTCCTCGGTGATGGGCTTGATCGATCCCTGGGCGGTTTTGGACCTGCGAGATTCGGAAGATCGCCGTCTGGCCATCGATACCCTCGAAAGCGTCAGCCGTAACCTGCGATCCAGGGTTAATAACGGCGCGGCCATTTTGCGGTTCGAGGGTGAGTCCTATATGGGAGGCGGTCCCGGTTGCGTCAATACGCTGTGGCTGGCCCTTTGCCGGCTACGGCTGGCGGCGACGACGGAGGATCCGGCCGAAAGAAATCAATACCGAGAACAAGCTCTACAGGAAGTAAGGATTGTCTTGGCCAATACCAGTCCCACCGGCCAGTTGCCCGAACTGATCCCCAAAATTCTCTTCACCTATTGGGCCGCCCCCCATGCGTGGGCCAGTGCTCTGCTTATTGAAGTGGTCCTGGCTTTGGCCGAACTGGAACAAGGCCCGGCCGGCACATTCGAGCTTGAGCGGGCCCGGATTCGCCGACAGGCCCCTTCGCGCTAATACCAACGATTTTCCGCGGTTCGTCGGTCACTCTTCCATCCTTAAATACATCGATGCCCAAAGGATGAGGAAGAGCGCGTGCTCAGGGTTTTTCGACACCTTCAGGCCCGCTATAATGCAAGGGGAAAGGGGATAATTTATAGCGATGATGCAGGAAATCGTTTCGATGAAGGAATGGAAAAGAGTCGTATTGGAGTTCATTTTAATCGGCCTGGTGGGTTGCCTGCTCGGCTTGACCGCCAATCATTTGAACTATGACCGTCTGGCCTTGTTTCACGACTATTTTTACCGGACAAACACCGCTAAAAAAGGCCCGGCCGTGACCAACGCGTCGCGGGATGCGATCCCGCCGAGCGATTCAACCATCGCCGCTCAGCTCGAAGCCCTAAAGCAACGGCTTGACAAGCACGGCATCAAGTTGATCTCTTTCGCGGAGGTCAAAACCCTTTACGAGGATCCGGGCTACGCGGCGGGCGCCTACATTCTGATCGATGCCCGGGACGATAAATTGTATCGTGCGGGTCATATTCCCGGGGCTTTTCTGGTCGATCACTATCGGATCGAGCGTTATATCCCCACGGTGCTGGATTTCTGTCGAGCCGCGGAAAAAATCGTCGTCTATTGTAACGGCGGCGAATGTGAAGACAGTGAATTCGTAGCGCTGGATTTGTTGGGCGAAGGTATCGAGCCGGGGCGGATTTTCGTTTACGCCCAAGGCTTCATGGATTGGGAAGACCAGGGTATGCCGGTGGAGCTGGGCGAGCAACACAGCGGCGAAATCAAAGAGGCCAGCCAATGATGGACGGGCAAACACGCACGGAAAATACCCCACGACAAAGGGGCGTCGGCCTGCTGTTCGCCCGTCTGTTGCTCGGCCTGGTTTTTGTCTGGATGGGGTTTTCCAAGACCGGTCTGACCCAACTGGCGTTGGATAAAACCGGACTTAAGAACAACCCGGTCGTGCAACGGCTGGTCAACAGCGGTTACATCGAGTTGTCCAATCCGGTGGATTTCCTCAAGCTGATTCGCGAATATCACATTTTGCCCGAAAACATGCCCATTCTGCTGAATCTGACGGCGGCGGTCTTGCCCTGGCTGGAGGTTTTCTGCGGGCTGTTATTGATTTTCGGGGTTGGGTTGCGCGGGACGGCCTTGATAATCCTTCTGCTCATGACCTTTTTTACCATTATGATCACCCTTCGGGCATTAAACATTTACCACGCAAACGATATCGCCTTTTGCGCCATCAAGTTCGATTGCGGTTGCGGGGCGGGCGAGGTATTCATCTGTCGCAAGATACCCGAAAACATTTTTCTCTGGCTGCTGGCCCTTTGTATTCTCCTTTCCCGCGGCCGACGCTGGTGCCTGAAAAAAGAGCTGATACCCGTCAGGCGGGCCTAACCGCCCATATCAAAGTGTCGCAACTTGTTTGAAAATACACTACCTTGTCCGGTTCTCGGCTTTTAGCACAATGTAATTGAACGGCGGCACGGTCACCGTTGCGTGAAAACCGCCCGCAATCGGTGTACTGGGCCATTGTTGGGGTCGGTAAGGCAACCGAACCCGAAGGGATTGCGAAACGTCGGTATTGTTATAGGCGATGTTGGCGCAAAGCGAAGCCTGCTCCATATGATCGCCCAAATAGCATGTCAGGGTTCGCGGCCGCGGATCGAGGACACGATACTTTACCCGGGCATGATCGAGGATGTTTTTCATCAGCTCCTGGCCGATGATGTTCTCCGGTTTTTGCGAACTGTACGGACCCCACATGTCCACTTCGTTGGCCGAAGGATCGGCCGAACCACGGCCAAAGGAGGGTGGTTTTCGTTCCGGATCGAAGGCCAGACCGGCAAACACGTGGCCGTGGATAAAAATGAACCGGTCTTGCCGCGCGGTCGAAAGCACGGGATAACCGCCGCAACGAAGACATACCCGGACCCCATCGGGAACCTGAACATACTCGAAGATTTCATCTTCCGGCAGGGAGGCACTCCGCCGATCAAGCCGCGCCGTCAATGCATGGTTCACCGCGAGATCGAGCGTTCCGGCCGGGCGCCGCACATACCGAAGTCGCCTACCGTGAACTTCACGTTCCCCGCCCCACGGGGTGTATTCGGCCTGCAGGGATTGTCCGAAACAACCGGTGAAAAGAACGGTGGCCTCACATACGGCCAGCTTGTTTAGCGTTTCCGAAAGCAGATAGGCCGAACACGGCACGACGATCAGTCGAAAAACGTTCATCTGTTCAACCGTCATGTTGTCCAACGCCGGTGAGCCGCATCGGGCCATCTGGCAGCCGAACATGCGGAGAAGAACATCCAGCGTCATGGTGTCGACGGAATGCACGGGCCCATCGCTCAGCGCCGCCGCCGCATAGGTCGGAAACACCAGCAGCACATCGCGTTGCACCGCTTCGACGGAAATATCATGCAGATCGCGTAGATAAGGCGCAAAGCGGTCTTCCCATTGGTCGAAACCGACCCGCGCGGCCTTCTCCGGCGGCCAATGATAGTTTTTCTCGGCATAGGAATTGCTCAACTGACAGCCTATGAAATGCTGACCTTCCCCGCGCTTGCGGGCCAGCAGCGGCAAGTAGTAATCCCGGTAACTCTCGGCCGAGTCGCATCGGTAACGAAATCCCATCGTTTCGGCAAGGGTTTTCACCGGATCGTGCGTGGTCTGAAAAGGAAAACACGATTCATAGAGAGCGAAATCCGCCGAAGGCACGGCCACCATGTTGTAGAGGTAGCCGATCACGGGATACAGCTCCTGCCAGGTACCGACCGGTTTGTCGCC
Source organism: uncultured Planctomycetales bacterium (assembly GCA_964401335.1). Classification (GTDB taxonomy): domain Bacteria; phylum Planctomycetota; class Phycisphaerae; order UBA1845; family PWPN01; genus JAAYCU01. The sequence goes on from CAYNYK010000016.1 coordinate 49,390, forward strand.
GGCCAGAGCTTTCAGGCGACGAATCATCGCATCCCATTGCTCCTGCATATAAAGGTAGCGGAAGCGGATGAAGCGATTATACTCCGTGTTCGGGCCGTCGCTCCGGGAAGGCACCATGTTGAGATGGGGCCAGCCGTTCGCTCGACGCCATTCATTGAAGCGGGCCAGGGCATGTGGGCTTCGGCCGGAGGTAGGCAGCCGAAACCCTCCTTCACCGTAGATTCCCCAGGTCGGAGCAAAGGCTACAACCTCAGGGTCATGCGCATAACGATCAATAATTCGGGCAAACGCCCATTCGAGCCGAGTCATGGCTTCCGGCAGGAACGGATCGAGATGGCCGGGCAAGGGACGGCCTTGCTCGTCGGCATCGAAGTATTCGCCGCGATCCAATGCACTTTCGCCGACGATGGCCAGAATGGTCCGCAGGTGGTGAGTGCGTGCCTCGGAGATTCTTTGGTCGATGGCGGCGAAATCGAGTCCCTGTCCATCGGGTAGCACGCGCGGGTAGACTTTCCAAAGTACGGTGTCGTACCCGGCTCGCGCGGCTTCGGCCATTTGCTCTTCCGTACAACCCGTCATGGGAAGCCACACCAACCGTCGTTCGAGAGGCCCGGAGACCTCCGCGCATAAAGAACAGACCACTCCGGTAAGCAATTTCAGGAACATCCGCTGCTGCTCGCTGAAGACGTTTCAATAACCTGGAGCCGCGATCCCGATCCGCGTATCCCTTATCCCTTGTGGTTCGCTTCCTTAACCAGAACGGGGATCACGATATCGCCTATCTGCTTATTGTTGGTCTTGACCACGACTTTCTCTCCCTCCTTGGCGCAGACAAACCCTTCGGCAAAGGAGAGTTCCAACCGATAGGACACGCCGTCGGCCTCGGGGAAGTATCGGGCCTTGATTTGGCCGTTGCTGGTTTCCACCGCCGTGATTTGAAGGGCCTCGTTCGTATTATTGGCAATAAGCACTATGGCTTCGCGTTCCTCATCGCCCTTGAACATTTCGATTTGGGCGGGCATGACCTCCACCGGTGGGGGCACATACAATCGAACCGGCACCTCGATCACCGGCAAATCCTTGTGGTCCGTTTGCACGCGAATAATGCCTTCGATCTTACCCGCCTTGTACGGAGGTTTCGTTTCGACGATCAGTCGGGCATGCGTGCTCTGGCCGATCGGTTCGATGCGGCCCTGGAAATTGGGCGATTCGCAAGTCACTTGCCCGTATCGGATGGTCCCGGGCCCGTTGTAGATGAGGGTGGCCGGCCGCTGGTCCAGCGGGTGCCGGGGATCTTGAACAAAATCCAAGCCCTGCGGTGGATCAATCGACAATAACGAGGTCACAATCCCGCTAATCAGGACGATTTGTTTCGGCCGTTGCGGATCGCTGACATCCAAGGTCAAGCGGTGGGTAAATTCACCCATGGTGTCGGGCAACGGGGTAACCACGCATTTCATGACCCCTGTCTGCTTCGGTTGCAGGTCCTTGGTATAGTCCGGGTCGATCTTTATTTCATTCGGTGCTTCCACTCCGGTAATCTGCACGGGGCTATTGCCTTCGTTACGGTAATAAATTCGGCAAGTGAAAGGTTGACCGACGGTTCGCCAGCCGGCGAATACCCGATACGATTCCAAAATCATCCCTGCCACCCCCCCCATGCCGGCCTGTCGACCCGCAAGGGAAACCGCGCAGAACTGGCCGATGCGATAATCCGTCTGCCCGAGTTCCTTCTGCGTCTTGCCTTCGGCGAGCATCCGCAATTCTTGTTCGATAGTGCCGCTTTGGTTGGGCATATATCCCTGGTGGACAGCCTCCACTACCCCGTTACCACCGATCAATATCAGCGTCGGCAGACGATTGATCCCAAACATTTCGACGGCTTTGAGTTCACGGTCCAAAACGGTTTGGGCGGCAACGTGCAGTCCGGTCATCCATTCCGCCACTTCCGGGATCGGAGTCAATACATCCGTATTGATGTTGATGAATTGGACGTTCTTGGCGGCCATCTCAGTCAGGACCGGGAACCAGTCACGCAAGGCCTGATTGGCTGAGATACACCAAGTGCTTCCGAAATAAAGCACGGCGACTTTGCCGCTGGCACCGCCTACATCCACCTGGTTCCCTTTCAGATCGGGAAGAACGATTCGAGGGGCCATTTGACCGACCAGAGACCAAGGCTTCTCCTGGCTGCCACGTTGCGCAAGGGGTCGAACCGGACCCTGGGATCGGATCGGAATTAGCACCCTCGAATGGTTTTCCAAGTCGGTCTTCAAGACAACATGGGTCGGCTGGTCGGGGGGTATTTCCAGATTGGCAGGAAATTGAACCTGGATATTGTAGGACTTGCCGGGTTTGACGGCGGTAAATTGGGTCTTGATCGCCGGGTTCTCGGCCTCGACCGCCAGCAGATTCATCATTCCCTCACCGTTGTACAAAACGCTAATTTCACGGGGGAAGGCCCGATTGATCTTCGGGCTGACCATCAGCATGGGCGGATTACATTCCACCACCGGCGGACTATACAGACGACAAAAAATCTGTGTATTGGGTTCACGTTCAAGCCCGGTCCGCAAAACCAGATTGACATTGTTCGGGCCGTCGGCGAACGGCGGGGTGGCGGTGACGTATACATCAACCACCTTGTCCGCCTCCACCTCCTTGACCTGCCAGGCAAAGACACCGGACTTGCCTTCAGCCGGTTCGATTTTCATGGCTTGGTCGGTCAGGTTCACGAGGCGCAGCGCCTTGACCAATTCCGAACCGGAGTAAATGCGCCCAAAGTCAATATTTTGTCCGGAAGGATACTCGATGCAGGCCTTGATCTGCCCTTTCAGAGTGAGTGTCACCTGCTTATTCTGGGGGTCGTCCGTCTCCACGCGAATCGTGCGCACGACCTCACTGCGCATTCCGTGGGTGTCGAGAATGACAGGGATACGGCCTTCGCCACCCGGGGCCAACTCCTTAGTGTAGTCACTGGTCGCGGTGCATCGGCAACCCGCCTGCACGTTGAGAATGTGCAAGGTGGCATTGCCTTCGTTGCGAAACACAAAGGTGTGCCTGACTTTCTCGCCGGCCCAAACCGGCTCGAACTGATAAAGCGGCTCCGCGCAAACCCACTTGGGCCCCTGCCCATCCGTCGGAGCGGAGGTCGGCGGGGAATCTTGCCCGAAGGCTGGTGAAAAAGAAAAAACACCCATCATCACAAATAGCAAGACCCCACGGACAATCCAACCACGACCCGTGGTGATTCGCATTAATTCACTAACCGGCAACCACATAACGACCTCCCGTATTTACTCGGAAATACATATCAGACCAAATACCATCAAGCCATCGACAACCACGAAGGATTGTTGCCGACCAAATTGCTTAGATCCCGTATTGTATCAAGAAAAACCCATTTACTGGGAATCCTCCATCTGATGGACAAGCGAAAGGGGAAACCCGATTGAGGAGCAAAGGCGACACCAGACGAAACCATGCCGCCTTTAAGTTCTTATATTATAATTACTTACGCAAGTCGGTCATACCTCGTTGCACTTCGGCTATTTCCTTATCCAATATGGAATGGACGATCCCGAGTATGTCTTTCCTTTCAAGTAACAATCTTCGGGCGATTCGGTTTACCCAAACCTCCATCCGGCGTTGGCCATCGGCAAACATCAAACATATCGCGGCTTGCTCAATAACAAAGGATTAACCTATAGTATGCCCGGTCTTCGAGGTTAAATGGTTGAACGAAATATGAAATTGAGTATTGTCATTCCGGTTTATAACGAAGCCAAGACGGTGGTTGAATGCGTCCGCCGGGTGCTGGCCGTCGATATTGGTATGGAAAAGGAATTGATTCTGGTCGACGACGGTTCCAACGATGGGACGCGCGAACTTTGCCAAGCCATCCCGCGGGAACATCCTGGCCAAAACATAAAGCTGGCTTCGCATCCACGCAATCGCGGCAAGGGGGCGGCTTTGCGGACGGGTTTTGCCCAGGCTACCGGTGAACTGGTTCTCGTGCAGGACGCGGACCTCGAATACGACCCGCGCGATTATCCCCGCCTGCTAGCCCCGATACTCGAAGGTAAGGCGGACGTGGTTTATGGTTCACGTTTCGTCGGAGGCGATGCCCACCGTGTGTTGTTTTTCTGGCATATGGTGGGCAACAAGTTGCTCACCTTGTTGTCCAACGCCTTGACCAATCTGAACCTGACCGACATGGAGACCTGTTACAAAGTCTTTCGCCGGGACGTGCTTGAGCGTATCCAACTGGTGAGCAATGGTTTTGAATTCGAGCCGGAGATCACCGCGAAGGTGGCCCGGCTCGGCTGCCGGATTTACGAGGTGGGGGTCGGTTACTCCGGCCGGGACTATTCCGAAGGGAAAAAAATCAATTGGAAAGATGGGCTTAAGGCCCTTCTGGCTATTATCCGATTCCGTTTTCAGGGTTAGCCCCCTCCTTGAAGTCCGGAAAAAACGAGAGGCAAACATGAAATTAATCAATATCTGCGGAGCGCGTCCGAATTTCATGAAAATCGCACCGCTGATGCACGCTTATCGGTCCGAACCCGTCATCCAGCCGATCCTCGTGCATACCGGCCAGCACTACGACGAGAACATGAGCCGGCTGTTCTTCGACGAGTTGGAAATTCCGCGCCCGGACATCAACCTGGAAGTCGGTAGCGGATCACACGCCAAGCAGACCGCCTTGATCATGGAACGGTTCGAGCAGGTGGTCCTCGAACATAAGCCGGACGCGGTCTTGGTGGTTGGGGACGTGAACTCGACTATTGCCTGCGCTTTGGTATCGGTCAAACTGGACGTGGCCGTCTTTCATGTCGAGGCCGGCCTGCGCAGCTTCGACCGCACCATGCCCGAGGAAATCAACCGCATTCTCACCGATGCGATCAGTGACTTGCTGTTCGTCACCGAACCCAGCGGAATAGACAACCTCCTCCGGGAAGGCGTCGCCAAAGAGAAAATTCACTGGGTTGGCAATGTGATGATCGACACCCTCGAAAAGAATCGGGCCAAGGCCGAATCCTCACCGATCCTGGAAAAGCTGAGGCTCGAACCGCGGGCTTTTTGCGTGGTCACGATGCACCGGCCGGCGAGCGTCGATCACCCCGAAGTCATGGCCCGGTTGGCCGACGTGTTCGCGGAAATTCAGAGCGAACTGCCTATCGTATTCCCTATCCACCCGCGCACCCGAAGCCGCTTGCAGGCCGCCGGGTTGTTGGGACGTTTCGAGGCGATGAAGAATCTGCAGTTGATCGAGCCGGTCGGCTATCTCGACTTCCTCAAACTGATGGCCCATGCCGCCATCGTACTGACCGATTCCGGAGGTATTCAGGAGGAAACCACGATCCTCGGCGTGCCTTGCCTGACCCTGCGGGAAAATACCGAACGGCCGATCACCCTGACCCAGGGAACCAATCGTTTGGTGGGCATGGATCCCTCCCGCATTTTATCAGCCTATCGCGAAATCCGCGGCCAAGGTTCAATCGTGGCTCAGCGTCCGGACAAATGGGACGGACATGCCGCCGAACGCATTGCCCATCTAATCGCTCAATGGTGTCCTGGCCACTGACCAACAGGATCCCCGACCGGCGGACAAAGGTAGGGATATAACGCTATGTCGAGATTCACCACTGTGTCGAGATTCCTATCTCGACACCCCTCCTTGCGGGCCCGCTGTGTCGAGATTTCGCTGTGTCGAGATTCCTATCTCGACACCTTGCGAGATTCTCATCCCGCAGATTCGGACGCGCGAAAGGATTCGCCGCGCCGGGGGTGCGAGAAAGGATTCTCGCACCAGCAGGAGAAAGGATTCTCGCACCAGCAGGAGAAAAGATTCTCGCACCAGCAGGATTCCCGCACCGGCAGGCCATTGATCAAGATTCGCCCGGCTTTCACCTGTTTGTGAAAAATAGCACGATTCCCGCATGCTCGGCGGGGCTGCACCCCTGAGTCCGCAATAATCAAAACCTGCCCGGAGCTTAAAATTTATTTATCCATAGGTTTGTCATATTTCGTTGCGCCCCTAAAATAGACAGGAGGGGGGAGTACAACTGGATGGAGCCGAAGCCATGAACACAGAAACGAATCATATTATTGCATTGGAAACTATTTTGGCACACACCCGCGACGGAGTTTTCGTCATTGACGAGAACCGCCGGTTTCTATTCTTCAACGAAGCCTGCGAAAAGCTGACGGGATTCCCTGCCGAGGAAATTTTGAACACCGACCTCGATTGCGGGCAGGTCACCGAGTGCCACGACGAGCAAAACCGGCCGCTGGCCGGTTTGTTGTGCCCGGCCACGGCTTTGTTCAACGAACAAGGTCTCTCCGCTCGGCAACGCATGCGCATCACCACCCGTACGGGCAAACACCGATGGGTCGAAACCGTCTATACGCGAATCGCCGACACGGGCGACCGCCCGGAAGCGGTCATTGGCGTCGTGCGGGACATTTCCGCATTGAAAGATCGGGAAGAACAATGGCGCGAGGCCACCCGGAATCTGCGCGAGGAAGTCGAGCACCTTCGGGGTCGCATGCGGGATCGTTATGGGTTCGCCAGTATTATAAGCCGATCACCACGAATGCAGAAAATACTGGAGAAAATCCAATCGGCCTGCGCTGTCTCAAGCCCCGTCCTGATCTGCGGCGAAAAAGGCACGGGCAAGGAAACGGTTGCCCGTACGATCCACTACAACGGTCTTCAGAAAGACGCGCCTTTCGTACCCTTTAACAGCGCCGACGTGCCCCAGGACGAAATGGAAGGCGAGCTCTTCGGCTACGTCCAAGGTTATAAAGGGGCCGGTGAGCCGGCTTACCAGGGTCTATTCCGAGCCGCGGACGGAGGTACCCTGTTCATCGAAAACCTGGATCTCCTTCCATCTCAGGCCCAGGGTAAGCTGCTTCGGGCCATGCAGGATCGGGGTTTGCGGCCGCTGGGCAGCACCGAGCAAATCCCCGCATGTCCACGGGTAATCGCCACGGTCAGTCGTCCGGGGCGGGAAGTTTTCGATTTATCATTGTTGCGCGACGATCTACGAGCGCATCTGAGTGTCATCACCATCGATCTGCCGCCTTTGCGGGAACGCAAGGAGGACATACCTTTCCTCGTGGAACATTTTATCGATCAACTCAACACCCAAAGTACCCGGCAGGTGAAGGAAATCGATCCGGGCGTCTGGATAACCCTGGAAATGCATGATTGGCCGGAAAACCTGCGTGAGCTGTACCGCGTGATCGAATCGGCTTTTGCCGCCGGCAACGGACCAATGCTCGAGGCCGAGGAAATATCCATCCATGGCCCGATGGGTTCAGCCGCTTCGGGCGGCAGGATTGCTCCGCTTGACGACGTACTCGCCGATGTCGAGCGACGTTCAATATTGGCGGCCTTGCGTCAGACCAACAATCAGCGAAGCCTGGCGGCCAAACTTTTAAAAATCTCCCGCAGCCGATTGTATCGCCGAATGGATGCTTTGGGTATGTCCTCCGGCAAAAACGCCGTATAATTCCGGCATGAAGAGCAAAGAGGACGGCTCACGGTTCCAAGGACGTATTATCCGCGCGGATAATCTCAAGTTCATGACCCGGCTGCCCGGGCAGTGCTGCGATCTGATCTACGTCGATCCCCCCTTCTGCACGGGAAAGGCACAAAGCCGAGGGGACGGCCGTCACAAGTTCGCCGATTACTGGTCTGGCGGCATCAAGGCGTATCTTGATTTTCTCCAACCTCGACTCGAACAGATACATCGACTTCTCAAACCAACGGGCAGCCTATATGTCCATCTCGATTGGCGGGCGGTCCACTACGTCAAGGTGCGGCTTGACGAGATCTTCGGCGAGGGTCGGTTCCTTAACGAAATCATCTGGTCCTACCGCACCGGCGGGTTAAGCAAACGCTGGTTTGCCCGTAAGCATGACACGATCCTGCTCTACGCCCGGCAGGCCGGCAAGCATAAGTTCAAGGTCCAGCGCTCCGGGGCATTTCGCACCGACGGCATGAACTACGACGAGAAGGGTCGTCCTTACAAGCAGACTCGCGCCGGCCGACTCTATTTCCATCCCGACGGGCCGGCCCTTACCGACGTTTGGGAAATACCTTTCCTTTCCACCGTCTCCCTCGAGCGCACCGGCTATCCCACTCAAAAACCCGAAGCCCTTCTGGAACGAATTATCGAGGCCTCCAGCGAACCGGGCGATCTGGTGGCGGACTTTTTCTGCGGCAGCGGCACCACGGCGGCCGTCGCCAAGCGCCTCGGCCGTCGCTGGCTCGCCTGCGACATCTCGCCGGAAGCGGTACGGCTGGCAAGAAAGAGGCTGTTAGGCTCGCCACGGCGGAATCGCTGCCGAAGGTCCGCCGTGGCGGAATTACTGCCGAAGGTCCGCCTGCCTCGCTCGCCTCGCCTGGGTGGGCCTAGGCGGGCCTCTGGCGGAATTACTACCTCCTGACTACTGACTACTGACTCCTATTCGCTGTCCCCTCTCTACTATCAACTTTCTTCGTGGTGTCCCCCGAATTCAAGGCTTCGACACCGCCAGTCGCCCGGCCGCATCGCTTGGGTGGCTACCGAGGTGAACCGAAAATTCCTCGGACGGATCTCGCCTCCGCTGGTTCTCTGATCTTTGCGTGACACACTGACTGTCCCCTGTTATCCTGTTATCGTCCCCTGTTATCTCCTGTTATCTCCTGTTATCTCTGTTATCTCGGTCGTACGCGCCGCAAGAAAAACTAGTTGCGTCCCAGTTTCACACTCTGATCTCATGGTCCCGGATTCGTTTCTATGACATATTGCTCGCGAAGATATTGCGATAATCTATACGATAGAGCTTTGCATAACGATTCTGAACAAGGTGAATCATCTGAGGGACGAACAATCCAGCGGCCTGTCGTTCTTACTCTGCCGGCCTCATCGAGGTCGGTTACCCGGACACCCCAGGCGATGTCAAAGCTGCTCGGACGCTGAACGCAACCGCTTGTCCCATCAATTATAGCTATCCACTCACCATCATCGTTTATTCGGCAGTAATCGTTCTCTATGAGCTCATGTGGCCCTGATGGTAGATTCCCTCTATGATCGCGACCATATTCTCGGAGAATCCGCTCAAGAACAGTCACATCTCCAAAACAGCGATCTGCTTTTCGCGTACTCCATGAGAACCACACCAGCACCAAAGCTACAGCGCAGACCAATAGCGCTATACTGCACTTTTTTGCAACCATTGGCTAATCTTCTTTATAGATAAACGCCTCTTCATCACTGCATGCGGCAGTCTGGGCAGCTACAACCCACCACCAGCTTCCAGCAAGTGGGAAATAAAATCCATTCGATCCAAGATTGCACCACTCGTTTAGATACTTGTTGACTGTCTCGCAATCAACCTTGCAACTCGAATACGTTTTCTTCGTTCCCCCCGCTTGCGGTGAAACAAGACCGGGATAGACATAAACATTAGCCTTGGTAACGCTGTTTGGGGCAATCTGTGAATAATAGGGTAGAGTCGAATACTGGCGCGGTATGCTCTTGAGAGGCACCCGTTT
>CAYNYK010000017.1:0-58754 GCA_964401335.1 uncultured Planctomycetales bacterium
GTTATTGATCGGATGGCCTGAATCATGGCGAAGGTATCGCGGCGGTTACGAGCGGTCGTGGGTGGAATGTTGTTGTTCATGGTTCTGACCGCTATCGGTGCCGGGTCTGATAAATATCCGGTATCCGATATCGCCAAACCCGATACGACCGCGGATGCCACCATCTCCTCCACGATCCTGAATGGTATGACCGCGCCTCACCGACAAGCGACTCTGGCCGCCCTCCAGCGGGGTCGTATTGAGCAGGTCATGGTGGTAGAGGGTCAGAATGTCCCTGAGGGTAAATTGCTGGTTGTTCTCGACGAAGATGTACAGCAGGCGAATGTAGCCATCGCCCAAGCTCGAGCGGAATGTAATTTGGATATCGAGCAGGCCCGGGTGCGCATGGAGGAAGCCGGGCGCGAGCTCGATCGGGTAATGAAACTGTCCCTGGAAAGCGCCGCTTCGCAACAGGAAGTCAACGAAACGCGTTTGTTGGCTGAAGTTACGCGTATTGAGCATCAGATTGCTTATTTCCAGCGAATACAGGCCCGAAACGAGTTTCAACGCCAAAAACTGCTATTGGACCAGTACCGGATAAATGCTCCTTTTGCCGGTTATGTCAGCGTCGTTCTCAAGCATAGTGGCGAAAGCGTGGACGAGCTGGAAAAAATCTTGACGCTCGTGCAATTGGATCCGTTGGAAATCATTTTGGATTGTCCGATTCATCTGGCCCACCTCGTTCAAACGGGCGATCGGATGGAAGTCCGCCCCCTCGATCCGCACTGGTCTCCCAAGATGGGTGAAGTTGTTTGGGCGAGCCGGGTGGCGGACGCGGCCAGCCAAACCTTCAAGGTCAAAATGATCGTGGAAAACAAGGATGCGGGCTGGATGTCCGGCCTGAAAATACAGATTGATCTGTCCAAGCGTCAGTCCGGTCTGGCCACCACTCGCCCGGCAGATTCGGATCAGCGTTCGGCGAGTGGGTGCTTTTTGAATATGGCCTTGGCCCGCAGGCCCACGGACACTCAACCTGGGGAGTAAGCGACGTGTTTGAAGATTTGGAAAATGACTCGAATCGGATGGGCCAGGACGACGGCTTCGATTTGCTCCAGGAGCTGGAGCAGAATACCAGCGAGGAAATCCGCCGCCAGCGGGTGCATTTTCGCGTCACCGTCAAGGTAGAGGTAATTCTGCAGTCCGGCAACGCCAGTGAATTGTTCGACTTCAAGGTTCAGGGGGTCACCGGGGATATCTCGCAGGGTGGCCTCCAAGCCCTGTTTCCGATACCGATCCAGGTTGGAGACGTCTATCGCCTGCAATTCAATCGATCGCAACTGGATCTTCCACTGATCTTTGCCCGTTGTGTCCGTTGTCGTTTTGTGCGCGAAGGGGCTTATGAAGGCGGCTTCCAGTTCTTCGCGCCGGTTGCGCTTCCGGAAAAAATCATGGTTGACCAGGGAGCCTGATCCGGCGAGGCGAGTCCTCATCGGGAGGAGTGTGAAGCTTTTATGACAGGGAACGAAACAGGATTCGACAGCGGCTCATCCGCAACTGTCATGGAAGATGGATGGAACGCGGACATCCCCGTGGAGCTTGTCTCCGCGGTTCGCTCCTCCACGACGAAGCATCAGTATTTTGCGAAATCCCTGCAAATTATCGCGCGCTCGTTCGGCAGCCCTTATGCGGCCATTTATATTAACTTTGGTTCGGGCGAATTCGAGGACGATTGCCATTGGGGGCCGACCGACCCGGGATTTTGGAAACCGCCTCTCCAGGAGTTTCTGACCGAAGCCTTAACCCGAAAACAGCCTTGGGCCCGGGTGCTTAATCCCAAGCGAGGCCGCGTCAAGGCGGTCTTCCTATCCGTACCGGTATACGACGCCGCAAACCGGACGATTGGGGCAATGGCCCTCGTTCAGGTCGGCTTCGGGACCGATGACGTGCAGGGCCGATTGGCCTCCCTGGAATCGCTGAGCCGACTGGTGGCCCAAGCGACCGAATTACTCATCCAGCCGCGAGCGGCAGCAACGACTCCCGGTGGTTCAGCACAGGCCTTGGTTCAATCCGCTTCCGCCTCCACCGCCGAGGAACTGGCTTTCGCCATCACCAATAACCTCCGCAATAAATTCGATTGTGAGCTGGTGGCATTGGGAATGGTCCATCGCCGGAAGGTAAAGGTGCTTTCCCTCTCCGGTCTCGACCAGGTGCCACAACGCAATCCCGGTGTGGCCTGCATTCAAGCGGCCATGGAAGAGTGCCTGGATGCGGGTCTGCCCATTGTCTGCCAGAAAGGCGATACCTGGACTTCTGAACGGAGCACGGCCGGCTACGGATTGCACCGCCAGTGGCAAGTCTCTGTCAAGGGCGATGCGGTCGCATCCATTCCCTTGCGGAATCATGACCGCACGGCGGCCGTGCTCAGCCTGCGTCGGCGGGCTACGGAGCCGTTTACCGATCAGCAGATCAAGGAAATTCAATCCAAGGTCGAACCCTATATCGCGGCTTTACTCACGGTTGACAAGGCCGGGCGAAGTCTCTTTCGTCATGCTGGCGAATCCCTTTATCAGCAGGTAAGTCTTTTTTCCCAGCCTGGTCATCGTGGCCGGAAATATGCCTCGGTCATGATGGTCGCCGCGGCGGTGTGGTTTTTCTTCGGTACCTTGGAATATCGACTCAACGTTCCCTGCTTGGTGATTCCGGCCCACAGCCGGCACGTCACCGCTCCCTTTGTCGGTATTCTTGAAAAGGCGGAAGTCGTGCAGGGCGATCGCGTGCGACGCGGACAGGTTCTCTGTCAAATGGACACTCGCGGCCTGGTACAGGAAAGAGCCGAGCTGCTCGCGGAGATCGCCGTCCACGAACATGATTTGAATCGGGCTTTGGCCGACCGGGAACCGGTGGAAGCGCAACTCGCGACGGCCAAACAGAAACTCGCCCAAACCCGTCTGGAAATCGCGAATCGTAAAATCGAGGAGGCCACCATGCGTGCGCCTTTCGATGGCGTGGTAATCGTCGGTGATTTGCGTAGGCAGATCGGCAGCACAATCGAGCGCGGCACTTCGCTGTTGGAAATCGCCCCTTCTTCCTCTTGGGCCCTGGAACTTCAGGTGCCGGAAGTTGAGGCGGAGGAACTAATCGGCGGACTCAGTGGAACATTTGCTTTGAAAGCCCGCCCGGAATACACCCAGACCTTCAGCATTACCCGCGTTCATCTCAAAGCGCAAGCGCAGGGCCGTAAAAATATCTACCTGGCCGAAGGGAATACCCAGGCCGGACCGCCGTGGATGCGCCCGGGAATGGAGGGCCTTGCCAAAATTTCCATCGGGCGCCGCCCTGTATGGTGGATCACCCTCCATCGCGCTATCGATTATTGCCGGATGGCCTTATGGTTCTAGGGAACGTGACAACTTCGGCCGAGGCTGCCCCCCCGCGGACGCTGAGCGATCGCCTGGGCAAGGTCTATATTGGGGTGCGCCAGGATCTGGAAATCACCCGCCATCTGTTTCGTGGCCAACCGGAATACCTGTTGCGCGATCCGATCACCGGGCAAAGCCACCGCCTGAGCCCCCAGGATTACACGGTCTTTGTCAATCTCCATCGCGATTACACTCTCCACGAGACTTTTATCCGATTGGTTCGTGAGGGGCTTGCCGTCGAGGAGGATGAGGAAAAATTTTACCGTTTTGTCGTCATGCTCCATCACCTGAATTTCCTCCACCTGCCCCTGTCCGACGAAAAACGACTTTATCAACGTTACCTTGCCCGACAATCCGCCGCCCACAGGCAGAGATGGTGCAGTCTGTTGTTTCTGCGCGTGCCGCTGCTTAATCCGGATGCCTTTCTTAAGCGGACGGTTCATCGTGTCCGCTTTTTATACAGCGGCTGGTTCCTGGCGATCTGGCTGGTCGTGGTCGGGGCCGCCGGTTATGTTGCTCTTCGACAATGGGATCAGTTTACGCAACCCACGGAGGGGCTCCTGGCTACACGCAACCTGGCCCTGATGTGGGTCACGCTTATAGGTCTTAAAGTCATTCATGAATTCGGCCATGCCTATGCCTGTAAACACTTCGGCGGACATGTCCCGGAAATGGGGGTGTATTTAATTGTTTTAACTCCCATGGCCTACGTCGATGCCACCGCTTCATGGGGTTTCACCCGCAAACGGGAACGTCTGATCGTCTGCCTGGCGGGTATGTATATCGAAATATTCGTCGCCGCCGCGGCCTTGTTCGTCTGGTCCATGACCCTGCCGGGTTTGTTGCACGACGTTGCCTTTAATATCGTTTTCCTGGCCGGTGTACTCACCGTTGTGTTTAACATCAACCCCCTCATGCGCTATGACGGCTACTATGTACTCAGCGATCTGCTGGAGATTCCCAATCTTCGTCAGCGGGCCGTTCAATATCTTATGAATATCGGGAAACGCCTCTTTCTCGGTCTGCGCATCGAGCACCCCATCGGCGGCCATCGCGAACGATGGACCCTGCTGACTTTTGGTCTATGCACAAGTCTGTACCGGGCCACCGTGTTCCTGGCCATCGGGGTGGTCGTGGCGTACAAATTTGGAATCCCCGGCCTACTGCTGGCCGGTTTGCTTCTGGGAGGAATGATCTTCAATAAGATGCTCGCCCTGACCCGTTATCTTTGGCATGCTCGGGAAACGGCCCCGGTCCGCGCCCGCGCCGTCGTGGTCAGCATCTTGGCCCTTCTGGTGATCCCTGGCGGCCTGGCTTTGGTACCGATTCCCGGCACGGTACGCACACCGGGCGTGCTGCAAACCGATCGGGAAACAATTGTTCGGGCTCGCGTGGAGGGGGTTGTCCGGAACGTCCACCTTGAGATAGGACAAATGGTTCGGCCCGAGGATGTTCTTGTCGAATTGAGGAACGAGGATTGTGAGGAGGCGGTTGCCATCGCGACTGCCGCCTTGCAATCGGCCGAAATACTTACAACCGCCTACGAAACCACCGAACCGGTTACGGCCATGCGGATGCAGGAGCAGGCAGGCGTCTGTAAGCTCGATCTGCAACGTCGCCAGAAGGATCTGGATGCCTTACGTATCCGTGCGCGGTTGGAGGGATATTTGCTTGACGGCCTCACGGACCGCGATAGCGGCCGATTTGTTCGCCAGGGTGAACCGATTGCCGCGATCGGTACGGGTCGCTGGCAGGTACGAACCTTCCTGACCGAGCAGGAGGTTGCCGACGTCCGCCCGACCGTCGGCCAGTTGGTCGAGGTGCGATTTCATTCCGATCCCGGCTTATTGTATAAAGGGATTGTCCGACTGGTTATGCCCACCGGATTACGCAACGTAAGCCACGACTTATTGACCCAGAAAGGCGAGGGAGAAATTGCGATTGATCCCCTGACAGGGGGTACAACCCAACCTTATTTCGAGGTGGTTATCGACTTGTCGGAACCGCCGGCGAAGCTTTGTCAATACGGCATGACTTGCAAGGTTAACTTCGATACCCATGCCGCGCCCGTCGGAGTTGCCGTGGTTCGTGCTCTGCTTCGCTTTACCCATGCCATTATGCAGGGATGATCCCTCTCAACCTTGCGTCGAGTCTCCCTATCAACGACAATAAGCTTCCGGTGTGCGGGACAAACATTCATTCGTGATAGGTGCGCATATATGAGTAAGGTGATCGATCGACGTCAGTTATTGTGTAATTCCTTAACCACCGCGGCCGGCCTGTCGGCGGCCGCTACTTTGGCAGAGGCCGGGCGGGTTACAGCCGAACCCGCGGCTGGGTCGGCGAACGCGAAACAGCCGCGAAAATTCAAGCTCGGATTGGTCACCTACTTGCTGGCCGCCGAGTGGGACCTGCCCACGATTATCCGTCGATGCCCGGCGGCCGGCATCCATGCCGTCGAATTTCGCACCACCCACAAGCACGGCGTCGAACCGTCGCTTACGAAAGCCGAGCGTGCTGATGTAAAAAAACGTTGCGCTGACGGTAACCTCATCATCTGGAGCCTGGGGACCGCTTGCGATTTTCACTATACGGACCAGGCTAAACTACGCGAGCATATTGACACGGCCCTGCGTTTCATCGATTTGGCCCACGACTTGGGTGCCAACCACATCAAGGTCCGCCCCAACGCGCTACCCCCGGAGGTCAGCGAGGAAAAAACCCTTGAACAGATTGGCCGCTCGTTGCACACGCTGGGCCAGGCGGCGGCCGCTGCCGGCGTGCGCGTTTCCTGCGAGGTGCATGGCCGGGATACCCAGTACCCGCCGCGCATGCGCAAAATCATCGAGATCGCCGACCACCCGGCCGTCGGAGTCACCTGGAATTGCAACGACACGGATATCAAGGACGGATCGGTCAAGGAATACTTCGGTTTGCTGAGTCGCTGGATATTCAACGTGCATATCCGTGAGTTGATTTCCGACTACCCCTATCGGGAATTGTTCACCCTTCTGAACGGTATCGGTTACGAAGGTTATACCATGATCGAAACCGACGGCCTGGAAACCACCAGCGAAAAGGACAGCATCCGGTTTATGAAGTATTACAAATCGTTGTGGGAACAGTTGTCGTAACCGGCGAGTAAATGAACACCGATTCCCCGCAAACCGGCCGGCCGAGAAGGATTCGGGCCGGATGGGAGCGGTCGGGCCTCATGGACGGTTCTTCAGGTTTGGATGGTCAGGTCAGCGCGACGGTTGACAAGTACTTGTGGACCATGGCTATGAGGTCCGCGCGGTTGATGGGTTTGGTGAGGTAATCGTCGCATCCGGCCCGGAGGCACTTGTCGCGGTCCGTGGCCATGGCGTGGGCGGTCAGGGCGAGAATTGGACCTCGATAGCCCCGTTCGCGTAGCTCTCGGGTGGCTTCGTAACCGTCCATGACCGGCATCTGCATGTCCATGAGAATCACGTCAAAGGGCGGGACTCTTGTCGATGTGATTTCGCCCGCCATGCCCGCCGTGACGATCTCGACCGCCTGAGCTCCGTTCTCGACAATCGTGACTTCGGCGCCCTGTTTTTTCAGGAAGAAAGAGATCAGCCGCTGGTTATCTACGCCATCCTCGACCAGAAGCACGTGTCCGGCAAGGTTCGCAACCAAAGAATCGGGCGAAGGGGCCGCGGTTTGCTCGGCGCATGATTGTTTAGCGGCCATGTCCACCAAGGTCACTCCGGTGGTCGGTCCCGAGCATATACTCAGGTGGAATCTACTGCCTTTTCCCAGCGTACTTTCGACCGTGATATCTCCTCCCAGCATGGCCGCCAGTCTTTTGCTGATGGTTAATCCCAGACCAGTGCCCCCATATTTGCGGGTGGTGGATGAATCCCCCTGAGTGAAGGGCATGAACAAGCGGTCCATCTGTTGCGGAGGTATGCCGATCCCCGTATCGATCACCTCGAACTGGAGGGTGCCTCGTCTCTCGGTTTCGCCACGTGTACCGGGCTCCTCAAGATAGTGAATGATCAATCGGATACCCCCGCGATCTGTGAATTTAATGGCGTTTCCGAGCAGATTAATCAGGATTTGTCGCAAGCGGACGGGGTCGGTTCGGAACGTTTCCGGTAACCATCCGACGTATTCGATGTTAAACCTCAGGTTCTTGGCCTCGGCCCGAGGTCGCATCAGCGCCTCTGTTTCGGCGATAAATTCGCCGAGCGAACAGGGCAGCATTTCAACTTCGAGCTGGCCGGCCTCGATCTTGGATAGATCGAGAATGTCATTGACAATCCGCAGCAGGTAGTCGCCATTGCGCCGGATGGTCTGGATATGCTCGGCCATATCGCTCCGCCCGAAGACGCATTGCTTGGCGCATTCCTCGGCGATCGTATCGGCGAACCCCAGAATCGCGGTCATCGGGGTGCGGATTTCATGGCTCATATTGGCCAGGAATTCGCTTTTAGCCTGGGTGGCGCTCTCGGCTTTACGGGCGTACTCGACGGCGCTGTGTCGGGCCTGAATCAAATCCTCCATCATGCTCAATGCCAGGGTGTGATTCTTTTTTAATTGCGCGTTCGCCCGACTCAGATGGGATTGCTGGACGCCCATCGTTCCAAGCAGGGTGGTGAATTCGCTGAGGAACCGCATGATCGGATCGAGCCGACGTCGGTCCAGGATGGGTACCTCGGCCATGGCCGCCAGGTACTCTTCCCGCGGAAAACCGTATCGGGCGGCCTGTTCAATAAAAAAGGACTGGTCCGGCCGGTCAAGAAAGAACTGGCCCACGAAAAAGTTCGCTACATGAACCCCGCAAACGACGATAGGCGAAGCCATGTCCGTCAGCCCGTTCTTGCAGGTATAGAACGAATAGTGCTGTCCGTCGAGAATTTGACCGGTGATCTGCGTGTCGCATTCGATGCACTTTTTTAGGGTGTTCGGATGAGCACGATGGAATTGGGTGCATATACGTTGCCACCGGGCCGCTACCAGAACCTCGCCCCGCAGGTCGATAATGGCCGCGGCTACGCCCACCGATTCGCAAAAGCTTTCGATCAAGCCCTTTAACTTCTTCATTTTGGCTAATACTTCTCCCGCGTCCAGATGCGTCTCGGTCGGCTCGATGGGTTCTGCGGCTTGAGCGCCCCGCCGATCATCATCCCCTTGTTCTGAGACGCGATAGCACCGCTCTTGGCCGAGTTCATCGAGAAGCCTGTTCACCTGTAGTTTCAAGTCGAGGATTCGGCTTTCGCGTCCCACCATCGCGCGGTTGTGTCGTTCCACCTCGTCAAGGGATTCGGTCAGTCTGGTCTCCGCTCTTTGACGTTCGCTGATTTCCAGTTGAAGGTCGCGGTTGGCCTCGGCCAGCTCCCGCGTGCGCTCATCAACCAGCCGATGCACCAGCGCGGCCCGATTGAAACTGCTTCGGAGAAAAGCGGTTAATAAGCCGGTCAATAAGCAGCCACCCGATAGTACCCACCACGGGCTTGTCGAGGAGTGTTTTGCCAAAAACGCCGGTGTCGGAGCAAAATCCAGCGACCATTTCCGACCGGTGATTTCGATCGTCCCTTGCAGGTTGAGCTCCTCTTGCATGAACGCACGGATGCGAGACCCCGGTTCGCAGACCTCGTGTTGGAGCCGGGAACGATGGTAATAGAGCAATTGAGGCCGGTCTGGGTCGGTTGTGTCCGTGATCCTGAAATGGATGCCCGTGGGTTCCAGGGAATCAAGCGCATGCTCGACGAATCGATCGATGAGTAATGCCTCAAGAATAAATCCCTGGAGGGATTGCCTGCGTTCCTCCAGCGTGTCCGCGGGCAACCTCCGATCGTAAATCGGGGCGAACAGCCATATCATGTTTGGTTTCTGGTCGTTCGCGAGTGGGAGCGATGGCATGACGGTTATGGGTTGCCCCGTGTCGCGAGCCTGCGCGAGAGCGTCCCTAAAACACGGGGATGAAGCCAGATCATGGCCCATGTCCGCTTCATTGCCCGTATAGGGCTCCAGATAATAGATCGGAAAGTAGACTTCACGTGGCGCGGCCGTGACCATGCCTTGAAGAGTGTGTTGTTCGGTGATCCGATAGCCATCCATGCCATCTTGGTGAGCAGTGAGCTCCAAAAGATCGCGTTGTTGATGAGGAACCCGGGGGACCCAGGCCAAGGCACGAATCTCGGGATGGTTGCGAAAATATTGCTTGACCCCTCTGGCAAATTCAAAGCGATCGACATGTTCGGAGGCATCAAACAGCGAGCCAATCGCCTCCAAAATCGATAGTTTGTCTTGAATCGATCGGCGGGTTGATTCCAATCGCTGTTCGGCCAGATGGATGAATTGTCCCTTTGTTTCCCGCTGTTGGAGCCGGACAAGCTGGGAAACAGCCACGAGGGTCAGAGTCATTCCCAACAGCAGGGTAATTCCCAGAACAATGGGTTTACCTTGTCGCAACCTGCGACTCTCAATGTCCTGACGATTCCGCATACTCCCTCATCCCTCGGTCGCCGTATCGGTTTGATCTTGCGAATCGCCGCCACGCCCAACAGTCGTGGTTTGGATTCCCGTGATAAGGGTGGTTATTCCCCTTGCGAAAATGCTGAAATCGGCAAACGCGGCGCAATCCAAGCTCGGAGTTTTGCCTGCAAGGATATCCATGATCCCATTTTCATGTTTCCGATGCACTCCCGATAACCAATCGAGAAACGGTGACGAGCGACGGAATAATTCCAAGGTTTTGCCGAACAAAAGTCGCCGGTATGTCCGACAATAATCACGGCTGGAATAGGACTGTCCCATAACCCGTTGACGATTTCTCCGTATGCCGGTGCGGGCCGAATATTATCGCAGGTTGAAACCCCCGTGAATACAAGAAATACGGCATCCAAGCGTGTCCCCACCCTTGCTGCCTGTCCGGGTGTCGATGCGTATTTATGGCCCTTCCGCTGATATCGCTATCGTTTTGATACCTCCGCGAAATAAGCTATTTTCCGGTAATCTCGTAAGCAAATTCACGCATAACCGGCGTAGCGATGGGTAGATAAACATGGCCCTCATCATGAGGCGGACATGATAATCATGGATTGGTGACGTGTTTCCTGATCATGGTCACGCGAAATCCGGCGGGTCCAGAAACTCCCGATCAGGATCGATATGCCTGTCCCAATGGGCGGCCGCCAGTTGCTCGCCCATGCGCCGGGTCTGCTCGAAACCGCTCATGATCCCCACGCGCATTAGCAGGATAAGCAGCGAGGCCGCCGCCGCGAGGGAAACACGGGCGGCATGAATCTGCGCCCGCTGCCAGCGCGGCAGGTCAGGACGCATGAGCAACAGGCGTTTGGCGGCCGCACTGGCCCGCTCGACGCGACGTAGCATGCGCAAGCCGCGACCATTAGACCGGGCCAACAGGTTGGCCGGCGCCGGTTGCGTGCGCAACAGACCCAAGGATGCATGGACCATGCTCAACCGACGGACCTTTTCGGCGCAGCCGGGACATTCGCGGATATGGGCGGCCAAACGACTTGGTAATGGTCCTCCCTCCTGCGCCCAGGTGTCGAGATCGCGGCGGGTACAGGCCGATGGTGTCTCTTCCGCTTGACGATGATCCAATTGGATGATTTCATTTCGACTCATAAATCCGCCTCCTGCCCGATCAGCTCGGCCAGTCGCAGAATCGCTTGCCGGCGGTACAGCCGGGCGGTGCCGCTCTTGATGTTTAAGATGGTCGACACTCGCAGATAGGGTAGTTCCGCCAGATCGCGAAGAATGATGACATCCCGCAGATGCGGGGGTAGTCGATAGATACACTCGCGCAGTCGCTTTACCATTTCCCGCTGGTCCACGGGGCAAAAGGACGCTTGCCGATCGGCTTGCTGGCGCCGCAAGTCCAGCAGGATTGGCCGATGTTCGCGTTCACGCTTGCGCTGCCGCAGAAGCTCCAGAGCTACGTTCATGGCCGTCCGGTAGAAATATCCGTTGGGGTTGACCTTGATGGCTTGGTCCCCGAGAGTGGTCAGTCGGCAAATGGTGGTCTGATAGGTGTCCAGAACATCCGCCTCGGATTGCAGCAGGCGCCAGAGCATGGTCACCACCGCTGGTCCCTGGCCACGCATCAGGTTGATAATCCATTGCTGGCTTTCGGCCACCTGTACCGTGGAGAGCTCCGCCAGCAACCCACGCAATTCCAAAGGCAACACGTTGGCTGAGGCCCGGGACATAATGGCAGACTCCTTCTCTCTCTTATTATGACGACCTTGTACCACAAATGTATATATAGTTTTGTAAGATTCGGGCCCCTTTCTTACAAAATAAGGTGGAATATCGCGATTTGGAGGCTAACAAACGGTTCCCTTAACCGTCTTGGATGTAGAAACATGGGTATAAAAAACTCCAATTCATCGGAAAACGGCGTGGTTCACCTGGTGGACGACCTGCTCAGGCGGGCCATCCGGGGGCGGGTCAGCGATGTCCATTTCGAGCCTGGCGAGGGGGAGATGCGGGTCCGTTGTCGGATCGACGGGTTACTCCATGAGCTGGACCGCATCCCCGGCCAGTTGGCCGAAAACGTCATCGCCCGGCTGAAAGTGCTGGCCGGCTTGCTGACTTATCGCATCGATATCCCCCAGGAAGGGGCTTTTAATTCCCGCCAGATCGAGGGCGCGAACGGCGAGCCGCTTGACCTTCGGGTGGCCACCTTTCCCACGGTTCGAGGTGAAAGGGCCGTTGTCCGCCTCCTTCATACGGTGGGCCAGGTCAGCAGCCTGGAAGAATTGGGGCTGGATCATACTCTGATGGTGGAATTCAAACGAGCCGCCCGGCAGCCGCAGGGTTTGATCCTGGTGACCGGTCCGGCCGGCAGCGGAAAGAGCACAACTCTTTACGCCATAGCACGTTATATACTTTCCGATGATCCTGGTCGAAGCGTCGTCAGCCTGGAGGATCCCGTCGAGCAACGCGTGGCCGGGATGACGCAGATTCAGATCGCCCCGCATGGCGAGCTTAACTACCCACGCGCCATGCGTTCCCTGTTGCGTCAGGATGTTCAGGTTCTTTTGGTCGGAGAGATCCGCGATGCGGAAACCGCCCATGTCGTGGTTGAGGCTTCGCTTACCGGCCACCTGATTATGAGCACCATGCACAGTGGCGACCCGGCCGAGACTATTGTTCGCCTTCTGGAAATGGGTATCGCCCCGTACCAGTTGGTCAGTGCCTTGAACGTGGTTTGTGCTCAACGGCTGGTCCGGACCGTTTGCCCGACCTGTAAGGGGCAGGGGGAGTGTGAACCGTGTGCCGGTACCGGTTATGTCGGCCGTACCGCCTGTGGGCAACTGGCGGTTATGAACGAGACGCTACGGCAGGCGATTCTCGACCATCGGCCGGTCAGCGAGTTACGCAGGATTGTCAACCGGCAGCGGCCGAACCTGGTCGCCGACGGTAAGCGGCTGGTGGACGCGGGAAAGACCACAATGGATGAACTTCGCCGAGTTCTGGGCGACGTGGAATGACGCATAACGCGAGGAGATCAACATGCCCTGGTTTGAATATGAAGGCTTAACCCCCGGAGGGACGGCCATCGTCGGGCGCATCGAGGCTCCCGAGCAGCAGCAGGCCGCCGATGACTTGTCCCAGATGCAGATCGAGGTGCATCGGCTTGACCTTATCCAACCGCCCTCGCCGCGCGTGGCCGCCCTGAACGAACAGGATTTCATATTTTTCAACGAACAACTGGCCTCGCTGGCCGATGCGGGTATCGCTCTGGACGAAGGGCTGCAACAATTGGCCCGTGATGTCGAGTCGCCTAAACTTCGCCGATGGATCGAAGATGTTGTCACCGACCTGAAGCGGGGCCGGCCGCTCGATCAGGCCGTCGCCGCCCGCGAACAGGGCTTACCCGTCTTTTACAGCCGGGTGATTCGTGCGGGAGTAGAAACCGGCCAACTTTCCGCGACCCTGCTTAACCTGAATCAGCACCTTCGTTTATCCGGCAATACCCGCCGGATACTCTGGGAAGTGATCAGTTATCCCTTGATTGTATTATTGTTTGCTTTGCTGCTTGTCTCCGTTTTTTTCACCTTCGTTACGCCCCAATTCAAGGACATGTACACGGATTTTGGTACAGAACTTCCTGGGATGACTGTTCTGCTGCTCAATGTATCAGAGCTTTGGCCGACGATCTTGATCAGCCTGGTGATTCTCGTTGGAGTCATCATTATTATCTGGCACCTTTTACGGATAACACCCGGGGGGCGGGGGATTCGCGAGGAAATTGTATTAACTCTGCCGTTGATCGGCCGTATCGAGCGGGCCTCGCTGCTTTCGCGTTTTTTCCGGGCGCTGGCGACGGCCGTCAGTTCCGGTTTGCCCCTGCCGCAGGCCCTGCAGCTTGGTTCCGGGGCCACCGGCCACACGCTTTTAATCGCTGACGCCGATCGGCTGGCCGGCGAAGTCGAGAGGGGGCATTCCATCTTCGCCGCCACCCAGACCACGCGGATTATTCCGCCGCTGTTCGGCTACTGCGTGCAGGTGGCCACCGGCCGTGATGAACTGCCCATTGCCTTGGAAAAACTGGCCAATTCCTACGCTAACCGGGCCATTCACGGCCAGTCCATGTTGCGGGTGTACCTGATGCCGACGCTCATCATTCTGCTCGGCCTGTTGATCGGTATCGGAGTTATTGGATTGTTTCTTCCTTTGGTAACGCTGATTAATGCTGTGTCCGGTTGAACAATAAACGCCCCCACACCGGAACCTGGGATGACAAGTAATGCAGAAAGAACGATCCATGAGGGTAACTGTTTACCGTCCAACCTCGGCGGGGTCGTATGTATTTAGCGCCCATGCACAACCTGCCGGTATGGCCAATCAGAACCCCAAGCGCAAGCGCGGGGCCGAAGTAGGACAATTTTCCGGTACTCGGTGCGAGATACTACACCGGCCCGTCGCTCCCGCTCCGGGTTCTGATTACATGGGCGCTAAACATATACGCGAAGCCGGACGGTACACAGTTACCAATGAGGATAAGCGACATGCGGAACGTTAACCATCACTCTTCCTGGCGAACCGGCACCATTCATCGGACAACGATCGTTCTGCTAGCTTGCCTTTTTTTCGCATTCCTTTGTTCGGGAATCAGCATATACCTGACCTTTAACTACAATCCGCGAATATTGAATGCGGTCCTTCCCGTGAGCGTGGTTGTCTGGCTGGCCCTGATCGCGTACCTGTTTTGCCGCCATCAATCTGTTTCCTTTCCCGTTTTTTGGCTTGCATCCATCGTATTATGTGCCATTTTGGGATTGATCGGGGTAATGACGGATTTCGATGAACTGACCGTCGTTGCTTTATTTATCAGTATCTTGTTGTTGCTTCTTTTAATCGGGTATGCCATTATCGCCTTTTGTACCGCCTGGTGGCGGCGTCGAGCGGTGCAGCGGGTCGTGATTGGCCAGATCGCCTCCATGTTGCGTCAGAATCTACCGCTGGCTACCGGTCTGGCTCTGGCCGCCGATTCCGAACGTGGGCAGATTCGTACCCACCTGCACCGCATCGCCCGCCTGCTTGCCCAGGGGCTGTCCCTGGCCCAGGCCGTTGAACGCGGTTTTCCCGGCTGCGACTCTCTGATCCGTAGCCTCATTATCGCCGGCGAGCGCGTCGGCCAGCTCCCCGCTGCTCTCGAACAGGCCGAAAATATGTTAATCGAGCGGGACCGTCGTCGATCCTCTCTTAACGATGACGCTTGGCTTTACGCGCTGGTTATTCTGATTTTCGCTGTCCTGATCGTCAGCGGCTTAATGGTGGCCATCGTCCCTAAATTCATAAAGATTTTTAAAGACTTTGATTTACCTTTGCCTCCGGTTACCGTAACGCTTATCAGTGTTTCCGAATGGTGCGCTGATTTCATCCTTCTACTGGTACCCTTGATCGTGTTGCTCCCGTTGGGGTTGTATTTGAGCTTCCGGCCGCGCCGCCTGCCCGATCCGTCCTTGATTTCACGGCTGGCCGACAGAATCCGCTGGTATACCCCCGGGCTGCATCGCATGATTTTCGGTCGGGACATGGCGGCCGTCCTGCGTTATCTGCGTCTGGCGGTTCGCTCGGGTATGACGCTCGATGCCGGTGCGCGGCTGGCGGCCGGTCTGGATGTCAATTGTCAATTGCGTCCGCGCGTCGTGCGTTTCGCCGACCTGCTGCAAGGCGGCACGAATATCCGGCAGGCCGCCGTCCAGGCCGGGCTCGGCGAAGTGACCGGGATTGCCTTGGCGGGTGGACAGCGCGACGGCCGGCTGGACGCCGCCCTGCGTTTCGCCGGCGACTATTACGATGCCCTGGTCAGCCGATGGTATATCGTTGCGCGGGCCATGAGTTGGCCGGTATGCACGCTCGGCTTGGCCTGCCTGGTGGCTTTCGTGGCCTTGGCCATGTTCCAACCCCTGGTTGCCCTGATCGATTCCTGTTGTTCAGCATGGGGTGCGCCATGAGATATCCAAGTGCTAGAATGCGTCGCGGCTATTTTTATGTGGAAGTCATCACCTCCATTATGATTCTGGGCCTGATGACCGTGCTGGTTGGGTCCGCGGTTCTCCAGGCCCGGCGGACGCATAGCTATTATTACTGGCGACAGGCGGCCGCCTATGCGGCCGAGGCCCAGATGCAGCGTTACCGCGCGGGGGCGGCTATCGATTCCCGCCCGCCGGCCGGCCTGATTCCTGACGAAATCGAGTTACAGACCGCGGTCAAACCGGGCAACGGTGACTGGCAGGGTTTCACACTTGTTACGGTGACGGCCACGGTTTATCGGCCGCCGATGACGGATATCCATGAACAACTCAGCGGGTATGTCACCACGGAGACAACGCCATGAAAAGCACGAAAGCCCGCGCCTATTCGCTTATTCAACTCGTAACCCTGCTGCCGCTTATCGCGGCGGCCACGGGTATTGCGACGCATTTGTACGTTCGGACCATGCGTATCCAACGTCTGGAAATCGAATCGATGACCCAGAACGATGCGATCCGTCATATCATCAAGCGTTTTCAGGACGACGCCATGCTTGCCGGTCAGGTTACGCTTGACGATACCGATGCGGGCCAGACCCTACGCCTGGCCCGGCCTGGCGAGTCGATTGTTTACGAAGTCCGCGGCAACCAGATGAGCCGTACTGTCTGGGTCGGTGAGCAACAGGCGGACAACTATACGCGAATACTAAAGGAGGCCCGGATTGATTTTGAGCTGGAAACGATCCGTGAGACCTCCAAAGTGATCTGGATTCGGATCGCTCAACAATCGGAAAAGGTCGAAGAGACGATTCCCCAATGGTGCTATGCGGCGGCGGCCCGGGTCGGGCGGGGAGGCTGATCATGCAAAAAAGATCACACACAAGACGCGGCGTGGCCTTGATTATCGTGCTCACGATTATCTTGCTGGTAGGAGGCATGTTATTCGTATTGGCGGCCGGCGCCACCGGGCTTTATCGTAACCGGAAGATTCAGCAGGTCGAACAGGTCAGCCGATCCGTGGCCGACAGCGCCGCCGCCTACGCCCGGCGCCAACTGTCGGTGTGGTCGGAGCGAGCACCCGAGCGGGACATTCCACTGGATATCGCCGCCATCCTGCCCGAAGGCATGACCGGCACCTGCGTCCTGTCGTTTCCGACGATCGATCATCAACGTTGTTGCCGCATCACCGCCCATGTCAAACAACACACACAGGGCAAAATTGAAACCCTCGATTTGCCGCTGAAATTTATACCTGTCCCGACGACGGCTTCTTTGCCATGAAGCAAGAAGCTGGCGGCCTTATCGATGCCTATAGTGTCATGGCTCGCACCTATCCATAAACCACGGCTTCCTTGACCTTTTGAATGATTACGCATACATTGTATGTATGAAGAATCTACGTTTTGTCTGGGACACTGAAAAGAACCGGCGCAATCTCCAAAAGCACGGGGTTGCCTTCGAGGAGGCTCGGACGGCGTTCTATGATGAGAATGCAAAGGTTTATTTCGATCCGGACCACTCGGATACTGAAGATCGATTCATCCTGTTGGGTATGAGCTTACAGTTGCGTGTACTTGTTGTATGCCATTGTTTTCGGGAATCCGACACCCTTGTCAGAATCATCTCGGCCCGGAAGGCGGACAGAACGGAACGGGAGAGTTATTGGAGTTAACGTTATGCGCGCACATTACGATTTTTCAAGCATGAAGGCGCGGCGAAACCCCTATGTGAAACTGCTTAAGCAGGCGGTGACCATTCGCCTGGACCGGGATACCGTCGAGTACTTTAAGAACCTGGCTGTAAAAACCGGCCTGCCTTATCAGAATATCATTAACCTCTATCTCCGGGATTGCGCAGTCCGCCGGAAGGAGCTCTTGATGAGTTGGGTGCCCACCGGTGAACGCATAGCTCGCAAGGCCGCGAAACAAGCGAAAAACGGACGGAAGAAGTGACTGATCAATCCGATCCGAAGCAAAGAATTATTATTTACCAGGAGATCACAAGGCATTCTCTCACGGTCTGTAAGGCATATGTCCCTCGGTTGATGGCCGATAAGCATTGCCCTGCGTTCAGCAATCAGATCGTGTTCAATTCGGATTTGTTCAGTGCGAGGTGTAGAATGACGAGCAGCCGTGACGCCTTTAGGAATGACCGTCTCTGTCGGACCGCGGAATGATGCAATTTTCGGTACATGGGTGCTGATTTGAGCTGGCTGAATATCCTGGGTATCGCGGTCGGGTTGGCCATGGATGCGTTTGCCGTCTCCATTGCCGCCGGCCTGATTTTGCCGAAAGTGACGCCGCGTCATGTGTTCCGCATGGGTTTTCATTTCGGGTTGTTCCAGTTTTTCATGCCCATCATCGGCTGGTGGGCGGGGTCGACCGTTTCCGACCGCATCGCGGATTACGATCATTGGATCGCCCTGGGCCTGCTCAGCTTCATTGGTCTGAAAATGCTTTTCGAGGCCTTTCAGCCCGAGGAGCAGCGCAACCGGAGCGATCCGACCCGGGGCTGGACGCTGGTGACGCTATCGGTGGCCACCAGTATCGATGCTCTGGCCGTCGGCGTGGGCATGGCCTTTCTGGATGTGCCCATTCTATTGCCCTGCGTGGTCGTCGGCGTTGTCGCCGCCGCTTTCAGCAGCGTGGGGATCAAGTTCGGCAGCCGCCTCGGCCGGCGCTGGGGCCGGGCCGCTGAAATCGTCGGCGGCTGCACTCTTCTTTTCGTTGGTTTTCACATCCTTTGGGACCACTTGGCAGGATAATCCAGGGAGCATCCGTAGCGTGGTTTATCCTTTCGTCGCCCAGACATTCAACACCTATAATATAAAACGACAAGCATAACCCGGATTATTCATCGGGTTTTACCACGGAGACACAGGAGTCACGGAGAAGAAAGAACTTAGGTTAAGAAATCGAGGATGGATATGGCCGCAGAGTGCTTATAAGCCATCCGGCCGGAACAGGCATTTTATCTATCCCTTAAGCCAACCTCCGTGTCTCAGTGCCTCCGTGATGAATTATCCGGGATAAGACGTGGAAAAAGTGGCATGAACTACGCCCTCGACATTCTGAGTTCCTCCTGGGTTGTCCTTGGCCAGATGGCACCCTACCTGCTCTTTGGCTTTCTGGCGGCCGGTGTGTTGTCCGTGCTCGTTTCACCGGAGTGGGTGGAACGTCATCTGGGTGGTTCGGGACCGGGCGCGATTATTAAGAGTGTCATCCTTGGCGTACCCTTGCCGCTGTGTAGTTGCGGCGTTATCCCCGTGGCCGCCTCCATCCGCCGTCATGGCGCCGGCCGCGGTCCTACCATCGCCTTCCTGATATCCACTCCGCAAACCGGGGTGGATTCCATCCTCGCCACGTACGCTTTACTCGGGCCGGTATATGCTATCTTTCGGCCTGTTGCCGCTTTAATCACCGGGATCATCGGCGGCCTGTTCGTGTCTCTCGGCTCGCGGAATGACTCAGCACCCGCCGCCGAAGGCAAAAACTGTACGGAGGCCTGCTGCGCGACCCATCCCGGTCAGAGTCGATGGCGGCGGATGATTCGTTACGGATTCTTCACACTACCCCGCGATATCGCCAAGGCCCTGCTTGTCGGCATCGCCGTAGCCGGGGTCATTAGCACTTTTGTACAAGAAAACGCCCTGGCTCCGTATCTCGGCGGCGGGCTGACGGCCATGTTGGTCATGCTGGCCGTCGGTATTCCGATTTACGTCTGTTCGACCGCCTCGATACCCATTGCCCTTGGCTTCATGCACATGGGTGCTTCGCCCGGGGCAGCTTTGGTTTTTCTGATCGCCGGGCCGGCGACCAACGCCGCTGCTATCGCCGTTGTGCTTAAAATCCTCGGCCGCCGAGCGGTGGCCATTTATTTCCTGACTATTGCGTTGGGGGCGTTACTTTGCGGTTATGCTTTGGACTGGATTTACCGGAACCTGACCGCGTCGGGCTTTTCTTTAGGCGAGCACATGCATCACGACGGTCCCTCCGTGCTCAGCCACTTTTTCGCCGTGCTCCTGCTGGCCGTGCTGATTAACAGCCTTCTGCCGCGTAAGGCCGCCCATGCGGCCGCATCATCGAGTTCTTCCGAAGCGGTCGAGGCGGATACGCGGACGATCACCATGCAAATCACCGGCATGACCTGCTCACATTGCGTCGCCACCGTCACCCGGGCCCTCCGCGAAACACCAGGTGTCCGCGAAGCGGAAGTGAACCTGTCTGATGGCCGAGCCGTTATTCGAGGCACGAATCTGGACAAGGTAAACCTGACCGATACCGTGAAAAGTCTGGGTTATGATGCTTCACATCTTCCGTGATTATTCAGATGGTGCATAAGGGTAGACGGCATGTAGGGTAATCCTCAGTATTTGGTGATTTCCCACGCCGCCTCCAAAAACGCGTCGATGTTTTCCGGTTTG
This sequence comes from uncultured Planctomycetales bacterium, assembly GCA_964401335.1. Lineage (GTDB taxonomy): Bacteria > Planctomycetota > Phycisphaerae > UBA1845 > PWPN01 > JAAYCU01. Next base: position 20,304 of record CAYNYK010000017.1, read on the forward strand.
GCGCCGGCCCCGATGGCTCCGCCGGGGCAGAGGACGAAACGGCCGTCCTGATTGGCGTTCTTGAAACAATACTTGGCCGCCGCCTTGACATCTTCCGGCCGTCCCTCGTTCATCACCCGAATCGGATGAATGTTGCCGCCAAGGATGATATGGGGTAACGCCTTGCGAAAATCGCGGATATCCATATTCGGCGAAAAGCCCATCAACTCATCGATCGGCAACGTGCCCAACTGACTCATTCCTTTGGGAATAATATCGCCGTCGGTGTGCAGGCTGCACAATACCTTGCCCTTGTAGCGGTCAAAGAGCGCGCCCGTGAAAGGCTTGACGAATTCATCGAACAGATCGGGCGGCAGGTAAGCGCAGTAGTCCTCGCCGATGTCGAGCTTGTCGAACAGGATGCTGTGCGTATCCAGTCCGCCCCAGGTTTTTTCCACGTATTCCATCCAGGCCAGCGAGCGCTCCGTGATGTAGGAGAATATACGTCGCACCGTGGTGGGATGATCGTACAGGTCGAGGAAAAAATGCTCCGTGCCGCGAAAAATGGAAAACAAGTCCATTGCACCGGGCACGCCGAGATAGTGGCCGACCTGTTTGTCCGGCGGCAGGTGTTTATTGAAAAAAGCGATACCGGCGGCCAGTTGTTTTACTCCCGGCGTTTCCGCCGGTTCCCTGCGGCTGTAATAACGGTCGAAATCATCCAGCCGCCGGCCGAGAAAACGGTTCCGCGGTGCCTGCGGGTTCTCCGCGGCGAACTTCTCGCGATCAAAATAAAGGTCGGCTACATCCACGTCCACGGTATAATCGCGCAGGTCGTAAAACCGCTTGTTGACCTGCCGCTGAGCTTCCAGCATGGTCTCGAAGTCATTCAGATACTTCGCCGGATCGATGCCCGTGAACTGGCATATAAAGGTATGGTCCAGCCACAGGCGAAACGGCGCATGGCTCGGCCGCTGGCCGCGAATCAGTTGCCGATATCGCTTGACGTTGTCTCTGAGAAAATCCAGAGGGGCTCGGATCATCAACCTTCTCCCATACGCGCCAATACTTGCCGGATCGCTTTATCCGAAGCCGATCGCCTCGCATCCCTGACGCCATATCTCATATGCGCTCGTGTATGCAATTCCTGCTCAGCGCGGCCGGGCAGTGGAGGTATCTTGATAGGGTTTCAGGCCGGCGGGGGGGGCACTGCGGCGGGCCTCGCCCTCGAACTCGACGCCGTAGAAACTGGCGTGATCACGGCAGGCACCGAAACCGATGTATCCCCAATCGTAAGTCTGGTCAGTGACTTTGAATAACGGCTGGGCATCCTCACTGAAGGCGTCGACATAGACCTCGATACTGCCGGTTTTGGTATCGCGCAAGACATCGACTTTATGCCAGGCTTTATCCGTGAAGGCCGGTTGTTTCCGATCGATCAGCGGAATCAGCGACCGAGCCGTCCCCCCCTCCACGCGAACCACCGTGTTGCTCATCTCTCCGCACAGATTGGCCAGATGCACGTAATAGAAATGCGTACTGTCCCGCCAGCCGAAAATAATACACGCGTTATTACCCTCGGCCCGCGGCGCCGAGTCGATTCGCAGCCGGCAATTCAGGGAAAACGAGCTGAACTGATAGGCGTTGAACAGGGCGTATTCGCTCGGCCGCAGGGGACCGCGTTGGGGTGGAACATCGGGCGGGTAGGCCATCTGCAGGAAACGCCGGTGCCCCTCCACGCCGATGCGCCATAGACCGGGGTTGAGGAACGACCAGGAATCGCCCGGCACATCCATCTCAAACTCGTCATGCACGTTGACCAGCGAAATCACTTCCTGCCGCGGCTGTTCCGGTGCCGCGGGTTGGGGATCCTGACAGCCGCTCTGAAGAAGGCTGGCCATCATCAAGCCGATGAGGGGATAGTGCATGAACCCGGACATAAACCACCTCGTTGCGTTAAAACCTGAATACCGCAAGAATTAGCGTTGTCAATCACGCGCATTATTTCTACTATCCCCCGGCGACGGGGTCAAACCCTCGTGGCTCCGGGGCTGGGTTTGTCTTTTTTTTGTGTGCTGGCCAGCCCTGTCCGTAAACGCGACAAGGGAATAGGGCATTCCCCCCCTTGTCCTCATCCGCATCTATGGCTATATTACCATGAAAGCTCTGATGGAGGATCCTTAACATGACAAGTCGGAACACGAAAGTCTATGAGGCCCGAGCCCGGATCGTTAAGGCCTTGGCTCACCCCAGCCGGCTCTTGATGCTGGACATCCTGCAAGAGGGTGAGCGCTGCGTCTGCGAACTGACCGAGCAGGTTGGGGCGGACCAATCCACGGTGTCCCGGCACCTGGCCGTCCTGAAGAACACCGGCTTGGTCGAGGACCGCAAGGAAGGTGTCATGGTCTATTATCGCCTGCGCTGCAAATGCCTGCGGGGGTTTTTCAATTGCATCGAAACGGTGCTCAGGGAGAATCTCAAGGCTCAGGAGGAAGCCCTTGTTTCATAGGGTGACCGGAGCGCCGGGACCATGCGGTCAGGCTTCGCAGTCCTCTGCGGATGCATCGCGGAGCGGTATGCAGAAAGATAATCATGGACTGGAAATCTGAATACAAAAAACTCTTCTGGGGCGTGGTTGTGTTTGTGGCGTGTTTCGCCATGCCGGTGGACTGGCCGAGGTTCAGCCAATCGGTTTTTGAAGCGCTGGCCTTGGTCAAGTGGTATGCCCAGGAACATGTGCTTTTGTGTCTTATCCCCGCGTTTTTTATTGCCGGGGCAATCGGCGTGTTTGTCAGCCAGGCTTCGGTGATGAAATACCTTGGCCCCAAGGCGCCCAAAGTGCTGGCTTACGGCGTGGCCTCGGTCAGCGGGACGATTCTGGCGGTCTGCTCTTGCACCGTTTTGCCCTTATTTGCCGGGATCTGGCGAATGGGAGCCGGGCTTGGGCCGGCCACCGCCTTTTTATACTCCGGTCCGGCGATTAACGTCCTCGCGATCATCCTGACGGCCCGTGTGCTTGGATTAGAGATGGGTATTGCCCGCGCGATCGGCGCTATCTTGTTCAGCGTGGTGATCGGTCTGATTATGCACCTGATTTATCGGAAGGAGGAGACGGCCAAGGCGGATGCCGCGATGGCGATGCCGGAAGCCGAAGTGGAGCGGCCGCTATGGCAGAATATCGTCTATTTCGGGGCCATGGTCGGCATCCTGGTATTCGCCAACTGGGGACGTCCCGGCGATACCGAGGGGCTCTGGTATGCGATCTGGTCGGCAAAATGGCTGATCACGGCCGGCTTCGCGGTAGCTCTGGCGGTCATCCTGGCGGCCTGGTTCAGGATCGAGTGGTGGAAATTGGCTTTCGTCGCGGCGGCAACCGTCGTTGCCTGGCTGGTAGCGGCGGTGGCCGTAATGAAAAGCGCGGCCACAATGGAATCTTCGACCCAGCATCTGCCATGGGCGGCCATGATCCCTTTCGCGGTCGCGGTGGTCGGTCTGTCGGTCATCCTGGCGGGACGCAAGGACGCTTCCGGCGAGTGGTTCAGTCAATCGTGGACGTTTACCAAGCAGATTACTCCTTTGCTGTTATTTGGTGTTCTGGTCGCGGGATTTCTGCTCGGCCGCCCCGGCGAGGAAGGGATGATCCCGAGCCAATGGGTGGCCCGGCTGGTGGGTGGAAATTCGCTCTGGGCCAACCTGTTCGCCTCCGTGGTAGGGGCCTTCATGTATTTCGCCACCTTGACCGAAGTGCCCATTCTGCAGGGGTTGATGGGGTCGGGCATGGGCAAAGGACCGGCCTTGGCCTTGCTGCTGGCCGGACCCGCGCTGAGCCTGCCCAACATGTTGGTTATTCGCAGCATTATGGGAACGCGAAAAACAGTTGTGTTTGTATCGTTGGTCATCGTGATGGCCACGATTTCGGGGATGATCTTTGGGGCGATATGGTAGGAGAAGATGATGAACTCACCTTGTTGCAGTTGCAGTTGCAGTGGTAATGGTGAAACGTTGATATTCACCTGCGCCGGAGCCGCTCATGCCGGCCAAGTTGCCAATCGGGCCGGGATTCAGCTCATGCAGCAGCAGAGCGGCAAGCTTTTCTGCATCGCGGCCATGGGCGCGGCAATCCCGGAAAAAATGGATCGGACACGGGCGGCGGCCAAGCGCATGGCCATCGATGGCTGCGAGGATCACTGTTGTCGGAAAATACTGGAGAAAGCCGGCCTGCCGGTAGACGTGCATGTGGTCGTGACCGACCTGGGTATTGAAAAGCAGCCGGCCCAGCCACATCTGGTGGTGGATACCAAGAGAGTTGTAGACCACGCGGCGACCGCGTTGGGTAAAAAATGAACGAGTTCAGACAAAGGAGATCGAAGATGAAAATCGAGATTCTGGGTACGGGTTGTCCCAAGTGTCAGGCCCTGGCCGCCAATGCCAAGGCCGCCGCGGATAAATTGGGTGTCGCTTATGAACTTACCAAGGTGACCCAGATCACGGACATTATGAACCGTGGGGTGATGATGACCCCCGCGCTGGTGATTGACGGGGAGATCAAGGTTGCGGGCAAGGTGGCCAGCGAAGCGGAGATCACCACCTTTATAACGAACACAGCGTCGAAGTAGCCGCGATCGATTTTGGATTGACCAGGTTCCTGGAGGACGTGTTGCGTGTGTCCTTGCCAACCGAATGATAGCCAGTTTACGGTCGTGTTGTTGGCCGCCGCGGGTGTTCTGTTGATCGTGGGGATTCTCCGCCGTTTCTGGCCCAGGATGACTACAAGCCTGCGCATAACGGCGGTGGTTGCGAGTATCGTTTCGCTGGCCGGAGTGGCCTTTGCCTTCAGCCGTTGGGGTGGTCAACCGGCCACTTGCTCGGCGCTTACTCCATCCGTGGTGTCGTCGGCGTCCGCTGAAGCCGAACCGTCTGACACGGAGGCTTACGGGCATCCGCCGGTCACTGAGCATGATAAGAGCATCACCACTCGACCTGCGGAGCCCCAGGTTATTGCTTACTACTTTCATCGCACGATACGTTGCGGTTCCTGTTTAACCATCGAGGAGTTTTCCAGGCAGGCGATCGAGAGCGGTTTCGTTTCTGAAATAGCCGCGGAAATGCTCGCCTGGCGATCGGTCAATATGGAGGAAAAGGTCAACGAACATTTTGTCAAGGAATTGCACTTGACCGAACCATCGCTGGTACTGGTGCGTATGGAAAAGGGCCGTCCGGCCGACTGGATGGTGCTTAAGGGCGTATGGGATCATCTCGAGGATCTCGCCGCGTTTCAGCAGTATGTGCAAATGCAAACGCAGATGTTTATTTATGCGCAACCCGCGAGCGAGCCATGAGCGTAGACGGATAATGGGGCGATTGGGGAAGTCGCCCTTCAAGGACAAGGAGACTCATTCATGAATACGAATATGCGGATCATCATTATTGTGCTGGTGGTCATTCTGGTCGGCGGCATTATGCTTATCAAGAATCGCGGGTCCGACAACGAGTCGCAGGCTCCACCTTCAACGATAACGAGTGATCGAGAGGCAGCGTCTTCCCCGTCTTCCTCGGCTCCGGCATCGCCGGCCGGGGCAAAATTGCCTCGACTGGTGGATCTGGGGGCCAGCACATGTATTCCCTGCAAAATGATGGCTCCGATTCTGGAGCAACTTAAGAAGGAATATGCGGGGCGAATGGAAGTTGAGTTTATTGACGTGTGGAAAAATCCGACGGCCAGTGACCGTTACGGTGTGCGCATGATCCCGACGCAGATTTTCTTCGACGCGTCGGGCAAGGAGTTGTTTCGCCACGAGGGTTTCTATTCGCGGGAAGATATCCTGCGCAAATGGAAAGAGTTGGGCGTCGATATCGGAAAAAAACCAGTGGATGGTTGAACCCGCGGCGTTAAGGATTGCGTCCATGAATCAGCCTCGCGGCGGATGTTAGAACGGGAGACACATCCATGATCTTGAAGCGATGGAGCAAAGCCCTTTTAGCAACATCCTGCGTTGCTATCGCGGCCGGGGTAGGGAGCTTGTATGCCACGGCCGGCGCCCCCTCTGCGCGCCAGACTTCGCGCTCGGTCAAGCCGCCCCAAGCTATGGGAGTCTGTCCGCCGTTTCATCTGCGGGATGAGCAGGGTAACGTGATCGATCCGGTGAAGGGGGTCAATGACAAGGTGCCCTATTCGCCGAAACAAACCTGCGGGGCTGCGGGTTGCCACGATTATGATAAGATCACGCAAGGTTTCCATTTTACACAAGGCAAAGGCGAAACACTTCCGAAGAATTACGCTGAGCGCTATCAGTGGGTAACTTTTCCCGGCAATTACGGCGGCAACTGGTGTTCTCCATCACCGCTGTACCGCCAGCTTGCCCCCAAGAGCAATACCGACGCACGCATGATAGACATGACCTCGTTCGATTTTGTTACGGCCACCTGCGGAAATTGTCATCCCGGTGGTGGTCCACTGGAACACGATCGGCAAGGCAATCGTTATGATGCATTTATGCGCGAACATGGCTTGACCGACGGCGGCGACAATGGATTGGATGGGGATTATTACAAGGCCAAGTGGATCCAAACAGGAGCGATTGAGGCCGACTGTCTTTTATGTCACATGCCGACCTACGATTATAAGAAGCGCAATGCCCAACTCGCCAACCTGAATTTCCGGTGGGCGGCGACGGAAGGTGCCGGCCTTGGACAAATAAACGGTAAGGTTGCGGCCGGTGAGCAACCGGTGGTCGCCTACGACGTAAGCAAATTCGATGCCGACGGGAACCTGGCGGTGAACTATGTGACCGAACCGCGTAACGAGACTTGTCTTAACTGCCATGCCAAGCCGGGCTGGAAGAAGCGAGGGGCTTCCTTTTCCGAACGAACGGACGTGCACATCAAGGCCGGGTTGCGTTGCGTGGACTGCCATGCCGCGGGCAGCAAGGCCGCTGACCAACGGATTCGGGGACGTGAGGAGCATCAAATCGGAAAGGGGGATGATCCCTCGGGTTGGGTACGGAACGATCTCGACGACACTTTGCGCTCCTGCGAGGATTGTCACTTGGGCGGTTGGAACAACGCCCCCAAGGCCTCGCATGAATGGTTGCCGCCCCTCCACATGGAAACACTTTCCTGTCAGGCCTGTCATATCCCGGCCCGTCCCGTTAAAAGCGCATTGGTTCAGGCCAGTGATTCCTATAACTTTGGCCCTCGAATCACTCCCCCGCCCAAACATATCTGGACGTTCTACGACCAGGAAATGAACTACTGGAATCATTACGGCGAGCTCGATTTGTTCACGGTTCACGATCAACCGACGAACGTCTCCCGGCCGACCCTGGCGGTTTACAAAGAAAAGATTTACCCGGTCAACCGTGTCCACAGCATGTGGATCGGCTACGAAGAAAAGGGCAAACCGGGTTTGAATCAGATTTTCATGAAAGACTTCTTCACCATGTGGAAAGAGCATCTGGCCAATCCGAAAGACAACTGGCCACAACTTGCCTCCATCAAGGACGATAATGAAGATGGAACGATTGAGGTTAATCGTCCCGAGGAAATCGATGCGCTCCTGGCAGCTACCAAGGCTTATCTGGAGAAGACGAAGTTTCCGCTGGAGAATCGTCGGTTGGTCTGGGTCAGCGACGATAAGGCCTATTTCTCATCCTCCGAAAGTCGGGAATTGCCGCGCGAAGGCCACGAGGCAACCCCCTACGCATCGGTGTACAAATTCTCCCACGATGTGGCCCCCGCCCGGGCTGCCCTGGGGGCCGGAGGCTGCACCGATTGCCACCGGGTTGACTCGCCGTTCTTTGACCGCCCGATCCTTGCAGCGGCTTTCCATGCATCCGACGGCAAGCCCCGATGGAAACCCAATTACACCATTCTCGGCAGTTCGCGGCTGGCTGTACGCGTTGGCGGGCTGCGCGAGGAATGGCTCAAACCCATACTCTACGGTCTCATCGGGCTGATGCTGGCGGCCATCGTCGGAGTGATCGTCCGCAACTTCGCGGCCCAACAAGGGGGTTTTTCGGCCGGTGGCGCGAGAATTCTGGGGTTGATAATTCTGGTCGGCATAATCGGCATGGGGGCTTTTGCCGTGGCCACGCCGGATTTGCTTGAGTATATGACGGTTCGAAGGTTTACGCTGGATGCCAACCACTTTTGGGTCAGCTGCCTTGTTCTGTTGATCGGACTGATTCTGGCCATTCGGCAGTCGAACCCGTCATCGTCCGCTTCTCGGTCAGGTTTATGGGCAATCGTGTTGTGGGCAAGCATCCTTATCACGGGTTTTTGCGGGGCGTTCATTCTGCTCAAAGCCCAATGGTTGCAATGGATAATCCGACCCGCCTATACGGGTCTTGACCTCGGCTTGGCGGTCCTGGCCTTGGCCTGTTTTGTGACTTTGGCGCGGGATCTGGTGACCCTTTCGTCGGGGATGCCCAATAGCCGGAAACGGGAACTGGAAACCTGACGCGAGCTCGGGACCGGCAATTGTGGCGCGTGCGTTTCAGGGAAGAAACGTGTGTGATCGGAAAGGATGTTGTGGTTGGCTTGGCGTTGATGAGGAGATCAACCATCCTGTTATTCTACCTGAGCGCTGAGCAGGCGATTGCCGGAGCGGCGGCGACTACGCAACCCGTTTGCGAACGTCTTGCTTCCGAAGTATCCAGCCGTCCGGCCACGGTAACCCAAGGTTACTATGTACGCCCCCGTTCCTGGGGAACGGCCCGGGAGTCGGAACCACCGGATTACGTACGCCGCCTGAGTGAGGTCGGGGTTCCCGACCTGGAGTCGGTGGATTGGCTGGAGTTCGGTCTTGAACATCGGACCCGCTTCGAATTGCGGCAGGACGATTACCGCTACAGCCGGCTAACGCGGGATGAACCGTTTTTTCTGCGCTCGCGTGGATATCTGGGTATTCGGGAGATTCTCGACCCCTTGCGCTTCGGGGTGGAGTTCCAGGATTCGCGGCAGTTCGCCAGTCAGTTTCCCGAGAAACCCACGGATGTGAACGAGGCCGACTTCGTTCAGGCGTTTGCCGAACTTTTTTTTAAGGATGCCTTGGGCTTGGATCGTCCCCTGAAACTGCAAGCTGGTCGCTTTACCTTGGATTATGCCGACCGCCGCTTGGTTAACCGCAACCGCTGGCAGAATGCCATGAACACATTTGATGGTTTTCGTTTGAGGCTCGGGGAGCAAGAAAACGATTGGCAAATCGACGCCTTTGCCACCCAGGTCGTCGATGTGCGTCTACGCTCGTTCGACCGGCCCGACGAGGAACGCTGGTTCTACGGCCTGATCGGGGCGTGGCGGAAATGGTCGCGGGTAATCACCCTGGAGCCGTATTACTTCGTTCTCGATGAGGATCGCAAAGACCCCGCACAGCCGGATCGGGAGATTCAAACGCTCGGTCTGCATGGCTATGGCCCGGTGGGCGATAGCGGGTTCGACTACGATTTCAGTGCCGCATGGCAGTTTGGCGAAGATGGGACACGTCGTCAACGCGCGTTCGCATCTTACGCCGAATTGGGCTATTCGTTTACCCATGCATGGGATCCGCGCATCAGTGTTTCGACCGTGTATGCGAGCGGCGATCGGAATCCCGAGGATTCGCTCAGCGAGCGATTTGACAGACTATTCGTGACTGCTCGCCACTGGTCTACGCTTTCGCTCTTTACGTTGGAGAATGTGATCGGTCCCAAACTCCGCGCCAGTTTGCGGCCGGCGAAATGGCTTAGCTGGGATGCCTACTACGGTGCTTATTGGTTGGCCAGCGACGAGGACGTGTGGCCCATGACCCGCCGGCAGGATCCCACGGGACGTAGTGGGGATTTTGTCGGCCAGGAAATGGATCTTCGTCTTATTTTCAAGGTCAACCCGCGCGTTGATATTGAGACAGGGTATGCGTATTTCATACCCGGCGCGTTTGCCAGGAACACCGGGCCGGCGGATGACAGCGATTTTTTCTATGTACAAATGATCATGCGGTTCTTTGAATAAGGATGACCGCGGTGTCCGGATTGCGGCGACTATAATGAACAAAATGTCCGAGTTAATAGTCGGTGCCTGTACCCCGGGTTAAATGAAGGGAGTGGCGATGAGTGACTATCGTAAAATATTGCCGGTCTTCATGGGCTTCTTGTTAGCCGTTTACCCATCGATGGCCGCGGATGCCCCCGCATCCCAACCGGTTGCCCGTACCGTTGAGGCCGCTTGTCCTGGTTTGGCATCGGGGGTGTTGTCTTTCGCGGTCCTGGCGGAGCTTCCCGCGGAAACACTGGTGTCCTGCGGGGAAGTGCGACTGGTCAAAACGGATCTGGCGGCAGAGATCGAAAAGGCCCCGCCGGATATGCGCGATTCACTGGGCAAGAACGGCTTTTTCCTGGTCGAGCAGATGGCCGCCCCGAAACTGCTCCTGGCGGCGGCTCAAAAGGAAACCCCTGCCCCAGCCACGCGGCCTGCCGGTGTGACCGATGAACAGATCATCAATGCCCATTTGGAGAAGGTGGTCCAGCCGGTCAAGGTCTCGGATGACGAAGTTAAGGAATTTTATGAGCAAAACAAGGATATGTGCGGAGGGGCCGCCCTGGACCAGATCAAGGACCAGTTAATGCAATATGTCCTGCAACAGAAAAAGCAGGAAACCGCCATCGCCTACATCCGGGATTTGGGCAAACAACTACCCATTCAGGTATCCCGGCCCTGGGCCGAACAACAAGCGGTGCTGGCCAGGGACAATCCGGTTGACAAAGCGCGCATGAGCGGCAAGCCCTCGATGGTGGATTTCGGTTCAACCGGGTGCCGCCCTTGTGACATGATGGCGCCGATCCTCAAAACCCTGGAGAAGAAATACGAGGGGAAGGCCAACATTCTGTTCATCCATGTGCGCGAGCAGCAGGTGTTGGCCGCCCGCTATGGCGTGCGGAGCATCCCTCTGCAGATATTCTTCGACGCCAAAGGTACAGAGGTGTTCCGTCATACAGGATTTTTCCCGCAGGCCGAGATTGAGAAACGCCTGGAAAACTTGGGAGTGAAATAAGCCATGGAACAACTGTTCATCACCCTGACCCATGCCGTGGAAGGCACGCCGGCCATCGCGATCGCCGCCACGTTCGTCTGGGGGGTCTTGAGCATATTGCTCAGCCCCTGCCATCTGGCGAGCATCCCCCTGATTGTCGGTTTCATTGATCAGCAGGGCCGGATTCCGATGCGGCGGGCATTGGGGATCTCTACCTTGTTTGCCGTGGGAATCCTGATCACCATCGCCTTGATCGGTGTGGTTACCGCGGCGGCGGGTCGGATGATGGGCGATGTCGGGCGCTATGGCAATTACTTCGTGGCCTTGATCTTCTTTGTGGTTGGCCTGGTCCTTCTGGATGTTATTCCGATGCCGTGGTCCGGACCGGGCCAGGTTAATATGAAACGTAAAGGCCTGCTGGCCGCCTTTATCCTCGGTTTGGTTTTTGGGATTGCCCTTGGTCCCTGTACCTTCGCCTTTATGGCCCCAGTCCTCGGGGTCACCTTCAAGGTGGCTGGGCAAAGCGCACTCTACGGTGCGATCCTCCTTTCGGTTTATGGCCTCGGGCATTGCTCGATCATTGTTCTGGCGGGTACCTCCACCGAATGGGTGCAGCGATACCTCAACTGGAATGAGCAATCCCGCGGCGCGGTCATCCTTAAAAAAACTTGTGGTGTACTGGTTTTGCTCGGCGGCGCGTATCTGTTGTACACGGCTAAATAGCCGGCCGTTAGGTGACTTGGTTGGTGAATGACGAGAGAGTTCATCGGGAAGACATGATGCACGCAAAAGTGGTTATTGACGCAGGGATTTGCGGATTTAAAACGGTGGCCCAAGTCGCCAGCGCGGACGATCAGAACGTGATTTTCGAAGTCCGCTCCGATTGCGCAAAGATCGACCAACTGGGCAAGCTTCTCCAGGAAAACGGGCCGATCGACGCTTACCGGGAGATCGACCCCCGAGGGGAAGGCGTTTTACTGCGTACGGTGCGTTCGTCGCTGACCGGCTGCTGTGCCGGTTGCGCGGTGCCGGTGGGTTTGTTTAAGGCGATGCAAGTGGCGGCCGGTTTGGCGCTGCCGAAAGATATCGCCATCCGGTTGACCAAGGAGTGAAAATTCGCCTGGTTTGGTCGTGAGGGCCGCCGGGTGAAGGGTCATGATCATTGTGTTGAACCTATTTGACCTCGTCCCCGGCAAGGAGGTGATTTACGCGGAGTACTTGCGCCGGGTGGGTCCGATTCTGGAGCGGCATCACGCTCGCGTTTTGTTCTATGGCCGGACGCGGGCAAGCTTCTTGGGAGCCTGTAGCCAGGAATACTGCGGCCTCATCGCCTATGAGGATCCGACGGACCTGGCCCGATTCTCGCGCGACCCGGAGTTCATCGAGATTAAAAGCATGAGAGACGGTTCAACGCAAAACTATGTCCTGACGGTTGTTGAGGAAATCGGCTTCGCCGAAGCGGCTCTTGGATTTGTTGATGAGGATCATGATTCTCGCCGAGACGGGCGGGTTGGTTGAGGTATCGAAGGGAGTTGAAAGTGATGAAATGGCGAGGCAGGCTGCTGGTGGTTACGGCCATTGTATTGTCGGCTTTGGGTATTTATCTTTGCGTTCAATTGACGGCTCAGCACATGACCAAAAATGTCAACAGTTCATGGCTGGGCGCCTTATGTGGCAAAGGGTCGATGGATTGTGACAAGGTTCTTAACAGCCGATGGGCGGTGTTTCCACCCAGGCCTCAAAACCCACAACCGAAAACGTTGGTCGGCGGGGCGTGGAGGCAGGAAGCCTTGGCTGACTCGTCCAAGATCAACGTTGCGATACCCGTAAGCTATCTGGGCTTGCTTTACTTCGTGTTCCTGACGACATGGTTCCTGGGGGTCGGGCGGCCGAATGAGCATGGGCGTTTTTGGCATCTGTTGCCGTTGCTGCTCGTTTTCATGGGCTGTATCGGTTCCGCCGGATTCATGGTGCTTATGGCCCGCACCGTAAAAGCCTGGTGTCCGGGTTGCATGATGGTCCATGGTATCAACTTTGCGTTGCTGATCATTTTACTGCTCATGTGGCCCCGCCGTCGCCGGGCCGATCAAGCGACGATAAAGGCGGATACCATGCTCTCGGTGCATACAACCATAGCCCATCCTACCAATCGTCTGGCCCTGGTAACTCTTGGAATGGGATTATCGCTGTGGCTGGTATGCGTGGCGGCCACGTTAGTGCAAGCCCAGGCCACCAAGGCCGCGATATTGAATACCATTCTCGATGAAACCAAAACCAATCCAGACCTCTTGGCGGCCATGTATTGGGGTCAGGACAAGAAGGCGATTGATCCGCGATTGGTCGATCCGGCAGTTGACGGACAGATGGAGGCACCCGCTGTCCTGCTCGTGTTCAGCGATATGGAATGTACGGAATGCAAAAAATTTGACGCCTTTCTGGGCGAAAAGATCGAGCCGTTATTCGACGATCGGTTCCGCGTGGTGTTCAAGCATTATCCCTTGTGTAGCCAATGCAATCCGTATTTTGAGGCCAATATGTACGCCCATTCCTGTGTGGCGGCTTATGCGCTCGAGGCGGCGCGTTTGCAGGGAGGCGACGAATTGTTCCACCGGATGCGCGATGAAATCCTGGCCCGCTCGGAAGATATGGGATCATTGGATTATCCCGCCCTGGCCACGTTGCTGAACATGGACGTTGAACGTTTTATCAAGGATATGAAAAGTGACGCAGTGCAAAGCCGAGTTGCGGAGGACGTTCGTTTGGGGCATCAGCTTGGCGTGACGCAGACGCCGACCCTTTTTCTAAACGGCCGCCGCGTGCCCTTGTTATGTCGCAACAAGGAAGATTTCTGGATTCCGCTATTGACCAGGCTGCTCAACTCCGGTTCGCCGGAAAGTTCCGCGGCGACGGCTTCATCATTGCCGTCCGAAGCTCATCCATAGAACCGCCGTGGAGGTAAATGGATCGTGCCCACTTGTGCATATGGCTTTCTGTGTGGTAATGGCAATCATGAAAATATGGGGTGATTGACCGCTAACAGAATGGACTCAACCTTGATTTACGCTAGACCGGGAAAGGGAGGAATCTCATGACAAAGAACAAGATAGCCGAAACCGTACAGGCCAGATATGGATTGCTGGCGGGCAGTGGCTTGTCCGGTACGCAAACGGGCGTGCGCGAAGTAGCCCAGGCCTTTGGCTACACGCCGGAAGAACTGGCGGCCATCCCCGCTGAAGCCAACTTGGGCGTCTCTTGCGGGAATCCGACCGCCTTGGCCGGACTGAGAAGCGGCGAAGTCGTGGTGGATCTGGGCTGTGGCGGCGGTATGGATGTGTTTCTGGCCGCCGCCAAAGTCGGACCGACCGGTAAGGTGATCGGCATCGACATGACTCCGGAAATGATCGAGCTGGCGCGCAGGAACGCCGCGCGAAACGGTTCACCGGCTAACGTCGAGTTCTATCTGGCGACCATTGACGAACTGCCCCTCCCGGACGCCTCGGTCGATTGCGTTATCAGCAATTGCGTGATCAATCTGGCCCCGGACAAACCGGCTGTTTTCGCCGAAGCCATCCGCGTACTTAAACCGGGCGGTCGGCTCGCGGTTAGTGATATTGCTCTGAAGAAACCTCTGCCGGCCGCCTTGGCCGACGATCTGCTGGCTTACGTCGGTTGCATCGCCGGCGCGATCATGATCGAAGATTATCGACGTTATCTGCTGGAGGCCGGTTTTACCCATGTTCAGATCGTGGACAGCGGCGCGGACCTGAACGCCTACGCGAAAGTGGAAACGTCCTGTTGTTCCACCGCAACGAAGGGCAGCAGCCGGGTCACCGCCAAGACTTGCTGTTGTTGCGGAAGCGATCCAAAGGCCGACAAGGATTCTTCCTTGCATGATGATCTGGCCAAAGTGCTGCAAGGTTATGACGTAAACGCGCATGCCGCCAGCGTGAAAATATATGCCGTCAAAACGAAATCATGAGCGCAATGAAGAGGCCGATGGTTTCCCGGTAAGGCGAAGGTGGTGCATGTGGGTTTCGATGAGCCACCCAGGCTGGTCAGGGGAGCGAAGACGGAAACGGAAGTTCCGGATGGCTATCGCCGCGTGCGGGACGAAATCAGGCAATATGTGGAGACCTTACCGGAATCCTTGGAAAAGAAGAAATAACCCCCCAGGACATGGAGACCGTCATGGACAAGCAAGCTAAAGGACTGAACGTTTTTGAGAAATATCTGACCATCTGGGTCGCGTTGTGCATCGTGGGCGGTATCGTCTTGGGCAAGCTTGCCCCGGGCGTGGCCCAATCGCTGGACGCGATGGCTATCTACGTCAACGGAGCGCCGGTGGTGTCGATCCCCATCGCCATCGCCCTGTTTTTCATGATGTACCCGATCATGGTGAAGATCGACTTCGCCGAGGTCATCAAGGCCGGAAAGAGCCCCAAACCCGTGTTGCTCACCCTCGTCGTAAACTGGGGAATCAAGCCTTTCACCATGCTCGCCATCGCCACCTTTTTCCTCGGCTACGTTTTCCGCGACCTGATCCCCGGTACGGAAATCGTCAAGGACGGCAGCGAGGTCGAGTTGTGGCGTTCCTACATTTCCGGGGCGATCCTGCTGGGGATCGCGCCGTGCACGGCCATGGTGCTGATGTGGGGCTATCTGGCCCAGGGCAACCAGGGCCACACGCTGGTGATGGTGGCCATCAACTCGCTGACCATGCTGGTGCTCTACGGCCTGCTCGGCGGCTGGCTGCTGGGGATCAATCGCATGCCCGTGCCGTGGGAGGCCTTGCTTCTATCCATTGCCATCTACGTGGCCCTGCCGCTGGTGGCGGGTTACTTCTCGCGCAAGTGGATCATTAAAGCCAAAGGGATGCCTTGGTTCGAGGCCCGGTTTCTCCACGTCTTGACCCCCATATCCATCGTCGCCCTGCTCGCAACCCTTGTGCTCTTGTTCAGCTTCAAGGGGGAAACCATTCTTGGCAACCCTCTAACGATTTTGTGGATTGCGATTCCCTTATGCGTGCAGACGGTACTGATCTTCGTGGTTACCTACCTGGTCGCCAAGTGGTTGAAATTCAGTTATGCGGATGCGGCCCCGTCGGCCATGATCGGGGCGTCCAATCACTTTGAGGTTGCCATAGCGACGGCGACGATGCTCTATGGCCTGTCAAGCGGGGCGGCCCTCGCCACCGTGGTCGGCGTCCTGATCGAGGTACCGATAATGTTGATGTTGGTCAGGATTTGTCTGAAAACACGGGGCTGGTTTCCGCCCGGAGCGCAGCCCGCATGACTCCGACAAGGGTGGTTTGCCGGCAGTTGCATTCCGTCATGGGGTCGGATATAGTAGTACCGGGGTGAGCGAGCATACCAGTTTGCTTCTACGGAGGAACAGCGATGGGTGGACAGTTTGATGGAAAGTCGATCCTCGTGGTCGATGATGACACGGATATTTTAACGGCGATTGAGATGGTTATGAAAGAGACCGGGGCTGAGGTCATGACCGCTACCGACGGAAATACCGCGGTTCGGATGGCCGAGGAGCACCAGCCCGACCTGCTCATTCTTGACGCGATGTTGCCGCAGCGCAGTGGATTTCTCGTATTGGAGAAACTCAAGGCCAAGAAGCCCAAAGGCAGCAAGCCGCACGTGATTATGATCACCGCGAACACCGGCAAGCGGCATCAGGCCTGGGCGACCAGCTTGGGCGCGGCGGCGTATATCAACAAGCCTTTCGCCATGGAGAAACTCATGGCCGCCGTCGAGAAGGTTCTGCTCCAGAATTGATCCGACCCTTGCGGTCGACGGATCGGCTTGCCCGAGGGATTCACCATCCGCCCGGCAAGCCGAAGTCGTTTTTACCCGCCCGCTGCCTTGGGCCCACGCGCTTCGGAACGACCGGACGGCGTGGACAGGCCCTTGTAACGCGATGGCACGACGCGAGTATATCCATGTTTTCGCCTGCTCAGAGCAAATTACAGGTATTCACTGTTATAACCATCCTTTTTCGCCGCTTTATGTGCGTATCTCTCTACGGTGTCTCCGTTCAGGTGATCGTTGATCCGCGGTTCAGGAAGCAGGCTGCTGCTGCGTCAGGCAGTGCAGGGTGCCCTGTCCGAGGACCAGATCGACGGAGGCCAAGCCGATGATCCGCCGGTCGGGAAAAAGATCCGCCAACGTGTTCAGGGCAATCCGGTCGTTCGGATCGTTGAAGGTGGGGACCACGACGCAACGGTTGGTGATGTAGAAGTTCGCGTAGCTGGCAGGTAGCCGCTGCCCTTCATAGCTGATCGGCCGGGGCATGGGCAACGTGATCACGCGCAGTTCTCGTCCCTCGGCGTCACGGGCAACGCGCAGGCGGCGAAGGTTCTCCTCCGTCGGCGCATGGTTGTCGTCGGCGGGGTCCGGCTCGTGGACGCAGACCACGGTTCGCGGGGCCACGAAGCGGGCGATATCGTCCACGTGCCCGTGCGTGTCATCCCCCGCGCATCCTTCGCCGAGCCAGATCGTCTGACGAATGCCCAGGTATTCCGCGAAGATCTTTTCGTATCCCGTGCGGTCCAGTCCGGGATTGCGCCACTGGATTCGGGACAGCAGGCACTCTTCGGTGGTTAGTAAGGTTCCCTGCCCATCGGTATCAATCGCTCCGCCTTCCAGCACCACGCGGCCACCGTTATCGGGGCGCATGGCCTCCACGCTACCCAGGCCGGTGATCTCCTGGATGGCTCGCGGGACATGAGCATCGCGCTGGTAGTTTTCGTATTTGGCCCAGGCTTTAAATTGCCAGATGACCCATTCGACTGATCCGGTCGCGGTGCGAACGGCGGTCGGGGCCGAGTCGCGCAGCCAGCCGCGATCGTTGGGCACCTGATGCAGGCGGTAGATATTCGGATCAACGTCGTTTTTCGTAAGATATTCGCGGGCCTGGGCGGCGATGGCCTCGTCATGGCAGAGGATTTCCACCCGTTCGCTCAGGCCGATGGCTCGGACGATTTCCGCGTAGGTCCAGCGGACGGCCTCGAGCTTTCCGGGCCAGTCGGGTTCATGGTGCGGCCAGGCGATCCAGGTGGCCTCATGCGGTTCCCACTCGGCGGGCATGCGCCGCGTTGGTTTCACGTTTTGATTGCTGTTCATGATTCCTCTTTTTCCAGTGAACGGGCGGTAATGGCCGCGTAAGCGTCGATGCGGCGGTCGCGAAGGAAAGGCCAGTTACGCCGGACGTTTTCCAGGTGCGTACGATCGCAGGAGGCGAGCAGAACGGAGGGCTGATCGGCGGGGGCCTCGGCCAGCACTTGTCCGAACGGGTCGCAGATGAAGGATTGGCCGAAGAATTCGATCCCGTCGGTCCCCGGTTCCGATTCGAAACCAACGCGGTTGACCGCGGCGACATAGAGGCCATTAGCTACGGCGTGTCCGCGTTGTACGGTTCGCCAGGCCTCGACCTGCCGGGGGCCCCAGGTCGCCTTTTCCTTTGGGTGCCAGCCGATGGCCGTCGGATAAAAGAGCACTTCCGCACCGCAAAGAGCGGTGATGCGGGCCGCTTCCGGATACCACTGGTCCCAGCAGATCAGTACGCCGATGGTCGCATAGCGCGTGCGAAACACGCGGAACCCGCCGGCCGGACCGACCGCGTCGCCGGGCGTGAAATAGTATTTCTCGTAATAGAGCGGATCGTCGGGGATGTGCATCTTGCGGTAAACGCCGAGCAGGCTGCCGTCGGCATCGAGTACGGCCGCGGAATTGTGATAAATGCCGGCCGCCCGACGCTCGAAGAGCGGCACGATCAACGCGATTTCGAGCTTCCGCGCGACGGCTTGCAGGGTATGCAAAGTCGGTCCTGGAATCGGCTCGGCCAGCTCAAAGCGCTCGGCCGACTCGGCCTTGCAGAAGTAGGGGGCGTTGAACAATTCCTGAAGGCAGACGATCCGGGCACCCCGGCCGGCGGCCTCGCGGATCCCCGCGATAGCCTGTTCGAGGTTCGCCGCCCGGTCCTCCCCGCAGGCGTGCTGGACCAATCCGATCTGGAAGATGTTTTCAGCCATGCCGAGATTGTAAAGAACATTCCGTATCTTTCCAGTCGTCCCGGGGGGATTTACGTCCGAATATTGTGGCCTTATACGCGAAGCAGGTGTAAGGATAATCCTTGGAAGCAAGCAGAAGCAGATAGATGGGTTAATCGTCCATTGACCTTGGATTGAGGGATTCGCGGAGCAGATTGGCAAGCCTTTCGACAACAGCTCGATGGTCGGATGATGACAGGTGGCCCAGTGCGCGGACAATGAGGGACTCATGCAGGGTGAATAGTTTGGTCACAAGTGCTGCGGAATCCACAGCCAAACCGTTATTCGTAGAGGCGACGAGCCTAACATTGTCAGGTCCGGCCTGATCGACACGTGAGGTGCAAAATGATCCCAAATGATCCTGGCCGCGGGATACAAGGATGATGGCGGGGCGTTTCTTCCCCATGCGAAAAGTCGGTAAAGGGCACTTCGACCAAAACCACATCGCCGGGCTTATAGCTACTCATAGAGGTCAGGCTCGTCACGCAAAAAGTCAAATGCGGGGTTGTGGATGAGAAGGGCGACATCACTGGACGCAGTATGTCCGGGAACAATAAGACGAACGTGGATGGAATCTTCGTCCGGCGGAACAGGTTCGCAAAGCTCGACATGCCGTGGGTCGATTAATTTTCCGTCAATCGTAACCATGCATTCATGTTAATAAATTGCTGCTGTAATAGCAAGTCAGCGATGACGATGTAGGTGTAGTGCTAATCAAGACTGAAGGATGATTTATTTCTGCGAAGCAGCGAGGGCCTGATCGATGTCGGCGAGGATGTCTTCCACATCCTCAAGGCCGATCGACAATCGAATGTATTCGGGTACCACGCCGGTGGCGGCCTGCTCCTGTTCGGTAAGCTGCGAATGGGTCGTGCTGGCCGGGTGAATGCACAACGTCTTGGCGTCGCCGATGTTGGCCAGATGCGATAAAAGCTTTACCGCGTCGATGAATTTTCGGCCGGCGCCGGCCCCGCCTTTGATGCCAAACCCGATGATCGCCCCGCAGCCATGCGGCAGGTACTTTTTCGCGTTGGCATGAGACGGATGATCCGGCAGACCGGGGTAGTTGACCCATTGCACCGCTGGATGACCGGCCAGGTGCCGGGCGACTTTCATGGCATTCTCGCAATGCCGGGGCATCCGCAGGTGGAGCGTTTCCAAACCTTGAAGAAACAGAAACGCGGCGAACGGACTCATGCAACTGCCCATATCTCGCAGCAGATGCGTACGGCACTTGATAATGTAAGCTATGTTGCCGATCGGCTTAAGAGCATCGGCCAACACCACTCCATGGTAGGACGGGTCCGGGGCGGTGAACTCGGGCCATTTTTTCGCATCGGCCGACCAGTCGAAACGGCCGGAATCGACGATGCACCCGCCGATGTGCAATCCATGCCCGCCGATGAATTTCGTGCAACTGTAGACGTTGATATCGATCCCGTGCTCGAACGGCCGCAACAGAACCGGCGTCATCACCGTGTTGTCGCAAATGACCGGCAGGCCGTATTCGTGAGCCACCCGGGCCACTTCGGCGTAGTCTGGTACATCGTTCTTGGGATTGCCTTGGGCCTCGAAATACACGCAACGGGTGTTTTCATCCACCAGTTTGCGAATGTCCTGCGGCCGGGAGGGATCGAAGAATTTGGCCTTAACCCCGAGGTTCGGGAAGGTCTGGGTAAATAAGGTCCAAGTACCGCCATAGAGGCTCGTGGCGGAAATGAAACTCTGCCCCGCATGGCAGATCGTGAGTATGGCGATATAGATGGCTGACTGACCACTGGATACCGCCAAAGCGCCTACCCCGCCGTCCAAAGCGGCGATTCGTTTTTCCAAGACATCGTTCGTCGGATTCATCAACCGCGAGTAGATGTTGCCAAACTCTTTCAAGGCAAACAGATTGGCCGCATGGCCCGTGTCGTGAAAAACGTAACTTGTTGTGGCATAAATAGGTACGGCGCGTGCAGTGGTGGTGGGATCGGGGGATTGGCCGGCATGAAGACACCGTGTTCCCAAGCCTTTAACGAAGTCATCCGCCATGATCCATCTCCCCGTAAAAAACTTTCATTTCTTACCGGCCCGGCCAGGATGGGCTACAGATACACTCAAACATCATAGTGTTTCTAGTTTTTTTTGGCCAGAGGGAGGCAAGTTCTCGGATAAACGACAATAACATTATGACATTACATGAAATATTGTAATAATTCTAAACTTTGACCTTTCTTTGGCTGCTATGGACAGCAAGGTGCCTTGGCTTTATACATTCGCTGTTATCGTTACCTTGTTGTTTTCGGATGACGGCTTTGCCGTTGTTGATCTGCTAAATTTTTATCAACCGCGTCAGAAAGGCGGAGGATCATGCGAATGGACGGTAGAACCATGAAAGCTTTCGCTGGTTTATGTTTTTGTTTCGCCGCCGTGCTCCAGGCCAAGGAAGCCGGGCAGGTGAAGGACCTTACCTGGTTCCTGGACCAGTTGGTCAACCTGGACGGACTGATGGTCCCGGCCGCTGAGGGCGTGCGTTGTCAGCAGGCTTCCAGTTATGATCGCGCCTCACGCTATGACGAGCAGACCAGGCAATATATCAACTGGGCCGCCAACGGGGATCGGGGCCATTACATTCGGATCGACGAGCAGACCGGCGAGGCCGTCATGGCGGAGATCAATGCGCCTGGCTGCATCTGGCGGATATGGTCGGCCAATCCGCAGGGCATCATCCGTTTTTATTTCGATGGCGAAAAGGTTCCCGGTTTCGAGTACGATTTCAACAAGCTTTTTCGGAAGGGCGAGTCCCCGTTCCCCAGTCCATTAGTCTGGCAACGTCGGCTGGACATGAAGGACGGGGACAATCCCGCATCGAATTTGTACATGCCCATCCCCTTCGCCAAGAGCTGCATCGTGATGGCGGATAAGCCCCATCAGCAGTATTATCACATAGGCTATACCACCTACCCCGAAGGCTGCAGAATCCAGACATTCAATCCAAAGCTGACCCCGGAAGCGGAAAAGGCCCTTAAGCGAGTTTGTGAGCTTCTGTCGAACAAGGGTCGGGATCCGCAGCCGGTCGAGCACACCCAAACGATCGAGGCGAGCGTTACTCTCGAACCCGGCAAGCGTATGCAACTGCCCGATCTGAGCGGACCGGCCGTCATCCGGCAGTTTTTTGCCAAGCTCAAGAGCGATGAGTTATGGGCTACCCGGAAAGTACTTTTACAGATCCATTGGGACGGCCAGGCGACCCCGGCGGTTGACGCTCCGCTGGGCGATTTCTTCGGAGACCCCTGGCAGGAGGCCGAATACGAGAGCCTGCCGCTGGGCATCACTAAAGACATGAATTATTGCTATTGGCGCATGCCGTTCGCAAAAAGTGCCCGAATCGTGGTGATTAACCAAGGCCAAAAACCGGCCGAGTTCAAATACAAAATTGTGTATAAGCCGGGCGAACTGCCGCCGGACAGTCTCTATTTCCATGCCAAGTGGCGGCGCGACATGAACAGCGAGGTTTTCGATTACCCGATGCTGGAATGTTCCGGACGCGGCCGATTCGTCGGCGATGTGCTGTTTCCCGATAACATTCTCGGCGGCTGGTGGGGCGAGGGTGATGAGAAGGTTTATGTCGACGGTGAAAAATTCCCCTCCACTTTCGGTACCGGCAGCGAGGATTATTACGGCGATGCCTGGGGTATTCGTTATTTCGCGAACGCCTTTCACGGTTGCCCGACCACCGGTCCGATACCGCGGCGACAGTCCTGTTACCGCTGGCATATCGCCGACAACATCCCCTTTGCCAAGTCCTTCAAAATCGACATAGAAAATTACGCCGCTCACCATTCCGGTTCAGTGCGCAACGATTACAGTTCAATGGCTTATTGGTACATGGCCCCGGGTGGAAAGGATTTCTTCGCCACCACGACAATCGAACAACGGATTCCGCAGGGCAAGGTAATCCCCGATGCCGTCGAAGCCGAAAATCTTCTCTCCGCGACGGCCGCCGACGGTAAAACCGTTTGGATCGTCGAAGAGGATAACCTGCCTGTCCAGTTAAGCCGCGGCAAGGGCGTACGCATCAGCGGACCGGTCGGCACTTCCGTGATTTTTAATCTTCCAGCGCCGGACGAAGGGCGTTTCACTATCCAGCCGATTCTGGCGGACAAGTTGAAGGCCTCCTCCTTCGAACTATTGCTGGACGGCAAGCCGGTGGGCGATAGGGCGCGCTTGCGCAAGACGGCCAATCCGCTCGAATTGAAACTGACCGGCAAGCCCGTCGAGGGCGATCGCTGCGAGGTCATCGTGGATGGTTTTATCCTGCATCCCTATCAGAATTTCGTGCGTGACTGGTATATCATCGGCCCGTTCCCCAATTCCAAGGAAGAACCCGGTTTCGATCAGGCTTTCGGCCCGGAAAAGGAACCCTTTGGTCCAAAAGCGACCTTCACGGGCAAGGGAGGGCGGCAGGTGTCGTGGAAGAAGATCCACGCATCCCGCGGAGTTGTCCAGGAGCAGGGCAACTATTTCGAGGACAACGACCATATGACCGCCTACGGTTATTGCGAGGTGGTTTCCCCCGATGACCGGGATACGACCCTTTATGTCGGCAGCGACGACGGGGTCAAAGTGTTCGTCAACGGCCGGCAGGTGCATGGCGTTAATGTTCCGCGGGGCATGAAGCCCGATCAGGATAAGGTGAATATCCGTCTGAACAAGGGCCGTAACGCCATCCTGGTCAAATTGCTGGAGATCGATGGCGTCTGGGAGTTTATCCTGCGGATTAACGACCCGGAGGATGAGTTGAAGTATACCCTGCCCTGAAGGGGTGCGTGCTTTGGACCTGCGTGACCGTGAGAGGAGGGGGTGAACGGTGGCGCGGGAAGGCGGTTTACGATTATGTCAGCTTGATGGGGTGACGCCACGTTGCCGCATGAAAGCTGCCGGGGAGGCAATGTTATGATCGGCAAGCAAAGGGTGTCCGCGTTTACGTTGATTGAAGTTCTGGTTGTTGTGGCCATCATCGCCCTGCTGATCACCATTTTGTTGCCGTCGTTAAATCAAAGTCGACAACAGGCCCGTTCCGTAAACTGCAAGGCTCATGTCCGTCAACTGGGCTTCGGTATGATGTACTACCTGCACGACTTCCGGGTTTTCCCGGCTCATCAGTGGCGAATTCCGCACCCGGATTACCCCGACGACAAACGCGTCCGCTGGTACAACGCGATGGCCAGGTATCTCGCGGGTTTCAAGGTGCAAAGCTGCCCGGCCGTACCCGAGTGGGAAGTGGGGCGGAACAACTCTTACGGTTACAACTATAAGTATCTGGGTAGCGCACGGGATAATAACATCAGCCCGACTCATCCCTGGGAAAACTTTCCCGTCAAGACCGTGCGACGACCGGTGGAGACTATCGCTTTTGGCGATTGCGACGGCACCGGATGGCTCAAGCCTTATCAGCGCGGCGTGAACGATAAAGAAATGCTTGGAAATCACGGTTACACCATGGATCCGACCTATATTCCCGAATACGCGTTACAGTCCTTCAGCGGCCCGGACCTCGAGCCTTATGCGTGGAAAAACTACCGCACGTACATTTCCGATCGGCACATGGGCAAATCCAATCTGTGTTTCGTCGACGGGCATGTGGACGCTATGACTCCCCAGCAGGTCTACCACGACAACCGTTACTGGAACGGCCTGGGCTGCGAGGATCCACAACGCGACCTGCATGTATCCTATCGCCATGATCCGTCGTCAACTCCGGAATTCAGATATAAGCTGTAACATCCGCATCATATTAGACGAATCCGGCCGATACCTTTCCCCAAAAACCTGTTTCTACCCCGGCGGATGACGACCCCTGTAAGACAGGGCGCAATCGGCGGCGGTTTGTGATAGAATAGTTTTTGTTGATAGGAACTTTTGGCTCCCGCAACGGTGGCGCCCATGCCTGAAACGACGCGGATTCAATACGGCCGGCAGGACAACGTGCTGGTAATCAAGATGGAAGGGCCCTGTACCGCCATGCAGGCCGCCCGCGTGCAACGTTTGCTGCACGAATGTCTGTCCAAGGATACTTCGGATATTTATTTTGATCTGAGTCAGACCAGCTACATGGACAGCAGTTTCGCCGGAGAGCTTTTAGGCCTGGCCTTGCGGAACCGCGAGGCGGACGGTCCGCGCATTTGCCTGCAAAGTATGCCGCCGGCCGTTAACGATGCCCTGCAAAAGATGCACGTTCTCCACTTTTTTCAGCTTTGCGATGCGACTCCCGTGGTTATCCAGGACTGGCAGGAGGTCGCTGCTTTACGCACGGAATTCGACGAGTTAGCCGATCTGGTCATCAACGCGCATGAAAAACTCATCGAAGTGGATCCGCGCAACGCCGACGCCTTCGGCCGTGTGGTCGAGGGTTTGCGCGACCATCGTACACCCCCATCCGAATGATACGCCATTCCCATCGCGAGGTTTTTATTGAGGGGCAAACGGTCCCGTATCGCGCCGGCTTATGAGGAATTCGATTCCGGGCAAAGCTTCGGACAATCGGGCAGCCAGCGGCTTGAGCACCGGCCGTTCGCTTTCCCAATGCCCGCAGGCGATGGCCGTCTTGCCGTTACGCAGGATGGTCAGGGCATCATGATGACGGATTTCGCCGGTAACGATCACGTCGCAGTCGGCGGAATTTGGTTTTTCCAATGGCAGTCGGCCGGCGGCCCCGACACAGACGGCCGCTTTTTTCAGACGCGTTGCTTTCTCGCCCACCAGTGTGATGATTTTTGATTGGGTGCCGCGTTGTAGTTGTCGGGCCAGCATGCCCAGAGTCATACCGCTCGGCAACCGTCCAACGCGGCCGATGCCTATCGTTGGGGGCGGTGTCAACGGGTAAATATCAAACGCCGGCTCTTCGTAAGGATGATGTGTGCGCAGCGCCCTGGTGACCGCCGCTAGGGTAGGTTCAGGTACCACCATTTCCAACCGAATCTCGGGTACGGTTTCGAGCCGGCCGCGCCGGCCTACCCGAGGGGCGGTGCTTTCCGTTCCGAAAAACGTTCCCTCGCCACGCAGACGATAGCTGCACTGCTCGTAATCGCCGATGCGGCCGGCGCCCGCCGCGAACATGGCCGCCGATAACTTTTCGAGTTGTTCCACCGGTACGAAGGTGACCATCTTGAACTGCCGCGGTCCGACGTGGACGTATTCAAACGGAGCGACATCAATCAGGCCGCACATTTGTGCCAGCACGTCATTGCTCCCGCCGGGCGCCGCGTCCAGTGCCGTGTGCGGCGAATAGACGGCCAGCCCGGCGGCGATGGCTTGGTGGACGATGGATTCGGTGCCCGGATGATCGACCCGGACGGTCTTGATCGGCTGAAATAATGGTGGATGATAGGCGATAATCCCCTGACATTTTTTGCTGACCGCCTCATTCAGTACGGCCGTCGTCAGATCGATCGTCAGCAATACGCGACGGCAGGAGACCGCGGGCGAGCCGATCAGCAGCCCGACGTTGTCCCAGGACTGGGCCAGTGCCGACGGCGCCAATCGCTCCATCACGGCTACCACGTGACCTATGGTTGACCGAGTATCATTTTTCATGAATCAGCCTCTCCAAACTTGCTTCCGTCTCAAAGCAAAGTGAACCGACCGCCGCGCCTAACAGTCTAACAGCCTAACAGTCTAAATACCTAACATCCGCTCGCCGGATTTGAAAGCCTTACTGGATCGCGTGGGACCGTTACCTGCCGTATCAACGCTTGACCGGGCGGACCGGTTGGAATAAACCGGAGCTTATGGATGGGCGGGAACAATGTGGTTGCCGGCCCCGGCCGGTGGTCGGGACGGTGATTTTTGATTTGGACGGGACGTTGACCCGGCCGTACCTCAATTTCGACCGTATCCGCGAGGAAATCGGCTTGCCGAACACGCCACGGATACCGGTCCTGGAAGCGTTGGAGACCATGACTGCCGAGCAGCGCGCCCGGGCAAAGGCCATCCTGGACCGGCACGAAACCGAGGCGGCCTTGGCCAGCGAGCTCCACGATGGCGCGGCTGAGGTGCTGGCCGCTTTGCGCTGCCGAGCCATCCCGCTCGGTTTGTTGACACGAAACAGCCGGCGTTGTGCACAAATTGTGCTTGACCGGCACGGCCTGCAATTCGACTGCATTTTCGCCCGCGAGGATGGACCGATAAAACCATCGCCGGAGCCGGTTCTGGAGATTTGCCGACGGTTCGGCGTGGCCCCGGCGACCGCCTGGGTGGTGGGTGATTACCTGTTCGACTTACAGGCCGGTCGCCGGGCCGGGGCGACCGCCGTACTCATGATCGGCGAGGCATCGCCGCCCCCATACGCCGACGAGGCCCACTATGTTGTCCGGCAGTTACATGAATTACTGACGATCATGGCGATCGAGCCGAGATGTTGACGGACCTCGCAAGGCCCGCCTTTGCCAGGAATCGCCCTTTCGTTAAGATGATGGTTACCGACCGGGTGGCAGGGGCAGGCCCTTGTCGCGCCTCATCGGGACAAGGGTTTGCTTGTGCTTTTCCGTCAGCGGAATGATGTATGGATATCTTTTGGCAAGTAGGTACGTGTCTGTGCCATCGTTATCGGATACACCCGGAAAGGATGATTATGATGTGGAAATGTGTTTTGCCGCTGCTTGTGGCGTTGTTGTGCTCAGGTTTGTCGAACGCGGGGATAGCGCAAGCGCCGCCGACTACCGCACCGGCCGCCTCCGCCCCTGCCTCTCAGCCGAGCGAACCGGTCGAAAAACTCGCGGTCTCTTTTATCGAGGCGATGGCCGCGGGCGATTATGCCGGTGCTTTGCGGCATTTGCATCCCGAGTTAAAAAGCCAGTTGCCCCCGGAGGGGATCAAGAAAAAATGGGCCGAGCTTGTTCGACGCTACGGTCGCTTCCTCAAACTTGCCACACCCACGGTCAAGCCGTATCAGGAATACCTTATCGTCACGGTTGGTTGCGAGTTTGAAAGAAGCTCAGCCGACTTTCAACTGGTTTTCGATAAAGCCAAACAGATTGTCGAATTGGCCCAAAACCCTGTTTATCGCGAACCGGATTATGTGGCTCCACAAAGTTATCTGGAAACCGAAGTCCAGGTCGGCAGCGGACATTGGTTATTGGATGGCACGTTGACCTTGCCCATGGGCCCGAGTCCGTATCCGGCGGTTGTCCTGGTTCATGATCTCGGTGCATTTGATCGGGACAGTAGTCTCGGTCCGAACAAAATGTTCCGCGACTTGGCCTTGGGGTTGGCCTCGCGGGGTATCGCCGTCTTGCGTTACGAACAGCGCGACTATGGAGAGGAGCGGATTCAGAAGATCGCGGCCATTTCCCAGGTACTTACCGGAGTGGTTACCGCCGATTGGCTTATTCTCGAGGATGTTCAGGAGGCTTTGGCCCTGCTTCGGTCGGATGGACGTTTCGATCCGCAATCCATTTTTATATTGGGGCATGGACTGGGAGGGTTGATGGCCCCGCGGATAGCGACACGCGATCCGGCCGTGGCCGGTTTGATCATCGTCAACGGCATGGGGCGGCCGCCGCAGGATGTCCTGCTTGAACGCGTCAAGTATTATCTGGGGCTCGACGGACAAATCGACGAACAGGAACGCAAGCAAATCGAGGATTTGGAAAAGAAAGTCGCCCGCACCAAGGATTCCGATTTGACCGCATCCGCCCCGGCTGAGGAAATGCCGCTCGGCCGCCAGCCGGAATTCTGGATGGATCTGCGGGATTATCGACCGGCCGATCTGGCCGCCCATTTGAGCCAGCCCATGTTAATCCTGCATGGAGGTCGGGATTATCTGGTTCCCCGGCAGGATTTCGATATCTGGAAAAAACAATTGTCCGACAAGAAAAACGTCACGTTCGAGTTTTATCCCACGCTCAATCATTTGATGATGGACG
Organism: uncultured Planctomycetales bacterium; assembly: GCA_964401335.1. Taxonomy (GTDB): domain Bacteria; phylum Planctomycetota; class Phycisphaerae; order UBA1845; family PWPN01; genus JAAYCU01. The sequence goes on from CAYNYK010000017.1 coordinate 49,258, forward strand.
GGCAGGAACGTCCAGACGAGGATGAGTATCTACGCCCGGGCCACGTGGATATCAAGGTCATCGAGGATGTTGTACGCTGGATCCAGCGACAGAGGCGCAGCGAAACCCGCCCGGCCCAATGATGAGCGGTTGACGGCTTTCTTGCGATGATGTTGGATTTCAGGCCATTTTTTTCAAGATACGGATGGCCTTATTCGCGTCGGTCGAGCGATCAAAGGCCAGGTGGACCACGCACTGTCGTCCGATGGCCGCCGCCGACAGTCCCCGCAGATTGATGCCCGCCTCGGCCAGAGTCCGGGTCAGCCTGGCTCCGAGGCCCGGCTGGTCAGCGCATTCCAGACGTAGCGAGTGCAGGGTTTTGGTCTTGACAAAGCCGGCTTTGCGCGCGGCCCTTATACCGGACGCACCCCCAATCGGCGTCACGAAAACCACGCCGGTGCCCGGCTTGCTTGCCTCGCGACGCGCGATGACGAAATGCAAGTCCACTTTGCCCTGGGCCAGCGTTTCCAGTTTTTCCGCCAGCCCTCCCGGTCGATCCACCAGGGAGGCCGCCCATACGTCTTCACGACTGATTTTCATTTTCATGACAGGCCCTTTCCAAAAAGAATTGCCCCCGAACAATCATAGTCTGATAAGCGACCGGTATTATTGTCAAGAAAAAAGTGGGCGGACCTGGGAAGGCCTGTGACCTTAGACAAAGGCCGATTGTGTCGATTTTGATTGGAGCAACGGTCAAGAGCTTGGCATATAGGGCTAACCATACTGTGAGAGATTGTATGGCAGTTTATTATTTCTATTATAAAATGACAAAATATCCATTTTTCAGGCATGAAAATATCGTATTTATTTGTTTTAGTTGTTTGTTATTTATGAACTTACGGTTTTTGTTCTTGAGGTTTTCGCATGTTCGACTCGGATATCGTGGTCGCGGGGGGATAGGTGTGTGTTCGTGAAGTTCAACGGGCTTCGGTAATACATCGAAACCGGTGAGAAGGGGGTTGCGGGTTGGAAAGGGGCTGCGCGCTCTCGGAATTACGCCATTGTAGTGAGAAATTATGCTTGAAAACTAGTAAAATGATAGACGTTGGCGGCCGAAGAGGTATAATGTAACGGTCCAGAGTTGCGCTATAAGCATCCATGACGAGCAAAGTGCTGGATCAATAGCTGGATCTTCCACTCGCTGCGGCACCCTTGACCGCGCCAATCTGTACGGGGTGCCGCACGCCTTTTTTACATAACCGCATTTCTGTGAAATGTTCAAAACTCACAGGGCTGAACAGGCCCTGAGGACGAGATGAGGGTTAATTTATTCATCGCATGGTTAAGTGGTTAGATCAACACCGGACAACCATTACGGGAAACCAATCCGCAGGTAGGGAACCCATTCGACATGGGTATCGCCGAAGATGGTATTGGTTCCGCCTCCGGCCGAGGTACGATGCGACCCGTAATTATTGATGGTAGCCGAGTTGGCTACTGATGCGGCCACGAAATTGCCCTGTGCACAGAAAACCGCTGTTAACTCGGAAAGGGAAGCAGACCCTTTTGAATTAGCGTCTCTTTTGTTCCAGTTCCGATGCCGGTTTTTGGCGTTCTGCTTCACCATTTGAGTAAGTGTTGCGCCAGCCGTTGATATATCGTGGCCTATCTGATTGAAATTCAGGTTTGAGTATTTTGGTTTTTCACTCGGTATCGTGCCGCCGCCAGCCTTTTTCACGGTGAATAACGGCTTGGTGCGATCTACATTATTCCACAACCAGGTTTGATAGCTTTCATGTCGGCCGGTCCATTCCCATAGGTCATATATCCCGCCATTGACAACCATTTGCTGCCCTGTGTTCAACCACCCATCTCCGTCGTCACGAATGAAAGGACATGCATAGTGATCGGGCATGATCGACTCTTCAAATTTTTTTCGAATGGGTTCGGAGGATGGATTTGCATTTTTGGGATGAGTTGCCCAGTCCCAATACAATTCCGGATCAAATCCGCGCTCGGCCATTTTTCTGGTTGCCTGGTGGCTGGTACGAAAGGCGACAGCAAGAGAGATTGTACGCATGGGGGCAGGATGCCCAGGGAAATTAGCGTCGCTAGGATTCGCTTTATTATCATCAACAGCCCCGCCTGTATAGTAGTTGAAAATCACCGGTACGCGACCGTTGTATTCCATCTGATAAGTTGCAATAAGCGAACCGATCTGTTTGCAGTTGGCCATACAGACCGTAACGCGTGCCTGGTTACGGGCGTTTTGCAGGGAGGGCAATAAAATGGCGATCAACAGAGCCAGGATCGCCACAACCACCAGAACCTCGATCAGCGTGAATGCTCGCTTAGTCATCCTATGTGCTCCTCGCGCTAGTTATCGGCGCCATGAGGAAACAGAAAAATGTTATGGTCTCCGCGATCGATATCAAAACATGCGCATGCAGGCTTCTGGCCTGCAGTATTTAATATCATTATATGTCGAAAATGCGGTATTGTACAGGGCTAGAGAGCAGGTAAATGCCCCAAAGGAGCTCAGAAGCCCGACGGCGGGGGGCCGGCGATGGTGTCGAATTGCTGGGTCGCGCTGGTGTCTCCACTGCAGACCAGCTCAATGTCGCGACGCAAGGTGGGCATGTTCATGTTGATAAACCGGCGGGCGACACGGGCCTTACGCTCATTGGCGACGGCCTGCTGCAGAAACAGGTGACCGATCAATACGGTTGAAGCGGCGTCAACAAGTTTGCGGCCGGCCAAGTCCATGTATTCGGCGCCCTGCTGCTTGATGAATGCGATGCCCTTGAGCACCAATTCGCGGCCTTCGATCAATAGATGTTTAAGATTACTTAATTCCTCGTCGGCATAGCTGATCTGCTCAAATTCCTGGATTCTTTTTTCAAAAGCCCCGGAACAAACGCCCCGGACGGCGGCCACGATCTGCAACTGACTGGTGCCCTCGTAGATGGTGGTGATCCGCGCATCCCGCAGGTATCGCTCGACGGGGTAATCGGTCATGTATCCAGAACCGCCGAGCACCTGTAAGGCGTCATTGCTAACCCGCACGGACATTTCCGAGGCATAGTATTTGCTCATCGGGGTGAGCATGCTGTTCAGTCGTTTCCAGGTGCGCGAATTGGCCCGACGTTCTTTCATTTCCTCCGGGTCGCTCGGCTTGTTGAACTCCATCACCCGCAAGTTATTGTTTTCCAGGTCGCAGATCCGGCTGGTTTCGTAGGTCAGCGCCCGGGCGGCTTCGATGGCAATTTTCATATCCACGAGCAGCTCGGCGACGGCCGGCAGCCGCTCGATCGCCTGGCCGAATTGCTTGCGGGTATGGGCGTACTGCCGGGCGACGCGATAGGCGGCCTCGGCGATACCCAGCGATTGGCCGGCGATACCCACGCGAGCTCCGTTCATCAGGCTCATGACATAGGTAATCAACCCGCGCTGACGTTCGCCGATCAGCTTGGCCGGCGTATCGTCGTAAACCAGTTCGCAGGTCGGCGAGCCGTGGATGCCCAGCTTATGCTCCAGGTGACGCACGCGAATCCGTGGACCGCGCTCACAGAGAAACAGGCTCAGGCCGCGTCCATCCTTGATTTCCGGTTCGCTGCGGGCGAGGGTCAACAGAATATCGCCGCAGCCGTTGGTAATGAACCGCTTCACCCCCGTCAGCCGCCACTGTCCGTCGGTATCCTGCCAGGCGCGCAAGCCTACCGCCTGCAAATCGCTGCCCGCGTCCGGCTCGGTGAGGGCCATGGCCCCCGTGGCTCCGTCTATTGCGAATTTCGGCAGATATTCGCTTTTAATTTCGTCGCTGGCGAAAGCGTAGATGGTTTCGGCCACGCCCTGCAGACCGAAAAGATTCATCAGGGAGGCATCGGCGCGGCTGATGATCTCGATGGCCATCGTGTAGATCAGATTGGGGCAGTTCAGACCGCCGTATTCCCGGGGCAGAGTGAAGCCCATCAGATCAGCCTGAGTCAATACCTTGAGGTTCTTGGCCACCCCTTCGCCCAGGCGGACGGTGCCGTCCTCGTTGAGCGTGTTGCCTTCGATATCGACCTGTTCGGCGCGGGGGGCGATATGGTTGCCGGCCACGTCGCCTACGATGGTCAAAATCCGCCGATAGTTGTCGATCGCGTCGGCCGCGTCGCGCGGAGCATATTCACTGCCCGGACCGGTCGTGCGCGTGAAGTTGTCCTCCTGAGCGGCGGCAACCTCGGCGAGGTTCATGTGCTCGAAAAGGAACTGGATATCCTCATTGTCGTTGAAGAAATTCGCCATGATCGTTTTCCAGAGTGCCCGGCCGAATCGTTTGCATCACGCCCCTGGCGGACCGAGGAAGCCGGCCGACGGCTATACTTACTTCGCTCGCTCCTTGATCGCCTTGATCATCATAGGTATGACCTTGTGCAGGTCGCCGACGATCCCGTAATGCGCCACGCCGAAAATCGGCGCATCCTTGTCCCAGTTGATGGCCACGATTTTAGCCGACTCTTCCATGCCCGCCCGGTGCTGCACCGCGCCGCTGATTCCGCAGGCGATATACAGGGCCGGTCGAACCGTCGTACCCGTCTGGCCGACCTGGTGGTCCTTGCTGATGAAGCCGGCGTCCACCGCCGCCCGGGAAGCGCCCACGGCCCCGCCAATCGCGCCGGCCAGGTCGTAGATCAACTGAAACGAATCTTTGTCGCCCACGCCGCCGCCGCCGGCCACGATGGTCCGGGCGGCCTTGAGGTTTACCCTGCGCTGCTCGCGGTGCCGCTCGATAAGTTTGACGACGGTATCAAAATCATTGAAGGTGATTTTCTCGTCGATGATCTCGCCGATACGCTTGGGGTCTCCCTCGCCGAGACGCATGACGCCCTCGCGAACGGTGGCCATCTGCGGCCAGCGGTCGTAATTGATGATGGTGGCGATAATGTTGCCGCCGAATGCCGGGCGGATCTGTAACAAAAGATTCTTATGGACCTGCTTGGTCTTGGGGTCCGTGTAATCGCCGATTTCCAGATCGGTGCAGTCGGCGGTGAGGCCAGCCTTCATCTCCGACGCCACTCGTGGGGCCAGGTCGCGGCCGAGAGGAGTGGCCCCATAGATGACGATCTGTGGTTTGTGTTTGGCGATCAATTGGCACATGACCCGGGCATAGGGGCCGGTGCGGTAAAATTCCAACTGGGTATCGTGGACGTGATACACCTTGTCCGCGCCGTGAGCAATCAGGCGATAGGCCAGCTCGCGCACGTTCCAACCGGCCAGAACAGCCGCCATCCGCACCCCAAGCCGGTCGGCCAATTCGCGGGCCTTGCCGCAGAGTTCCAGCGAGACCTCATTGAGGCTCTCGTCTTCCTGCTCGGCGAATACCCAGACTTCACCTTGACGATTGGGTTCGATCATTATTAGCTCTCAGAAAACAGCTTTCAGCGATCAGCAATCAGCGGTCAGAACAAGCTTCATCGGACTGAATACTGATAGCCGACCGCTGATGGCGGTTTCTTATCCCAGCGTATGGTCCACGATCAGTTCGTGGATCATGCGCTTGATGCCCTCCTCGTTGGGCGGGATCTCCGTAAAACCTTCCTTTTTCAACACGATGGACTGAATGCGATGTACCTTGGTGGGCGAGCCGGAAACACCGCACCAGGTCAAATCGGCTTTGATATCGTCCAGTGTCCAATGCTCCATGAGCAGCCCCTCGGCTTTCAGAGCCTCAAGCCGGCGGATACGCTCATCCGTTAGCGCTTTTTCACTTGCTTCCGGCATTTGGGCGATCGTCTCTTTGGCCACTTCATCAGCCACCCGAGCGCGTTTGAATCGCATAACCTTGCGGGCGGCGGCCGGCCTCGGTTCATTGGCCGTGTCCAATACGGTCAGCAATACCGGTAGCCGAGCCTCCAAGATTTCCCAACCGTTGCCCACGTTGCGACGCAAGCGGGCAATCTTGCCGTCGAGATCAACAAACTGTTCAAAATAGGTAATCTGAGGAATGCCGAGTTTTTCGGCCATTTGCGGGCCGACTTGGGCGGTGTCGCCGTCGATTGCCTGACGGCCGCAAAAGACAAAGTCGTAGTTCCCGATTTTCTTCACGGCCTGGCTGAGAATATAGCTGGTGGCCAGTGTATCGCTACCGGCGGCCCGGCGATCGTTGATCAGGATGGCCCGGTCCGCGCCCCGGTATAGGCACTCGCGAAGAACCTCGCAAGCATTTAATGGACCCATAGTTATGGCCGTGACTGTTCCGCCACACCGTTCGCGTAACTCCAGGGCCGCCTCCAGGGCGTTGAGGTCTTCCGGGTTGAAGACCGCCGGTAAAGCCGCCCGGTTGACCGTGCCGTCCTCCTTCATGGCCTGGCCGGTGATATTGGCCGTATCCGGCACCTGCTTGATACAAACAACGCTATGATACGCCAAAGGTGAATCCTCACTCACGAAGAAATCGTCATCCATACGGAAAGGCAGAACCTTAATAGACTGTTGACCGCTCGTCAAGGTTTAATGCTGGTCAAACCGCCATAAGCCCATGGATCGGGCCAGACGATATGCTTCAGAGATTTCGCTATCACTGCAATACCGGTTGATTTCGGCGAAGGCCGGAGTTACTCCATCCTGCATCCGGATGCCGACGCGATGGGCCGGTCGATACTGGTCCATGATGTTGAGATAGGTATCGGGAGAGATTTTCTCGGAGAGGAAGCTGAAGATTGCCCGACTTTCATCAAGCAGGCCGGGCATGACCAAATGACGCACCAGCAATCCGCGGGCGGCCAAGCCGTCCTGTGTAAAACGCAGGTTGCCAACCTGTCGGTGCATTTCGGTGAGGGCCAGCCGGGCGTGTTCAGCGTAATCCCCGGCCCCCAGATAACGGGCCCCGCTTTCCCTGCTCCAAACCTTGAAATCGGGCATGTAAATATCCACGATCCCGTCCAGGAGCCGAAGGGATTCCACCGTGTCATACCCGCCGCTGTTATACACTATGGGAAGTCGCAGACCATGCTCGACGGCGATGGCCAGCGCCTCCAGAATTTGCGGTACGACATGCGTGGGTGAAACGAAGTTGAGGTTGTGACAGCCGCGAGCCTGTAATTCGAGCATGAGATTCGCCAGTTGCTTTGGGAGGCACTCCTCGCCCTGTCCAAGCTGACTGATGTCGGCATTCTGACAGAAAACACAACGCAGATTGCAGCGGGCGAAAAAAATAGTGCCGCTGCCTCCGCATCCGACAAGGCAACGCTCCTCGCCGAAATGTGCACAGGCGGAGCTGATGTGGGCGTAACGGCCGGTCTGGCAGAATCCAACCTCCCCGGCCAGCCGATCCGCCCGACAGGTCCGAGGGCAGAGGGAACACGTCCGGAGCATTTTTATGGCCTTTTCTACCCTCTGAGCAAGTTCTCCCGATCGAGCCAGACTTTCGTAAGCGGGGGAAAGCGATAAGTTACGGGGTTGATTACGCTGCGACATGCCTGCCATTGTATCAAAAGAAACAGTTCAAGACCGAAAAAGCAATCATGGGCGAAATATTTAAGTAATTTTCTAGCAAAATTGCCTTCCCCACGGCCAAAAATGTGATATACTTAGGATGCAACAGCCGAAGCGAACGGGTATTTCCGCTCTCGCGAGGGCTATGCAGCCCGAGCTAGAGGGCAATAAACCGTCAAATCTCGCGAAATCCGGGCTCCCCGGAAACGCAAAAATGTACCCTTCGCTTCGGCTTCATTATGCGCTTTATCACGGCTGCCTTTTCCAATGTTCCGAACCCAATGGTGTAGTTCGCGTCCAGGTGTATTTTTCACTTCGTGGGATTGCTCGTCGGGTTGTCCTGAGATTTCCAGGTCGCCACGTGCTGTACCCGGCCTTGCCGGTCTTTACGCAGGAAGCAAAGCTCGCCGTCGAGGCTGACATCCCAATCCTTTTGGATAATGGTCTGGCCTTTGTCGACTTGCGGCTTTGCGCCGAGGGCGTTTTCGATATCGATGGCGACAAGCAGATCGCATCGTCCGTCTTGAAGAGTGACTTCGACCGCGACATGATTATCTCCGAGCATCTGGCCGGTTTGCGTATGCAGAGGCAGGCGACGAACACGAACGATACTTGCCTTTTGCTCATAAGGTTCGATGAGGGAGACGAACGTCGAGGCCAAGTGGTCTTCCTGTGTTTGCCGTCGAACGAGGACGCGCGGTACCCATGCCTCCTGAACAGAGTCGAACATACCCGCAACAATCCAGCCTTCGCAGATTGTGGCCGACGCCTCCGAGGTGAGTTCCGTCAGGCGCAGGTGTACTTGGCGACCGTCGGGGAGGTAGTCATACCGGTCCTCGACCTCCCAATCGGCGGTCCATCCCGGTTGGGGTGAAGGATCGGTCTGAGAATTACGCATCAAGGTGTCGTGGCCGAAATCCGTTCCCGGCCGCAGGTAAAGCCCTGTTGTTTTTACCGTGCCGTAATGGCCGGTCATGAATCGGGCGTGGTCCTTTCCCCCGACGACGCGAAAGATGTCGATCAGATAGGAATCCTCCTCGGAGATATCCACAAAGGCGACGGTTCGCTCATATTGCTTAACCTCCTTGTACATTTTCGGGCCAGACGTACGGATTGCTCGAAACGTATCGCCGACTACCCAAAGGGTATATTCGCCGGTGGTACGCTCCTGGTTTTGCCCATCAACGACCACCGTATTATGCGCGGCCGTCATCGTGTACCAACGGGCCCGCGGGCTGCCCCAGCCGCCGAATTGTACGGGGGGGTAGCCATACTCCGGCATGAGATCGAGGCCCTTGGCGAACAGGCCGAGGTTCATGCCGTCGGCATGGCTGTGGCCGCCGAGGGAGTCATAATCGATCCAGGCCGCCCGGCGACTGTCGCCTTCGCCGGCGCGGAGCACGGCGATTCGCCACTCCCGTTTGTTGACGCTGTCCAGTTTTGGGCGTGGACCATGCTTGGCAATAATCTCGGCCACCTGTTGTTGAATTGCTTGCGGATCGTCGATCAGGATGTCGTAGGGCAGGTCGTCGGTCCGGTCGCCGTTCTGTCGGTACATGATCTGGACGAAGGCCGGGTCGTCGGTCAACTGGTACATTCTCCACAGAAACGTCCAGCCGGAGGAAAAGGTCGTGTGTAACAGCCAAGGCGATAATGTCGCGGGTTTGGTGAGACTTACGCCCGGGTAGTCGGAATGCTGACAGGCGAAGGAGCCGGTGTCGCCCGACTGGGGATAGTAAGATTCAAGGCATTGCAGGTCGATATGGAAGCGAAACATATCGTGCAGCCTTGGATGGCGCTCATAAACCTTTTCCAGATAATGGGGATCCAGACGAGACAGGAAGCCCAGGAGTTCGGATACGGTGCGTGGGCCGATGGAGCTGTAGCCGCATACACCCTTCTCGCCGGTGACGCCATCGACGGCCGTCGCCCGTATCAGAATGGCGTCCAACAAGGCGTCGATCTCCGGGCGGTTGTGGGGCCAACCTAGTGCCGTTTTCGGTTCGCGAGTTTCGTGTTGGTAACTCTTTTTAAAATAG
>CAYNYK010000018.1:0-51128 GCA_964401335.1 uncultured Planctomycetales bacterium
TGTCTTCTCCGTGGTAAAACTACACTTCCATCGGCGACTTTTCAAATCCTTTCCTGCCCATGAAGTGGAAGGTCAACAGTTTGCCCAGTTCCACGGCCGGCTGGTCGTACGGATTGATGGCCATCAGCTTGCCCATGATGGGAATGACCGATTCGTATAGATAAATAAACTCGCCGACCGATCGTTCGTTGATCTGCGGGAAGCGGATGGTTATTGAGGGGCGCTGACTGGCCAGCAAGGCCAGCTCGGTCGCCCGTTTTTCGGCGCTGAGTAGGCCGCCGAGAGTTCCCTCGTCGCTTCGCCCCAGATATTCCATCGCTTCCACGCCCTCGAAGGCTATCGGGATGATGGTATCGCAATCGAATTCGCCGACTTCCAGGAAAGTAAATACCTTGTCATTCGGCCCCTCGCGATAGAGCTGCACCTGCGAATGTTGGTCGGTGGCGCCGAGGGCCTTGATCGGCGTGGGGCCGACACACATCTTGTCCGAAGGTCGAATTTTGCCCAGGCTTTCCGCCCAGAGTTGACGGTACCAGTCGGCCAGGTCGCGAAGCTGCTGACTGTAGGGCATCATGACATGAATCCGCTTGCTCCGCTGCATATACAGATGGTGGATCATGGCCAGGATGGCGGCCGGATTCCCCCGTGGGTCAGGGTCACTGACCGCCTCATCCATGTTCGCGGCCCCGGCCAGCAGGGCGTCGAGGTCGATTCCGCAAAACGCCGCCGAGAGCAAGCCAACCGGTGACAACACGCTGAAGCGTCCGCCGACCCCGTCCGGCACCGTCAATGAACGATAACCTTCCCGATCGACGATCTCCCGCATGGTACCCTTGCTCGCATCGGTGGTGACCACGAATCGTTTGCGGGCTTCCTCCTCATCCAGAGCCTTGATTAACCGGTCGCGAACGATCAAAAACTGGGCGGAGGTCTCCGCCGTCTCGCCCGATTTGCTTATAACGTTAACCAGCGTGCGGTCCCACTGGTCCTCGACGAGTTGCATGACCGCCTCGAAATAAACCGGATCGACATTATCCAGCACGAACAGCCGCGGCCCACGCCGTTGATGGTCGGGCAGCAGATTGTAGGTCAGCGGGTTAAGGGCGCTTTGCAGGGCGATATTGCCCAGGGCCGACCCCCCGATGCCAAGTACGATGAGATTATCCGTCGAGTCGCGATAGTCCTCGACGATTTGTTTGATCTCGTTTAGTTGCGGCTTTTCATGGGGAAGATCGCGGAAGCGATGTTGCCCCTGTTTTCGTTCCGCCTCGATCTCCTGAAGGATTTCACCAACCCGCGGGATCAGTTGCCCTAACTGTTCCTCGGTTAGGCCGTGATCGCCCAACCGCTCGTCCCGCACATATCGTGTGTCCAACTGTAATGCGATTTTGCCGTTCATAAGGATTACTCCCATTCGTTGTTTTCGATCGGTTCCAGATGGGCGTATTCGAGCACCAGCGTTTTTTCGCCATAGGCCGCGAAATACACGCCCGCATGGGTTCGGCGGCCCTGCGGTTTGATCCACAGCAGCCGACCCACGCCGAAGGAGGGATGCCGGACCAACTGGCCGCGCCGCCAATGCAGGTAGTCCTGCGCTGTTGCCGACATATCCTCCTCTGCTTTTTCATGATAGTCGAATTCGTCATCGGGATCGACCCTGATCCGCTCCACGGTGTCTTCGGGCAATTCATGCAAGAAGGGTGAAGGACTGGTTCGATTGCTCATTCCCCGGAAATCCCTCCAACGGGCGGAGGTAATGGTTAGGTTTCGTTTGGCCCGGGTCATCCCGACGAAAAACAAGCGCCGTTCCTCCTCGATTTCCGCATAAGTTTCCTGGTTTCGCTGATGCGGGAGAAGTCCATCCTCGACCCCGGTGATGAACACGGTATCGAATTCCAGCCCCTTGGCCGCATGGAGGGTCATCAGGGTCACAGCTCCGGTCTGCTCGTCAATGGAATCCACGTCGCTGACCAAACTAATTTGCTGCAGCCACTCTTCCAGTGATCCCCTCCCGTCGGTCTGCTGACGGTCGTATTCGGCGGCGGCGGAGATCAATTCGTTCGCGTTGTCGATAGCGTCGTCGTCTTTCGCGCTCGACCACATGGCCAGCAGACCGCTGCGTTGCACGATAAACTCGATCACGTCCTGCACGGTACCGTTCCGGGCGGTGGCAGCCAGATCGATCATCAGTTGGGCGAAGCTCCGCAAGGAACCCGCCGCTCGGGTGATGCCGGGGATTTTGTCCAGCTCGGGAATAACTTCCAGGGGTGTTTGGTTCTTGGCTTCGGCATAAGACAGAAGGCGTTCCACGGTGGTTTTGCCAATCCCCCGTGCGGGGGTATTGATAATTCGTTGCAGGGAGATTCGATCGAGCGGATTGGTGATGACCCGAGCGTATGCCAGGATGTCCCGAATCTCCTTGCGATTGTAAAACTCAACGCCGCGGGCAATCTGGTAGGGGATATGGGCGCTCCGGAGGGCGTTTTCGATGCTCCGCGACAGGGCGTTAACGCGATAGAAGACGGCCACATCGCCGTAAGTGCCACCTTTTTCAACATGCTCCCGGATTTGCTGGGCGATATATTCGCCCTCGGTCTGGTTATCCTCGCATTCGGCCACCCGGATGAGCGAACCTATAGGATTGTGGGTGAAAAGCTTTTTTTTCTTCCGCTTGCGATTATGCGCGATGACTGCATCGGCGGCGGCCAGAATCTGCGGCGTGGAACGGTAATTTTGCTCCAACCGGACCACGACGGCGTTGGGAAAATCCTCCTCGAATTGCAGGATGTTGTTCAAGTTCGCTCCGCGCCAACCGTATATCGACTGATCCGGGTCGCCGGTCACGCACAGATTTTCGTATTTGAGCCCCAACCCACGAGCGATCAGATACTGGGCGTGGTTGGTGTCCTGGTACTCGTCAACGAGAATGTAACGATAACGCTCGGCCAGTTCGTCACGCACTTCGGGGTCATCGCCGAGCAACCGAGCGGTCTTCACCAACAGATCGTCGAAATCCAGAGCGTTCTGCTCGGTCAAGACCTGGTTATATTCCTGATACAGGGTTGCCAATCGTTTCTCCTGCCAGTCGTTGGCTATGGCGGTGAACGCGTCAGGTAGGATCATGTCATTTTTCGCCCGGCTGATGATGGCCAGGGCCCGGCTGGGCGGGAAATTATCCGTGGACAAATCGCACCGACGGATGGCTTCTTTCATGGCCGAAACCTGATCGGAAGTGTCGTATATTGAAAAATTCGGCCGGATTCCCGCCCGCTTGGCATAGGCGCGCAGCAGCCGGGCGCAAAAGGAATGAAATGTGCAACAGGTCATGCCCCGGCCTATCCGCAACTGGATCATCCGTTCGGCCATTTCGTTGGCGGCCTTGTTTGTGAACGTGATCGCCAGGATATGCCAAGGTTCCGTTACCGTTTTTGCTAGGTACGCAGCCCGATGGGTAATAACCCGCGTTTTTCCACTGCCTGGGCCGGCCAGCACAAGCAAAGGTCCGTCCCCGTGGGTGACGGCCTGTCGTTGCGGGTCAGTCAATTCTCTCAGTAAAGCTTCCGCCTTCATCGCACTCCTCAAAAATACCTTGTATACCCGCATGGCCGGGGAAAATCGAGGGGGGCTCTTGCCTTATGTGCCTATGGGGCGTTACCTTTGGCCCTTATGAAGATCATTGCCCAAGGTATTGATTTGATTGAGTGCCAGCGAGTCCGCGAAATCTGGCAGCGGCACGGGGATTTGCTCACTAATCGACTGCTGACCGAGGCGGAGATGGCCTATGTTCAGCGGCATCGGGATGCCGTCCCCCGCCTGGCCGGCCGTTTTGCGGCCAAGGAGGCCATTCTGAAGGTGCTGGGTACGGGATGGCGTGGCCGCATTACTTGGAGGGACATGGAAATCCTGAACGAGGACCACGGCCGCCCCTTCGTACGACTCACCGGCGAATGCCAACGGGTGGCCGAACAACTCGGTATCACCGAAATCCTCATTTCCATCACGCATACGGAAAATTACGCCGCCGCCGTCGCTACTGGCGTCGGTGTTTGATACAAAATCGTAAAGCGAGCCAGTCTGTCGAAATATCGTCACACCGAATAATTCGTTCAGTTTTCGCTATGGTGGTGAGTAGGGGACCTCGCGGAGAGGGAATGAACCTATGAACCTCCGAACGACCAACCACAATCCCCTATATTGATGCTGAAAAAAGGGTTGACTGAGTGGGTTGATAAATAAACCTGGGTCAAGCCGTGTAAAAGATAGGATTACGGCCAAATCGAAAAGCACCTTTTGACCGATAAATACCGCACAAGCATTGGTTTAACCCAGGCCTGTTAATAGAGGAATTGCTTTATGATGTGGAAAAAGGACTTTTCAGCGGTGTCAGGTTCCCTTGCCGGGTGGTGTTTTGTTTTAGCTCTACTCCTTTTGTCGGGTTGCCCCAATCCCCCCGTCGGTCGAACTAATGCGCCGCCCCAGGGGGCGAGTACCACCCGCCCCAGTATCGCCGACAACTACGAACCGATGGTGGATAATGCCCTGTTGGAGGAGATGTCCATGAGTTCGGTGCATTTCGTTCCCCATCGGGGCGAGTTGAATTCCCTCGGGGCCCGGCGGCTGAATCGTTATGCAGCTATTTTGAAAACCTACGGCGGCGAGCTTTGGTATGACGGACCGCCGGAAGAGGCGGATTTGGTGGAGGTCCGTATCGAGCAGATAAGGAAATATTTGATTGCCAAGGGAGTGGATGCAAACCGTTTCGAGGCCACGGAAGGGCTGGCCGGTGGCAAAGGTATGGCTGCGGAGAATGTACAACTGATCAACAAACAAACTTCCTTTGGCGGCGGGTTGTCGATTTTGCCTGTTCTGTCCCCTGGGAGTGCTTATAAACCCGGAGGTCGGGCGGGTGCAAACTGAGGGATCATAATCGACTGAACCAATGCGTCGGGGGAATGGTCCCTACCGCATCGGCGGAGCCGGTCCGGTGTGTCAGGAGGAGCGTGTAGCATGAACGCATGGATGCGTTTTGTTAATGGTTCAATGGCGGTGTCGTTATGGTTGGGTCTGTTGACGGGGTGCCAAACCACCCAAGACAAACCGCTCAACAATGCTTGGAACCAGAACAAATCAGGCAAGTTGGATGCGGCCGGTGGCAAATTACCGGAGCTGAAAAACCTGAACATCCCAGAGGAGGGTGAACGCCGCATCGAACCTGAGACATATCTGGCCGCCGCTCGTTTGCATGAAAGCCTGGGAAATAATCCGGAGGCCATCGAACAATACCGAAAAGCTATCACTCTTAAGGCTAACTATACGGATGCATTGAGCGGGTTAGCCAACCTTTATACGCGCTTGGGACGGTTTCAGGACGCTGAGGATACTTATCGGCAAGCGATCGAATCGGCTTCGGACAAGGCTTATCTGTGGAACAATCGGGCATTTTGTTATCTTATGCAGCAACGATGGTCCGAAGCGGAAGCGGATTTATGCTATGCCTTAGAGCTTTGCCCGGATTTCGGTCGAGCCCGGATCAATTACGCGATGGTCATGGCTCAGCAGGATCGGTTCGATGAGGCTTTGGCGCAATTCAAGATGGTATTATCCGAGGCGGATGCCTATTACAACATCGGTCTGATGTACCAATCGCGCCGCCGACCGGCTGAGGCCGCCGAAGCGTATCGCCAGGCCTTGGCGCGTAACCCCCAACTCGTGGCCGCCCAGAAACGCCTGGAGAAACTTCCGGAAGTTGCTGCGGCGTATCCGGCGGATTCGCAGATTTTAGGCTCGCCGCAGCCATCTCAAAAGGTCACCGAAAACGAGCAAGCCACGACCCGCCCCGCCTCGATGGTCGTGGAAAGGCATAATGACGCGGATCCATTAATTACGCCTCCGACGACGTTTTCATCGAGTCATCCCTCGGCGAACGTTGATCGTCAGGCCATGTTCGTTATGCCGGATAACCTTTTCCCCATGGGGCCGATGGGGTTTATTTCCCTGGAAGAGTAAAAGAGGCAAGACCTTTCGAAATGATTCGAGGTCAGCTCTTATCAGGTTGGCTGTCCGCGCTTTCGCTCGAATGAGCGTGGCGCAGGACTTCGACTTTTTTAGCCACGTAGCGAGGTTGGCCTTCATGTTTCTCGATAAGAACATCGACCCTTACAAGGTCATTCACGAAGACATCCTCAGGTCGGGCGGTTTTTCCATCGATAAAAATTTCCGCATTCGGATCCAAGGTTCCCTCAAGAACTCTTTCCTTATGCGTATTCTGATCGTATACAGATAACGTGACGACCCCGCTTTTTTTATCGATTGAGACAATGGTTCCTTCCACCGGCTTATAACGCGGGGTATCGGAATCCTTGCTACAACCGCCCATCAAAAGAAAAAAAACGACTACCAACCCAATTCTAAACGATTTACAAGACATGATTAGCACTCCAGATTTTCATTAAAAGGCGAACCAACAAAACCTTTCTTGATTCGCATTTCCCGTCGTTGCTGTCGTCTTCTGGTTTGAATCCTGATTGACGCAATGGGGGTCAATCTAGTCCGAGTAGGGCCTAAAATCAAATAATATTGGCTACCCCACCGTTTAAGAAAGGTCTGTTGACAGATGATGCGGCCTTGGGGGTGGTCAAATCATACGTAATATGTGGTTATTTTATGACATTTGAAATTGAGGGAAACCGGTAGAGGGGTACAAAATGTTGCATATCGTGTCCGCATTAGACCAATAGGAGGTACCTTTCCGAGAAAAACTATCATGTTAATAAAAAATTAGGTGTTTTATAACTAGCTTAATTTCATGATGTTATGAAAATGATAAATTTTTTAACAAAAACAAGCCGAAAGATCGTTGACAGGGACAATATCTTGATGTATTAAACTGATGCCCTCTATATATGGGGGCAAGTCACTTTTAAGGACCTCTCTATAATATGGGTAGGTCAGAGGGGCTGGCGCCGTTTGTGGTGTGTGGTTTTGTTGCGCGCGCGACAAATGTTTTATCGTCGGTTTATATTGTTTTTATCTGCTTTAACGAGCGGTTCAATTTATAAGAAAAGGAGTTTTTCATGTCAGCTGGGGTCAAGGATAGACACGGCGAGGAGATGAAAGAGGCGTACCGGGGATCCCGCACGGATGACGGAGATTCACCGGTTTTGTCGGAGAATGCCTTGAAAGTATTGAAGGCCCGGTACCTGAAGAAAAACGAGGACGGGCAAGTGATCGAGGATCCCGAAGCCCTCTTCCGCAGGGTTGCCCGGACCATCGCGGCCATTGAGCTTAAATATAATGCCTCCGATGAGGAACGGACCGCCTGGGAGGAGCGATTTTATAAGCTTATGTTTTCGGGTCGGTTCATGCCCAACAGCCCTACGCTTATGAATGCCGGCCGAGAGATGGGCATGCTGAGTGCCTGTTTCGTACTCCCTGTTCGTGACAGCATCAACGATATCTTCGAGACCATTCGGCATACTGCGCTGATTCAGAAGGCCGGAGGGGGGACGGGATTTGCCTTTGACGAATTACGACCTACCGGAGATTACATCAAGAGTTCCGGGGGAACCACGTCAGGGCCGATCAGCTTCTGGAGGGCTTTCAGCGAGGCGACCAACGCCATTCAACAGGGAGCGTTCCGCCGGGGAGCGAACATGGGTATGATGTATATTCATCACCCGGATATCTTGAAGTTTCTCCATGCCAAGCAGGACTTATCGCAATTCAACAATTACAACATTTCCGTGAAGATCACCAACGAGTGGATGGAAGATTTCAAGCAAGCACCAAACTCGCCACACGTCGTGCGCAACCCACGAAACGGACAGGAATACGTGATTCCACGACAGTTGGCCATCTGGGAATACGATATACGCACGCTGATTCCGGTACGACGAGACGCTGACGGGCGATTGCAAGTCATGGGAGCGCATACGTATGCCGATGACGAAACCACCGGGATTCGCGGCTTATCGTCGGATACCGCAGTCTATACGAAACAGGATATCTGGGACATCATTGTGACCAATGCCCATCGCACCGGTGAGCCGGGCGTGGTTTTCATTGATCATATCAATGCTTTTAATCCCACGCCGCACCTCGGGCGAATGGAAGCAACGAATCCCTGTGGGGAGCAACCTCTCTTGCCGTATGAGGCCTGTAACCTGGGTAGTATCAATCTGGGCTATTTTGTGAACGCGGTCGGCGAATCGGAAGCCCGTGTGGATTGGTCGGCGTTGCGTGAAACCGTGCATGAGGCGGTCCGTTTCCTGGACAACGTCATCGATGCCAACAATTATCCGTTACCTGAAATCGACCGGATGTGCAAGGGAAACCGCAAGATCGGATTGGGAATAATGGGGTTCGCCGACGCCTTGTTCAAACTCGGAGTCTCTTATTCCTCGGAGGAGGGTATCGCCTGGGGCGAGCGGTTTATGAAATTCGTTAACGACGAGGCTCATCATTACAGTGAGGAATTGGCCAGAGAACGCGGCTGCTTCCCGAACTGGGCAGGGAGTGTCTGGGACACCCGGTATCATCGTCCGATGCGCAATGCAGCCTGCACCACGGTGGCGCCCACCGGAACGATTAGTATTATCGCCGGTTGCTCTTGCGGTATTGAGCCCATGTTCAGTCTCGTTTTCTATCGTAACGTACTCAAGGGCAAAAACGAGGTTAATAAACCTTTGCTCGAAGTGAATTCCGTCTTCGAGGATGTTGCCCGACGCGAGGGTATTTACAGCGAGGGTCTCATGGAAACGGTTGCCAAGGAGGGCACCCTTGCTGGTTGTGATGAAGTTCCTGAATACATTAAGCGGGTTTTTGTTTGTGCCCATGATATCACCCCGGAATGGCATATTCGGATGCAGGCGGCTTTTCAGCGGCATTGCGATGCTTCGATCTCCAAGACCATCAATTTTCCCCATTCGGCCACGCGGGAAGAGGTGGATCAGATTTACAGGATGGCCTACGAATCAGGCTGCAAAGGCGTAACAGTCTATCGTGACGGTTGCCGATCCGAACAACCCATGGCCTTGAAAAATACCGAGGGAAAGAATCCGGGAGCCTCCTCCGAGGCAAGCACGGCCGATACCAAGGCCCCCGCCCGGGCCATCGAGGTTTTGGAACCCAAGGATATTCCGGAGATTGTCAGCGGATTGCGACTCCGGCAGATGACACCGTTTGGTAATATGCACGTGAAAATCACCGTCGACCCTAAAACGGAACGAGAATTAGAGGTATTCGCACAATTAGGGAAGGGCGGGGACATCGCCAACAGCGATCTTGAGGCGATCTGTCGCATGATTTCGCTCTGGTTAAGGTCCGGTGGTTCGTTGCGTCACGTGATTCAGCAATTAAAGGACATTGGTTCCAGTCTCCAGGTTCCCACACGCGACGGAAAAATTATGAGTCTGGGAGATGGGTTGGCCCGGGCCCTGCAAAAATATATGCGGGCGAAGGAACTCTTCGGTTTGCGCAATCTGCTTCTTGGCGAATGTGATTTGTCCGAGTTATCCCGACCTGTTTCGGCCCGTCCCGGCAATGGGCATCGTAATGGAAATGGAAATGGGAACGGGAAAAAGGATGGGCAGGTTCAGGAAGTGCGCCGCGGCAGGGAAGCCGAAAATCGAACTGCCCAGGCGCCTGCGTTCGATGGGAACGCAGGCGCCACTTTTGGTGATTTGGGCGCAAGAATTGATTTCAAGGTCAAATGCCCAAACTGTGGAGAGGGTTTGGCTTTTGTTGAAGGTTGCAGTAAGTGTTATGGGTGCGGATGGGCCCAATGCTGAAAAAACAATTTGCTTGAGAACGTAAAAAAGATATCTTTATATTGCCTTTTTTCACTATTTTCCCATTATTCAAGCATCTTGGAGGAAAGATAGGTATCTGGGTAGGGATCGTATAATGAAGATTAATAAAAAACAGGAGGATTGCGATTATTTTTTTTGAGAGATGAAAGGGAGATATCTTTTTTATTTTTCACGTCTTCATTGGAGGCGACGGGATATGTAAATATATGTAAACAAGATACTTATAATGCCTTTGTTTGTATGGGCATGTTTGTCTTTAGTTTAATTATTTTCTTTTTTATCCTAATTATGGGACCTGTTAGATGTGATGTCGATTGAATAATTGTTTTAATTGCGTAATCAACCCAAAATATCTCTTCCATTTTCAGAATTTTCGGGTACACTAAGTTTGAGGTTAAATTAAATATCGGGAAAAGCCGATACAAAGAGCCACGGAGCTGCGTATAATATTACGTAGGCATGAGGGAATAAGAATAATCATACGGAGGGTATAACAGGCTAACTCGATCAGTGAGAGTTAGTAGCAAGGCTTCTTTCCCCTCCGGAAAGCACCGGGCCCGCCCTTGTGGCACCTGGTGCTTTCTTTTTTTCCAGAAGAGTCACGATGATTTGGTACTATTAAGAACAGTCACGGTTTGAGTCAGATTTTTCAACCAATCGACGCGCTAATGTCAGGATGCTTTGTTGGAGCTCCGGTAAGCTGAATTCATGCCGCGGCTGCGGGATTATCACCCAATCAGCAGGGCCGGGCAATTCGTGTTTCATTTGACGAAAAGCCTCACGCAGCAGTCTTTTGGCACGATTTCGAGTCACCGCATTACCAAAATGCCTGCCGACGGCCAAGCCCAATCGATTACAGCCAAGATCGTTGGGGGCCATGTAAAGAGTCATGAGATGATCAGAGGCACGCCGTTTCAAACGAAAAATCCGGCGGAAGGTTATCCCGGAGCGAATTCGGGCACTCCGAGGCAAAGCGTGACGGCGAGGCAACAAAGACATGACAAGACCTCTTGAAAGACCGGGCGCGAATTTGCGATAATGATCCAAGCCGACTATGTTAAGAAATCTTAATCGATAGCAAGCGGTCTTGAACAGGGTGTCAACAATGGATCTTCATGATTTTCAGCAGTTAATAGAGAAAATGTATTCCCACAAAGACCGCGAGCGGGGCTCGGCAGGCACATTTATATGGTTTATGGAGGAGGTTGGCGAGTTGGCGGCGGCCATAGGCAACCGCGAGGATATGAGCAGGAAAGGGGAAGAGTTTGCCGATGTACTGGCATGGCTGGTTACTCTGGCCAATGTGGAGGGAGTGGATCTGAGTGCCGCCCTCCATGCCAAGTATGGCCAAGGTTGCCCGGGCTGTGGTAGAATGGTATGTACGTGCGAGGAAAAACCGTAGATATACCGCCCGTTTCAAATCATTTCATGAGCTGGTTCGCGTGGCCGAGATAAACAATTCAAGCAAGGCCGCCGCTGGCGAAAGATAATCGGGAGGAACGTGCAATGGGCACGCTACCAGAAGATGAACTTGTCGCAACGTGTGCGGATTGTGGGGCCAGCATTTATCGGGAGCATATTCACCGCCGACTGGCGGGTCGCTGGGCGGGTGGTTTGTATTGCGGTCATTGTCTGGCAGCCCGACAAGGCGTGAGTGTCGGTGAAGATCTCGCGCCTTTGTCCTTGGCGGACGAATCGGAGCCTGGTGATCGCGGCCAGCGTTCTTCGGTCATGGGCGGCTCAGCCGTCCTGGGCGATTCAACGGCCGGCGAAATGGTGACCTTCAAGCGTCCATTGAATACCACTGGTCAAGCCGCCACCCGGGTACGCACTTTTCACGCCCGCTTGACCGAAGGAGCCATGCGCAATCTGGATCGGCAGGTCAATGCCTGGGTGGATAGTAACCCCGATGTTGAAATCAAATTTGCCACCACCATCATTGCCCCATGGGAAGGCAAGCAGGCCGAACGACACCTTATCCTGACGATTTTCTATTAAACACGGATGCGCATCGAAAGGTCGGTTTGGAGAGAGAGGGGGGGAAGGAGAGGTTTTGTCCCGCCAGCAGGGCCAAAACCATGGCCAAGGCCCCAGAATCCGGCACGAACGCTTTTCGTTTATAATAATGATCGGGTATCGCGGTGCGCGTGAATCTCCGGTAAGATATTTCCATGATGTCGGATTCCTCGAAGATTTCCCGTTGCATGGATCGTGAAAATCCCTCCATAGCGCATTCGGCAACGCCAGGACAGCGCGTTTGGTCCACAAACGAGCATCCATTAGGGCCTTACTGGACGATCGTACCCTTGGAACATCGTCTCTGGAGTCGACTGTATGCCGCAGGGTTAGCCGCGGCCACCGTGAGCCTTCTCGTGGTGGCGGTATTGCTTCATCCGGACGAGCATCAGCTGGGCACGCATCAGCAGCTCCGCATCCCGCCCTGTGGGTTTGTAACCTTAACGGGTTTGCCCTGCCCGACCTGTGGGATGACCACTGCTTTTGCCCATACCGTTCGTGGTCATTTTATTCGAGCGATGCATGCGCAATTCGCCGGTTTTTTACTCGCCTTGGGTGTGATGGCGGTGGCCTTGCTCTCCGTGGTCAGTATCCTGACCGGACGGCGGCCGTCGATGAACTGGTATCGCACGCGGCCGGAAACCCTGATCTGGTGGACCTTGGCATTGCTTGTGGCCGCCTGGGCTTTTAAGATTGTGGTCGGGATGTGTGACGGGACTTTGCCGGCGCGTTATTTCATACCGCATGGTTAAGGGGAGTCTGGTTTATGGTTATCAGGTTTCTTTCATCAGGCCGCGCGTGGTGTTTGGGAGGGCTGTTTTTTTTACTGGGCGGGGGGTTGGGCTTGATCGGCTGCACCGGTATCAAGTGGTTGGCGGTTCAGACCGGACCCACCTCCGAGAAAGTGGAGGCCGAGTGTAAGTTGTTGGAGGGCAAGACCGTTCTGGTTTGCGTGTGGGCGCCGCAGGAAATCCTCTGGGACTACCCCAAGACAAGGTTAAATATATCTTCCTATGTCTCGGAGTACTTGCGCCAGAACATCAAGGGTATCCAACTGGTCAACGCTTTACAGGTTGAATCTTATGTAGAGAAAGGTGATCCTTTCCGGATCGACTCCGAGGTTTTGGGGCAACATTTTCGGGCGGACGTGGTCGTTCGGCTGGATGTTTATCAGTTTTCCATCAGGGATCCGGGCCGGGCCCAACTGTATCGGGGGCGGCTCGCGGCCGGGGTGGTGGTTTACGATCTGACCCAGCAAGATGAGACGGCCCGGCGCATTCCTCTGACGGAGGTGCGGGTGGTCTACCCCGAGGAGGGTGAAATCGGTTTTTCGAACGCTCGTCCGGAGCAGGTTCGACAAGCGACTTATGAGCGGTTCGCGGTGGAAGTGGGCAAAAAATTTCATGATTATCAACGTGCCTTGGATTAAGAGGTTGTTTCAACGCGGATTTTGCGCGGCCGGCAATACCATCCAGTCGCGTCGGCGTGGCGTTGGGGCCAACATTTTTGAGTCCGCGGGGGGCACACCGCTTGAAATGCTTTTCATGATTTGGCGCAGAAAGGTGGTTGTTGTATCCCTCGTTTTGCCGGTGTTTATCCACGGTTGTGCCAAATTGGGGGCGGTGGGATATTTTCTGGCTCCGGAGCAGACGGTGGAGGCGGAATTCACCTTGCCCAAGGGGCCCTTGATGATTCTGGTTGATGACAGCCGTGGGAAAGTGATTCCACCCATAGCCTGTAATCGGCTGACGGATACGCTGGCTCGGTTGCTTCGGGAAAACGCAGGCATTGAACGGATTACCACCAGCGAGGAGATCAACCGTCTGCGGCAGGCCGAGCCGAGATTCGAGGATTTGTCCATTCGCGAGGTCGGCCGATTGGCCAATGCGGATACGATGATCTGGATGAGCGTGCGCGATTTCGCCTTCGATCAGGACCTTGAAACGGCCATCAGTTCCGGTCGGTTTGCGGTGGTTCTCAAGGTGTTCAACATCAAGGCGGAGGAGAAGGAAAATCTCCGACTCTGGCCTGCCCAACCGGATGGTCGTCTGGTGGAGGCGACGATCAAATCGCACGAAATACGGGCCTGTAAAACGGCGGCGCAAGTTCATGAAAAGCTGGCCGACGCTTTGGCCGATACAATTGCCAAGTTGTTCTACAGGTATAGGATCGAGAAATAAGGGTTGGAGCCGCATACGGTGGGTGATTGTTTATGAAGCCAGTTGATTGCATGTCGTTGCTGGGTCTGGGACCGGCCGCCTCTGTGGAGGACATCAAGCGGGCTTATCGACGTTTGGCCCAGCAGACGCATCCTGACAAACATGCCGGTTGCGAACACGCCCGCCGACGTTTCATCGCGATCACCCAGGCTTATCGGACGTTACTGAATGCGTCCCGTGCCCTTCGAGAAGGTGGGTTGGTGGGTACGTGCGCGGATTGTGGGCAATTCGGGGAAATGCGAGTTGGTCCCGACCGACGGCTGCGATGCTCGCGATGCCTGCTGCGGCCGATGACCCGGCGCCTGCTGCCTTTGCCGACCCTGATGGAAGCCCGATGTGTCGCTTCCGTATTGCTATTGATTGTTGCCGGTGTGCTGTTGATCCAAGGGATGATCACCAGTCGATCAGTCTATGCGCTCGGGGCTTTGTTTTGTGGGCTGATCAGCTTGGCGGCCCTGGCCTACACCTGTCTCAACGTGGTCTTCTGCTTGACCCGTCGGGAAAAGATTTATTTACGCAAGATCACCGCCTCGACCGTCGCGGAATAATTCCACAGGATCAACGGTATTACCTTCACCCGTTATGCGCCGATGGAAATGATCAGATAGAGCATACCGAGAATGCCAAAGAGGCAAAGCACGGCCAAAATGAAGCCAACCGTGTCAACCTTATCCCATTTATCAAACTCCCAATTCGATCGGGGGAACAATTTAAGGTGGTTGAAGCGGTCGGGGTTGGCGTAGGAGCAGGCGACCTCGCGAGCGTCGGCATCATGATCGGGCAAAACAGGGGTTTTCATCCGAACATAGAAACGGTCGAGTAGCCGTTGATCCATGGGGCTGGTCAGCAAGGCCACAAGGAAAAAGATAACGAAGGGGATGATGGTACGGATGACGATGCGAATGGTTTCGTTGAGGGCGTAGCTGTTACCGGCCAAATCGAAACCGAACCAATCCAACAGAACCAGTTCGGGATTAAGCAACCCCGATCCATATTTGCGGCCTTGGGCATCCCGTTTGATGTCCAGGGTCCAGAAAATGGACTTGGGAGGCATTGTAAAGCTTTTGGAGAACTTGTCCCCCATCGCCAGCGGCTTGGGTCGGGTACCGTCCGCCTGTCCGGCGGCGTTGAGTTTGTCCCATTGGGCAATTTCCCGTTCCCGCTGCTCGACGTCGATGGGACGGGCCGTATAGATATGTTCCATGGGTATCGGCCTGGTGGTTTTGAGGAGATAATCGTTGGTACGCAGCGAGGGGATGATGGCCGGAAGCAACGGCACAAGCAGGAAAATCAGCAATACGCCGACGATGGAAGCCCAGGCGGCGGCGGCATTGGCCCGACGCCACTTCATGCCCATCCAGAAAGCGGCGGCCAACATGAGATTGTATTCCCAGACAAATTTCAGGATCTGGAGAATTTGGTCGAACTGAACGGCCAAGAGGGCCCCGCCCACGATGACACAGGCACCCAGCAACCGCCCGACAAGCACATATTGCCGTTCGGTAAGATTGGGGAACAGCGGACGAAACACATTATGGGTCAGAAGGGAAGAGCTGGTGATCATAAACGCGCTGGCTGAGGACATCAAAGCGGCCATCAGGCAAGCGATCATCAAGCCGACCAGACCCAACCCTGCCGAGCCGAGCAAGTCACGGGTTGCCAGTCCCCATACGTAATCGGAGTTTTCCACCTTGCCGAAATATAACACCACGGCGATCAACCCAAAGACGCCCCAAAGGACCGTACAAACCCGCTTGATGTAATTTCCACTGGTAAAACCGATGCGCGCGGATAATTCGTCCTTGGCTGAGCCGGCGATGACCATCTGGTTGGGTTGGACGGCCACGGTCAAGGTCAGCAGCACGGAGACGGCGGCGATATAGTACCACGTGAAGTCCGGGCTGGATCGCGAGCCAAATAACTCGAAGAAAGATTCGGGTAACTGGGTATGTACCGTTCGCCAGGCATTCATGACGCCTTGGCCGCCGCCATGAATCTGATTGATTTTAGCCAGACCGAAGGGCAGGAAAAGGATGGATAGAACGATGATGAACAGACCTTGAATGAGATCGGTGAGGAAGGCGGCTTCCAGACCACCGGCGACAGCGTAGATCAAGACCACGGCGCCGACCACCCAGATCAGGATGCTCGGCTGAATACGCGGGAAAACTCGGCGGGGGCGTTCGAGGCGGAGCGTATCAAGAGTTTCTTTCTGTTGCTCAGTCAGGTTCGCCAAAGGAATAGATTCGAGTTCGGCCAGTTGGCGGCCGCGCTCGTATTCGGCAAGCTCGGTGGGGTTCAACTCATGATACTCCTTGACGGTGATTGCGGAGATGGTGGTCGCCATCGCGATATAGCCGGCGGCGAGGACGGCCATCAGGAAGATCGAGGCAGTTATCGCGTAGAACCCGCCCATAGTTTTGGACTGATACCGCTCCTCGAAGAAATCGCCGAGGGTAATCAGCCGTAATCGTCGATACCATGGGGTGGTCATCCAATAAATCGGAGTGGTGAACAGGCCTGTAAGGGAAATCCAGATGCCCGCCACGCCGTTGTCGTAGGTTTTAGTGGTTACGCCGACGGCGGTATCCGCGCTGGTGCCATTGCCGAAAGCGGCGAAGATCTGGATCAACTTGCCGAACCGCCGTCCGGCGAGGAAATAATCCACTTGGTTCTTGATGCGGCGCATCGCCCAAAAACCAATGGCGATGGTGACGGCGAAGTAGAGGAGAATTACCAGTAGATCCACTCGTGGCAGGCCAAACATATTACTCCCGTATCCAGAAAGGGTTTCAATTAAGGATTAAACAAGACGGGCTGTATCTTAGAGGATATTTTAGTTGATGAAAAGCCTGGGATCTTGCAAAGCGGCAAGAAAACGTTATTTTGGGTGAGATTTTTGACCGGCCCGGCCACGGGGATGACTCACCAGGCCATTACCCTGAGCCAGAAAAATATCAGTGACGCCGATACGTTTCGGTGTACGCGCGGTCAGAATACCTGTACAGGAGCCGACAACGGATACCACCATGAACGGAACAGGCGTAGCGGTCGTTGGGGCCAGCATGCGGAGTATGTTTTTATTCGAATATCTCCAGCGGCATCCACAAGAGGGCTATATCAGCGGAGTATACGATATTCTTCCGGCGCGCGGTCGCTATCTGTTGGATCGTTTCGCGAATGCCGAGGCGGTGCTATACGATTCATTGGAACAGGCGGTTTCCGATCCGCAGGCGTCGGCGGTTTTCGTGGGAACGCCGGACGGTGAGCATGTTGAGCCGGCCTTGGCGGCCTTGCAAGCGGGTAAACACGTCTATTGCGAAAAGCCGTTGGCCATTACGCTGGAAGATTGTGACCGGATCATCGCCCGGGCCGAGCAAAGCGAAAACATTTTCTATCTGGGCATGAATCTGCGGCACAGCCCGGTACACGAGAAGGTGCACGAGTTAATCGTCGGAGATCAGTTGGGCAAAGTGTTGACCATAGAGGCCAACGAGTACTACTACAACGGGCGTACTTATTTTCGCCGATGGAACAGGTTGCGCCGGTTTGGCGGAGGGCTGTGGATCACGAAGGCCTGTCATGATTTTGATCTGTTGAACTGGTTGGCGGGAGGACGGCCGAAACGCGTGTTCGCGAACGCGGCGTTATCTTACTACCGTTCCCGTCCGGAGGCGGGGAGGAACTGCCGGACATGCCAGTTGTGGGAAACCTGTCCCGACTGTTATCAGCGTAATTTGCCGGAATCGCCGGATTGGGACCGGCTGGCGGAATTGACGGAACGCGTTACGGGCGTGCCGCGGGATTTATGTTTGTTCAATGCGGAGAAAGACACCTTTGATAATGGGATGGCCGTCATCGAATACGACAACGATGTTCGGGCTTGTTACGTGGTGAACGTGGTCAGCGGTCGCTCGACACGGCAAATACGGGTGATGGGGACCAAAGCCTCGGTGGAAGGGGACATGGAAACGGGGCTGGTAACCTTGTGGCCTCGGCACAGTCATGACAAGATCATTTTTGATTTAAGCGGACGGATCAAAGGGACGCACGGCGGGGCGGATGAGGGGATTCTCCGGGATTTCTTCCATTGTTGTCGAACCGGATCCCATCCGCGCAGTGGAGGAAGGGATGGCCGACTGAGCGTGCAGGTCGGCATGGCTGCCCAGCAATCCTGCGATACGGGATTACCGGTGGTTTTCGATATGGACATGACCGCTCGGTCTAGCGTTTCCCAAGCCCAACCGAGCATGGTCAGGGTTTGACCATGGTGTTATCCTCGGGGAGCTCCTTGATACGGATATTACGGAACCAGACATCATGGCCGTGATCCTGCAAGCCGATCACGCCGCTGCGTAACCGATTACGCAAGCCGGGAACTTTTTCGGCGTCGAAATCCTGGACCGTACGACCGTTCAGACGGATCTGAACCCATGTGCCGCGACACGTGATTTCCAGTTCGTTCCATTGACCGGGCGGACGAGCCGCATCCTCCCGAGGGGGCAGAACTTTGTAAATCGCCCCCGTGGTCATACTATCGTTGACGACCTTGTCCTCGCTATAAAAGAGTTGTATTTCCATACCCAGTCCGGAGGCCCGGGCATTCAGGGGCGCCCAGATGAAAACGCCGCTATTCCCATGAGCGGCCAGCTTGTAATCGAGTCGAAGGATGAACGAGGTATAACTTTTGCGCGAGCGCAACCAAGGGCGGGGATAGCCGTGGGCCTGGCAATAAATCGCTTTGTCCTTGAGGGTCCAGCGCCCCCAGGAAGGCAGGAGGGTGGTCCACTCTTTCAGGGATTGCCCGTCGAATAATGCTACGAAACCATCTTTTTTTTCCTCGGCGGTGAGCAGGTGGTCGGAAACGGGTTTCGTGGATTCGGGACCGGGGACATAGATGGAGCACAGCTTCTTCCGCACGCTTTCAAGATAGCGATCGAGGGTCTGTTGACCCGCATGGCCGGCATGGTTTCGACAAAAAAAATGATCGATATTGACGGCGGCAACCTCGGGCGGCAAGTTCCGCGATTTATCGTTATGGGATGGCTCGGAGATCACCTTTTCCAGGGCTTCCATATTCGTGGTGGCATAGAAAAAAGGATCCGAATCCTTCGTCAGTGGTAAGCCGGTGACCATTTGGCCGGGCAGGCCGACGACGACGGTAGGATTGGCTTGGAACATGAGGCGACACAATTCAAGAACCTTGTCCGTCCGGTCAAGCGGATAAGGGCAAGCAGGAAAAACCGATTCTTTTCCAAACAGATCAGCAGGCACAAGAATGACAAAGTGTTTTGCCGGCAGCGATCGTGCGATTGTCTGGACGGCCTGACGATAGGCTTCCGGCGAGGCTAACCCGTCATGACCTGTCGCGGAAAAGAGTGCGGCCACGGTAATGAAACCGTGTTCATGTGTATGCATGATGAACCGCTTGAATTGTTCGGCGGCTTCGGGGTCGCAGGAACGTCCATCGGGGGCGAAGAATTTTCCCGTGTCACTCAGATGATACAGCGAAAAACCCGCCCCGTTGAGGCCGTGAACGCCCAGCGGAACCAGAAAGCGACGGGAATCGATCGGATCGGGGGTTAAACGCAGGCCGGCATCCAGTTCTGCGGCCCACATTTCGAAAACCGGATTGGCCAACACGATTGAACCGTCATCGTTGCGTAATGAGCTGCCGACTTGGGCCATCGCCGGCAGGGTCGCTACGAATAACAGAAGCATCATGAAAACGATATGCGAGCGACGTAAAATATTTTGGGAATTCACGGGTGGTTGGCTCCTTTTTCAAGGTGGTCGAGTTGGCCGATCCCTTTTAATCGTGTCCTGCCGGCTTCCTTCGTTGGCGGACAACTTGGGGAAGAAAACCACGCATGCGTCAAATGATTGTTCAACCTTGACCGAGATACTTGGCAATTCCCTTTTTAAGACTTTTCAGTTTCCAGCTATTCCACTGGGGGGGGAGTTCGGGGTAAAGCGTATTATTAAAGTCCTCGAGGGTCAGATTGTTCACCATCTCCGCGAATCGCCGCACGGTCATCTGGTCGCCGTTTTTCAGGCCAAATTTGGCATAGTAACGTTCATCGACCCGTAGATTCCATGCGTTTTTGGAAGTCGGGGCTTGAGGACGCCAACTGTTATCGATCGAATCGTCGCAGACTCCGTTGACGTTGTGCATGCAGGGGGCACAAATATCATCGATACCGCTCTCCATTTGTAGAATGAGGTCGGGATCGCTCAAGACCCGCTCGGCCACGCTGTGAACCGCGTGGCCGTAAGGGTGGGGCACGAATTCCTCGCCGTTACCGAACTGAACGAGAATATCAACCATGTGATGTGGTTTCATCAGAATAGGCGCGGACATAACTATCTCCCTCGGATGTTCCTTGTGGCAACCCTTGTGCCATGTCTTTTTATAGGTGCATCATCATAACCGTATTCATCCGATTTGGCCACGTGGCGCGAAGGGAGTTTATCCGTGCCCCAGGATGGCTTATCATGTCACCCAGTAAAACGCTTGGAGTGTCGTCGCATCGTCAATGATTTAAGGAGATAGGTAATGCGGTACAGCCTTTGGTTCGGGATTGCGTCCGTGGGGTTGTGGCTAGGTGGGGTGTGCGGCTGCCAGATGCAGCGTCTGCCGAAGGAAGTATACGTGGAAAAATGCAAGGGGGCCTGGGCGGGCCAGATGATCGGGGTTTGCTACGCGGCGCCTTATGAGTTTCATTATAACGGGCGGATCATGGAAGATCCGATTCCACCCTGGAATCACGATAACGTGCGCGGGGCCATCGGGCAGGATGATTGTTATGTGGAAATGACCTGGTTGATGGCCCTGGAAAAGCATGGCCTGAACATCAGCTATAAGCAGGCCGGGCAGGCGTTTGCGGAAACCCGATACGGCCTTGCCCATGCCAACCACGTTGGCCGGGAGAACTGCCGGCATGGTATCCTGCCCCCTCGATCCGGCCATCCACAATACAACCGCTGTGCCGACGATATCGACTTTCAGATTGAAGCGGACATTCTGGGGATCATCTGCCCGGGGTTACCGCGGGAGTCGAATCGGCTGGGGGACGTTTTCGGTCACATCATGAATTACGGTGACGGCGTTTACGGGGGACTGTTTATTGCCGGAATGTACGCGGCCGCTTTCCTTGAGCATCAGGACGTCGAAAAGATCGTTCGGGCGGGTCTGGCCTGCATCCCCGCAGAATCACAATACCACAAGTGCGTTTCCGACGTGCTCGCCTGGCACAAGGAATATCCCAACGATTGGCGAGTGACCTGGCGGCGGATCGAGGACAAATGGAATGACGATATCGATTGTACCCCGGACAATCCATTCAATATCGATGCGAAATTGAATGGAGCTTATGTAGTGGTTGGGTTATTGTACGGCCAGGGCGATTTTCTTAAAACCATGGAAATCGCCACCCGTTGTGGGCAGGATTCGGACTGCAATGCTTCAAGTGCCGCAGGGATTCTGGGCTGTATGAAGGGTTACGCCGCCCTTGGGGAGGGGTTGACTGGTGGAATTCCGGCCATCGAGGATATCAACTTTTCGCATACGGAGTATTCGTTCAAGACCCTGATTCCCGCCTGTCAGCGGATGGCGGAGAAGATCATTCGTCGCGCAGGCGGGCGAGTTACGGACGATGCTTATCTGATTCCGTCGCAACGTCCCCGGCCGGCCAGACTTGAGCAATGGGATAATCAGATGGAGATTATTCAGCAGGCGATCCTCCCGCATCAGGTGGGAATCTGGAACCCGGGCTGGAAGGTCCTCGATTGCGGCGGGTTCGATTTGACTCCGGGTTTGTACAGCAAGCATGCCGGTTACAAAAACGTGCTGATGGTTCATCCGGTCAGCCGGGAGAAGCCGGCGATCTTGGCCGCCGAATTGGTGGTTCCGCAAGCGGCCGATCCCAAACTGCATATCGATACCGCTTCGCATAAGAGCGGCGACTATCTACTCAAGGTGGTGGTCAACGGGAAGCCGGTCATGGAAATGGTGATTGCCAGCAAAGGAGAATGGACCACCCAAACCGTCGATCTGGCCTCCCACGCCGGTCAAAAGGTCGAGATCCGACTGGAAGCACATGCCAACGATTGGATGAACGAATTTGCGTATTTCGGCAAGGTGGAGATTCGGTAAAAACGACAACCCGAAAGGCGAGCGTGGTTAACCACCGCGATCTCCTTTCGGGCTGTTTATGGTTATGACTTGTGCGGCGGAAGCCGGCGAGAACAAGCGTTACTTTTTAAGCTTGGTCCGCAGGATGGCCAGCAAGCTGTCCGGATTGATCGGCTTCTGGAGCACGCCGCTGAGACCCAGTTGGGAATAATCTGTACTCATGCTCATGCTGTCGCCGACGGAACTGAGCATGTAGATGGGGGCTTTGTTGCCCAGGGCTTGCAATTCCTTGACAAAATGTGTACCCGCGTCGACTTCTTCCATCATCAGGTCCACGATGATCAGGTCAGGGTGGCTTTCTTTGTAGACCTTGAGCCCCTGCTCGGCGCTGTTGGCCTCGACCATGATGTACTGGTTGGCTTCGAGAATGACTCGCATCGAATCCAGAAAATCCTGATCGTCGTCGATATACAGAACCACATGTTTGCCGTCTTGCATGTTTAATTCCCCATAGAAGGAGCCGTATCTACCGTCCATTTTTCCACGGGTGGGTTACCCACCTCGGGGAAGCGGCCCGCCAACAGGGCCGTCCGTATGTATTTCAACGCCTCGGCCAGGTTTCGCGTAGCCCGTTCGGACAACCGCTCGCCGAATTCATTGAACCTGTATCCGCGAATACCGAGTATATAACCGCTTGCCCGGGAATCAAAAAGCTGTGCCGCCAAGGCCAGCAGCGCCGCCGGTTCCACGCTATGGCTGGTGAAGCTGCATCCGACTTGCGGAGTAATCCGCCGGAAATAAAAAGGATCGGCAGCGGCCACGTCCGCGTCGGCGAATATCACCACGTCGTGCTCGGCCACGGCGGCGGCGTCCTCCACGGTCAGTTGATAATTCGACTCAACGGTCACGCCGGGGAGATTCATCGCTTCGACCGCCTCGGCCAAAGCCGGGCCCAGACCGTCGTCCAGGCGGCCCGGATTGCCGTAACCAATCAACAACACCTTGGGGCGATCCTCGGTCATTACCTCGCCTTCCGATCGATCATGTTACCTTGGGCATCCAACAATTCCACCACCAACGGCATCCGCCCGAGGGCATGGGTGGCACACGACAAGCAGGGATCATAAGCCCGGATAGCCACTTCCACGTGGTTGAGCAGCCCTTCGGTGAGCTCGCTCTTGCCGGAAAGATGGTCCTCGGCAACTTTTTGTACCGCCCGGTTCATCGGTTCATTGTTACTCGTGGTCGAAACGATCAGATTGCCCATCACCACTTGGTCATTTTTGTCCACGCGATAATGGTGAAACAGCGTACCCCGCGGGGCCTCGACCAAGCCGACGCCCTCTTCACGGCGTTGTCCCTTGACCACCAGATCGTTACCCTGCAGGTCCTTGTCATGCAGCAAGTCCTTGATCTTTTCGATGGAGTGCAGCAACTCGATCATTCGAGCCCAATGGTAGGCCATGGTCAGGTTGTTGGGCTTGTTATTCGTAACCGCCATGAATTCCTTGCGGGCGGCCTCCGCTTCGGGTGTATCAATAAAATCGCACGTGTTCACTCGAGCGAGCGGGCCGACGCGATACCAGCCGTTCTCCGGTCCGAGCGATTTGATAAACGGGAACTTCATGTAGGACCAGTTGCGTACTTCCTCGGCAATGTAATCAAAATACCTTTGGTAATCGACCTGATCGAATATCTTCTTACCTTGGGCATCGATGGCGCGCAAATGGCCGTGGTACAGATCCATGGCCCCGTCCGCCCGGATCAGCGAAAGGTGATTCGAGTCAAAAGAACCGAAGGGGGCCACTTTTTGCAGGTTCGTGACCGTATAGTCCTTGGCGATTTTCAGGGCCCCGCGAGACCAGGTAATCATCTGATCGAGGTCCTTGAGCAGGAAATCGCGTTCCTCGATGCTGAGGTTCTTGTTGATGCCGCCGGGGATCGCTCCCGTGCCGTGGATCTTCTTACCCGCGGTTAACCGAATGACCTCCTGCCCGTACTTGCGCATCATTACGCCCTGGACGGCCAGGTCGGGATACTTGGCGGCCACCCCGATCACGTTGCGGATGGCCACGTCGGCGTCGAATCCGAACAGCAAGTCGGGCGAGCAGAGGTGGAAAAAGTGCAAGGCATGAGACTGGAACATCTGGCCGTAGTGCATGAGCCGGCGCATTTTCTCGGCGGTTGGAGTAAGCTTCTCACCGCCTACGATCCAGTCCATAGCCTTGGCGGCCGCCAGATGATGGCTGACCGGGCAAATGCCGCATAGGCGCTGTACCAGCACGGGCACTTCCCAGAACGGGCGTCCCTGAATAAAACGCTCAAAACCGCGGAATTCGACGATATGCAACCGTGCCTGTTGGACCCGGTTGGCCTCGTCCAGAAGAATGGTCACCTTGCCGTGCCCCTCCACTCGGGTCACCGGCTCGATCACCACGCGTTTGGTATTTTTTGTTGCGATCACAGTTGGTTCTCCGATGCCATACAGGCTTAATCGTATTTGATCAGTTCGTACGGTAGCTCCAGGGGCTTATTGGTCAGCAGGGCGGTCAGAGCCTGCCATAACGTGTCCGCCGACGGCGGACAACCCGGCAAATGGTAATCAATCTTGACCACTTCGTGACAAGGGTACACTTTGTCCAACAATAGGGGGATCTCCGGGTCATTCGGAATCCGCCCCGATGGATTATACACGGTGGGCCCGTTCAGGTATGCCTCCTCGAGGCACTCGGCCAAGGGGATCGTGTTCCGCATGGCCGGAATCCCGCCCATGATCGCGCAATCGCCGACCGAGATCAGGATATCGCAGTGTTTGCGGAACTCCTGGAGCACATGCACGTTTTCCTCATTACAGCAGCCGCCCTCGATCAGCCCGACCGTGCAACGGCCGGTAAACTTCTTAATGTCATCGATAGGCGATTTGTCGAAATCCACCAGCTCGATCAGCTTCAAGATGCGATCATCAATATCCAGCAGGGACATGTGACAACCGAAGCAGCCGGCCAGGGACGTGGTTGCAACTTTTGGTTTAGCCATGACAGGTATCCTCACTTCTTCGCCCGGGCGGCTTCGATGTCCGACCCGATAGGTTCATGGTCATACAGACGTTTGCCGACGGGTACGACGTAGCCGACCCGCTTCTTCAGGATCGACCCGACGGGGCAGATTTCAGCGGCCCGATCGGTGACATTCAGATCAGTTTCCTTCAAACCGTCGGCCGCATTGACCGCCACGCGTTTGTGGATTCCGCGATTAACGAAGCCGAATACGCTTTTCCCGTCCTTTTCCCGCGAAGCCCGAACACAACGGGCGCACAGGATGCAGCGGTTTCGGTCGATCATGACATCCGGATGGCTCGCGTCCACGTCCCGGTCGGGGAACATGTACGGATATTTCGGGGCCGCGATCCCAAAACGATAGGCCATCGCCTGCAGTTCGCAATTGCCGCTTTTCTCGCAGAACATGCAAAAATGGTTGCCTTCCACGAACAGCATTTCAATGATGTTCCGCCGTAAATGTCGGATTTTTTCGGTTTCGTTTTCGACGATCATGCCCTCGGCGATGGGCTGAGTGCAGGCGGCCTGAGGCCGGCCGTTGACCATCACCGTGCAGACTCGACAGCTACCGAAGGGGCTAAGGTCCTTGTAAGCACACAGCCGCGGAATGTAGATGCCGGCCTCGTCGGCGGCCTGTAAAATCGTCTGGCCCGGCCGACCCTGGACCGTCTCGCCGTCAATCGTAAAGGTAATCGTTTCACTCATTGTCTTATCCTTCATTATTTGAACACGACCGATTCGCGGCCGGTAATCCTCTTGGCTTGGCCGATCGCCGCGTGAATATCAAAGGTCGGCAGCAGGCCGTCCTTACACGGTTGCACCATTTTCTCGTAGACCTCGCGGAAGTTCTTGAGCGTACTGAGCACGGGGTTGGGCGAGGTTTGCCCCAACCCGCAACGACTCGTGGTTTTAACCGTTTCGCCAAGGTCCTGCAGGTATTCGAGGTCGCTCGGCTGGCCATGGCCGGCGGCGATCCGTTCCAGACGCTCCTTGAGCAGTACGTTGCCCACCCGGCAGGGCGTGCAATAGCCGCAGCTTTCATGGATGAAAAACTCCATGAAACACTGAGCGGTCTTGAGGATGTCGCGGCCGGGTCCGAAGGTCATGATCGACCCGCCGGTGGCCAGATCATCGAAGCAAATCTTTCGTCCATAGTCCTTGGGTCCGACAAGCTGCCCGCTTGGTCCGCCGACCTGAACGGCGATGGCGTTTTCCGCCCCGGCCAGCTTCAGCACCTCGCTTAGCGTGATGCCGAAATTCACCTCGAAAACGCCCGGGGTCGTGCAATCCCCGGCAATGCTCAATAATTTCGTACCGCTGCTGCCGGCCGAGCCGTATTCGTTGAAACTTGCCGGCCCCAGCTCCAGGATTTTGGTGACGCAGCAGAAGGTTTCGACATTGTTCACCACCGAGGGATAACCCATATATCCCTTCTGGGCGGGGAAGGGCGGGCGGTTCTTCGGGTCGCCTCGCAGACCCTCGCATGAACTAATCAACGCGGTTTCCTCGCCGCAGATATAAGCGCCGGCACCCATCTGGATACGAATGTCGAAATTGAACCCCTTCTTGCCAAGAACGTCCTTGCCCAACAGGCCATCGGTGCGCCGC
The DNA here is from genome assembly GCA_964401335.1 of uncultured Planctomycetales bacterium. GTDB lineage: Bacteria > Planctomycetota > Phycisphaerae > UBA1845 > PWPN01 > JAAYCU01. Next base: position 26,843 of record CAYNYK010000018.1, read on the forward strand.
TTGGCCAACACGTCCTCCAGGTAAGCCCGCAGGTAGGCATATTCGCCGCGCAGATAGAGGATACCCTCTTCGGCCCCGAGGGCATATCCAGCGATCGTCATACCGGCAAACACACGGTCCGCCCGTTCCGTCAGGATAACTCGATCCTTGAATGTGCCCGGTTCGCCCTCATCGGCGTTGCACAGAACGTACTTACGGTCGCCCTCGGCCGCCCGGCAGAATTCCCATTTGATACCGGTGGGGAACCCTGCCCCGCCACGGCCGCGAAGCCGGGCCGTCTTGACCGCCCGGATTACTTCCGCCGGCGTCATGCTCAGGGCCTTTTTGATCGCCTCGCCCCGGACGCACGGAGAAAAAATAATCGGCCCGGGCTGCCGGATATTGTTGCGAACCATGGAACGAACCAGCGGATGGGAGTTTTTCCCGTCGCCGAAGCTTTTAACCAGCTTCTGCGGGTCCATGTGAGTTTTCAGTTCCGCCACGATGTCATGGGCCGCGTCGCTGGTCAGGTGCGTTACCGGCACGTCGTTAATCAGGGCGGCCGGGGCCTGGTCGCTCAAACCGATGCACGGCACCGACTCCAGCGAGATCATCCCGTCGGCGGTCGTCTCCCCGAAACCGATGCCCAGATCGTCAAAAAAAGCCTGCGCTGACCGGGCGCTACCGTGCATTCGGTCGATAATGTCGTTGCATAACCGGATGGTCACCTTGCCCTTGGGGGTTGGCGAGAAGAAGGCATAAAACGAAACGACGCTCTGCACATCCACGCGGGGCGCTTTGACCGCCCGGGCAATAAGGTCGATCGCCTGTTGATTGACGCAGCCGAATTTCGCCTGCACGCCGTTGATGATATCCATCAGACGGCTGCGATCGTTTTGATGATCGCGACAAATCTGTTGGACGGTGTCCTGCAAACTCTGACTCATGGCTTACCTCAATAGTCTTCTGGGCCGGTATACCGGCCAATTTGGCCTCACCACACGCATGTCGTGTTCCGGAATAATGGACTTACGTCTTGGAATGAAGAACCAAACGATCCCGGTCGCGGCGAAAGATGCCGACACCCTCTCCGCGCCGAACAGGTCGGTCGCCGCCAGCCCCCCGCAAGTTCGTAGGCCTATCTCAGATCAAGAAAAGGCCGTCGGATGTTCTTCAAAACCTTATGATACTTGCCACCGATATCTCGGATAACCGTATAACGAAATACCCATCGTTACAAGCACGGATGGCATACGTAAGCATTACCATACCCAATCGTGAAAAAAATCACAAGCACCTTAGCATAGTCCTTTTTCATGAACTTTCAAGAGGGCTAAGGCTATTATTTTCGGAATATCTTCGTTTCAGGATGAGGCGTCTTTTCTAGGGGAGGCTTTTGTCGTGTTTCCAAGACAGGCGGCCTTGATGACGAGATTCCATCATTGCCGTGATCCCCATCCCTGGGTTTTCTGTTTGTCCAGTCGTAAAATACGCTCTAAAATAACCCCCAAGATGAGTAATGATCCTCTTAATGCCACGCTTGTGGAACGTCGTGATATTACTTCTGATTTAAGCGTCGTTTGCGTACGCGGTGATGGCGGGTTTGTTCCCGATTTCCAGCCGGGTCAATTTGTGACTCTCGGTCTGCCTCGCTCGGAGGATGCTTCATCTTCGGACACGGAGAAGGCCAGTCCGCAGGACAGGGTTCGTCTCATCCGTCGAGCCTATTCCATTGCCTCCTCGCCTGACGAACGTCGATTTCTCGAATTGTACGTGGTCCTGGTCGAGGGCGGCAAGCTGACCACCCGGCTGTGGAACGTGGAGCAGGGCGGCCGCCTTTTCATGGATCCGCGTATTCGTGGTGAATTTACTTTGGGTGATATTCCCTCGGATACCCATCTGGTGCTGGTCGCCACGGGTACGGGGGTGGCTCCTTTTATTTCCATGGTTCGTACCTATAGAGGCCGTGGCCGGTGGCGACGTTGTACGCTTATTCACGGGGTACGTGAGATCGAGCAGCTTGGCTATCGCGAGGAGCTGGAGGCCCTTGCCCGCCGGGACAGTTCGTTCGTTTATGTCCCGGTGATTTCAGGGAAAGAGGTGGCCGGCTCATCATGGTCCGGGCGACGCGGGCGTGTTCAACATATTCTCGATGACTCCGTATTCCGCGAAGTCACCGGCGAACCGCTCACTTCGGCCGACAGCCACGTATTCCTCTGCGGTAATCCGGCCATGATTATCGACGTGCAAAAAAATCTTGAATTACGCGGCTTCAAAACCCAGACGAAGTCCGAGTCTGGCAACCTGCATTTCGAGAGGTACTGGTAATGGGGTGCCATGATCAATCTGATGACGGAAGCGACATGAAGCCTTCGAAACGGGCCTCGGCGAGGGGTGCTTTATCGATTATCACAAGCGTTTTTCTGGCGGGATGGACGGTCGGCGTAAGACCGCTGCTTGCCCAGGATACCAAGCCGGCTACGACGACGATGCCCGTCGGACCACATATAACCGACTGGATGTATAAAGGTAAGATCGGGCTTTCCACTCACTACATTGCCGACAATCCTCAAACTCTGGAGAAAACGGCGACCCAGTTCCAGGTGGACAAGGTCGCCGGGCAAGCAGCGGAAGCAGGGACCGCATGGTTTCTTTTTACGATTCATCATCAATCGTGGATGATGATGGCCCCGAATGCGACGTACGATCGGATCCTGAAAACATCGGAACGCACCGCCGAACGCGATATTCCGCTGGAACTCCATCGAGCGCTGCAGCCCAAGGGACTCAAGCTGATGCTTTACGTCAATCTCCGGTTGGATCCGCGTTCCATTTGTCCGGCCGGTGTGCGGGAAGCCATGGGCGGCTGGCCGCCAAACAAGACCCTGATCGACAATATCGTCGCGGTATACAAGGAATTTTCCTTACGCTACGGTGACAAGGCGGCCGGCTGTTGGGTCGACGGGGTCTGGTTGAAGGAATACAAAGATGCGCCCCAGCGGGAAGAATGGTTTACCGCGATTGCCAACGCTTTGCGAGCGGGCAACCCCAATGCCCTTGTGGCTTTTAACCCAGGCGTCGGTCAAATGATCTGTTATAGCGGCCAGAACGATTATGTGGCCGGCGAAAGCAATGATTTATCCGTATTGCCCATGGGACGATGGCTCGATGGGGCTCAGTGGCATGTATGGACGTACATGGGCGGCTGGTGGTCATCGGGCGGGTTGCGCTTTACCGACCAACAAATCCGTGATTATGCGGTACAGGTTATCAAGAAAGGTGGCGTCTTGACCTTTGAGGTCGGCACCCAAGGCGTTTCCAGGGCGGGTTACAATGGCGCAATAACCAAGTCCCCCTATAACGGCTACATTGACCCCGACCAGGTGCGGCAGATCAGGAAAGTAAGCGAGGCGGTCCGTTGTGCCCGGCAATAGGGGGGGATGCTGTCTGCCCCTCGTGCAGCCTTAACAACCCGAAGCGTTAGCGAGGCACGAGGGCGGAGGGGGAGAGGGGCAGAGATAGAGAGAGGGCGCGGCGTAGCCGATGGTCCGCCTCCTTAGTCCAACGGCGAGGCAGATATCCCGCTTGGAGCGTGATTTTCTTCGCTCCGTCCCGCCATCTCTCAGTCTCTCCGTCCGCAACGAAGTGCGTGCGTTGTTTTCGCAAATAACACCACATGATGGCATCACATCAGGCGCTGTGCAGGATCGCCTGTCCGGCGTGTTCGGTCAGCAGGGTCAGGATAATTTGGGTGGCCTGAAAGAGCTGGTTGACCTCAACGTATTCGTCGGCCTTATGGGCCTGGGCAATGCGGCCGGGACCGAACAGAACAGATTGGATGCCCGCCTGGCTGAATGCTCCGGAATCGGCAAAGTAGTGGACGCCCTCCGGTTGGTTCTGCCCGTTTGTTTGGCGGCAAAGGGCCAGCAGCTTGGCCGGTAACGGCGTGTCGGCGGGGCAGTCCAAGGGAGGATTAGTCTCGATATGGGTGACGGAGAAGTCGGCATCGTCGCCAAGATGTGCCGTCAGCATCCGCTTAAAATCGGCGACGATCTCCTCGGCGGCCAGGCCGGGAATTAATCGTCCGTCGAGCTTGGCCTTGCATGAGGCCGGGATGATGTTCACCATCATGCCGCCATCGATCACGGTGGTTGCCATCGTGGAAACGCCCAGCAAAGGATGCCGCCAGGTTTGCAGATATTTCGACCAGGGACCATGAACGAACGCGACGATTGCGGCCATCCGATCGATGGCGTTGACCCCCTCGTCCGGAACGGAAGCATGACAGGCCCGACCGCGGGTCTCGATCTCCATCCAGAGCGGCCCCTTGTGGGCCGTGACCAGCCGACATCCCGTCGGTTCGCCGACGATGGCCGCATTGGTACGAAACCCGCTTCTGACCAGTTCAGCCGCCCCGAAACAGCCGGTCTCCTCGCTCATCGTACCGACGTAATACAGCTTCTCGGCCGGCAGTTGTTCGCTTTCGGCCGCAATGGCCAAGGCGGTCAGAAACGCCGCCGCCGAGCCCTTGGTGTCGCAGGTACCACGGCCATAAATGCGGCCGTCGCGGGTTTCCGCGTCGAATGGATCGACGGTCATACCTTCAGTGCTGACCGTATCCATGTGCGATTCGAGCATCAGGCTTTGTCCGCCGCCCTGGCCCGGCCAATGGGCGATCAGGTTCGGACGGCCGGGAAAAACCTCGCGTAGCTCGACGGCCATACCCATCTTGTGCAGATGATCGTTCAGGAAGTCGGCTATCCGCTCCTCGGCCCGGTCGCGGTTGGCCTGTTCGGGGTTGACCACCACGCTATTGATGCCGACCAGTCGGGTCAGCAAGTCACATACCCGCCGCTTTTCCGTGTCGGTCAGTATACGCATGGAGGTATTATAGAAGCCGGTGGCGATCCTGTCAGGAAACCTTCAATCGTCGACCTCGATAAATTCGACCGTATCAGTGTTCAGGTCCAGCAGGGCAACGGTTTTAACGGATACTCGGTGCAGGGCGCCTGGATTGATGATGCGCATGTCGACGTGGCGATGGTCACAGGCCCGGTGCGTGTGGCCGTGAATAAGATAATCACAGCCCGTAGCTTTTTCGAGCATCTCGGTAAAGGCCGGCTCATGTCCATGAAAGACCGCGATTTGTTTGCCGGCCAAGGTAAGCCTCAGAGGGCCGTTTGGCCAGGGTAGATCCAGGGCCTCGACTTCGGCCCGCCAGGTAGGCTCTGGAAAATCCGTGTTTCCCCAGACAAACCAACCGCGACGCCCCGCAAGCAATTCGAGGGTATCTAATCCCCCGGAATCGCCGCAATGAATGATCCCATCTTCTCCGGCCGCTTGGAGTAAATCCAAGGCTCGACGGACCGGGCGAAGACGACCATGATTGTCGGACATGATGCCGATTTTCATGAAATCCTCATGCTTCTGGGGAGGACGAATGAGCGACGTTTCGATTTTCGCACATTATAGACCCTCGTTTTACCAACAGACAAGCCAAAACCGGAAAAAGTGTGACGTATTCATACCGCGGTTGCCTGATAGTCTCGTTACCCCTTTTGAGGGGGTGGTTTGGAAATTATCCCATGTGGATCTATAGGCTGTTCTTTAACATGATATCGGGATAAGCTGTTTGGCTGTGGCCATTTGCATACGAGGGCATTCGGCCTTAGCATGTTCTCCTTGAATCTGAAGTAGATGGGGGCGGCTTGCTGCCTGTACGGGGGTGACCTAAAGTCCCCGGAAAAAGAAAGATTTGGAACAGGAAACCCGTGAATGTTTGCGATTATCAGTGATATTCACAGCAATATCGAGGCCCTGACCGCGGTGCTTAATGATATCGATGCCCGGGGGGTGGAGCATATTGTCTGCCTCGGCGACGTGGTCGGTTACGGGGCTAATCCCCGTGAATGCGTGGATCTGATCATTGAACGCTGTGAGATGGTCATCTGCGGCAATCACGATCAGGCGGTGTTTTACGAGCCGTACAACTTCAACCTGGGGGCCGAGCGGGCCTGCTACTGGACCCGGCAGATACTGGAGGACGAGCCGAACAAGACCCTGCGCGACCGACGATGGGATTTTCTGGGCAAGTTACCGGTACGGGCGGTCTATGAGGGGATGCTGTTTGTACACGGCTCGCCGCGCCGGCCGGTCAACGAATACCTTTTCGCCGATGACGTGTACACCAATCCGAACAAGCTGATGGCCAACTTCGAGCGTTTTGCCGAGGTGGCCTGTTTTGTGGGGCATACGCATGTTCCGGGGGTCTTTGTTGACGATCCCTACTTCGAGGCCCCGGACGAACTGGCCGAACCGGGCTTTTATGAGATCGCCGAGGATGACAAGGTGGTGATCAACGTCGGCAGCGTGGGTCAGCCTCGGGACCGTGATCCAAGGGCGGCTTATGGTATCGTGGATGAAGGCCGGGTGGAGTTCATCCGGGTTGAATATGACATTGAGAAGACGGTGCAGAAGATTCTCAACACACCCGAATTGGATGATTTTCTAGGTCACCGTCTCCTGGAAGGACGATAAGGCAATGGCTCCGTCGACGGTGGCGGGGCGGGCGCAGCCTGCAACCAATCGCGTGATATAACGCGGATCAAGAGCGAGATAGATGGATACACGACGGCTGATAACGGCGATGCTGGCCGCGTTTGCGGTCTTTTATTTGTGGCTCTATATATCCCCCCATTTTTTCCCGCCACCGCCCCCGAAGGGATCATCGGACGAGGAGCGGCCGGCGACGACCCGGCCCGCTACCACCACGGCCACTGCGCCCGGTGAAATGGCTATCGCCAGTGCTCCCGCGCCGGCCTCGGCGGCGAGTGCCGCCCAAATCGACGGTGGTGACTCGATCGCGGTTGTCCGGCTGGGCGATGCCTCGGATGGCAGTATGTATCCAATGGGCTTGGAGCTTTCCCCGCGCGGCGCATCCGTCACGGAGGCAAGGGTGCGCGGGTATTACGATTCACTGGAAAATAAGGTGCCATACCCGATCCTCATGCCCGTGAAAAAAGGAAATGAGTTCGACAACAGCGATCAACTGAGTTCTTTCGTTACTACCCGCGTTATCATCGAGCGCGAGAATCGGGAGTTGGCTTTTGATTTGGATCAAGTGATTTGGAAGGTCGAGGAGGCGGATGCGGAAGAAGCGGTGTTTTCCGTCTTCCTTAAAGACGCCCAAGGCCAGCGGTTGCTCCGCTTGGTTAAAACTTATCATTTAGCGCAACAGCCCGTTAAGGAAAAAACGTTTGATCTCGACCTGTCCTTAAAAGTCGAAAACCTCACGGAAGAGAATCTTAGGATAAAAATAGTCCAGCAGGGTCCGATCGGCTTCCGCCAGGAAGAAGCTCGTGGAGAGGACCGACGGGTCGTCGTGGGCCTGTGGCAGAAAGGTCGCACCGAGCCGGTCCTAAGCTCACATAACCGCGGCGAGGTGATCAAGAAGGACAAAATAATTCTCGGCGAAGATAACGAGGAACAGCGGATCGCCTGGGTGGCCGCCACCAATCAGTATTTCACCTGCATTATGACTCCCGCCGGCAGGGTGGGGTGGAACGATCCGATCCGATTTACTCAGGCTGAGGCCATACACTTGACGGACCTACCGGATAAATCAGCCGACCTGTCGCAGGTACGACAAGATCTGACCTTTGTCTATATCACCGACAGTATGACCGTTCCCGCCGGACAGGCGAAAGAGGTGGCCTTCGCCTGCTTCATCGGTCCGAAATCGAAGAAAGTGTTCGATACGGTCGAGGTGTACAGAAAGCTCGGCTACTACGGCGTGATCTCCGTATATTTCTATGCCTGTGCTCCCAACGCCGTGGCCACCTTCATGATGACTCTGCTTAATCTGTTCCATCGCATCCCCCCGCACAATTACGGGATCGCGATTATTCTGTTGGTGCTTCTGGTGCGGATGATTTTGCATCCGGTGACCAAGAAGAGTCAGGTCAACATGATGCGGATGCAGAAGCAGATGTCCGTGCTTCAGCCGAAGATCAACGCCGTGCGCGAAAAGTACGCCAACGATCGGCAGGCCATGAACCAGGCGATGATGCAGGTATACCGCGAGGCGGGGGTGAACCCGGCCGGCCAGATGCTGACCTGTTTGCCCATGATGTTGCAGATACCGATCTGGGCCGGCCTGTGGGCGGGCTTGAATTCGCTGATCGACATGCGGCACGCGCCGTTTGACGGTTTCTGGATCAAGGACCTGACCGCCCCGGACGCGCTGTTCCGTTTCGCCGGGCAGTATCATATTCCCCTGCTCAGTGGGATGATTGGGCCGGTGAAGTCGTTCAATCTGTTGCCGATCCTTCTGGGCGTTTCCCAGATACTGCAGGCTCGCTTCATGCCCCGGGGAAATCCGCAGGCGGCGTCCAGCGGCAACCCTGACCAGCTTGAGCAGCAGCGCAAGATGATGATCTTCATGAGCATCTTCTTCGTGTTGATTCTTTACAACGCGCCCAGTGGGCTGAATCTTTACATCATGGTCAGCAACTTCTGCGGCATCTTCGAGCAATGGCGCATTCGCGAGCATCTTAAACAGGAGGACGAAAGGGAACGGCTCCGGGCGAAAGTGGCTAAGGACCAGACCCCGAAGAAAAAGGGCTATTTGCTGAGGAAGTGGGAAGAGTTCCAAAAACACGCCGAGGCCGCCCAGCGCGTACAGAGTCGGCGCTTGCAGGAAAAGCGGGACAAAAAGAAGGACTGACCGGGATCAGGATTTCTTGCGTCCGTTATCCACACCCCAGTCAATAAGTTTCATGTGCGCCTCCTCTTGGCCGTCGCCCTCTAATTCCATTCGAAGGATTCCTAATACCGGCGCTTCGGGGCTGACCCAGGTGCGGCGGGTGTAAGCTACTTCTTCATCAACCCAGTGGTCTTCATAAAGCAAGGCCTGCCAGGATCGACCGGCCGCTTCGATGGTTGCGGTGGACATCCGTCGCGTCGCTTTCACTCGCCCGGCTTCGCGGTGCAGTGGATCGACGTCGCGGCGTTCCATTCGTTGGGCGGGCAGACCGAGCAGTTTGCCGCCCTGAAAAACCTTGGTTTCAATTGTCGCCCCCAGAGAGTCGAGGCCGACAATTCGATAATGAATTTGCATATCGTCCAGGGCCGCATAACGAGCGAATTCGCCGACCCGCGCATCCCGCAAGGGGGTGAAAGGGGGGACTTCCACCGGGGCGGTTGTGGTGGTCGTGGTCGGTATGTCGGCCGGTTCAGAGATCGGCGCTTCGATGAAGGCTGGGATGGCCGGAAGCGGTATGCCAGGCTCTTCCATCGATACCCGTTCGGCCGGCGTTTCTATCGGCAGATTCCTGTCGATGCTGAGCAGCCCGATCACGGAACCGGCCAGAAGGATACAAAGGACAAACACCCATGCCTTATCGCTTTTGCTCATGCCCTTGGTTGTAATCGCTAATTTCGACGATCGCAAATGGTTTGTTTACGGCCATAACCCGCCAGGGGCTGCGCGAACCGACAATGCAAGGACTTACTGGCCGACGCCGGATGCGGGGCATACAATTCCGCATGATGGTGAGCATAAAACCTTTACCAACCTGAAAGGGGCGGATCATGGCTGAAACCACGAACCAGGCAACGTCTTTCCCTAAGGTAGGTCGAAAAGCTCCGGCCTTTTCGGCACCCGGCTCGAACGGAAATCAGGTCAAATTATCTGATTTCACGGGTAAGGTGGTGGTCCTGTACTTTTACCCCAAGGATAATACGCCCGGCTGCACGGTCGAAGCCTGCGGTTTTCGCGATGCGCACAACCGGCTGAAAAAAGCGGGAGTGGAGGTACTGGGCGTTTCGCCCGATTCCCTCAAGTCGCACGCGGATTTTAGCGAGAAGTTCGGCCTGCCGTTCGTCCTGCTGGCCGACGAAAAACAGGAAATCTGCAAGAAGTACGGGGTATGGCGGCAGAAAACAATGGCCGGCCGCAAATACATGGGCGTGGTCCGCACGACCTTCGTGATCGACCGCGAGGGAAAAATCGCCCACGTGTTCGAAAAAGTCAAGCCCGAGGGCCACGAAGACGAAGTCTTGGCTTGGATTGAGGAGCATCTGTAAATGACCACGGGCCTAATGATCAAACGTCGGATGCTGATTGTTTGGCCTGCTGATGAACGATCCAGGCGTTCTTGAAGGTGCCTTTGACCCAGCGAGGCAAGGAAAAGCCGATGGGCATCAGTTTCGGTAATTGAAAATCTTCGACGCAGAAATCCCGCAGGTTGCCGCCGACTACTTCGATATTATCGAGGTGGGGAGTTCCCACTTCCAGTTCGCGGGCGGCCTGTAAGGTGCGAATGGTGGCCGGCTTGACGCCGATGATTTCGGCCGCGACCCGCTCGGCGGCCGGGCCGTCGGTCGAGGCCATGATAAGATTCATCGCCTTGGCCGTGCCCTTGAGCGGACCAAGACCTTCCATGGCCACCACGGCATCAACGATATTGATCACGGGCCGAAGCATTTCAAAAGTTTCCACCAGCATGCGGGCGAAATAGTTTTCATAGCCGCCGATCTTGACATGCCACAGCGCCTTCCGCCGCCCGTTGACGCAGCCGAACATGTTTTTAATTACCACGGTCATGACCAGTTGCCGATGGGCCTTGAACTTGGGCAGGTTGACGATGGCGTCGGCCTCCAGGGCGGCCGCGTCGACGGTCAGGCGGGTGAAGACCTTGCCGCGCGGATTGTCGGCCTTGACCGGGCTTTTGAACTCGACGACCGGCACTCCAAGGCGGCTCAGTTCGTCGAGAATCCCCAGTTGCCGCAGGTTGCCGGGCAGTGAGCCCCACGCCGGCGAATCGCCGACAAAAGGCTTGCCCCCGATATCGAGTAGTTGCCGACAGACTTCGAGAATGATCGCGGGGTGAGTCTGCACGGGCTTGTCGGGAGTCGCGGGGCTGATGCAGTTGGGCTTGACCAGCACGCGATCGCCACGGCGAATGAGTTTTTCCCATCCGCCGCAGGCCTGCACCACGGCGTGGATTGCCTCATGGACAACATTCGGCTCATAGGACGATGCCCGAGCGAGGGCGACGATGGCCTTGGGTACCGACATAACTTCCTCTATCTGTTCTTGAGCACCTTGGCCAACGCGCGGAGGCGAGCGTCACCATCTTTCAAAGTAGGCGCAAGCCATCCCCCCTCGTCGAATTCATTCCAGGCATAAATGATCGCCGTCTGAGCCTCGGCCGCCGCTCGGTGGGTTTTTATCCACTTGACGGCATTCTCCGTATGCGCGGCGATTTCCTCTGGGCGGGCCTGTTCGTAGTAATTATCCATACCGACGCCGGGTTTCTGCCACGGCTCCCACGGATGCGGCCGGGCAATACGCGGACGGCGGTCCCAGCCGGTCATGATGATCGGGACGACCTGCTTGTTTTGGGCCTTGCACTGGTCCCAGAACTTCTCGGCGCTCTCCGCCAGCCGGGCATAGGGGAGGGTGCCGCCACCGGGGGCTATGGCATAACTGCTGAGCGCATCGGCCCCGAAGGCCTCGGCCCATTTACGCCCCTGCTCCGGCGAAAAATCCATGAGGACTATATACGGCTGCTCCAATCCCTGATTCACCACCCGCTCACGAAGCCCGTCGACCACCCGGCGAAACGCCTCGATTTGCCGCGGCTCCTGTAGGGTGTCGGCTCTCACGAATCCCAGATACAGCAGCGAACGATTACCGAGTACCTTCTGGTAAGAAGGCGAACGCATCATATCCGCGATACGTTCGACAAATGCCGGATTTCGCCAGCGCCCGTATTCGGTCACGAGGCAGAAATTGATTTTATTCCGCTTCTTGCTTTGCAGATAGCGCTGCAACCCCAGGCTCAAGGCGTCCTTCGGATCGTAGGTTACAAAACCCCAATAATCCAGGCCGGCCGCCGCCGCGTAATCGATTTCCCTGTCGACGATTTCCTGGGCGGTACCATCGATCTGCACGTGGCCATCGTCGATGATTTTCGCATAGAACGGCAGGCGGAAATGATATTCGCGCGGTCCGAGCGTGTTTTCTACGACGAGCCCCACTTGGCTCCGGTTACTGTGCCACCCGTCCCAGCGAATGGCCCCGATGATCGGAGCGGATACCCCTGGACGGGCTTGTACTGATTGTGGCTCATCCGCGCGAGCGTGCAACCCGCCGCCGCCGGTCCCCCAAACCGCCAACAGACACAGACCAATGCTCAAAAAACAAAAACGATCGCTTCGGATTCCGTTCATGGAGAATATTCCTTTCTGCCTGGCTACAAATCCGTCGCTATCGTTTTGTTTATAAATGAATGAGGATTGTTTTTCCATATCAGCAGCCGCTTGGTCGGTTCGGCCCGCTCAGGCAGGCCTTGAAGCGCTGAAAATCGCTCTGATCCACGTCACCGTCACCGTCAAGATCGGCCCGCGCGCAACCGCTGCGATAGGTTTGACCGGACCCGGAATAACAGGACTGCAGAAAACCGAAATCCTCCAGATCCACGTCCAGATCCTGGTCAAAATCACCGGGAATTATAAAAACCGTGAAACGCCAGATTGTTCCCGGGATGGTATAACCTGAGCAAAGCTCATCGACCCGCCAATAATAAGTGACCCCTTGCATAAGCGCGGCGGCGGGTTGCCAGGTCTCACCTCCAATCGGAAATTCGCCGACATATTCGGGCGAGGTCGGGTCGGCATCGGCCACCGCCTGGGCATCGGTGCCGAAATACAAGCGATGGCCGGCGGCCAACAAATCCGCCGCCCACGTCAAGGTCGGTTTCGCATCGATATCTACTGCTCCATCCGCGGGGTCAGGCAAGCCGGCCGGGTTGCCAACGCTGATCGATACCTCCACTCGGTCACCGAACAGGGCGACACCTTCCTGCATCATCTGGAACCGAAGGTGATGCAAGCCGGGGGTCGCGGGCGCAGTGAGCGAAATGGGAAAAGTTTTGGGTCGGCCGCGAAAAATGCCGCCGTAAATGGGTATCTCGTCGTCGGAATCATCGAGGGATAAACGGTTGGGACTCCAAAGCGTCGTGTCCAGCCGGGTAACGCTTATGTTGTCGAGGTAGACATCCACATATTCGTCGGCGGCGGTTTTCTTGTTGTTCCATCCGCCGATTTCAATGGTATGGTTAGCCGGCCCGGCCAAGGCGAGATCGATCGCATAGTCCTGCCAGCCGGTGTCCTGCTGGCCTGTCCCCCCGGAGAATCGTGCCAGATAGCTTTGTCCGGCCACCCCGTAGCGTTGATTGTTCACCTCGAAGCGGGCTTCGCCATGCTCGTCGCTTTCAAAGGTTCCGGGGAAAAAAAGTCGCCACTTGAAACGGATTTGCACGATCGACGGCTGATCAAGATGAAAGGTTCCGGCCCAGGCGGTAGAAGCTCCGTTGCTGTAGGTGGTGCTGTTGATGCCGCCGGTGCGGGTCCGCAGCCCGCCGCCGGTGTGGCCGTACACCGCGTTCCACTCGCCATTTTCAAAGGTGGTGTTGCCGCTGGTACCGAAGGCGTTGCGCACCAGCGCCCATCCTTGTGCGTCGGTATCGAAGGTCCATTCCTGAAGTGTCGGGCCGTCGGGATGATAGAGGGCCAGCTTGTAACCGCCGGCACTGGACCATTCGTTATTGCCCTCATTACGCATGGTGATGGTGGTCTCATACGACTGGCCGGGCCGCATGTAAAGAGGGAGCGTGTAATCCAGACAGCGGGCCGATCGGGCCGGCAAACCGTTGAATTGGGCGGCCTTGACGGCCGTCGTATCGATATATTCGCGCGGGTTGTTGGTGTTGGACCAGATGTCGGTATTGGGATTCGGCGGAATGATGTAGGGCGGGCCGGGATCGGCGGAATAGATGCCGGATCCCTCGTCGTATTCGTTCCACGATTCGATATACACCCGGCGGCTCTGAGTACTGTCGTTGAGTACGCTGTTCCAGGCGTTGATATACGGTGTTCCCCCATTGCGAGCCAGGAACGTGCCGGGATTGCGGATGTTCTGGTCCCAATAGCCGCCCTTGACCGTGTAACTCCGCACCTGGGGTGAGCCGTTCCATTCTAAAAAATAACTGTTTGTGCAGAACTGATAAACCAGTTCGTCGCACCAGGATGGATAACTGTCGGAAAACGCCGTGGCTATCTGATAGATATTGTTGTTGAATTCTCCGTGGACGGTCCCGAAAGCGGCGGCCAGACGACTTTCCACGTCCTGCCGCGTCAGGGAATGACGATTCGTCGTTATCCCCATCGTCCAGGTGTCGATCATGACCCGGTTGTCCATGATGCCGATGAAGTCGATGGCTCGCGTGTCCGGGTTCTGGCCGAAATACTGGTTGTAGTAACGGATGTACTGGTTGACCCAGTCGTCCTTGCCCTGGGTGGTGGCCAGGTCGATGGTCCGGCCGTTCCAGGTGATCGCCGCGTCGAGGAACGGTACCGCCTTGGGAACTTCGTAGCCGGCCGCACGCAACTGACTCATGGCCACGAACAGATTGATCCGCTGCTGATCGAAATAGGGGATGAGGTGGACATACATCACATCGATGTTGGCGTCCATGATGTCCTTGATCTGGCGAATCCAGAATTCGGTCGTGCCGGTCCAGTTGGCCCGCCCTTCGAGCGGACGCCACGGCCCCGATAGCTGCCCGTCATGGACCGTGTACCACTGGAAAACGCTGGTGCTGACCAGCCGGTCATTCATAGTAAACCGCCGGCCGGGCAAATTGAACGTCGGTTGATCGGCCTGAACCGGGGTGATTGCGATTGTCAAGCCTATAACCATGATTAAACGATGGGACATAACCTTCCTCGAATCACACTGACCTTGCTCACTGTCTGAGGGGTGGGATGGGGGTTGGTGTGATTCCTGACAATCATCCTTTTAGAATCCACCACCATCGTGCTCTGAATGATATTAGATCACGCTTTACTCCGCTTTGATTATTATAAGCGATATGGTGGGAAATGGCAATCAAATTCAGCTAGGATTACTGCAGTTATTGGTTGTTATTGCCCACGGTTTGCCCGGCAAGCAGGTAGCCCAAAGCAAAAGCCACGGCAAAGCCAATGGGCACATACCAGGGCCAGGCGAGAGTGATGATTTTAGGGGAAGCTTCGGAGGAGAGGTCCATCCAGTAACCATGATGGTTCAGATACAGCATGATGCCCAGGCCAAACAGTAGATAAAGGGTCTGCCGCGATATTATCCTGAGGGATACGCAACCTCGGAAATTCATAACCGACCAGAACACCAGCAACACGAGCGCACCGATCCAGCAGATCGTCCGGGCCCAGGGTTCATGCCAGGCGACCGCGAAAACGGTCAGGACGGAAAGCGGCGCGGAGTAAAGAAACCCCTTGCCGTCGATCCGAAGGGGCAGAAACGCCAGCAGAAAGCCGGCCAGCAGTGCTCCGCCGGTATAGCCGGCCATCGAAAGGGCCAGGTTTAGAATCGCGGGATACTTACTGCTGGCCGCGTCGGCCACGAAGGCCATCAAACACAACATGATTCCCCAGAACACAACCAGCATGCGTGAAATACGTACTATCCGCCGTGCCTCCGTTGCCTCATATGCTCCCGCCGCTCGGTGACGCAGAGGCAGGAAAAAAGCCGAAAGGGTGGTCTGACTCAGGGCGGCCAGAATGGAATCCATGCTCGATATGGCCGCCGCGAAAAATCCCGCGATGAGCAGCCCGGTGACGCCCTGCGGCAAGACCTGAATGATGAAGAGGGGAAAGATGCGGTCGGTTTTTTCCTGGACTAGGGCGGCCGCGTCGGCCTCCAGCGGGAAATACTGATAAAAGACGTACAACCCGACTCCGACGAGCATCATGATGATACTGATGAACTGCCCGAGACAACTGAACAGCACGGCCTTACGGGCCTCGGCCGGTCCGCGGCAGCAGAAAACCCGCTGGGCCATCATCTGGTCCGTACCGTAAACACCGACGCACCAGATGGTGTAAGCGATGGCGGCCGTCCAGATGGTGTAGGGTTTCGCGAGGTCGTTATGGAAATCAAAAAGCGTGAATTTTCCCCACGCCCCGACATCCTTCGCTTGCAGCCCCATATCAAAAATGGTTTTGATGTTATCGGTGAATCCGCCGGGCAACTCGGCCACGACATAAACCAAGGCCACGAAGCCGCCGAACAGGAACAGCAGAAACAGCAGTACATCCGTCCAGATGACCGTGGTGATACCACCGAAAAGTGTCCAGGCGATGGCGATCAGCCCAATGGCAAAAACGGACCAAGTCATGGTCTGCGTGCCGGTCAATTCCGCCACGCGCCCGAACATGCTCGGACCGACGATCAAATCCAGAATCATGGCCGTCAGATAAACGCGAGCACCTTGGGCGAGCAACCCGCCGAGGGTAAACAGGGCGGTGGTCATACCTCGTACCCGCCCGCCGAGCCGCTCGGCCATGTAGTCGTAGGGGCTGTAGATTTCCTGCCGGTAGTAAGCCGGCACGAAACAATACGCGACGATGAAACGGGCCAGAACGGTGCCGATCAGACAAAGTTGAAGGTAGGTAAAATTACCGTCTTTGCCAAAAACGATGGCCGGCACCCCGACGAAAGTGACCGCGCTGATTTCCGTGGCGATGATGGAACCGGCGACGGCCGCCCAGGGCAGCTTGCGCCCGCCGAGAAAGAAATCGCGGATGGTCGCCTGCTTACCCGCCAGCATTCCGCCCAGCAGGGTGGTGAAAACCAGATAGCCGATGACGATCAGCCAATCCAGCCCCGTGAAATGGCTGGCAGGTGAACCACTCTGTTGTGCGATAAGATGGAATAGGCCGTAAGCCATACAGATAGTTTCCGTTTAACAATGTAGCGGAATATAGTGGGTGTAGAGTAAGCTGACAATCGTGGTGTCACACGATTTACAAGGAGTAACTTGCAGAAATGTTTTGCCGGGTCAAGATTTACATGAAGATTACACCGGCGAGACGCCGGTGCCACACCTAATGCCGGCGCCGGATTCATGATGGCAGCTTGTTATAGTTTAAGCCGGGTGGCATGGGCAGGCCTTAGTCACGCGCCAGCGAGACAAGGGTATGCCCGTGTCTCTTCGATTACAGAATGACGTATCGTCGTATCAAGATATTTCAAGATAAGCCGGGGTGATTATATGAAGATACGCTCGTTTTACAGTTTTCTGTCAGGGGCGCCGGCGCGGAGTTTTTCCAGCTCGGTGATGATTTTACCGTCGCGGAAGATGGTGACGGTTCCGGTGGACTGACTGACGGTGATGGCCACCGACTGAGAGACACTGGTGATAGCGGCGGCCGCATGGTGGCGAGCGCCGAGACCGGGGGGCATCTTGTACTCTTCCTGGCTGGCAGTTTTCAGATATGTCCCCGCCGATTCAATTACACCGTCGCCGCGGATCACAAACGCGCCGTCAATGGCCGCCAGTTCCTTGACCGTCTCGACCAGATGCGGGTCGAGGATGTTCCGGCGCATCGGCGGATAGCCCTGGAAGGGGTTGAGGATCAATTGTCTGGAAAGCGACATGACGCGGTCGCTGTCGCCGATCACGAACAACGCCCCGAGCGGCTTGCCTTCGCGACCTTCGCTGCCCAGCGCGACGGCTATGTCAATAACGCTCTCCAGCACTTCGGGCAGGATGTTCGGAAAAACATCTTTCGTGCCGTTGGGCATGAGGAACAGGTCAAACTCCTTACCAACCTGCATGACCACGATGGTGTCGAGCATACCGTGGACCGGCAGGCCCGTCAGAGTCACAATCACATCGCCATTAGCGATCAACCCACGGGCGGCGGCCAGCAGCAGAGCGATTTTAACCTGACCCATCCTTGTGAGGGTGACATTGGGGACACGGATAATATGACGACCCGTTTCGCTTTTCGCTTCGGGGTCAGGGGGAGCTTTGGAAACGAAAAAGATTTTCTGCTGAACATGCTCAGGCAGATCAGGGGGCTTTCCATCAAGGGCGTCAAGATTGATGAAAAGGGCATCGGCCTGGCAACGCGCGGCCAGCTCGATGGCCTGATGAATAACGCTATCGGAAATGCGTTTTTGCAGACTACCCGCCTGTGCGGTTACCGTTACAAGGGCGTCGGCCGTCTTGTCAGATGAGGGTGACGACATGGCTTAATTCCACCGCAAGTATACGAAACCATCAGACCAAATCCGGAGTGCCCGAAGAACGAAGCGACTCCATCTAATTATAGGCATATCCGGTGTTTGGGTTGCCGGACCTATTAATTTCATCGACAGGGCGGCGAGGAAAATTCGGCAATTCCTGGGGAAGAATTCACCACGGAGACACGGAGACACGGAGGTATTTTAAGTATATGTGAGAGCGAGGTCTGGATAGCCCAAATGTGTCTTGGTGGTAAGCCGGTCCTGACACGTCTCTAATTGAGGGTACGTCCTAAAATCCATGTGCGGCTGACCTGACCAAGCCGGGGCTCGACGTGGCAGGGAGTGGATTTAGGTCGTTGAGCTGTATTTTATTGTAGCAGTTCGCGGGGGTCGGTAATTCGACCGTTCACCGCGCTGGCCGCTACCGTCAACGGGCTGGCCAGAAAAACTTCCGCGTCCTTGCTGCCCATCCGCCCGGGGAAATTACGGTTGGTGCTGGAGATGCACCGAAGCTTTTCGTTTACCCGGCCAAAGGTGTCCGCTGGCCCGCCCAGACAGGCGGCGCAGGAGGCCGGTCCAAGCTGGCAACCGGCGTCAAGGAAAATCTTTTCCAGTGGAACATCCTTATAACAGGTGGTACGCATCTCGGCGTGTACCTGCGTGGTGGCCGGCACGATAAAGGTCGGCACTTTGACCGTACGGCCTTTGAGTATGTGAGCGGCGGCCAGGAAATCGGTCAGCTTGCCGCCGGTGCAACTGCCGATGTAGGCCCGATCGATTTTCACATCCTTGAGCTCTCGGGCCAGGCCGCGATTGTCGGGCGAATGCGGCTTGGCTACCGTCGGCTCCAGCTCGGCGGTCCGATATTTCTTCTCGAAATCGAAGACCGCGTCCGCATCGTTGGCGCAGGCTTCCCAGGGTTTGTCCGTCCGGCCTTTGAGGAATTCGCGGACCTTGTTGTCCACCGGGATCACGCCGTTTTTGCCACCGGCCTCGATGACCATGTTGCACAGGGTCATGCGTTCCTCGATGTTCAGGTTCATGACGCCTTCGCCTGAAAACTCCATGGCCTTGTAGGTGGCGCCGTCGACGCCGATGTCGCCGATGATGGTGAGGATCAGATCCTTGGCCATCAGGTAGGGCGGCAGGTCGCCGTCAAAGACAAAACGCATCGTCGGCGGAACTTTGAGCCACAGCTTGCCGGTGCCCAGCACGAAGCCGGCGTCGGTATTACCAATCCCGGTGGCGAATTCGCCGAACGCCCCGGCCGTGCAGGTATGCGAGTCGGTACCGAGCAGCACTTCACCGGGTCGGGTATGCCCTTCTTCCGGTAAGGCGACATGGCAGACCCCTTTGTAGGAAGTCCTGCTTGGGTCGCGGTAGGGGTTGGGCATTCCCTCGCCCTTGATGAAGTCGGGGTCATAGTAGTATTTGATGCCCTGTTCGCGGACGAAATCGCGCAGGATATCGATATTGCGATGGGCCTTGGTGTCGGCCGTGAAAATGTAATGGTCGGGGATAATCACGACCTTTTCCGGATCCCAGACCTTTGCCTTCGAGCCAAAATGTTCCTTAAAGACCCCGATCGTACCCGGCCCGCAGACATCATGGGTCATAAGTACGTCGATGTTGACCCATACATTTTCGCCCGGGTTGACGGACGACCTGCCCGCATGGCGGGCCAAGAGTTTTTCGGTGATGGTCATACCCATCGCGCTATTTCCTTTCGGTAACCTGGCCGGCGGGCGGTTCGCTTACCACCACGACCGGCGCCGGACTCATCCAGACGGAGGGTGGTCGCATCTCATTGTATCCCGAAGGCCGAACAGGGACAACTTGAGCGAAATCGAGGCGCAAAGAAAGGGTATCCGAGATGGTCGCGTCGTGAAGGGGTTCACTTGGTTGGGACCGGCTTGCCCATGGCCTTCAGTTCCTCGTCCGTTGGTGGCGTGAACGTCGGGTTTTGTGGGTTCGGAGAAGTGAGCGGAGCCTCATCCCCAAGTTCTCGCTGCCAGTCGCGAAGCCGCGCGAATAAAGATTCGATGCGGCTGGCTTGGTCCGGATTTTCAGAAAGATCATGCATTTCGTGGGGATCTTCGCGCAGGTCGAATAATTGGGTTTTGTTGATGTGCGGATAATGGATCAGTTTCCATCGCTCGTCGCGCACGGCCCGTTGCACTTCCCGGTATGCCAGAAACAGCGTATCCCGTACCTGCTTTCGCTGCCCATGAATCACGGGTTCCAGACTCTTCCCATCCAGATGCGACGGAACCGTTACACCGGTCAGGTCACACACGGTGGGGAAAATATCCAGCAGGTAGACCAGCGCATCCGAATGCCCCGGCCGAATACCCGGCCCGGCGATGATCAGTGGGATTTTCGCACTATGTTCGTAAAGGCTTTGTTTACCCATCAGTCCGTGACTGCCGATGGCCAGGCCGTTATCCGACGAGAAAATGACAAGCGTGTCCTCGGCCATTCCCATTGTTTTGAGGGTGTCCAACAGACGACCGATATGGTAATCCAAACCGGTGATGACCGCGTAATAGTCGTGCAAGTGGCGGCGTATCACTTGCGGAGTTCGCGGCCAGGGGGCCAGTAATTCGTCCCGGATGATCTGCTCTCCGTTATCGAATGGGTGCTGTGGAAGGAAATTGACCGGCAGGGGGATGGATTCGGAGGTGTATTCATCAAGATAACGTTGGGCGGCGATCCGTGGGTCGTGAGGATGACTGAAAGCCAGATACATGAAAAACGGCCGATCATCAAACTTGTTTTTCAGGAAATCGATGGCTTCGTCCACGATCAGTTTGCCCGGCTCACCACTTTCCCGATCCTGTCTCTCATCGACGTATTTGTTGATCTCAAATTGCTCCTGGATCAGCAGCGCGGTGTTGCCCTTTTTACCGTGGTGATAGGTGAAATAGCCGGCCTTTTTCAGCGTGGAAGGGAAGTTCGGCCGGTCGGCGGGCGCCAGTTTTCCTTCCCATCGAAAATACGCCCGGCCGCTCAGCAGCATGTTTCGGCTGGGTTGGCAGACCGCGGGGGAATTGCTTCCCAGATTGTAGGCATTACGGAAGACCATCCCCCGCTGGGCGAGAGAATCAAGAATCGGCGTTTTCAGGTGCGGGTTGCCTAACGCGGCGACGCCGTCGGGCCGCTGATCGTCGGTAAAGAGAAAGAGCACGTTGGGTCGTCGGTCGTTGGCGGCAAAGGCCGTGCTTTTTCCCGTGAAACTAAAAGCAACGCAGAGCAACAGCCGGCAGCTAACCTCCAAACAACCCGCATAACCCGTTTTTTTTAACATGCCCAATCTCCCAAAGTGAGTAATCGGCAAGACGGTGACCGGCTCAGTCGCTGACGCACTTGACGAGCATCTGGCGATGGCGGGGGCCGTCGAATTCGCAGAAATAGACGGCCTGCCAGGTCCCCAGGACCAGTCGGCCGTCGGCGACCAGAATGGTCTGGGAGCAGCCGACCAGCGAGCTTTTGATATGCGCGTCGCTGTTGCCCTCGCTGTGCTGGTATTCCGGCTCGTTGCGGGGGGCCAGTTGTTCGAGCTTCCAGAGCAGATCGCGGGTTACGTCCGGGTCGGCGTTTTCCTGGATGGTCACGCCGGCGGTCGTATGGGTGACGAAACAGATCACGTAGCCGTTCTGCAACCCGGCCTCCCGGACGGCGCGCTGGACCTCGCCGGTGACATCAACCATCTGACAATGCTGTCGCGTTTTCACATCAATAATTGTCATGATACATTCTCCCATTTTTCGACGCTGCTTGGTCAAGAGGATATAATCGTTAAAAAGGATGGGTTTGTCGATAGCCCGTGCAATGGTGAGAATAAATCGGAATGTCTCAAAATCGCGGCAAAGTCGTGGTGGCGATGAGCGGGGGGGTGGATTCGAGCGTGTCGGCCGCCCTGCTGAAGGAGCAGGGGTACGAAGTCGTGGGGCTGTTCATGTGTACCGGCCGTGACGAATCGGCCGCCGCCGCCGCCGAATTGACCAACCCGGATCCGCGACCGAGCGAACATCGGCAACGTGGATGTTGTCGGCCGGAAGACGCCGCCGACGCGCGGATGGTGGCCGGTAAACTGGGTATCGCTTTTTATTCACTGAATTTCAGCAGGCAGTTCGAGAAAATCATCGATTACTTCGCCGACGAGTATCTATTAGGCCGCACGCCCAACCCATGCGTGTTATGTAATCAGCATCTGAAATTCGGCCTGCTGGCCGAATATGGTAAGACCATTGGGGCGAATTATGTGGCCACCGGACATTACGCCCGGATCGGGCGAGACGGAGAACGCTACTGGTTACGTCGGGCGGTCGACGCGAGCAAGGACCAGTCGTATGTATTGTTCGGGATTGATCGCGCGATGTTGCCGCGGATACTGTTTCCGGTGGGCGAGTTGACCAAGGACGAGGTCCGGCGGTACGCCGAGCATCTCGGCTTGCCGATCTTTGAAAAGCCCGATTCGCAGGACATATGCTTTGCTCCGGATCGCGATTATGCCCGGGTCGTCGGGCAGCGACGGCCGGGGGCTTTTGTGGAGGGACCCATTGTCGATAACCAAGGCCGAGAGGTCGGCCGCCATCGCGGGATTGCTCATTTTACTATCGGACAGCGCCGCGGGCTGGATGTGGCCATGGGTGAGCCCTATTACGTGACGCACTTGGATCCGACGACGAGTACGGTGACCATCGGGCCGGCCGACGATTTACTATCCGATCGCTTGCGGGCCACGAAAGTCCGTTGGCTGATCGATCCACCGGCGGACCCTTTCCATGCCGTGGTCAAGATTCGGTATGCCCACGCCGGAGCGCCGGCCACCGTTGTGCCGATCAGCGCGGATAGCGTCGAAGTGCATTTTGACGAGCCGGTGCGGGCGATTACACCGGGGCAGGCGGCGGTATTCTATGATAATGACTTTGTGTTGGGCGGCGGATGGATCGAGAAAAGCTGAGCGATAACCGGACGAAACATGTTCTCGTCCTGCATCAGGGGGCGATCGGGGACTTCATCCTGACCCTATCGGTGATCCAGGCCGTGAGCGAGTTTCTGGGCGGGGCGGACGTCACCGTCGTGGCTTCGGCGCCGTCGGCCCGGTTAGCCGCGGGGCGAAGTGTGATCCGACAATCCTTTCATCCTGACCAGGTCGGCGGGCATGGCCTGTTTCAGATCGATGGCCCCCTTGATAAGCGGCTGCTGAATTTGCTTGGACAGGCGGATTGGGTGCTGAGTTTCCTGGGAGGCCAGGACGAGCGAACGCATGCACGGCTGAAAGCGCATACCCGCAGACAAGTTATTTCCGTGAATCCGCGGCCGACGGACGAAACCTTGCGGCAACGTCGCCACATTACCCGGCAATGGTGCGATGACATACGACAAGCGGGGTTGGATATCCCCGACCCTTCTCCACCGGTGATTCGCTTGGATGATCATCACCGGACTGGTCACATGCAAGAAACCCGATCGCGATGTCGGATCGTTATTCATCCCGGCAGCGGGGGGCGTCATAAGTGTTGGCCCGTGGAAAACTATTTCACATTGGCCGATTCGCTGCGGAATGCCGAGGTGATATGGATGCTCGGACCGGCGGAGGTCGAGCGGGATCAACAACTGGCTGACGCCGTCCATCACCGCTCGGCCGATAACAGTGAGCCTGTCGTGATTGAAGCGGATTTGCTGCAGGCGGCGAAGATGATCGTCTCGGCGGACCTGTATATCGGCAACGATTCGGGCATGACCCATCTGGCCGCGGCCCTTGGAGTACCGACGATTGCGATATTCACCACGACGGACCCGGCCGTGTGGGCGCCGCACGGTGAGCATATCCAAGTCATGGATAACCGGTCGGCCGGAGGGTCGCTAACAATGGAACGGGTATCGCAGGTTGTCCGGGAATTCGCTTACGGCAGTTGATCGGCGATTCGCCGGACCTCGGTGATCAGCCGGCGGATGCGCTGTTCGGTGCGGGCCTCGCCGATGATACGGATGATCGGCTCGGTGTTGGAGCCGCGGACATGCACCCAACCGTCGTCGAAGTCGATGCGGATGCCGTCGCT
Organism: uncultured Planctomycetales bacterium; assembly: GCA_964401335.1. GTDB lineage: Bacteria > Planctomycetota > Phycisphaerae > UBA1845 > PWPN01 > JAAYCU01. The sequence continues at coordinate 50,990 of CAYNYK010000018.1, forward strand.
GTCGTTGACTCGTGCGTCGGCGTACTTCGACCGGGTGGCGTCGAGCACGCGGGCGATCCGCTCTTTCGAGCAGTCGAACTTGGGCTTGATCATGTCGTACCGCGGGGTCTTGGCCCCGAGATCGCTGAGCGGCGTGGAC
>CAYNYK010000018.1:51138-57865 GCA_964401335.1 uncultured Planctomycetales bacterium
CGATACGTACCCCGTCGATGTCGTTGATCCGCTGACCGGCGTAGTGGGATTTAACTGCGAAAAGAACCCTAGAAATCCTTTCGCTGGGGCAGGCGAATTTTTCCTTAATCATGACGTATCGGGGTATTTCCGCGACCAGTTGGCTGACGGATTGGCCGCTATGGCTCATCAATTGCAGGGTCAAAGCCATGGCCACGAGACTATCGCGGACGGGGCCGACGCGCAGATCGATCACCCCGCCGTTACCCTCGCCGCCGAACCGGCAGCCGTTGGCTTTCATCGTCTCGACGACATTGGCCTCGCCGACGGCCGAGCGAAATACCCGGCAGGGACCGCCCGCGGCGACGGCCAGATCGTCGATCATCCGCGAGGTGGATAGGTTGGCCGCCGTCGGACCGGGCTGCACCGCGAAAAGATATTTGGCCATCAGGGCGAGCGTGTATTCCTCCCCGATGTAACAGCCGGTTTCGTCCACAATCGCGCAGCGGTCGGCGTCGGGATCTTGAGCGAAGCCGATATCGGCCTTGTGTTCGCGGACGACCCGGCAAAGGTCGGTGAGGTTCTCGGCCAAGGGCTCGGGCACGTGGGAGAATCGGCCGCTAGGCTCGTTGTTCATGGGCACGACTTCGCAGCCGAGTTTTTCCAGCAGCATAATCCCCTCGGCCCCACCGGCCCCGTTCACGCTGTCCAACACAACGCGATACCGTCGGGAGGCGATTTCTTCAGGCTGCACCAGAGCGAGGGCGGCGTTTACGTGCGCATCCACCGTGGAACTATCGCCGACAGCATCGGCGAGGCGTTCGACCTCGGCCAGGGCGAATTGTCGCTGATGGTAGATCTCGAAAATACGTTTGGCCTTATCCGGCGGGGGGGCGAGCCCCTCGCTGGTAAGGAATTTGATGCCGTTCCAGATCACGGGATTGTGACTGGCGGTGATCATCACCCCGCCGTCAGCCGCATGTTGTCGAACCATCAGGGCGGTGCCGGGCGTGGAGGCCACGTCCAGCAGCACGACCTTGCATCCGGTAGCCAGCAGCCCGGAGACTACCGCCTGCTGAATCATCATGCCGCTCGGGCGGCTGTCGCGGCCGACGACCACCTTCCCACCACCCAGATAAGTCCCGAACGCGCAGGCCAATTCGGCGGCCAGCGTGGGGGTCATCGATTCGCCAATAACACCCCGTACGCCTGAAATACTCATCATCAACGGCATTAGTGGAGATTCCCCAGATTACGGCGGACCAGCACCTTGCGCAGTAACAAATAATTCGTGCCACGATGGGCGGTGACTTCGCCGCTCACGATAAAGACGACACCCTTAGATCCCCCGGCGGATAGGGCGACGGCCGTCTCCAGCATACGGTTGGGCAACAACCGGATCGGGGCGTCCTTGGGATTGAGACCCTGATCCTCGAAGGTAAGCATGTAGCCCGATTCGGCGGGAATAATACGGCCACTACGGTTGATGAGCATGGTGTTTTCCGGCCAACGGGTACTATCCGCCGTGGAACCCGCCCTTTCCGTTTCCGACGACTTGGGTTGGACTTGGCCCTCGGGTGAAGTTTCCGCATTCGCTTCCCTTGGTAAGACCACGGACCGCAAAGGTTTTTTCTTCATCAGTTCGCTGATGATCTCCTCCGGACTCGGTTCACGGACCGGTTGGCTTGGCGAGGATGCCTCGGCAGTGGATGGCTCCGGCAAGACGGTTTTTTCGGGTTCCACCGGCGGGGGGGCTTTGATCTGCTCAACGATGTTGTCCAAGAGCAGATAATTGACCCCTTGGAACTCGGTAATACGTCCGGTCATCACAAAGGTCGGTGGTGTTTTCGCATGGGCCAAAATAGCTTCGATCAGGGACAATTGCCGGTTCGGGAGAATACGCAGGGGTGGCGCTTTGGGCAGACCCTCGGCGTCCTCCAAATGAGCGATCAACCATTTATCCTCGGCGACGATTTTTCCGGTGCGGCCGGCCACTATGTAACCTTCCGGCAAGCGATGCGATTCGGTGGGGACAAAACCAATCGTTCCGCCGGATTGCCGTGAGCGCTCCTCGTCCGCCCCCAGCGGATCGGAGGGCAGGATAAGCGTATTCGGCCGAGGTTCAAGCGCATCATCCGGGATTTGTGTAACCTTGGTGTAGGTGGGGCCTTGATCGCCAACCGCGGTCGTCGGATCCTGGGCGGACTGCGCGGGACCAGGTGATACAAGTCCCAGCAGGATTATCGCCGCGCCCAGGAGGACGCCGATGTGCTCGGTTACACGTCCTGATGGATACCGGGGGAAAACAGATTTACATGGCCTCATGAGCTAGCATCCGTTGCGTTTCAGAGTTTTGCCGAAAACCCCTTTGATACGGGGGACTGGCCCGAACACCGCGGTTTTGGGCATACTCCTGGAATTTTCTCCTTGACCTATCATCGGCCGTCCCGCGGGAGTGGCATCAGTTGAGTTTCCAACTCCCGCGAAAGCGCCACCGGGTCGTTGACCGGCGGGCGGCAGGTATTATTACGGCACACGAAAGCCGTCGGTTTCCCTTCGATCAGGGTCTTGCCCTTCAGGAAGGGGGTCATTTCCCGCCAGGTGTCGGCCATCGGCCCCGTCGGGTCGAAAACCACGACAACCCTATAGGGATCATATACCCGATGGACGGTCTCAAGCAACGCCTGAGTATCCGGATCGGTAAGGGGGCCAAGAATCACTACTTGCCGGGGCGATCCAAGGGCGAAATCCACCGCGCCCAGCAATCGTTCGCTGCCGAAGGGCGAGCGTTTGGCCTGGTCGGCCAGCAGGCGGACCAGGGTCTCCGCTTTTTCCAGCCAATCGGGCCGATCCAGCATGTACCCCAGGCGGAGGAGATTCATCAGCGCGACCGACTGCCCGGCCGGCACGGGCCCGTCATGGGTTTCCCTGGCCCGCAGGAAAAGGGTCTCGGCGTCGTCGGCGGTGAAATAAAAGCCGCCTGCCTGCTCGTCCCAGAAATGCTTGAGCGTATGCTCATTGAGCCGTGCGGCCTCGCTGAGCCATCGCAGGTCAAAGGTGGTCTCGTATAGATCCAAAAGGCCTTCAATGAAAAATGCATAATCGTCGAGATAGCCGCCGATGTGGGCTTGGCCTGCTCGATAGCTGCGCAGAAGCCGCCCGTCGATAGTGAGTTTGCTCAAGATGAAATCGGCCGCCCGGATCGCCGCGGCGGTGTATTTATCGTCGTTGAGGGCGAGACCGCCACGGGCCAGGGCGGAAATCATCAGGCCGTTCCAGGCGGTCAGGATTTTATCATCCAGGGCGGGCGGGACGCGTTTCGACCGGGCGGCCAGCAGGATCGTCCGGGATTCGGCGAGCGATTGGCCGACCCGGTCGGGGTCCATGCGTCGCAGCTTGGCCACGGTCTGCACGTCACGCTGCACGTTCAGGATGTTGTGTCCTTCCCAGTTGCCTTGTTCGGTGACATCGTAATAGTCACAGAACAGCGCGCCCTGTTCCTCGCCTAGCAGGGACATGACCTCCGGGCGAGACCAGACGTAATACTTGCCCTCCACGCCCTCGCTGTCGGCGTCGCGGGCGGAATAAAAAGCGCCCTCGGGCGCCTGCAAGTCCGCCAGTACGTAATCGAGGATATGGCGAGCTATGTCGGTGTAACGGGTGTGGCCCGTGATCTGGAAGGCCTCGATATACGCAGTGCTGACCAGGGCCTGGTCGTAAAGCATTTTCTCGAAATGCGGCACCAGCCACTTGGGGTCGGTGCTGTACCGGGCAATCCCGCCGGCCAGGTGGTCGTAGATGCCGCCGTCGGCCATTTTGTGCAGAGTTGTTTCGACGCGATCCAGCAGCAGAGGAGTGCTTTTCCCTTCGCATCGCTGCCGATGATATACGCGCAGCATCAGATTCATGGCCAGGGCCGGGGGGAATTTGTTGCTTGATCCGCTGAGCAGGCCGCCGTCAATCGGATCGAAGCTTGCGGCCAGCGTGTAGGCGGATTGGTTTACGTCCTCTTGCGAGATGGGCCTCTGCGCGGCGCTGAGTTGACCGATCATGGCCACGCCTTGAGCGAGTTGGTCGGCCGAGGCGATGACCTCTTCGTAGCGTTCCCGCCAGGCCAGGGCGATGGCCTGCAAAATCTCATTGAAGCCGGGATGACCCCAGTGCCGTTCGGGTGGGAAATAAGTTCCGGCGAAAAAGGGTTTTCCGTCGGGTGTCAGGAAAACGCTCATAGGCCAGCCGCCCTGGCCGTGATTCGCCAGCAGGGTGGCCTTCATATAGAGATCGTCCAGGTCCGGGCGCTCCTCACGATCGACTTTGATGGGTACGAAATGCTCGTTGATGATCGCGGCGATGGCCTCGTTCTCAAAGCTCTCGCGCTCCATCACGTGGCACCAGTGGCAGGCGGAATAGCCGATGCTCAGAAAGATGGGTTTGTTTTCGCGGCGGGCCTTTTCCAGGGCCGCGGCGTCCCAGGGGTGCCAATCGACCGGATTGTACGCATGTTGCAGGAGATAGGGACTGGTGGAATCAATCAACCGGTTGGGGCGGCAAGAGGCGTTTGTCTGCATGGGCACAACCTTTTTTATCGCAGGGCTTGGCTGCCGCTTAAGCTCACGCCGGTCGAGCGGATTAATGGCGGCCAAGCATAAGACGGCGCCTCTCATCATAGTCCACGGCGCCCGACAGCGGCCAATATCATGCGTAACAGGCATCGGCGCGAGCCTAAGTGGCGATTGAGACATCCTTCTTGTCCGAACATGGTTTGTACGATGAATGGAGGCAGGCCGCTATAGGATTTTACGGCTGGTTGACCGGTCGGCCCATCCGCTCCGATGCTCGTTTCCGACGCCCCTAAGCTAGTATTCACTATCTTTTGTATCTCGCTACTCCACAAGGAATTACAATGTTTTTTCGACGCCGTGGCTTCGTTTGGCGCTTTTACGCTTTTTACCGCTCCAGATTTGCTTCACCGGGATGACGATTTGGACAACACGATATCCGGATATTGTCATGGCCAAACACACCTTTCTGTACTCCCTGGGCATACCCCACGATCATTCTATAAAGAACACGCGGGGGTGTTCCGGGTGAACGGGGCAATGTGGAACGGGAGTGGAGGGGTACGCGAAGTCAAAAGAAGAACTTCTCGGCATACCGGGGCCGAACGCTGATCATTGGTGTAAATCAACCACGTCGTGGTTGGTTTTGTAGGTTCATTCCAAGCTGTCGGTCGACGATCCCCTGAAAAGCCAGGCCCTAATCGCTGCTTTCAGAAAGCGCGTAAACGTTCACGAGGTCGGCGCCGCTGTCACAGACGTAGATATAGCCTTCAGCGTCCGTCACCAGTCCCCCGATCGTCGTGAACTCCCCTTCCCCACCCCAGTTGGCAATCTGCTCACCCAAGGGAGCATAGCCCACGACACGATGGCTGTTATTGATGGTCACGTAGACGTTACCCGAGGGATCGACTCCAATTGCTCCGGTTTCTCCTTCGATATTCCAACTCGCCAACTCCTCCCCATTGCTGCTGTACTGCACGATACGGTGACTGTTGTTGATGGTCACGTAGACATCACCCCAGGGACCGACCGTAAGCGCCCCGGGCTCTCCCTCGACCCCCCAATCGTTCACCTGTTCTCCGGTCGAACTGAACTGGACGACCCGATGGCTGTTGTTGATGGTCACGAAGACCTCCCCATAAGGACCGACCGCGATCCCACCGGTATCATCTTCTACGGACCAACTCGTCAACTCCTCCCCATTGCTGCTGTACTGCACGATACGGTGACTGTTGTTGATGGTCACGTAGACATCATTCTCGGGGCCCGCCGCAATCCCATCCACTTCCTCCGCGACGTCCCACTCCGCCTCCATTGCACCGGTTGAATCGAGCTGGACAATCCGGTGACTGTTGTTGATCGTCACGTAGACTTCTCCGTTAGGCCCGAGGGCGATATGGTCGGGTTCTCCCGAGATGGCCCATTGGTCGACAAGCAGAACCGATTGTCCTTGGTCCTCGGCGCTATCCCCAACATCGTCCCCAACGTCCTCCCCGACATCGTCCGAAACGTCATTCCAAAGGTCATCCGGGAGTTGTGAATCCGGACAGCCATCTCCAAACAACGCAGCTAGCACCAAGACCCCGGTTAGCGTCAGAGCATGACGAAGAAGCGAAATCCGGATTTTCGTGAAGTGCGTCATCATGATTCTTCTCCTGCTGATAGGCTAACGTTTTTCCATTGCCGAATCTAAACCGATATTCCCATTTACCGAATTTCCGATCATCATCTTACCGCGTTGGACCATTAATTTCAATAATAAATCGGAGGGTAAAAAGAATCACTACTGAATATGGATGGTAAAGCGTTCAGTAATCAGTAGTCGGCATTCAGTAATCAGTAATCAGTAATCTGTGAGCAAGTTTGCAGGTAAGCAAGTCAACAAGTGAGCCAGAAAGCAAGAAGGCGAGCGAATTAGCGAGGATGGTCAACGATCTCGCCCGGCTGCCTTGCTCACTTGCTGTCTTGCTTACTCGGCGTCCCATTCCCTTGCTGGCTCGCCACGGCCTGCCCAGGCCCGGCTCCGCTGGGCCCGCTAAAGCGAGGCTCCGCCTTGGCGAGCTCCGCCGTGGCGAGAGCCTCTGGGTCGAACGACCAGGTCGAACGACCGTGGTGGGCGAGGTAAATTGCTTCTGGCTGGCAAAAAGAACCCTTGCTAGCGCTTCGGGCTGGTAAAATGAACCCTTGCT
>CAYNYK010000019.1:0-46375 GCA_964401335.1 uncultured Planctomycetales bacterium
GCCCGGGCGCTATCGCCAGGGCTGGCCACCTCCCCGATCTGCGAAAGTTGGGCTAACGCGCAAAGAGAGACCCCGACATCACTGCCGGGGTCGGGAATACCTGGGGAAGAGATTGCTTGGAGGCATTTATATGGTGCCGTCGGCAACGGCCTTATTGCAGGACCGGATCCTCGCGAAGGACATCACGCAGTTTGCGTAAGGCCACATTTTGAATTTGTCGCACACGCTCCTTGCTCAAACCGATGTTCGCGCCGATCTTCTGGAACGTCAGCGGCCGACCTTGCTCCGCGGGGAAACGTTGCTCCAGAATTCGACATTCCAGATCGGACAAGTCTCCGAGATTCGCCTCCATCACGCGGCGCAGGCGCTCCACGTACAACTCCGTCTGTTCGTCGGGCATTCCATTCGCCCGCTCCAGACCGGTCTCGTGCTGCACCGGGAACAATCGCCGGTAGTTACTCTCCACTCGTCCCCGGCGCATGAGGGAACGCACGATCACATTGCAGGCATAGGTACTGAAACGAAAGCCGCGCCAAGGATTGAAGCGATCAATCGCTCGACTCAAGGCCAGCATCGCATCGCTCAATAAATCATCCTCATCGATCTTGCGGGAATTAAAGCGACCGATCGTCGAGTACACCAGTCCGAGATTGGTTTCCACGAGGTAATCGCGAATGCTGCGCCAGCGATCCACCCAGACATTACGCTGCGCGGCACTGAGTGATCGAGTCTTCCCGCCTCCGCGGACGGCCTGAAACGCACAAGCGTGCATCGCGGCGAACAGGGCCTGCTCGTCAGGCTGCTCCGCCTCCGGTCGACCGGAATTAACCCATTGACTGATCGCGATGGCCCGCTTCGCCGCCGCGGTTGTGCGTATACGCCGATCGGGGGCATACCATAGACTTTTCGGATTGATACTTGCCAATCGCTTCACGTCTCGCTCTCGCTTTATCATTACCATGATCTTGACCGTCCTTTCCTAGGGCCTCAGACTAATTAGTACAAATTATATACTATAATCAATGTACCCCATAAAATCGGCAAATGCAAACAAAAAAGTACATTTTTTGTCCCATTTCCCTCTCAAAAAGAGAAAAAAGGGTGCAGTTTATCGCTCAAATAAACTATAACATCTTATTTTGTAAGGTATTAAGTAAAATAGGCAGATCTAAAAGATTTTTTCAAAAATGAGGCGCCCATGCGAAATCATGACCTTTATTGTCATTTTCAATATAAATAGTTAAGCATATATATCATCTTCACGATTGGTGTGATACGGTGTTTTGCGGGACGATGACCACGAGCATTTGGTCTGCTCGTAGCGGTTGATTAATATCGGGTGGGCACTGCATCTTGCCGTCCTCTTCCTGGATGCCGATCACCTGCATGCCATACTTGTTGCGGAAATCGGTGCCACGCAATGATTCGCCCACGACTTCCAGCGGCACGGGGATACGTTGAATGGCCTCCGAACCCGCCGAGGAAACCCCCGCGACCAGTTGATAAAGTTGCTCGTCCTGCTCGATGGCCTGCAGACCCGCGTGCTCGTGATAAAAGTGACGGCGGACTTCGCCGACATGACGGCGCACGGCCTGATGAATCGACTGACGCGGCAACATGCCCAGAAATACCCCTTCCTGCTCCCGTGCAACGACCGGAAGGACTTCGTGGCCGGCGCTTCGGAAGCGATCGAGTACGTCGTACAAGTTTTCATCTGGATAAAGTACCGCCGGCGGAGTGGTCATGATGTCCGAAGCGATCACAATCTCGGAAATGCCCGGTTCGCTGACCGCTCGACGAATGTCCGGTAGAGCAATAACGCCGGCCAGCCTGGGGCCTTCGAGCACGGCGAAAACCGGCCGTGAACCGGAAGCCAATCCGCCGATCATTTCGCCCAACGTGGTGGATGGCGATACCTGGAAGGGCCAGCACGGTTCCATAAGGTCGCGCACATGGAACGATTCCAGCAGATGCACGAGCAGATCACCGGCGTGGGCGGGCGACTCCGCCGCTGAACGGACCTGAGCGGGATTCAGGCCCCAATTGCGCCCGATCAAGTAAGCACTGACGCAGACCAGCATGAGCGGGACAATCAAACCGTAACTTCCGGTCATTTCCATGACCATGACGATGGCTGCCAGGGGCGTACGCATCGAGGCGGCCAGTACGCCGGCCATGCCGACCGGAATCAAGGCCTGCCGCGTTTTTTCCATGATTTCCGGCGAGATACTCTCGGGAGCGATGGCCATGAAACAAGCGCCCACAAAAGCTCCGGCCACCCCGCCGATAAACACGCACGGTCCCAGCAGGCCTCCCGACGCCCCACTGCCAACGGTCAGAGCGGTCGCCAGGCACTTGACCACGGCGATGGATCCGAACAGCAACGCCCATTGCCCCCAGCTCAAACCCGCCGCGCCAGTCGCCGTGAACAGTCGGCCGTCCAGCGCGTTCTGGACAAAGTGATAACGAGCGTCCATGACCTGCGGCAAGACGCAGCCCAGCAGCCCGACCAGTAACCCACCCAATCCGGGAACCAGCCAGCCCGGTAGATGCAAACGTCGTAGCGGCCTTGACTCCACCGTATGCATACAGAGATAGAAGAAAATGCTCAACAAACCACAAACCACCCCGAGCACCAGGTAAGGAATCAGTTCGAGAGGGTGGGTAAAGACCAGCGGCTCGGCGCCTTGCAGTAAATGTCGGCCGAAACCGAAAATCGCCATAAACGTGGAATAGCTGATGATCGAGGCGATGACCGATGAGACGATACTGTCGGTCTCGAACTCCGATTCGCGATAGAGGACGCTGGTGGCGAAAAGGGCCCCGCCGAGCGGGCATTGGAAGATGGCGCCCACGCCCGCGGCGCAGCCGGCCACCAGCAGGATCCTGCGCTGGCTTGGAGCCAGGCCGCACCATTCCGCCAACCGGGAACCGATGGACGCCCCCAAGGCCGCGACGGGGCCTTCCGGGCCGGCCGACCCACCGCAGGAAATCACGCCCACGGCCGCAACGGCTTTAACGCTCGGGCCGCGCAGGGGCAGATGTCCAGCGTGTTCATGGAATGCGCTGACGAAAACGTTCGTGCCGTGCCCCGGCCCGAGCCGAAAAACACCTTGTACCAGCAGGCCGCTAGCCAACCCGCCGATCGCCGGCAGCAACACGATCCCCCAGTGAAAGGTCCACCACCCCGGCCCGCCGACGTATGAGAAACGGCCGATCAGGGCTTCCACGCCTTCGTGCAGAGCGTAGTGCAACCCCGCCGCCGCCCCGCCGGCCAGTATGCCCACCACCACACTGAGCAGAAACATCTTGCCCCAGCGCGTGGCCGGCTCGTGATAATGTATCCAACTTCGCAGACGAGCAGGGATCATGGCCTCTTCTTTCCGCCCGACCTTGAATCGGCCGGGGTATATGACTCACTCAGACGCGGCCAGAGTAATGGGCACAACACAACGTCCAACCTTCTCATGCAGATACCCGCCGGATCAGGCGAATGGTGTGTAATAGCACGCCCTACGGGTTTGCAAACTGGCAACGATCATAGCATCGTGCAGCGTGACGGCCAAGCCGCGGCGGTAACAGGAACGGAACGGTTTCCTAAAAGCTTGCGGGAAGGGTCATCCTCCAATGATAATCATAACAAGGCCCTCATGTTCGACGGACGGGGCGCAACATGCCGCATGCATCGGCATAAAAAGGACGTAATCCCGTTGGGATTTGGAACGTGCAATTTTACCTCTGATATACTATACTGTAAGAAGGTCACGAGGGATTCGAGTATGCTCAACATTCCGCTTTCACCGGAAAAGGAGGCTAAACTCCGAGAGCGTGCCGCGGCCGCCGGCAAGAATGTCGCGGAATACGTCCTTGAAGTCGTGGAGGAGGAACTCGCGATGACGACAGAGGCAGCTCCTCCACTGGATACACCGCAGAAAAAGGACCAGTGGGAAAATGATCTGGACGCCTGGGCGGCCAGCCATCCCCACCTCGCTGCCATCGCTGACGACAGCCGAGACAGTATCTACGCGGGCCGCGGCGAATGAGAATCCTTATCGACACCAACATCCTGACCCGTTCGGCCCAGCCCGCTCACACTCAACATGTCATGGCCCTGCAGGCTGTCAAAGCAATCAGGGCTCAAGGTAATGAGCCCTGCCTCGTCCCTCAGGTAATTTATGAGTACTGGGTGGTATGTACGCGTCCGGTCGAGGTAAACGGACTCGGAATGAATCCATCCCAAGTCGAGCAGAATGTTGTTCGGATCAAACGGCTTTTCACGCTCTTCCGCGACGAAAGAGCCATCTTTGCCGAGTGGGAAAAGCTGGTGGCTCAATACCAGGCGAGGGGGAAAACCGCACACGATGCACGGCTGGTGGCCGCGATGTTCCGGCATAGCATCAAACACCTCCTTACCTTCAATACTTCCGACTTCTCCCGATACTCCGGGATTACGGTCTTCACTCCGGAACAGGTTCTCCAGGCGGCAACATAGGCACTTTGCTTGACGACTTCGACCCATATGTATGCAGCGAATGAGTACGATCATTAACGGGTTATGACCTCCCATACCACATGGCCGAGGGCGGATTACGACGACACCGCCGGAGCGTCGATGGGGCTGGTGGCCTTTGACCCGCTTGCTTTAGCTCCTTGGGAGAAATAGGATTCTCAATGGCGATTGCGAGGTCTGTATGCCGAAAGAGATGATGCGACATAACTGGCTGACTCTCATGGTTCCATGCCTGGTTCTTTTGGTGTCGATTCCGGCACCGGCGGCGTCGATCCTTATCTTTCGGCTCGATGATTACCGCGCTGCGATACCGTCCGATGTTGACCGTCTCTCCATCGATATTCGTATTCTGGATTTATTCAGTCGGTATGAGATCCCGCTGACCCTCGCGGTCATACCGCTTGCTCAAACCGGCCAAGGCGGTTCCGACGTTTCGGCGTACCGACCCATCACGAAAGACCGGGAACGCATTCGCTTGATCACCGAGACCTTCAAGGCCGCAGACATTGAAATCGCCCTGCACGGCCTGCGTCATGAGCGTAACAACGTGGGACGAAGCGAATGGCGCAAACGGCCCTACCTCGACCAACTTGCCGACCTGACAATCGGCAAACAAATGCTCGAGGAGTCTTTCGGGCGGCCGGTTACGACGTTTGTCCCCCCCTGGAACAGTCTGGAGTGGAACACCATCATTGCCTTGGAGCAATTGTCATTCACTTGCCTATCCTCCAGCCCCAGCCTGATACCCGGCAACCCCTTCGGACGCCTGAACACCTCCTTGACTTTGCTACCCGCGACAACAAGCTTGCCCACCGTCAAGGCCGCCATAAAAAACGCTCGGACGAAAGGTTATCCCTGCTGTATCGTTGTGTATTTTAATGGTTTTGTGTTTTGTGAAGTATCGGGGTCTGATCGCCTGAGTGAACAAAAGTTCGAGGAACTGACATCCCTTCTCGAATATGTGAAGAGCTGTCGAGGCCTGGATATCCTGACTCTGCAATCGGCCAGTCGGCGGTTCCAAAATGAGCTCGAAGCCGACTTCCAGCGATTCAACGCCAATGCCGAACATCGTATTCTGGGACTCATTGCCGCCCGGAACCCCTTCTCGGAATTGCACAACGATCCTTTAGCTCGTACCTATCCCCGTGTTCCGACCGGAGTATATTGGGATCGAGCTACGGCTCGGCGGAAAGCGACATGGCTGGCTGGTCAAATCATCCTGGTGCTTGCATTACCTTGTTGTTTGGGCGGTATCGCGCTGGCTTGGCTGGGGCGACGTTATTTACGGCGAATCTGGTTGGTTGCCATCGGCGCCTTATTGGCGGTGTTCGTTGTTGGTTTCGTTCTCCAGCCGGATTATATGGTACAGCTTTTCTCCTCTCCGCAATGTAGTCTGTTGCGGTGGATATCTCTTGCACTGCTGATGGTTTTCGGTGTGGCTATGTTACTTGCCAACCTTATTCTCCGCCACATCAGACCAACCGCCCCAGCGCCATCCTCTTCGTGCAAAATATGCGAGCCATCCGAAGAGCGAAACGGGAACTCAACGGAATGCCATAGGCGTCAATAGCGGACGACCGGCCGCGGGACGCCGCGTCATTCAACCCCGTACACCTTTTCCCCGCCGATGAAGACGGCCGCGGGCGTGGTGTCGGCGTGCAGCAGGTCGTCGAGAGGGTCGGCGGCCTGGGGATGGGTCAGCGGTACGGCGATAAAGTCGGCTCGGCGGCCGGGGGCGAGCGTGCCGAGCTGTTTATCCAGGCCGAGGGCGGCCGCGCCGGCGCGGGTGGCCATGTCCAGCAAGTGCGCCGGATCGACGGCCGGATGCGCCGCGCGGACGAAACGCATTTCGTCGAGGATGGAGAGCGAAGCGTTGCTGGCCAACGAATCGGTGCCGAGGCAGACGTTGACGCCGCGGCGCAGCATCTCCGCGAAGCGGTGCGGCTCGTGTCGGAAGAAATGATGCGAACGAGGGCAATAGGCAACACTGCACGGCGCGCGGGCGAGCAGATCGAGATCGGCATCGCTGACATAGTTGGCGTGGACAAGCAGGTTTCGGTCCTGGAGCAGGCCGAGCCGGCGGGCGTAGGCGACGGGCGATTCGCCGGGCGGGGTGAACGAGCCGTCCCACAGTCCGTAACGTTCCAGAAAATCACGGAACGGACCGGTACCGTCCGCCAGAAATTGGATTTCCTCGCGGGTTTCAGCCAGGTGGGTACACAGCGGGCGATGGAGATGCCGGGCAAGGTCCACGGACCGGCGATAGATGGCCGGATCGGTGGTGTACGGAGCGTGCGGGCTGATACCAAAGCGGCGGATGCAGGAAGCAGTGTCGTCCGGTTGGGCGGCGGCCAGCAGGGCCGCGGCCGTATCCGGCGAACGATCGCGCGGAGCGGTACTTCGACGACCCATGCCCAACACTTCGAGAAACCCGACGGTATGAACACCCGCCTGTCGCCAGGCCTCAATCGCTGACCGGCCGATGCCGATATCGCCGACCACCGTAACGCCGGCCGCCAACGACTGGCGAAAACCCTCGCTCATAAAACGCGGATAATCCTGCTCATCCACAATCGCGGGGATCAACGATTCAAGCCAGTCGACGAACGAGCCGCGATACGGAACATGCCCGGCCAGGCCGGTAAGCTCAAGATGGGCGTGGGCGTTGACCAGGCCGGGAAGAACGATCACCTCGCCCAAATCGATCGCCCCGGCCACCCGCCCGCGAATCGGTTGCACGGATACGACGCGGCCACCCTCGGTCGCCAGACAGGCATCGCGCATTGGCGGCCCCGCAACCGGCAGAATCCAACGGGCGGTGAAAATACCGGGTTTCATCCTCGTATCCCTGCCTTCAATCGCGTAACAACGTTTTCGTCTCAGCCTCACTCCTCTTTGTATTTATTGTTTCTTATCATTGTGTTGCCTCCGCAGCGCACGGCCACCTCATGCTGGCCACCTTTAAGCTTGTGATGACAAAACCAGTTATATTCGATGAGACAGTCTTTTTCGGGCGTGCCCCGGATGATAATAGGTGTGGCATACGCGATCGCGCTTCTCCAGGGCTCGTTCTTGACCCGGAACGTATTGTGGTGAATCTTGACCCAGGTTCCGGCGGTATCGGTTCCGTCCTTGCGATCACTGCCACCATGCATATCAAAGCAGTGCCCCATCGCCTCGCCCAGCTCGACATTGTGGCAGGCCTCATATCCGCTGGGCGAAACGCCGCTACCGGCAATGGAATGACGGTTACAATCAAAAAGGTTGTAATCAATCAGGGCCTCGGCCTTACCCAGGTGGATCCCATAACCCAACCCATTATATTGGTTGTGATGGATGTAATTATGATGCACATGATGTCCGGTGCCGTTGCCCAGCCCGATGGCCTCGACACTCCAGCCGGCCAGCTCGCAATTATCCACCTCAAGGTTTGAAAACGTGGTTTCAATTCCGCTGGAAAGCGGGAACTGGTAGTAGTAACCCTGCCCGCGTCCCTCGCTGTAAGCACGTTTATAATGATAGAGCCGGTTTTTTCGATCAGGACCATAAATACGTAGCCCCGTAATGCGCACGTTCGGCCCCAGGACTTTGATTAACGGGCGGGTTTTCAGAATGTCACTGCAGAGGATCGCCCCCCGGGAACCGTTTTGGCCGCGATTGCTGGCCAGCGTCACCCCTTCGGGAATATCCAGGGTCAGTTGGTCGATGTGTACCAGCGAGGAACAGTCAATCTCCGCATCGCCGTTGATAAAAATCGTCTGGCCGGCCTTGGCCTGTTTCAGCGCTTCCAGCAGTTCGTCGAGGGCCGAAACCGTGTATAAAACTCCTGAAGACTTTGAACGCAAATGGTTTTTCATGACTTGAAGCCGCTCATCGATATTCTCGATCGTATAGTCGCCTTTCTCAACGATACGGGTATAACCGGCGCCGCCTCCGATGGGCCCTCGCTCATCCGGTTTGGCCCCATAGATCTGGCCATCGGCCTCGATCCAGGTCTGGCCGACCGGCTCGAGGTAGCCGTACATTTTCAGAGGTTCCCGGAAGTCCCGGAGAATATGTTCAAGTTGTTTCCGGCAATCCGATGGTTGCGTACTGCTGCTTGGAGCCGTGTTCGGACCGTCAGCTAATAACACCTGTACAAAAAGGAGATATCCAGCCATCAACACGCTGATTCGACATGTCATCATAACCGTGTCCTTCCATTTGAATGCTCTGGATTCTTGATTATCCCATCCTTCGACGAGATCCCTGAGACCGCCTCGCCGGGCTACCCCCGTTCGGTTATTCCCCACATTGTACAGCGTTTGTATGTGCCGACCACCAGGGTATTCCTCCGTTGTGCAATTCGGGGAAAACCGTTTCGTATCCATCCGAGAGACCGTCTGCACGGGGTGATCAAGGCGAGTTACGAGAGTTCCAGCGGAATCCCGGCTTTATGATCACTCTTGTTGCGTTTCATTGGTATTCGCCGGCCGGTTCAGATCGGTCAGCATCTTGAATATCCGGCCATCCCCGGACTTGGCATTCCAGAGCTCATCCTGTTCGTGACCATCGTAGGTCCAGTAGAGATAACCGGTAAAGCCCAGGTCCAGAGCGCGCAGGGCGTGCGTTTTCATCCCGACGGCGGCCTCCTCGACGGTCTTGTAGGCAAACTGTACGGCCCCGAACTCGCCCATCAGCAAGGGAATGCCCTTGACGGCGCAAGCCTTCCTGAATAGATCGAACTCGATGCTTTCGAGGTCATGGGCCAAGGTCTGGTCATTGTAGGGATAGAAGTGGATATCGAGATAAGAAAGTTTGGTCCGGGCCAGGGCCAGCGGTCTGGCCGGAAAGCGTTGATCAGGGGAATTGTCCGTCCTCAATTTGCCCGGGCCGGTACGATGAACCACGGCGAAGGTAAAGACGCTCGTGCTGACCAGGGCGTCGGGGTCCACCGCATGAACGGCGTCGAAGCAGGTGTCGGCCCAAAGAATGACATTCTCGTCGGCCATTTTTTGGAGGTCCAGCTCGCTGGCGAGGTCGTAGGTCTTTCCGCAAGCCGGTGTACAAGTGCCCCTGGTCAGCGAGAAGGGGGGAAAATCGGCAAAAAAGTGCGTCTCGTTGTCCAGTTCGTAAGAGAATAGGGTCGTGCATAGATCGGGACGGAGTTTTTGAATCGTCCGGGCGAAGTCCGCCACGTACCTGGCCTTGGCCTCGATATATCCGCGGTGCAGATAATACAGGTTCGGGCCCTGGATATCTTTCGGCACCTCGCCGACTTGTCCAAGATAACTGTTTGACAGGGGCATCCAAAAAAGCGCGGGGATAACATAAACACCATACCGACGGCCTCGTTGCAGAAAATCGATGAAGTTTTCCATATAGGCGGGCGACAGCTCCACCGAATCCTTCGTGTCTCCCATACCTTCCCCGCAACCGGGGTCGATAAAGACGCGAACGATATTGAATCCATGTTGTCGCAGATCGGCGAACATCGCCTCGACCCGATCCGCGTCGTAATGGCCCGGGGCGAACGTGCCATGCCACTGGCGCGGAAATTCGACCCGGTTCACCTCGATGAGCCGGATGTAATTGAAACCACGGGGAAAGAAAGGGCGGCCCGAGTCTTTCTCGATAAACCGGCCGTCACGGACGCAGATACGCGGCAGCGGGTTATCGCGGCATGTATGACTCGCTTCCCGTGACGCGGGATGCGTCGTCGTCGCGGACATGACGGTGGAACCCGCCAGCATAATTTGCATAATCCATACGCCAATTATCGCTCGAACATCAATCATGCATCATCCCCGGAGTCTGATTTTTGTCGTAAATACTCGTTACTGATTCCCCGTCGAGGTGTCAACTATCGAAGGCCTGGTCATTGTGTACCTCGATAAATGTCTCCAACGGACATCTGCTTGATTTGCATGGCGGTTGACGATGGGTTTCATTGGAGATAGCGTAACGGTCGTGGCTCGTCGGGTTCTATCGCTTTTAATAGATGCGTTCATCACCTGGCGGACCATTTCGTGGGGCGGATATGTCGGTTCCACAAGCACGCCGACCTCGCGACGTTTGCGCTGCTTATGATCGAGATTCGCGAACGCCATCTGCCTGGGCCCTTTTTCCTATCGAGGAGACAGACTATGGACGTTGCACATTCCAAACATCTCACGCGACGTGGATTCGTGACGGCCACCGGGGCGGCGACCTGGAGCCTGATTAGAGGGAAAGCCAGGGCGGCCGACCCACCCCCCTCGACCGGTGATGCCGCGGTGCAGGCGGCCAAGCGAGAGATGATCCTACTGTCGGGCGACCGGGCAATCATCGGGACGGACAAGGCCGAAGTGGAGACGCTGGCGAAGAAGTACAACCTGCATCCAAGCTGGTTGGCCAATGAAACGCCTCGACGCATCGTGGAGGTCGCGCCTTTCTTCATTGACCGCTTTCCGGTAACGAACGCCGAGTATCTCGCCTTCTGCAAGGCGACCGGCCGACAGTGGGTCCCCGCAGGACAAGGCCAGATCGCCGCGGATAAACTGGCCTCGCTGCCCGCGACGTTCGTGAGCCAGGAAGATGCGGCGGCCTACGCCAAATGGTGCGGCCGGCGTCTGCCCACCGAGGTCGAATGGGAATATGCCGCTCGTGGGGCCAACGGGATCATCTACCCTTGGGGCAACGAATGGGATCCCACGCGCTGCAACAGTAACGACCAGAATATCGCCAACGGCCGCGGATTAACGCCGGTCGATGCCTATCCGGGCGGGGCCAGTCCGTTCGGGGTGATGGATATGGTCGGGAATGTGTGCGAGTGGACGGCAGGTAGTTATGCCCCCGGCTCAGGTATCGTTAAAGGCGGCTTCTGGAAACAGCACGAGCCGTATCGCTTCCGCGCCGCGTGTCGGATGATGTCGCAATTGGCCGGCAACCGACAGGACTATATAGGTTTTCGTTGTGCCAAGGATGGGAGGCCGTCATGAGTAACCAGAAAAAATCTACCAGTCGTCCGGCCACCTTGCGCATCCGCCCCCAACAAAAAACGCAGAAGCTCAGTATTGAGTCCACCGCATTCCCCGGGCAAAGCTTCCATTATGTCATTCCAGAAGCCATCGGCTCGTCGGATATGGCCGTCTGGGGGGCCGCGCCGGACACGCTGATGGCACCCGACTGGACACAGACAAGCGACGGCGGCTGGACTTATTCGTGGCGCAAAGAGGGTTGGCTGGAGTTCTCGGCGCATGCGCAGCCCGGCGAGGATTATCTGGATGTGCGAATTCGCCTCAAGAACCTGAGCAACACGGCCTGGCCTGAGTCGCTCTCGTTCTCCTGCTTTTCGCCGCGGGCGGCGTTGGATTTCGCGGATTTCGATGGATCGCGAACGTTCTTGTTGATTGACGGGCAGTGGAAGCCGATCACGCAGATCGAGCGTAAAGATTCAAACCGCCCGACGATCCAACTGTGGTATCTCAAGAACGGGCCCAAACCGCTGGGGTTCGTGGAGCATTTTCAGGCCACACCGCCGGTATACCCGGAAGCCGTCCTGGCGGTGCGGTCGTACGACGGTAAACATGTGGTCGCGGTGACGGCCGACAAGCCGCTGTTTCTGTTCGGCAATCTGGAATTCTCCTGCATCCATTGCTGTCCGAGCTTCGGGGCCCTGAAACCGGGCGAGGAGGGAGTCGCCACGCATCGCGTTTTCATTTGCCGTGACACTTCCCTCGATCAGTTGGCCGATAAGGTACGGGCAACGGTGGTCGCGACGCCGAAAACCGACAATATTTCCATCGAACCGCTGATCAACCCACCGGGCGGCGTGATGCATTCCGCCCTGATCCGGGCACCGTGGATGGCCGCGCCGGTGCAATTACGTTTTCCGGAAACCCTCAGCACCGACAGTCTCGATTTCATCGATCATCATCGGCCGGACATGATCCCGCGCGTCCCCTCCGCGCCGCTGGCCACGGTATGGAAAAAGAACGCCGATGGATCGCTGTCTTTTGAATGGACGTTCGACAACCAGTCCGCCGGCGGCAGCCTCAAGCCGAACAAGGAAGACGTTGACCTCGAATTCTGGTTGGAGAACCGGCGCGATCGGGCGGTGCAACTCGCGTTGCAGCTCTGTGCCGTGCTGACCAGTTCAATTTTCGAAGACCGTACCCTTGAACGGTCCTGGATACATACGGCCGGCAAGTGGAAACGCATGTCCGAAACCAACCGCGGCGGCGGCAAGCGCGAGTTGTGCCATTATCCCATCAAGGGCGGCCCTGAAGTTGGCGACGCCGGCGATTGGGGCGGCAGCCCGGAGTTAGTCGATGCGCCCGTGGCGGCGGCGACTTCGCCCGATAGCCGATACGTCTTTGGAATTTCGTTCGCCCAGCCGCGATCGATCGTCAGCAATACGCTTATTCCCTGTCTTCATGCCGATCCGGTCGCTCCGCCCTGCCCGCCCGGTGGACAGGCGAAGGTGCGCGGCAAATTGTATCTGCTGGAAGGCACCCTGGACGACCTGCTGGCACGCGTTCGCCGGGACACCGCCGGACCCCGTTGAAAAGACGCGTATGAATCGTTGTATCAGAGCGGCCCAATTTCGTTCTTAGCGAATACCGGCTTCGGGCAGTTCGCTCTTGATCCCCTCATCGATCGGCATGGTGTCGGGGTAGCCGTCCGCTTCCCGGATCAGGCGATCGAGTTCCTGGCGCAGTTGAGTTACAACCGGCGCATAACGAGGATCCTGGATGAGGTTGCGCATCTCTCGCGGATCGCTGCGGATCTCATAAAGCTCGGCCAGGTGACGATCCGGCCCGCCATCGCCGTGCGGATAATGGACGTACTTCCAGCGATCCGTGCGGACGCCGCGCACGTTCGGCGTATACGGAAACTGTGGCTCGTAGTTGTACTCGTAATACCAACTGGTCCGCCACGCCGGATCGCCCGTCTGGACGAGTTTTTTCCATGACCGGCCGTGCGTTTTGGAAAGCGGTTCGGCCCCGCAGATATCGAGGATCGAGGGGGCGAAATCGATGGTCAATACCTGCTCGTCGATGACCTTGGGCGAATGCGGCGGGGTGAGACCGGGATAGCGGACCACCACCGGCAACCGGATGCTGGCCTCGTGCATGGTCCGTTTGTCCACCATGCCATGCTCCCCTTCCAGAATCCCGTTGTCCGTGGTAAAGATGAACAGCGTGTTGTCCAGTTCGCCGCTTTCCCTCAGGTAGTCGTAAATCCGCCCCACGGAATCGTCCACGCTCAGGATAGTACCACGGTAAGCCCGCACCATATCGGCGAAGGCCAGCACGCCCTGCGCCGAGCGGTCCGGAAAGACCTTGCGATACTCGAAGAGCGGGCCGTAAATGCCGTGCCAGGTGTCGAGCCGATCCTGATACCACCGGGGCTTGTCGTCCAGATGAAATGCGCTGAGCGGGTAGCGGATATCCACGTCGTCGAACGTGTGCGTATAGCGCGGTTCCGGACAATAGAAACTGTGCGGGGCCTTGTGTCCCATGAAAAGCAGAAAGGGGCGATCCGCATCGCGCTGCTTGAGCCATTCCAGAGCCAGCTCGGTGATCACGTGCGTGTAGTAGCCGGGCATGGCCCGACGTTCGCCGCCGTTGAACCGGAAAGTGTTGTCGAAGTACCGGCCTTGTCCTTTGTGGGTGACAAAGTAGTCGAATCCCGGCCGCCGCTCGTCGTTTTCCTCGCCCATGTGGTACTTGCCGATATAAGCCGTTTGATATCCAGCCTTTTGCAACTGGCGCGGGAAAGTGGGCAGATCGACGGGATACTCGGTGAAGTTGTTGGTGACCCCGTGGCTATGGGCGTACAGGCCTCCCAGAATCGACGCGCGGCTGGGCGAACAGAGCGATGTGGTGCAGAAGGCATTGCGGAAATAGACGCCCTCGCGTCCCAACCGGTCGATGTTCGGCGTCTGCATAACCGAATCCGCCGCCAGACCGATACAATTCCACCGCTGGTCGTCGGTTAGAATGAAGACCACGTTGGGTCTTTTTGCGGAGAGGGCCGTCTCCTGCTGCTCCGCGGCGACGCAAATGGAAGTCGTCACATACGAAACGAGAAACAGGCTTATCCCCAATGAACCGACAAGTAATCGCCGACACATGTGGTCACCTCCGGCATACCCCCCGGCCATATAACCATCGACATAAATGGAGAACTCCTGACCGCATGTTAACCGGGGTTCCATACCCGCTCAACGATTAGATGGATGGAAAAGGAATGTGGCAGGAAAGCGTTTACTTGCGTCTCTCTTTACATTCGAGGGCGTTCAGGAAATCGCGGTATTAACGGGCGCTCCAAGGATAGGCTCGGCTTCGGACGGTTGTCGCGCAACGGCCCTGGGAACAGGCTTCGGGGCTCGGCTATTGATATAGCGTTTTTCCACCAGGTGATAAAACAAATAAGCGACGGCCGTCGAGGCCAACACGCAAGCCGGCAAGGCCAAAAGAAGCGCGCGGGTTTGCGTCCAGGCCCCGCCCCGGTACGACAGGACCGCCACCAGTTTGCATACCGGATAGTGGGTTAGATACATGCTGTAGGAAAAGACCCCGATGCCCGACAACAGACGAACAAATCCAAAGGTTGAAAGGGACCGATCCAGCGGCCGCAGCAAGAGCAAGACGGCCGCAAAAGCAAGGCACACCCCCATACTCAACCACCCATTGATGAAAAAGGATCCCTCAACCTCCCCGCCGCGCGAGGCCAGGAATAGGCAGATCGCCAGCATGGACAGCAGGCTTGCCCATGCGATGTGTCGGACACGACAACCTTGCGGAGAGTTACTCAAATGATTGATGCCGTAATATACGGCCACTCCGCAGGCAAACTGCAGCCAGCCCCATTCGAGGAAAGTCCCATGCAGCCTGTTCGACCAATGTCCGAGACAAGCCAGGCCCCAGAGCAGCAACGTACCTGTAGTTATGATAATGACACCCGCAAAAAAACGTTTGCGCATCGTCCATAACAGCAAGAACACGATCAGGTAGAATTGCGCCTCGTAGCACAGCGACCACGCCACTTCGAGAAACAGCCGGCCAGGCCCGCCCCCCACTCGAGGACGCCATGTTTCCGTCAGGCTCAGATTACCGAACCATTGCCCGAGGCTGAGCGAGGCGGGGCTATAGAAACGCACTTTCCGCTCATAGAAAAGATGGATACCGGCGGCGTCACAGATCAGCAACATGATCGCCAGGCCGGCAATCATGAACAGGAACGGAGGATACAACCGACGAATCCGCCGCCACAAAAACAAACCACAGGATTGGTTTTTGCGGCGGATGCTATCGGCGGTGGCCGTAATGCAGTAACCGCTGATGACAAAAAACAAAGGTACCCCAAGATAGCCGAAACGCGCCCAGGGCCAGACCGCCTTGGCCAGCTCCGGAGCGATCGACCGAATGCTGATGGTGCTATGGTAAGCCACGATCATCAGGCAGGCGATCCCGCGCCAGGCGTCCAACATTCGGTAGGTTGGGTCGGTTGGTCGGGTCATGTTGAAAACATTCAAAAGAGCGGCGACAAGCTGCCGGTTTATCGAATCGCGAAAATACTTCCTCCACGAATCAATTATCGGTAGTTCCCTGCTTGTACTTTTCCAGCGCCTGATTTGTTCGAGGCGTGGTTCCGATAATTTATGGAGGGACGGCGATTGAGCCCAGGGATCGTTCCTTCTATGCTATTTCCCATGATGGCAAGCCTTATCAATCAAAACGGATTTCGACGTGTCCAACTCGTCCGAGCGGCCGTAAGCTTTCTTTGGATACTCGCCGCACCGCTATTCGCGCAGTCACGGCCGGCCGATACCACAACCATGCCTGCCGGCGTTCAGCCGATCGAGATCGTCTGTGTTGATGAGCAGGCCACCAGTTACGCGACCTTCCAGAGCCACAACCAGAAAGTGGTGAGCAACCCGATGGGTATTTTTCTGGCCTACCTTCGTACGCGCAATGAGCCGTACACCGCCCAGCAGTGGCGCCTGGTTCGCAGTATCGACGGCGGGCGAACGTTCAAGACCCTGCACGAGGCCACCGACGCCACCAATCCACCGGTGCTCGAGACCAACGAAAAGGGAGATATCTTTCTAGCCCGGCCGGATTTTGTCAGCGGGGATTCTTACTTTTACCGGTTCAGCGCCTCCACCGGATATGCCGACCCGGCCGTGACGAAAATCCCGGGTTCGGCCGCCGGTAAATATTCCATGCTGTACGACCAACCGCGAGCTTGCCTCTATTACTTTGCTCATAACAACACGTTTCATATCGTCGATCCAGATGGGACTGTACGCCGATCGTATACCTTGCTGCAGCAGGGTAAGGATGCCTGTTTGCAGTATCCGTCACTGAGCCTGGACCAAGACGGCACGCTTTACGCCGCCTGGACGACGCAAAAACTCGATAAGTACATGTACTGGGATATTCATGTCATGAAGTCGGCCGACGGCGGACAAAGTTGGCGCACCCTCGGTGGCGAGCTCCTGACCCCGCCGATCGTCTGCGATCAGAGCGGCCCAACCGATCGAATTACCCTTGACGACGAATTCGATGCGCACACCTGGCTTTCCAACTTCATGGTCAAGGACGGCAAGCTGCATTTTGTCTACCTGGCCCAGACGACGCCAAGCCGACAACACTATGTGCGCTACGATTTGCACAGCGGGAAAAAGGACATCGACGTTTACCCGGGAATCAAGGGGGAGACATTGACTCTGGCAGGGTTGGACGGTTTCTTCGCCGCCCGGGCCGCTCAGCCGAAGGGGCCGTTGTATTGCGTTCTCGGCAGTGCGGGACACATTGCGTGCCTGGTCAGCCGGGACGATGGGCAGTCCTGGCACGACCACGCCGTCAGCAAGGAAAAGTTCAGCCCTTATTCCATCACCGGCTGCCGGGAGATCGCCGACGACGGCTATATCATCGGCGCGTTTGTCGACCAGATACCCCCGAAAAAACAGGAATACAAATACCACGCCAAGGTCTATTTCTTCAAGATCAAGGCCACGCCAGCACCGCCCGCCGTGAGGAGTACCAACCACATCCGACGGATTGGCCAAAAAGACACATAGACAGCTCTGCCGTCGCTGTTCGTGGGGCTGTTGTCGGAAGACTTATCCATTCCCGACTTTCCCCTTGTCAGACGGAGCGCATGGAATGTACGTTGTCATGCCTCGCCGGCCGGCGGTTATATTACAGCAACTCGGCGATCTGCACGGCGTTGAGGGCGGCTCCCTTGCGCAACTGGTCGCCGCTGATGAACATGTCGATACCCCGGCCGTCCGGTTGGCTGATGTCCTGACGGATGCGCCCGACGAGAACGTCATCGCGATCGGAAGAATCCATCGGCATGGGGAAGTAGTTTTTCTCCCGGTCGTCCACCACGCGCACACCCGGAGCCGAGGAGAGGATCTCCTTGACCTGTTTTTCGCTCATCGGCTTGCGGAAGGTGATATTGATGGACTCCGAGTGGGCCCGCGGGATCGGCACGCGCACGCAGGTAGCCGTTATCTGAATCGAGTCGTCGTGGAACATCTTGCGGGTTTCCTTGACCATCTTGGTCTCTTCCTCGTTGTAGCCGTCGGGCCCGATCTTCGAGTTGTGGCTGAAGAGGTTGAAGGCGATCCGATGGGGCAACACCCGCGGAGTCACCGGCTTGCCGGCCAGCATATCGCGGGTCTGCTCCTCGAGCTCGACCATGGCCTGATACCCGGCCCCGCTGGCCGCCTGATACGTGCTGATCACCAGCCTTTCGATCGGGCAAACCTTGTGCAGAGGCCAGACCGGCACCACCATGATGATCGTCGAGCAGTTGGGGTTGGCGATGATCCCCTGATGCTGTTTGGCGTCTTCCGGATTCACTTCCGGTACGACCAGCGGTACTTTCGGGTCCATGCGGAAGGCGGACGAATTATCCACCACCACGGCCCCGGCCTGGGCGGCCAGGGGGGCGAACTTTTTGCTGATCGAGCCGCCGGCGGAAAAGAGGGCCAGATCAACACCCTTGAAACTGTCCTCCTTCAGCTCCGCCACGGTGTACGTCTTACCCATGAACTCGATGGGCTTGCCCGCCGACCGGCTGGAAGCCAGAAAGGTGATTCGCTCGAAGGGGAACTTGCGCTGTTCCAGCACGCGCATGAATTCCTGTCCCACCGCGCCGGTCGCGCCCACTACCGCCAGATGTCCGCTCATGATACCGTTACTCCCGTCACACTCCGCCCGGACCGGCGTTTTTCCAGCGCCACCGGCGGAAGCGTATGAGTCAGTGCCTTGTTCGGGTCGATCTACAAAGAATCGCAATGATAGCATTTTCCACGCTGGAGGGCAAATCGCTTATCCGTGACTTTGCTGCCGTCTGTCGACTGCGGTTCTCGTTATCTCGCCCGGAAATGCCCTTCCGGGTATGCTGTTGGGCTGAATTCTCATATTCAAGGATAAGGAGTCCGGGCATGTGCATAACGGGTTTAATCGGCATCATGATGGGAAACGTCCTGCCGGCGGCGGGCGGCGGGGACTTTGGGTACGAAGCGATGTTGCAGGCCGCCGAGCGGATGCGCGACCTGCCCTACACCGATACGGTGTTCGCTCCGACGCGCTACGCATCACTGGAGCAGTGGCAGGCCCGACGGGCGTGGCTGCGCGAGCAGGCCAAGGTGGCGGTCGGGCTGGTGCCGGAGCCGCCGCGCACACCGCTCAACGCCCAGATCTTCGGCAAGATTACGCGCGACGGGTACAGCGTCGAGAAAGTCTATTTCGAGAGCATGCCCGGTTTGTATGTTACCGGCAACCTGTATCGACCGGCGAACCCCCAGGGCAAAGTCCCGGCCGTCGCCTGTCCTCATGGACACTGGGGCAGGGGGCGACTCAATCATGACGAAACCTGTTCCGTGCCCGGACGGTGTATCAATCTCGCCCGGCTCGGCGCGGCGGTGTTTTCGTATGACATGATCGGGTTCGGAGACAGCAAGGAGCAATTCGGGCCGGGTCAGAGAAATTACATCGGCCACGACGTTGACTCGCCGGAACGGACCCTTTGGGGTCTCAGCGCGATGGCCTTACAGACCTGGAACAGCATCCGAGTCCTCGATTTCCTTCAATCGTTGCCGGAAGTCGATCCGCAACGGCTCGGCGTCACCGGCGCCTCCGGCGGCGGTACCCAGACCTTCATCCTCTGCGCGGTGGACGACCGTGTGCAGGTGGCGGCCCCGGTGAATATGATTTCCAGCACCATGCAGGGCGGTTGCCCATGCGAGAACTCCCCGTTGTTGCGTATCGGGACGAATAATATGGAAATTGGTGCGTTGTTCGCGCCGAAACCACTCTTGATGATCAGCGCCACCGGGGACTGGACAAAAAACACGCCGCAGGTGGAATACCCGATGATCCGCGGCGTGTATGAACTGTACGGCGCGGCCGACAAGGTCCGCAATGTCCATGTCGATGCCCAACACAACTACAACAAGACCAGCCGGGAGGCCATGTACCGCTTCTTCGGAAAATGGCTGCTCAACCGGCCGGACGCCGATACGATTACCGAAAGTGCGTTCGAGGTCGAGAAAGACGAAGATTTGCTGGTCTGGGCCGGGCGGAAACTGCCCGAAAACGCGGTCAATCTGGAACAGCTTACCGAGCAGTGGAAAAAGATGGCCCGCGAACAGATCGAGGCCTTGCGACCGAGCACGAAAGAGAAATTGGCCGAACTCGAGCAAATTGTGCGCGTGAGCCTCAAGTATATCGTCGCCTCCGACTGGCCGAGTTTGGAGGCGATCGGTGTGCGAAGTGACAACCGTGAAGGTGTCTACGAACGCGATGGGCAATTGGCGATGGTTTTAACTACAAAATTCAGTATCAGTAGCGCACCGCATCCTTTCCGCCTGTTTTTGTCGGACCAGCGGAGCAGGGAGGCGACGAATGTGAACGATCCCTTTGTGTCAGCCGCGATGTTTCATTCTTTCTCATCGGTCTATTACTCTCCATCCGTCCGCTTTGACGAATCGATGGCTAAGAAACAGAAAGCCGCCGCCAAGTATTTCATTACCTTCAATCGCACGCCGTCGGCTCTGACGGTTTTTAATTTGTTGACTATCGTAAAGGCCGCGTCGGTGGAAGCATGTACATCGTCCGTTCAAATGGTCGGGGAAGGACCGTTGGGGCCGGTGTGCCTGATTGCCCGGGCGATGGTTCCGCCGGAGGCGGCGAAGAAGGTGCCCGCGGTCATCGATCTGAACGGCTGGGGTTCGGGTGGCGATGAGGCGTATATGAACAATCTATATCTACCCATGATCCAGCGGATCGGCGGGTTGGAGGCCGTGGCCGCCGCGGCCGCTAATGGACCGATCTGGCTGCACAACGTCGGCGAGGGTTTTGACGCCTCCTGGATCGAGGCGGCCGGTAAAATCAACGGCGTGGAGGTCAAGGTTACGCAAAAACTCGCCTTGCCGGAAGAAATAAACGAATGGTTGTCGCGTCACAAATGACCATGTACGCCTCGATGACCCTTGCATGGGAGATAACAAATGATGACTCGAATCATTACCCTCATTGCACTGCTATCCTGTATCGCTTATGCGGAGGAACCTACTTTCGTTGAGATCAAAGGCGAACTCTACGGTGCCCAGCCCGATGAGGTCGGCCCGATCGGCGGGGGCGCGGGTTACAAGCGGATTGTGACCAAAGGGGATTTCACGGCCGAAACCCTCGAGCAACTGATCGACGCTCTGGCCAAGGCCAAGACCGGCCAGACAATCTTCATTCCCGGCGAAACAGAGATTGACTGCACGTCGCTGGTTTATATCGACGAGTTGGTTCTGGTCGTCCCGGCGGGCGTGACCCTGGCCGGCAATCGCGGCCAGGACGGCTCGAAAGGAGCGTTGCTCTGCTCGGACGCGCTTAAGACGCGACCGCTGATCCGGGCGGACGGTTCCAATGTGCGAATCACCGGCCTGCGGATACAAGGGCCGAGCCCAAAACGCTACCTCGACCACCACCGCCGTTCGTTTACCGAGAAACTGCCGGACGGGACCGTTCGCGGCCACGCTTACTACTACAAGTTTCCCGTCTCCAGCGGTATCGAGACCGAACATGCCGCCCTGGAGGTCGATAACTGCGAGCTTTCGGCGTTCAGCCACAACGCCGTCTTTCTCCGGAAAGGCGACGGACACCATATTCACCACAATTACATCCACCACTGTCAATATAACGGCCTGGGTTACGGTGTCAGCCACGATAAGTCCACCTCGTTGATTGAGCGGAACCTGTTCGACTTCAACCGGCATTCCATTGCGGGCACGGGAAGTCCGCCCTGCGGCTACGAGGCCCGGCACAACGTCGAGCTGGGCACGTCACTGAGTCATTGCTTCGACATGCATGGTGGCCGCGATCGGAAGGACGGCACCGATATCGCCGGAGGGAAAATTCTCATCCACAACAACACGTTCCGGGCGCCGCAAACGCCCATCGCCATTCGCGGCGTACCCGAGGAAATCTGCGATGTCTATCGGAACTGGTTCCCCAAACACGCCGAAGCCAAGGCCGCCGTCCGGGCCGAGGATAAAACCCGCATCCACGACAACGCCTTCGGCGATCCGCCCCGGGTTGGCGACTGATAGGCCACGATGATTTCTGTGTTTGATCGGGTTCTTCCATGAACGATCGCGACAGACAGGGTGTGGTTACTTTTCCGAACATAGGTCTGTTGCTCATCATTCTGATCGCGGCAGGAGTGCGGCTGTGGAATCTCTCAGGGCATGGATACGGGAACATCTACTACGCGGCGGCGGTGCGGAGCATGGCGGCCGACGGCCACAACTTTCTTTACGCCGCGTTCGATCCCGCCGGTTTTCTGGGATTGGACAAACCACCGGTGGCCTTCTGGATCCAGGTGCTGGCCGTCAAGTTGCTGGGGTTCTCCGGTCTCGTCCTGCATCTGCCGCAAGTGATTGAAGGCATCGCAGCGGTAGTTCTCTTGTACTATCTGACGCGCAGAGTGGCCGGGGAATGGGGCGGCCTGCTGGCTGGCGCGGTTTTCGCTCTTACACCGGCCGCCGTGGCCGCCGATCGCAGCAACCTGGCCGACAGTTGCCTTGTGTTGGTGTTACTCGTAGCCGCCTGGGCCTGGCTGAACGCCTCTAAAAAAGGGTATAGCCGCTGGCTGTTTCTTGGCGCGGCCCTTGTGGGGGTGGCCTTCAATGTAAAACTGCTGGCGGCTTATATCGTCCTGCCCACGTTTTATATGATCTACTGGCTGTGTGCTCCCCTTCGACGTGGAAAAAGGTTTATGCATCTGGGCTTGGCGACGGTTGCGCTGCTTATCGTGTCCTTTTCGTGGCCGATGCTGGTTGAGTTGACGCCGACGGATCGGCGGCCTTTTGTCGGGGATACGAACAGCAACTCGGCATTTACTCTGGCGTTCGGATCGAAAGGCTTCGGAAACGTGGCCGGCAGAAATCGGCCGGGAGCCAAGGACGCACCCCGCGGGCCACTGCCTCCGGGCATGCCCGGTTTACCCGCGCCACCCGGCGGCGGTCCGGACGAGGGGACGGAACAGATCACCGGTCACGGCGGGCGACCGGGATTGTTTCGGATGCTCAATCGTGATCTGGCGGGGCACATCTCCTGGTGGTTGCCGTTTGTGCTGACGGGGATGATCGCACTCGGCCTGCTTGATCGTCCGCAGTGGCCCCTGTCGCCGTTGCATCAGTCGGTCTTCTTGTGGCTGGGATGGTTGCTGACTTATGCGGCCGTGTTCAGTTTCGCCCGTGCGCCTGTTCATCCTTATTACCTGTCGGTCATGGCCCCGGCCGTCGCCGCTCTCACGGGGATTAGCGCGGTTTATCTCTGGAAGGCCGCCGAACGCGGGGGTTATTGGATATTACTGCCCCTTCTTGCGTTCGGTCTGACGGCCTTATGGCAGATCAGAATACTTGCGTATTATCCTCCCTGGCTCTGGTTGACCGTTGGATTATTCACCGGCGGATGGTTGGGTTTTGTTCTGTTCCAAGCAGCGTGGATAACGCAAAGCGATCGGCTTCGTCGCGAACTGAGGCAAGGCGCGGCCGTTGTCGGCGTGCTGGCCTTGCTGGTCGGTCCGGCCGCCTGGTCGTTGACCCCGGCATTGGCGGCCGAGGGGCGCATGGTCCCACTGGCCGATCCGATTTTACTCATGCGTAGGACTCCGGCGGAGCTGCTCGAAGAAAACAAGAAAGACCTCGACAAACTCATCGCCTTTCTCCGGGAACATCGGCGAAGTGAGCGCTTCTTGCTGGCCACGCCGGACATTCATCTGGCCGCGGCCGTCATTGTCGAAACCGGCGAACCGGCCATGGCTTACGGCGGATTCATGGGGCGGGATCCCATCGTCAGCGTCGAGCGCTTCGCGGAGATGATGCAAAGCGGCTTATTACGTTTCACGTATCTGCCCATGCAGCCGGGACCGGGCCGACCTGGTCGGGACAATTCCTCGATCGGCGGAGATCGGCCACCTTGGACGCGCGTGCTTAAAAGCCTGATTCAAGGTGTCCGTACTGAGGGGAGAAGCATCGAGGTGTGGACCATGCGAAATGGCCGCTCGGTACCAAGCCGTCTTTGGCGCAGCCCCCCACGAAACACTTTCAATTCCTTATCGCCTCCCCCAGGCTGGGGGCCGACGGCCGAGATTATCCATCGGCTCTTGAGTAATCCACATGCACGGCTCTATGATTTCGTTACATACAAACAACAGTGAGCAGGCGGGAGAAAGCCCGTCTATCGCCGGTGAAATAGATTGACTCCCACGATGATTACGATAAACCAAAAACACACCTTCATAGCAGAGATGCCAACCCGCAAAGTGATCTTCTTCTCATCTATCAGAGGGAATCCACGTTTCTTCAGGGTGTTTTCGATTTCATTAGCCCAAGCGACCGTTAAAACAGACGGGAACAATAGGAACATACACAAAGCACAACTGGCCAGAAGAATAATCATGGTAATATCTCGAAGCACGCCATCCCTGGAAAAGATGAACTCCGCAAGAGATGACATCATCAGCACGGCGGCCCCGCACCCAATCCGGATTATCCACGTGGCAATGCGATAATGCCGCCGCAGTTTTTCGACGGGAACATCATCGGCGTATTTCCAGAGAACAATTCAGCGCAATCGCGAGAACATGCATAGTAGGATAATAAAGCGCCGTGTTTCTTGCCAGCCCGAAGCGCAAGCAAGGGACACCCTCACGACGTCAAGTGCCTTATCGTCGCGCAATATCGACCCTCGGACGCGAATATTCCCGCCAGCCCGAAGCCGTTTACCCGCTACGACAGGCCAACAACGGGAAAGAATAGTACGCACCCATTAGTCATGTATATCGAGGGCAAATTTGATAGCGAGATTCAGATCGTCGATCTTTTCTTGCGACAAGGCACCCATTTGTCGCGTTAGCCGTTGTCTTGGAACCGTCAAGATATTATCGAGATTAACCACGCACGGGCAAGGAAGCCCTTGCCCACGTCCGAGAGGAACTTCCGTATCCAGACCGTGAATGGTTCTGGTCACTAATCCCACAACCACCGATCCAATGGATTGAACCACGGCATTACGGGTCAAGACCACAACTGGCCGGGATTTAACTGGAGGCGGAAGCTCCGCCCACCAAACCTCAGCGCGCCTCATCGGAAGCAGACTCCTTTTTCTGGTCCCATTCCGGCGGTTCGTCCAACTCCCCCAACAAGGCTTCCTGAGTGGCCGTAATGTCTTCCGGAGTGAGATCAGTGATCGCGGCGGCGTCCAGGTATTGCCGAACCGCTTCCTCAACGATGTCGTCAAGGGCTCGATCACGTTGCGAGGCAACACGACGAAGCTCGTTCTCAAGACATGGAGAGATTTGTATTACCATACTAAAGTAATTATATCATCTCCGATTTGCCCAACGCAACCGGAGAATTCAACCGTCTCTCGCTCCCTGCGCGTCTACGCCTTCCCCGCCCGCTTAGCCTTGACCGCCGGGGCCAGGTCGATTCCGAGCTCGTCGAGTTGCTTGGGATCGACTTCGCTGGGGCATTCGGTCAGCGGGCAGAAGGCTTTCTGCGTCTTGGGGAACGCGGTCACGTCCCGGATGCTGTCGGCGCCGGCCAGCAGCATGGCGATGCGATCCAGACCGAGGGCCAGGCCACCGTGCGGCGGCGCGCCGTATTGCAACGCCCTCAACAGATGCTCGAACTTGCGATGGGCTTCCTCCTCACTGATGCCCAGCAGGTTGAACATCCGCTTCTGCAAGTCCATATTGTGGATACGAATCGACCCGCTGCCCAACTCGACGCCGTTCAACACTGAATCGTAACATTTGGCCCGCACCGCGCCGGGATCACTCTCCAGCTTGTCGAGGTCTTCCTCGTGCGGCATGGTGAACGGGTGATGCAGGAACGACCAGCGATGGGTCTGATCGTCCCACTCGAAGAAAGGCATGTCCACGATCCAAAGAAATTCCCAGCGGTCCTTGGGGATCATCTTGCGGCGCTCGGCCAGAGTGGTCCGCAGCCAATTCAGATGTTTGCACACGTCGGCAAAACGTCCCACGGCAAAGAACAGCAAGTCGCCGACCTTGGCCTTGGTTGCTTCTATCAACTGAGCTACCGTCGGCCCGGTGAAGAACTTGGCGATACCGGTCTGCAATTCAGGCTTGCCGTCCGCGCCGGCCATCACCTTGCATAACGGCAACCCCCCGGCCCCGATACCCTGGATTTCCGCGGTCAGGCCGTCGGTCTCCTTACGGGTCATCTCCGCCCCGCCCGGCAGGCACAGGGCCTTGACCATCTGACCCTTTTCAACCGCCTCGCGAAAGATCTTAAACTCGCTGCGACCGGCGACTTCGGTTACATCGAGCAGCTTCATGTCATAACGGATATCCGGCTTGTCGGAACCGTAATCGCGCATGGCGTCGTCGTAGGCCATCCGCCGGAACGGAACCGGAACCTTGACGCCCGCCACCTCCTGCCAGACGTGGGCCAGCGAGCGCTCCACCACGTCCAATATGTTGTCCACGTCGACGAAGGCCATCTCCAGATCGACCTGGGTAAACTCCGGCTGGCGGTCGGCCCGCAAATCCTCGTCGCGAAAACAGCGGGCGATCTGCATGTACCGATCCAAACCCCCGATCATGCACAACTGTTTGAACAACTGCGGTGATTGCGGCAGGGCGTAAAATTGACCCGGGTATACCCGCGACGGGACCAGATAATCGCGGGCCCCTTCCGGCGTGGATTTCGTCAGGATCGGCGTCTCGATCTCGAGGAACCCCTCCCGGTAATAGAACCCGCGAAAAGATTGCAGAATCTTATGTCGAGTAATCAGGGCCTGCTGCATCGGCCATCGGCGCAGATCGAGGAAGCGATATTTGAGCCGCAAATCCTCGTTGGCCTCCACATGGTCGGCAACCTCGAACGGCGGAGTGAGCGACTTGCTGAGGATGTTCACCTCATGCACGCTGAGCTCGATTTCGCCGGTCGGCAGTTTGGGGTTGACATTCTCGCCCCGACTGATGACCTCGCCCCGAACGGCAATCACGTCCTCTTTACGCAGGGTCCGGGCGATCCTGGTCGCCTCCGGGTCGGTATCCACGTTGAAGCGACATTGGGTCAATCCACCCCGGTCGCGCAAATCAATAAATACCAGGTTGTCGCCGTGGTCACGGTAATTGTTGACCCATCCGGCAAGAACGACATCTTTTTTGCCCACGTCGGATGACCGCAATGTCCCGCAATCGCAGGTCCGCTTGTTGTAACTAATCGCCACGTTCGTGCTCCTCATTCCGTACCGATGACGGCTTGTAATTACATCTATAAATTAATTTTTAACTTCTCATTCCGCTTCGGGTTTCGTATGGGTTATCGACATTTGCACGGCGATTGGCCTAACTATTTTAATGTAAAGCACTTATCGTCGGCAGATGGATGCAGCGGGAGCATCGTTGCCCCGGCGACCGACAATTTCACCACGCGGTGAAACCATCCGGTCGCCGATGATCCTCCCATTCTGGCCTGAAAGAGTGGTCATAAAGGCTAATCCTAGCAATTTGCCGGTCCGTTAGCAACATGCCTTAAAAACCACGGCGAGCCAATATGCCCCGACTTTTACCTCCCCTTGATTCATGAAGCAGCACGCGGCATAATACCTAATTCGCCCCTGGGAGGCTGCGCCAAGGTGATCGTCATGGAGCGGATTTCCCAGGGAAGAACCCTCGGTCCGCGGGGCGGGCCGGAGCAGGGCAATGGTAACGTTCTTTTTCTCATGATGAGGTAGCGACAGGACATGGGTTTCAAGAAGTGGACTGCTTCGGTGGAACAATTGCGGCCGGACGCACGGTATGACAGCAAGCTGGTCGCCAAGTTTGTCAATTGCATGATGTGGGCGGGGAAAAAGAGCGTGGCCACGCGCGTTTTTTACGACGCCCTGGATATCATTGCCAAGAAGATTAAAGATGCCAAACCGATCGAGGTTTTCGAGACGGCCCTCAATAACGTCAAGCCGGAGATCGAGGTCCGCAGTCGGCGCGTAGGCGGCTCCAACTATCAGGTGCCCATCCCGGTCAATCGTCGTCGTCAACAATCGTTGGCCATCCGCTGGATTCTCGAGGCCGCCCGCGGCCGCAAGGGCAAACCTATGTGCGAGGCCCTGGCCCAGGAACTCGTCGACGCCTACAAACGCGAAGGCGCGGCCATGACCACCCGTGAAAACGTGCATCGTATGGCCGAGGCCAACAAGGCCTTCTCCCACTTTGCGTGGTAAGCTCCGAAATCCATACCCCTTTTGGGCACCCCATGCGTATCCGCGCGGCTGTTCATGGCCGTATGCCTTGATCCCTGCATCGCCGAATCGTTCGCTCGTCTCTCCGGGACAGGTTTCGCTTCCCCATCCATGTGTTTTTGATTATGCTCGTTACGACCAGCGTCGGCCTATCTTGCTTGCGGAGTGATTTATTCTCTTGTTGGGAATGGCTTAAAAATAAGGAGTATGCCCATGACAGCAAACCGATTGATGCCTTTGGCGGTTCTGTTCACGGTGATTTTGCCTGGATGGGCGCAAAGCCCGTCTGCTCCAAAGTCTGCGTCCGCCGCCGATCGAATCAAACCTTGGACCGCCAATCCACGATACTGGCAATACAAGGGCAAGCCAGTGGTTTTACTGGGCGGTTCCAAGGAGGACAACCTGTTTCAGATTCCCGACCTCAAGGAGCACCTGGATTTGCTGGCCTCGGTGGGCGGCAATTATATCCGCAACACCATGAGCTCGCGCGACGAGGGGAATATCTGGCCGTTCCATCGGCTGCCCGACGGCAAATATGATCTTGAACGATTGAGCGAGGAGCATTTCCGACGTTTCGAGGAACTGCTCCGCTTGACCGCCGAAAGGGACATCATTGTCCAAATCGAGGTGTGGGACCGCTTCGACTTCGCCCGCGAGCAGTGGCTGGCCAATCCCTATCGGCCGGCGAACAACGTCAACTACACACCGGAAAGCTCCGGCCTGCGGAACGAATACCCCAAGCATCCGGGCAGTAACGACAACCCGTTCTTCCGTTCCATACCCGCCCATGATAACAACCAGACATTGTTGAAATACCAACATGCCCAGGTGGATCGTATGTTGGCCCTTTCCCTGCCCTATCCCAATGTGCTTTACTGCATGGACAACGAGACCAGCGCGACGGCCGAATGGGGCGCATACTGGTCCAACTATATCCGCCGCAAGGCCGCCGAAGCCGGCGTCGAGGTTCATACCACGGAAATGTGGGACAACTGGAACATCAAGGACGCCACCCATCGCCGCACCCTGGACCATCCAGAAACCTATTCCTTTATCGATATCTCCCAGAACAATCACAACAAAGGGCAGCAACATTGGGACAACCTGCAATGGGCATTACAGTATGTGACCAAGAAGCCCCGGCCGGTAAATCATGTGAAGATTTACGGAGCGGACAGCGGGTCATTCGGAAGCGACCGCGACGGTGTGGAGCGTTTCTGGCGGGGATTGATCGGCGGGGCGGCCTCGATCCGCTTCCATCGGCCGCCCTCCGGACAGGGCCTCAACGAACGGGCGCAAACTCATCTGCGCAGCGCTCGGATGCTGCTGGAGCAATTCGACATCTTGCACGCCGTGCCCGACGCGGAAAGCCACAGGCTGAGCGACCGGGACGAGAACGAGGCCTATCTCAGCTTTATCGACGGCAAACAATACGCGGTATATTTCCCAGATGGCGGCTCGGTCCGGCTCGATCTTGGAGAAAAAGCGTCAGGACCGTTTACCCTGCGATGGCTCGATATCGCCAACAGTCGTTGGCAAGACGCCTCCGCAGTGCCTTCCGGCAACAAAATCGAACTGAAGACTCCGGGCAATGGTCACTGGGTGGTCCTGATTCGGCTATAATAACGAGACGTCCGGGGATGGGTTTTAGGAGTGTTTCGGTTATGAATGAGGCGCTGCGGCGCACACTGGCCAAGGCCGGTGACTGCGAAATCCGTGTTGACGATTTAACCAGACAACTATACGCCACCGACGCGTCGATCTATCAGATCGTGCCGGAAGGCGTCGCCTTTCCGCGAACGACCCGGCAGGCGGCCGAGGTGATCCGGGCGGCCGCCGATCACGGGCTGAATCTCGTCCCGCGGGGGGCGGGGACCGGCCTGGCCGGCGGAGCCATCGGCGACGGGCTGGTCGTCGACTTCGCCCGCTATAACCGTCAGATTACCGAGTTCAATCGCGAGGCTAGGACCGTGCGCGTGGGGGCCGGCGTGGTCCTCGACCAGTTGAACAATTATCTGCAACCGTACGGGCTGTGGTTCGGACCGGATGTGGCCACCAGCAGCCGAGCCACCCTCGGCGGCATGATCGCCAACAATTCCTCCGGTGCGCATACGCCGATTTACGGAACGACCATCGATCACGTACTCGCCCTGGAAATCGTCCTGGCCGACGGCACGATCGCGACCGTGGGCCGCGGACACGACAGCTTGGCCGATCGGCGCGTAGCCCTTGACCAACTGGTGGATCGCCATGCCGACGAAATACGCCGGCGCATGCCCGCCGGCCAGATCAACAAACGTTGGCCGGGATACGGTTTCGATTATTACCTGGCCAACAAGGGTGATTTGTCCAAGATCATCGGTGGCAGCGAAGGCACTCTCGCGGGGATCATGTCGGCCGTCCTGAATCTGGTACCCGTGCCCCCGAAAAAGAAAGTCGGCTTGATTTTCTTCGATTCGGTTTCCGAGGCCATGCAGGCCACGGTCGAATTACTCGATCTGGAACCGGTGGCCATCGAACATATCGATCGGCTGCTTTTCGATCAGACTAAGGGGAAGATGCCCTTCCAGCAGGCCCGCGCACTGATGCAACTGGATGAGCGCCCCTGTGAGGCCATCCTGCTCGTCGAGTTCTTCGACACCAATGCCGACGAAAAACTCAACGAACTTCTTAAGCGGAACATCGGCACGCGGAAATTGATCCCGGCCGACAATCGCGAGCAACTCATGATCTGGTCGGTGCGCAAACAGGGCTTG
The DNA here is from genome assembly GCA_964401335.1 of uncultured Planctomycetales bacterium. Taxonomy (GTDB): domain Bacteria; phylum Planctomycetota; class Phycisphaerae; order UBA1845; family PWPN01; genus JAAYCU01. The sequence continues at coordinate 31,029 of CAYNYK010000019.1, forward strand.
TCGCTGCTGACGGCCTGCGCGGGCGAGGCCAAGCCGACACCGGGGCTGGAAGACGTGGCCGTGCCGGCAAAAAAAATCGCCGAATACGTCGCAAGCCTGCGGAAGATTTTCGAGTCGCGGGGGATTCAGGCATCCTATTACGGCCACGCGGCCTCCGGCCTGCTCCACGTGCGGCCCAAGCTCAATCTGCACACGGCCAGGGATATCAAAATCTACCGCGAACTGGCCGAGGAAGTCTCCGCCCTCTGTCTGCAATTCAAGGGCAGCCTGGCCGGCGAGCACGGTGTGGGCATCGCCCGCACCGAATTCATGCCCGATCACCTCGGCCCCGTCCTGAACGCCGCCTGCGCGGAAGTCAAACGACTTTTCGATCCGAAAAACATGATGAACCCCGGCAAGATCGTGCCCGGCAAGGGGTACAGGATCGACACGAACCTGCGCTACGGCGACCTGTACAGAATCACCCCGCCGTTCGAGGGTATTTACGGTTTCGTCGAACGCGACGGCTCTTTCGTCGGCAATCTGGAACAATGCAACGGTTGCGGCGAATGTCGCAAGGACCCGCCGACCATGTGCCCGACCTACCAGGCGACGGGCGAGGAAATCATGGTCACCCGCGGCCGGGCCAACACGATCCGGGCCGTATTGGACGGTCGGCTCGGCGAGGGCGATGCCCTGGGCTCACCTGAACTGGCCAAGGCCCTGGATTACTGCCTGAGCTGCAAGGCCTGTAAGACCGAATGTCCCTCCAACGTGGATATGACCCTGCTCAAGGCCGAATTGGTTCACGCCCGACAGAAGCGCGACGGCATCCCTCTGGTCGATCGGGTGATTTCCAACTCCGATTTGCTGGGCAAGCTGGGCACGGCGTTTTACCCATTGTCCAATTGGGTACTGAAAATGCCCGTCACCGGCTGGATCATGAACAAAATGATGGGCTTTACGCGCGAGCGCCCCATGCCGCTTTATGCCTCCAAACGATTCGATCGCTGGTTCAAAAAGCGGCCGGTGGTGAACGGTCAGGCGGCCCGGCGCGGCAAGGTGATCCTCTGGGACGATACCTGGGTCCGCTACAACGAGCCGAACATCGGCCAGGCGGCCGTGCGGGTCCTGGAGGTAGCCGGCTTCATGGTCACGCTGGCCGAACAGCGCAAGTGCTGCGGTCGTCCGGCGTGCAGTCGCGGCGTGCTGGATGAAGTGCAACGTCTCGGCCGACATAACGTCGAGATGTTCAACACTCTCGGCGGCGATGAGCCGATCATTTTTCTCGAACCATCCTGCTACTCGATGTTTGTCGATGAATACGTACAGATGAAGATTCCCGGCGCCGAAAAGGTGGCCCGACGTTGCGTACTCTTCGAGCATTTCATTTACGAGTTACTACGCCGCGAGCCGAATGCCCTGCCCTTCAAGAAGAATGGGGCGATGCGCGTGGCCATTCACGGGCATTGTCACTCAAAGGCCCTGACCGATACGAGTGTTTTCCCCGCCCTGGCGGGGATGGTACCCGGATCGACCGTACAGATGCTCAAGACCGGTTGCTGCGGGATGGCCGGTGCATTCGGTATGATGGCCGATAAGTATGAATTATCGAAGGACGTGGCCAAGCCCCTTATCGAGCAGATCAACGCCTTGCAACCCGGTACGCACATGGTCGCCTCCGGGACCAGTTGCCGGCATCAGATCACCCACTTGACCAGGGCCGAACCGCTGCACATGGCCGAACTGCTGGCTAAGGCGATAATTAGTGGCGATGTCACTACTCAGAAAGAGTGAAAGGGGCGGCATTATCCCGACTCAAGAATCGGATTTGGGCGAGGCCGGCTTATCGGCTTCGCGGACGATTTCCTCGGCGGTCCATCCCGGGAGTAGTTGCCCGCGCTCGCGGGAGTAGTCACCTTGACCGGTGTAATACTGGTGCAGAAACCGCATGGCGTCTACATGGCCCAACTCGCGAACCAGAGTCTCCAGACCGCGACGACGCAGTTCGGCAGGATTAATCATCGGGTTCATATCATCAACTCCACGGCCAAAGACACCGGGTTCAAAACTCTTATATCGATTATATCGACGAACTGGGCACATTGCGACAAAAATCTATCATCGGTCGTAACCAGCACATCCGCACCAAGATATTCAGCCCAGGCCAGATGGAATGCATGCATCGAGTTCAAGCCGACCTTTATAAGATAAGCTACCCGTCCCGCCACCGATAAGGGAGTTGATTCCAAGGAATTTAGCGTGTTCAACCAAGCGTCTATCGCCGCCGCCCGCTGACGATCCGGATTACGCGAGTTCTCCAATTTGTGTGCGAGCGACCGGACGGCTTTCGCTCGCCACTCGTCAATGGCTCGCATAATAGCGAGTACCGCGTGGTTTCAAAAGCGATACGTGGCTGCCTTTGGTCATCAAAGGGACGCTTCAGGCAACACATATCAAGATAGACAATCATTGGGCACCCGAACCTTTAAGCCGCCGATGTTGCATTCGTGGTGGCGGCTTGCAATATAACCCTAGAGGATTATTTATCAAGTAAGCGCCTTTGGGTGATTGAAATGCCGTCGTTTTCCGGTTTGGTCCGAAAGGGCAATACCGTATACAATAGTAGCATACTTTACAACGAGGTATCTCTCATGCCCACTCTTCGCAAGCGAATTGAGCAACGGCTGCTGGACGAAATCTGCACGCAGTATCCCTGGGACGAGCCGGGGGGCAAGGTGCCGATGGAATGTCGCCCTTTGATGAACCGGCTGGACGAGATTATCGAGGTCATCTCCGGGATCCGCGATTATTCGATTGAGCCGTATATGGACCGCGTCCGGCAGGTGGTCTGTGCCAATTGCATGCAGGACGAGGAAGGTTACTGCGCTCACCGATCGCAGAACAAATGCGCTTTGGATAAGCACTTCGCCAAAATCGTGGCGATTCTGGAAGAGGAATTCCGGAAAGACCCGGCCGTCTCATGAGTTTTCACGGCCGTCCGCCGTATGGGCGAAGGTGCGCCCGTAATCCTGGCCCAGACGCGGCTTAATCCGTCCCAGCCAGATCATCAGCAGGGCGTAGACAATCGCCGCCGCCGTCCCGGCCAACAACTGCGTACGCAGACTGACGGCCACCGCCTCATCAAAGCCCCCTTTAAGCATCTCATCGAAAGCCGTCAATCGCGTAACCATGAACACGTGCAGGCCGGGACAGCCGATCAGCAGAATCAGCATTTTCAACTGGAACCAGCGCATGCGGATCATCACCCGCCAGATCGAAGCAGTCAGCAACACGCCCGCCACCTCCGCGCCGATGACACCCGGCACGATCAACCGCCCGTACATCCGATGGGCCAGATCTGAAAACTCCCGCCACGATTCGAGGGAATCACCTATGGGTCGACCCGCCGCCAGAACCAGAAAACTCGCCAGCCCCCCGAGAAACAGGCCGACACAGATAATCTTCAACATGATCAGATAAGGGCGTACCCCTCGACCACCCCGGCGACCGAATTGATTCATGCGTTCGCCGCTTCCAGGCATGATTGCACCCTCTTTGCCAATTCGACGTTCGGCCCTTCCAATACCCCCCTGCGTCCTGGACAACTAAACCCCTTCATCTCAGCGCCTTGGCGTCTCTGCGCGAGGTATCTTGTATCTCAAGCCAGCACGCTATCCAGTCCCGCCTCGATCCAGGCGGGTTCGATCTGATCGCACAGAATGGCGTGGCCGATACCTTCCGCCAGAACGAAGCGAATCTTGCCGGCGGCTGATTTCTTATCGAGCCGCATCAGTTGCCACAGCTCCTCGCGGGCGGTGGCCAGCGGCGCGGCCACCGGCAAACCGATTCGTTCGACCAGCCGGGCGATCCGCTCGGCGGAAGCGCGATCCAGCATCCCCGCACGCACGCTCATGTGCGCGGCGGCGATCATGCCGACCGCGACGGCCTCGCCGTGTCGCCACGGCTCTCCTCGCCGGGCCATGCCCGTCTCAATCGCGTGGCCGATGGTATGCCCGAAATTCAGCAGGGCCCGCACCCCGGTCACTTCCCGCTCGTCCTGGGCGACGATCTCCGCCTTGATTCGCACGTTGCGCTCGAGTAGTTCACCCAACGATTCCAGATCGCAGGCAAGCAAAGTGTCGGCGTGCTCCTCGTGCCAGGTAAAAAATTCGCCGTCGCGGATCACCGCGTGTTTGACGCTCTCGGCCAGCCCCGCGCGGAAATCCCGCTCGCTCAACGTGCGCAGGGTGGCCGTATCGATCAGCACCAGCACGGGCTGATAGAACGAACCGATCATGTTCTTACCGCGCGGATGGTTCACCGCTGTCTTGCCACCCACGCTGGCATCGACATCGGCCTCGACCGTGGTGGCGCACTGCACGAAGGGCACCCCGCGCATCCACGTAGCCGCCAAAAAACCGGTCAGATCACCGACCACCCCGCCGCCAAGGGCAATCACCGGGCAGGTGCGATCGATGCCGGCCTCGGCCACCGCATCGTAGAGCTGCGCCAGCGTCTCCAACGATTTGGTCGAATCGCCGGCGGGTACGACCTGCACGGCGGCCTCAAACCCTACCTGTCGCAGCGAAGCCAAGGCTTGCTCCGCGTACAGCGGGCCTACGTTTTCATCGGTGACCACGAACGCCCGACGCCCCTTGACCAGCCGCCCGACCCGCGGTCCCAGTGTATCCAACACCCGCGCCCCGATAATCACGGCATAAGGGTACGGCCGGACCTGGACCTCGACCACGCGTTCACTCGGTTTTGGGTTATCATTTGTTTTCATCATGCCGAAGATTATCCGCTACCTCCCATGCGGTACGCAACCCTTGCCGGCGTCCGCGATAAATTGCGTGGCCATGGTTCACCGATCATATCTCTGAGTCGAAATACCCGAGCGCGATCATATACTGCCATGGGCGTGACGCCGCTTTCCCTCGAATGGCCGGCTTTACTTGGATCATCACGGTCATTTTCCCAGGCCAAGAAACATACCATCAAAACCCATATCCCACTCGCCGCGATTCCCTTGGCGGAATGTAAGAGCAGTAGGTGAGGCCAGAGTTTTCGCGGAACGCAATGTTTGACCGGGCGGGTGGCATGGGCAGGCCCTGGTCACGCGATAGCGGGACAAGGGTTTGCCCACGCTTTTGTGAACGCGGAGTAGAACCGGGATATTCCCAAGTAAACCGCAATTTCCCGTGCCATCGTTCCTCCAATGTCCTCCGTATTCTTCTACCGCCTCGCATTATGGTTGCGGCCATATGGGTTTTATAATGCTCGCAAGCGCGTCGATTACGATAGACGTGACAACCAATATGAGTGTATCCTAAAGGTTGTGTGGTACCCCGCCACGGCGGGTGGGCTCCGTCTTGCCGGTGTTCTTTGGTGTGGCACTGGCGTCTCGCCAGTGTTCATCGGCCCGACGGGGTCGACGATATGAGGTGTTAGAACGCATTCTAATTGACCGAATAATAGAGAAGAATGATATGACCGGGCGCGAACGATGGCTGGCGGTGTTGCGACGGCAGAAGCCCGATCGCGTACCAATGGACTACTGGGCGACGCCGGAGGCCGACGCGCGATTGGTACGTCACCTGCGCTGCGCGGATTTGAATGAGGCTCTGGCCCGGCTGCACGTGGACCGGCCTTTCCGGTTGTTGGAGCGTTACGTGGGGCCGCCTCTACCCGAAGGAACGGATTTATATGGGATACGCTATCGTCAGGCGGAGCACGACGGCGGCGTCTATCAGGAGGCCGTTTATCATCCTCTGGCCGCTTACCAGACCATCGAGGAGATCGAGGCCAATTACCGCTGGCCGAGTCCCGACTGGTTTGATTACGCCCACATTCGCCGCGAGGTCGAGCAGCATCCCGACGAGATTATTCGCGGCGGAGGTTCCGAGCCGTTTCTGGTCTACGGCCTCCTTCGCGGCCTGGAGCAGGCGTATATCGACCTGATCGAAAACCCGGCGATGGTGCATTACTGCCTGGGCAAGTTGTTTGACCTGGCGTATACCAATACCTTGCGTATCTATGAGCAGGCCGGCGCGGGCAACGTACATATCACTTACGTGGCCGAGGACATGGGTTCGCAACAAGGTCTGCTTTTTTCGCCCCGCCAGATCGAGGAGTTCTTGTTACCAGGCATGAAACGCATGATCCAACTGGCCCACGAGATGGGCGCTTGGGTTTTTCATCACAGCGACGGAGCCATTCGTCCGGTACTGCCCATGATGATCGCCGCCGGCATCGATGTCCTGAATCCCATTCAATGGCGATGCCCGGGGATGGAACGGGAAGGCCTCAAACGCGACTTCGGCGACCGGCTGATATTCCATGGCGGAGTGGATAACCAGCAAACGCTTCCCTTCGGTTCGGTCGAGGACGTTCGCCGCGAGGTGTGCGACAATCTGCGCATTCTCGGGACCGGTGGCGGATACATCCTTGCTCCCTGCCATAACATCCAGGTAGTGACCCCGCCGGAGAACGTGGTGGCCATGTATGAGACGGGTTACGCGGAAGGAGCATACTGATCCATTGAGAAAGGTACTTGGTGGATGAACTCTACAAAAAGGGTGCATCCAAAGTTTAGGAGCTGGGTGGCATGGGCAGCCCCTTGTCACGCCGCGGTGGGACAAGGGTTTGCCCGTGCTTTTGAGACCGCAGATCAGATCAAGAATATTTTCAGGAAAGTCGCAATTCCCTGCGCCACCTTTCTTCGGATGCACCCCAAAAAGAGTCTTTCCGGTCATACCTGTTGTGACCGTTCGCGTCTGCCGATATTATCCGACACGGCCGACCCCTTGGGTGACGAATATTCGTCGGACGCTGATTTCTCGGATATGGCATGAAGAACAACTATTCTCTAAGGTCGGGAGTGGGAAAAGGTCGCCGGCAAGTCCGGATTTTGTTTACTTGCGCGGGACGGCGGGTGGAATTGATTCAGGCGTTTTTACGTGCCGGTCGACCCTTGGGGCTATCCGTCATGGCCCAGGCCGCCGACACCGAGCCTTATTTTGCCGCCGGGTGCCTGGTCGGCAAATCCCATCTTGTGCCTCCAATCGCAAGCCCGAGTTATATCCCGAAGCTTTTATCCATTGTCCGGCGCGAAAAAATCGACTTACTGGTTCCCTTACTGGATATTGAACTGGTTAAGTTGGCTGATGCCCGCGACATTTTTGCAAAAGCCGGTTGCAGGGTGTTGATTTCCTCACCCCAGGTTGTGCATACCTGCCGGGATAAGCTGACCACCTTTGCTTTTTTAACCCAACACGGCATCGATACCCCTGCCACTTGGCCGGCCAAGACGATGCTGAAAAAGGCCCGGCACAAGTTTCCCTACTTCCTCAAACCACAAAAGGGCAGCGCCAGCAAGGGCAATTTCATCCTGCGTAATAAGACCGACTTGCTGGCATTGGTTCCTCATGTCCCCGAAGCAATCGTACAAGAATATGTTGAAGGTGTAGAATATACACTAGATGTGTATTCCGGGTTTGATGGCAAGCCGCGTTGCGTGGTACCTCGACGACGCCTGGAAGTCCGGGGTGGTGAAGTGACGCGAGCGATAACCTGTCGGCATGACGGAATCATGCAGACAGGCCTTCGCGTCGTGGAGGCCTTACACGACTGTGTGGGCGTGATTACCATCCAGCTCATCATGACGCCGGGAGGACGCATCAGGGTTATCGAAATCAATCCACGTTTTGGCGGGGGCGTGCCTCTGGCGATTAAGGCAGGGGCGGATTTTCCGAAGTGGTTATTAATGGAATGGATGGGTCGCAAACCACGTATCCGTTTGGATCATTTCCGCCCCAATCTGATGATGCTGAGGTATTACCAGGCATTTTTTGTAACTGACGCGGCCCAATAGAACCCGCATGGGCAGCATCTCCCCAAATAGCCGCATTGAGGCGACGAATATGGTCAGGATTCCGGGCATCAAGGCAGTGGTTTTCGATCTCGACGATACCCTGTACCCGGAAAAATCCTTTGTTTTCAGTGGTTTTGAGGCGGTCGCGGCCTGGCTCCGGCGGAAAGTGACGTGTCCGTTCGACCCCGCCGCGCGTATGCGATCGCTTTTCGAGCAGGGTGCCCGAGGGCATATCTTCGATCAGGTTTTGGACGAGATGCACTGTGCAAACGCCGATATGTTGATTCCGCTCATGGTCGAATGCTACCGTACTCATCGGCCGCGAATCAACCTGTTCGAGGATGCGGATCGGGCCTTGCTGCGGTGGCGGGCCGGTTTCCACCTTGCCTTGATCAGCGACGGCCCGCTGGCGATGCAGCAAAATAAAGTTGAGGCCCTGGGATTGGCCAACCGCTTGGATTTGATTATTCTCACGGACCAATGGGGGCGGGAGTTCTGGAAACCCCACCCCCGAGCCTTTGAAACCATCCAGAAAACCTGGGGATTGGATGGAGCGGCCTGCTTGTATATCGCGGATAATGTTGAAAAAGATTTTTTATCTCCGGTGCGGCTGGGGTGGCGGACAGTCCGAATATGCCGTAAGGGGGGGATTTACGAAAAGCCCCGGACGGATTTCGCGGACCGGGCGGAATTCGATGTTACGGTTCTTGATGAAATTGATCTAAGTTCTTAATATAAAGAATCTTATATGCTTTACGTTCCATGCCTTATTGAGCGTCTTGCTTCTACTCAAAATACGTAATGAGCTATCCTTGCCGAGATGCACATCGGGGAAAAATGCCGTCGAGAATAAATTGATAGAACCATCGTGGGAGTATAACGATACTACTAATTACGAGCATAAAATGGAGGGTGAGTGTGGATTAGGCCGTGGGGTACAAGAAATCCTTGTTTTTCGTCCCTTCGTCTCTCAACAGCCCTCTGACTTGATGCCGATAACTATTTGTCGTTTTATCGTTTGTGAATATCGGCCGCTCTGCGACACTTGGCCGATAATTAGGGAATGAGGCGGTTAGTCTGGATGCCGGGAAGCCACGATTATCGGTCCCAACAAGGCTCCCAAGGGCTGATAATCTCTGGTTCTCGTGAAGCTACGCTGAGACCGAATAGTCGGGTTTCGGTTTCAGATTGGACTATGGGATTAATGACAGTTATTTGTCTCCGGATGATCGATCATGATGATTGAATCTTGGTGGAATAGACGCATGAAGTGGTGGATGACCGCCGGTTGCGTCATGACCATGTTCTGGGTTGTCGGATGTGTCTCTCCGTGGTGGAACGATTTTCTAAATCCATCCGAACTGGGCAACTTCCGGGAGACCCGGGTTACGGAGATATTGCGCAGCAGCAGTTTTCGCGATACGCCCAAGGATATAGCCGGGGCGACGGATCCCAAGCCGGAAGATCTGGTGGCCATTGTGGAGCCATATAAGATCGGACCGGGAGACGTGTTGGAGATTCGTATTCTCGATTTGCTGGCCAAGGACGCGGAAAGCGTATTTCAGCCGCGGGTGGATGATCTGGGGCGAATCACGGTTTCACAATTAGGGCAAATAACCGTCGAGGGGCTGTCTACCCGTGATCTGGAATTGGAGATCATCAACCAGGCCAAGGCGAAGAAAATTTTCGGCGAGGACTACGAACCGACCGTATTGGTTACGGTCCTCGATCAACGGCAACGTCTGTTCAACCTTTCGGGAGCGATCCGGCAATCAGGCATGTATTCAATGCCGCGTTCGGATTATCGATTACAGGAAGCCATCAACATGGGGGGCGGCCTGGACGATCTGGTTCGCTGGATTTATGTAACGCGTGATGAGCCTCGACCGAAAGAAGTCATGGATCATTACAAACGGCCCTCGATGGAGACATCCGTACCCTCCTCCGGTCGGCAGGGGCCGACCCCGCCGGTTTCGCCGGTGACCATGTCGGAGATGTCCGGCGGCCCCTATCCGCCATCGGCCGGACGAGCGATGCCGACGGATCGGAAAACGCTTGCTCAAGCCAACGGCGATAGGGCCGAAGCCGAACGTGAATTGCGGGATGCTTTGGAACCTTCCAGAACCGAGGCGACCCCGGTAACCCCACCGGAAGCCGCCGGCGCGCCTTTTATTTTCGTGAATGATCGTTTTATTGAAGCGCCGGCCGCGGGGAAGGAAGCATCACAGCCCGCCGCCGCCCCGGCGAGCGAACCGGTTTTCGTTCCCGAGCCGACTTCGGAGAAGGTGGACTGGGCGGACCTGGTGGCCGAGGGGCGTCAACGCATTATCAAGATACCGGCCGACAAGCTTCGGCAAAGTGACAGCAATTACAATATTGTGGTTCGGCCGGGTGACTGGATCCGGCTGGAAACCGGCCCGACCGGCAGCTATTACGTCATGGGGCATGTGCGTATGCCGGGCAACCGGAGCCAATTGAACTACGCCTTCGGGGGTGAAGATGTGACCTTGCGTCAGGCGTTGGCCTCGGTGGGGGGGTTGGATCCGCTGGCCTGGCCTTCGCGATGTGAACTGGCCCGCAGGCTGGACGGCGACCGGGTTGAAATCACCCAATGGAACCTGGCCCGAATCATTGACGGGCGCGATCCGGATATTTATCTCAAGCCGGGTGACGTGGTCAACATCGGTACGCACGCGATGGCCCTGTTGTTATACAAGATCCGCAACGGGTTCCGGCTTGGTTATGGATTTGATTTCTCATATAACCGCAATTTCGCGGATATCGACAGCTTCGGTGGTCAGGTGAACCCCGACACGCGTCGCCAGGCGGATTTACAACGACGTTTTCCGAATCTGTTTTAACGGGAGCGAAGGCTATTGTTAACAACGACCATCCCAAGGCGAACACCGTTAAGCCCGGCGGCGATGACCGGCCAGTTTGTCGTCTTGATGCTGATTCTCGCGATACTTTACCGGTATGTGTTGATCGGACTGGTTTATTCGTGGAAGAACAACTCAGACTGGTCGCACGGTTTTATTATTCCGTTTTTCAGCCTCTATTTTCTTTATACCCAACGGCATCGTTTCCCCATGAGTCTGCAGCGTCGTAATCGGTTTCCCCAGTTGGCCGGAGCCGGATTACTGCTGATGTCGTTCGGCCTTTTTGTGGCCAGCATATTTCTCAAGATGGAGTACCCCAAGCGTTGCGCGCTGCTGTTGAGCATCCTGGGGGTTATCCTGATGGTCTGGGGCTGGCCGATGTTTCGCTGGAGCTGGTTCGCCGTGGCCTTTCTGATCTTCGCCGTTCCCCTTCCGAATCGGGTGTTCCAGGAGATCACCATGCCGTTACGGGGCGTGGCGGCGGTGGTGTCGGCCGCCGTCCTGCAATTCATCCCGGATATGTTCGCCGAGGCGCAAGGCACGGTGGTGGAATACATTTATCAGGGTAAAGCGGATGTGCTGGATATTGAGCGGGCTTGCAGTGGCATGCGCTTACTGATGACCATGATGGCCCTGGGGGTTGCGATGGCCTTCATGCACGAACGGCCTTTGTGGCAAAGGCTGGTGATGGTCCTGTCCTGCGTGCCCATTGCCATCTTCTGCAATGTGGTACGGGTCACCGTGACCGGCCTGCTGGTGGTGTTCGGTCGTCAGGATTTGGCCCACGGCACCTGGCACACCCTGATGGGACTGGCCATGTTGTTCGTGGCCTTCGCCCTGTACGGGGCGATCAGCTATGCATTGAATCATTTGTTCGTGGAAGAGACGAGAGAGGACGAACCCGTGGCAACCACAGGAGGTTTGGGCGGATGACCACGATGCCGATAACAGTCCAGGAACGCATACCCATGCCTTTGTTGCAGGCGGCCCGATCGCCGGCCGGCCCCGGCGGCGGGTTTAACGTCAATGATTTTCTGCGCATCCTCAAGCAGCGAATTTTTTTGATCCTTTTTATTTTTCTTTTTATCAGCGGGGCGGTGACGGGGCTGACTTTTTACCTTTATAAGCATTACCCGCTCTGGCGGGCCAGTTCGTACATTCTGGTGGAAGCGCCGGGAATCCGGATGCCCATGCAACTGGGTGGAGAGATGCGCGTCCAGTCGGATGTGATCGATCGTTTCGTTAACGATCAGGCCGTCATGTTGAAGGATGAAACGTTGCTCGGCGAGGTATTGCAGGACGCCGGCGTGCGGGCTACGCAATGGTTCAACGAACAGCAGCAGCATCGGCGCGAGCCCCTGATCGTGCTAAAAGAATATCTCGGCGTTCGTCAGGTTCCACAAACCAGCTTTTTGGAAGTTAGTTTTTCCACGCACGCCCCGGATGATGCCCCGGTGATCGTCAATACGGTGGTAGCCAAGTATTTGAACAAGGTGACGGATATCTCGGATACGGAATTGAAAGCGGAGTTGGCCAGCGTGAACAAACGCATCGAGAACTTGCAGGTGGAGCAAGAGCAGATCCGAAAAGAGCGCGAGCGTTTTCTGCAAAATCAGATCGGGACCGTCGGTCTGACCGCCGGGATCAATGTGATCACCGAGACCTGGCGGACCCTGTCCGATCAGGTTACCCGCCTGGAGTCGGAAAAACTTCAGTATCAGACGGCTTACGAAAACATGAATGCCGTGGACGCCAGCCAACTGGCGATCAGCCCGCAGATGACCCAGATGATTCAGCGCGATCCGCAGGTGGCGGCTTTGCAGAACCAGTTGCTCAACCTGCGGCAGGAACTGCAGGCCCGCCAGGAAGAGGGGCTGGGACCGAACCACCGCATCCTTACGGATATTCAGGCCCGGATCACGGTAGTGAATGACGCATTACTGGAATTGCAGCGCCAGCGCGAGGCGGAGATTCGCGAGAGCGAGATCAATTCCGCCTATACCTTCTATATCAACGCCGCCCAGGCGGAAATACAATTGCGCGAGCGGTTAATGGAAGCCGAAAGCCGACAAAGCGACCTGGATCGTAATCTAGCGATTTATCAGAATTTTGAAGAACGTATTCAGGAAAAGACGGAGCAACTCAAGCAGGTGACAGCGTACCGCGATCAATTGAACATGGTGATCGCCGAGCGCGGGGCCGTCCGTGTGAAGCAGCGGGTCAGGGCGATCAAGCCCCTGGAGCCGTACTTCCCGAATTTCAAGATCATGATCCCCGCCGGGGCGATGGCCGGCTTGATGCTCGGCCTGGGTCTGGCCTTGCTTCTGGAATTCATGGACACCTCGGTCAAGACCACGCGCGACCTGGTCCGGCACGTACATGTTCCTATCCTGGGTACGGTTCCCGACCTCGACGACGAGGAAGTGGACCTGGAGAAGATCGAACTGGCCGTGCATCTGGCCCCACGCTCCATGATTGCCGAGGCCTTCCGAACCTTCCGGGCCAATCTTGCGCTCAGTGCGCCTCTCGAGCAACAGCGCACCGTGCTGATCACCAGCGCTAAGCCGGAGGAAGGCAAGACGGCGGTGTCCATTAACCTGGCCACCGCGATCGGCCAGAGCGGTCGACGGGTACTTCTAGTGGACGCGAATTTGCACCAACCCGCGTTGCAGAAACACTTCCCGCAGCTCCCGGCCGAGGGCTTGAGCAACATACTTATCGGGCAGCGTACGCTCGACGATTGCATTTACCATTCCGAATTGCCGAATCTTGACCTAATCAACAGCGGGCCGATTCCGCCCAACCCCGCAGAATTGCTGGCCGGGGCGTATAGGGAGAAGTTCCTGAAGGAGGCGGTCGAGCGCTATGATCAGGTGATCCTCGACGGCCCGCCCGTCCTGTTACTCAGCGATGCTCTGGTGATGGCCGGTGCGGTGGACGGCGTGATTCTGGTGTGCCGGGCCAAGAAGAGCCAGCGTGGAACGGTCCTGCGGGCCCGCGAGCAACTCGAGCAGGTCAACAGCCGGATCCTTGGTGCCGTCCTCAACGCCGTACAGGTTGCCCGGGGCGGTTACTATCGCGAACAGATTCGCAGCTATTACGATTACCAGCCCGTCGAGGTCCTGGCCTCGAAGAATGAATCTCGCTTGCCCTCGGAGGAACCCCCCGCGGAGGAAATGGATACGGACGACTCCGAAGGGTAATCCGTTTTCCCAACAGGGAATCGATAGCCGGAGGCACACCGACGGTGCGCATCGTATTGGGCCTGATGTCGGGAACCAGCGGGGATGGCGTGGACCTCGCGGCCGTGGCGATTCGTGGTTACGGCATGTCGATGCGGGCCCGTTTTTTGTGGCACGAGCATCTCTCGTTTTCTTGCTCATTACGTCGACGTTTACTGGCGGCCATGGCACCGGCGGCGACCCGGACGGAGGAGCTGGCTCGTCTGCACACGGAATTGGGGGACCTATACGGTCGGGCGGCGGTCGCGGCCATACGGAAAAACGCAAATGCGGGACGGCCGGTGCTGATCGGTGTGGCCGGCCAGACCCTTTGCCATTTGCCGACGCGACGAGCCGGTCGGACGGTTACGTTTCAAATTGGTGAGCCGGCCAGAGTAGCGGCGGCCACCGGTCTGTGTACGGTTGCCGGTTTTCGCCAATCGGATACGGCGGCCGGCGGCCAAGGTGCTCCGCTGGTGCCGTGGACGGACTGGATTCTGCTGCGCAGCAATCGTGTTTCCCGGGTGGTGCAGAATATCGGGGGGATTGGCAACGTAACGTGGTTGCCGGCCGGTGGTGGTCCGGAAAGAATCGTGGCTTTCGATACTGGTCCGGGAAACATGGTGATCGATGCCTTGGCGGCATTGGTTTCAAAAGGTCGGCAGCGCATGGATCGAGGCGGGCGACGGGCGGCTCGCGGCCGTATCCTGGAAGGGGTTTTGAAACGCTGGCTCCAGCATCCTTTTTTCCGTCTTTCTCCGCCTCGTACAACCGGCCGCGAGACGTTTGGCGAGAAGTTTGTGCGGGTGGAGCTTCCGTATCTCCGGGCCGCCAGCCTTTCGCCTGACGACTGGCTGGCCACGGCGACGGCCTTCACCGTCAGGTCTATGGTCGAGTCGTATCGTCGCTTTCTGCCTGGCTTCCAAGTCGGTTCATCCGCAAGACCGTCAACCGATGATCGAAAGGCGGCCATGAAAACAACCAAACCGCTGGAAATCATTGTTTGTGGCGGGGGGGCCTATAATCCTACCCTCCTCTCCATGCTTGCAACCTCGTTTGCGGGTGTTCGGATTCGGTCCATCGACGAGATGGGCATACCCGCCCAGGCGAAAGAGGCGGTCAGCTTTGCCCTTCTGGCCGCCGCCTGTGTTGATCGAACTCCGGCCAATATTCCCCAGGCTACCGGCGCATCAAGACCGGCCGTCCTGGGCCAAATCATCATGCCATAAACTGTTCTTCTGTGATTCCCAGGCATTGGATCATCATCTGACAAAAGTGCGTTGTTGATTATGGGACACAAAATATTTTTAAGATTAACCCCGTAGAACTTCCCCAGGGGCAGGTCTAAGATTAATCAGGTTGTGGATGTTGCCCAGAAAGTTGCGTTTTGTG
>CAYNYK010000019.1:46475-50513 GCA_964401335.1 uncultured Planctomycetales bacterium
GGTCCTTTTTTCGCGAAAAAAGTCTTGCAATTTGGGGCGATTCGGATAGAATGTGAAACTGTGTGGGGCTGAATGTCGGAGGAGCGAAAAGGTCTCCAATCATTTAATCGCATCCTGCGGCATCGAGCAATTAGAGATTGCGACTCGGGCGAGGCGTAAGAAGTGTGTCCGAAGAGGGTGGGTAGCGCGTTGCGGAGTCGTTCAACAAGTCCTGTGTGGTGTGTTTTGATGAGCGAGTGTTTTATTGGAGAACGGGTTTCCCGCGGTCGACGGTACCGTGCATCGTCGGCATGAACAAAATGGAATCCGGGCGCGGTGATGCCCTTTGCCGCGTTCGCGATGTTGTTTTGTTTCCGCTTACATGGGAGACCAGGGAATCATTTGAGAAAAGGAGGATCGGGATTATGAAAAAGTGTCTTTTAATGGCAGCGATGGTGGCCGTGGTATCCACGGGCGCGGCGCTGGGGCAAAGTAGTGTCAACTACACTCTCGGTCTGGGCGGGGATAACCGGGCGGCCGAGTATGAGGGCGTGCCGCCGATTTTTCCGCAATTCGACACGACCGTCGCGGGTTACACCGAGAGCGATGGCAAGGTGGTCAATGTCACCTTGGGAGACGTGGACCTGACTTGGAGCGTGAAGGTAGAGGTAACGGGTTCGCATAACGGGACGGTGGCGCCCAGTGGCCTGGCCAACTTTGCGTTTTCCCTCGAATTGCGCGACGGCAACGGGGATCTTGTTCCGGACGTAATCTGGCACAGCACGATCAATGACGGTGACGATGACGGTGTCCGTGGATACGCTGATCCAGTGCATTGGGCAGCGTTTACGTTCACCTATAACATCTACGATTCCGGGATCGAGGAGAATGGACCCGGTCGGGTGTTCGACACGATTCTGCCGCAAACCTATCCCCATGCTTATTGGCCGAAAGGTGAGAACTATTGGGGTGGCGGCGGTCCGGGTCTGAGCCGGATCCAGTATCCGAGCAAGAAGGGTGCGTCCGATGACCTCGATCTGCCGTTGGCGGCTGCCGCCCCGGTAGGCACGCTCATGGGCATGGGTGCCGGTTATCCGGAGTACATTCCTGCCCAACTGAACGACACGGGTGAGCCGCAGTCCGATTACTATTTCGGCGTCGGCATGGCCAGTGTCGTCGGTTCCTCCTGGAGTTACGACGGTCTGGGTGTGGTGCCCCTGGCCGAAGGCCAGATGAATCTGTGCGGTCTGGATAGCGGAACCTATACCCTGAAGCTGATCTCCTCCAAGAATGAGGCCAATGTCAGCAACAACATTCTGGAAGGCGATCTGGATCCGGATTGGGAGCTGCTCGGTCATTTCGCCGCCCTGGCCAACCAGGTGGTTGAATCCGAGATCACTTTCATCGTAAATAACGATGGAACGTGCGGATGTCAGGACGACTCGGATTGCGACGATGAAAATTTGTGCACCGTCGATGCCTGCGTGGAAACTGTTTGCCAGAATACGCCGGTTGAGTGTCCGGAAGGCGAAGTCTGCGATCCGGAGACCGGCGAATGTGTTGCCCCACCCGAGTGTGAGAACGATGAAGATTGCGAGGACGGCGACCTGTGTACGACCGACACTTGTGTGGACGGTACCTGCACGTTCCCGCCGGTTGATTGCGGCGAGGATATCTGCGATCCGGATACGGGCGAGTGCGTCGAGTGTCTGACCAACGACGATTGCGCCGAGGGTGAAGAGTGCGTGGAAGGCGAGTGCGTGGTCCCATGCACCAATCCGATTCTGGTCTCGGGTGCGTCCGTGATGCGGCATGGCACTACGGTCGATTATTCCATTGCCATCAACAAGGTCGCGCCGTATACGACCGAGCCGCGCGTGGAAGGGACTATTTCCCAGCACCGGCTCAAATTCGTGTTCGATCAGGCGATTGATATCAGCGCTGCAGTGGTAACCCTGTCCAGCGGTTCGTACTCAACCCTGACTGTGGAGGGTGGCAATACGTTGGTGGCGACCATGTCGTCGGCTCCGACGAACAATGCCTGTCTGATCATTACGGTCAGCGGCGTCAAGAGCCTTACCGGCGGTTGCACGATGGCCCCGACCACCCTGAAGATTCGGATGCACAAGGGTAATGTCGACCTCAATACGGCCGTCAATACTCTTGACCTGAATGCGGTTAAGGCCGTGTTGTTCAACGCAGTTGGTCCAGCCAACTTCACGAAGGACGTGGATGCCAACGGAGCGATCAACACGCTTGATCTGAATGCGGTCAAGGGCAATTTGTTCGGAGCGTATCCGAACTGCGGTACGTGATGAGGTTTTGTGTTTGCGACCGGGTTTCGGGCCCGGTTCAAAACGGGCCCGAAATCCGGAAGATTTTGGAAAGTGCATGAAAAGTGATTCCTGGGAAGCGTTTTCCCGGGGAAAAGCAAGAGGGAAAGGAAGTACGGTTTTTTTAAGTGGCTCTACCTTGAGACGAAGGATGGTATGCCTCTCGTACGTGGTGGAGAGAAAAGGAGAATGAAAATGAGAAAAGCTTTGATGGTATTGGTTCTGTTGGCTTGGCCGTTGGCCAGTTTCGGTGCCGTAAACCTGAATCTGCTGGGTGGGCCGGTCATCTTCACGCCAGGCGTGGATACGCAAATCCAGTTCGATATTCAGGTGAGCGCCGATACCTCATTCGATGGTATCGAATGGATCCTGGACGGCGGCTCCACGATGAATTCCGAGTGGAGCGTATCGGCTTGCGACGATTCGATGAATGCCACGCAATTGGCCTATATGGCCAGTGTGTACCTGGATTTCGTGACGCCGGGAGTGTCCACGTTGCAGGATGCCATTGATAGTGGCGCCCAGGTGTCCTACTTCCGGTTCATCGGTTATACTGCTGCCGGCACCTACAATTACATGAGGGTGACCCTGGTTCCGGTGGTTGAACTGACGCCGGGAACCTACACGCTGTCGGCCAGTGGCCCGACGACGTTCTGGACCCCCACGGGTGAGCAGCTTGGTGGCACCCCTCTGGAGATCACGGTAACTCCGGAACCGGCCAGCGCTTTGCTGCTGCTGTTGGCGGCGCCCTTTATTCGTCGGCGCACCGCGTAAGTTAAGAAATGGAAGGGGATTAGCTCCGTAGGGGGCGATCCATCCTTCAGTGTCCTTTCCGCAAGGCCGGCGGTTACGTCGGCCTTGCATTTTTATTTGATCGCAAGTAAAAAAGGAAGTCCGATAAGGAAATATTACATCGGTCCGCGTTGGCCCGATGGTTGTTTTTATTGGTTTGAGCGGAAAGGATGCAAAATGAGAAAAGGTTTGTTTGCAGCAGTATTGTTGGCTTGGCCGATGGCTTCCTTCGGCGTGGATCTGGCCTTGTTGGGCGGGCCGGTCGATTTCAATTGGGAAACGGATACGTCAATTACCTTCGATCTCTATCTTCTGGCCGAGAGGCCTATTAACGCCATACAGTGGCTTGTTTTGTTTGAAGAACAGGCGCAGAACGATCTGTGGACCGTCAGTGATGTTGATGACACCGTCAACAATTCGGGTCTGAACCACCAGCATCCGGCCTATAACATCGGGGTGGGGCTCACGTTAAACGAGATGTCCCTCTGTTTGCCGGAACAGTGGTTTCGGCTCGATAGTTGTATCCCCGCGGGTACGTATTTTCTCGCCAAGGTGACCATCGCGCCGATGGCCAGCATGGAGCCCTATCAAGGGCAGAGCTTCACCATGAAGATCCCGGTTCATTATGATGTGGCTTGGGTCGTCATCGAGGAAAGCATCTGTGATCCGATCGGCACGGCTACGCCGCTGGTGGTTCGTATCGTTCCGGAACCCTGCGGTATTTACTTGCTGGCGGCGGTGGTTCCGTTCATGCGTCGTCGGAAAGGGTAAAGGTGGGCACCCACAACGGGTTTCCGGCCGGTGGGCTGGAAACCCGTTGAAGGTGCCAGCCAATCCGAGAAATGTGGCATAGGGAATTCCGGCTTACCTGGGAATAGTCGTACTCTATTCTGCAGGCTTGAAAAGCACGGGCAAACCTTTGTCCCGCCGTGGC
>CAYNYK010000019.1:50613-57801 GCA_964401335.1 uncultured Planctomycetales bacterium
GCTTGAAAAGCACGGGCAAACCTTTGTCCCGCCGTGGCGTGACAAAGGCCTGCCCATGCCACCCTGCGGCGAGCTTGAAAAGCACGGGCAAACCTTTGTCTCGCCGTGGCTTGACAAAGGCCTGCCCATGTCACCCCGCGGAGCGGGAAGCAGGCGCGCCCCAACCCGCAGCGGTTACGGACGCTGGATTTTCGGGTTGGTTTGCGGCGGCTTTTGTATGCCGCTGCAATCCACTACAATGGCTGGTTTGTATCGCCTCCCCGGCCGATATCCGGTGGGTGGGGGGGCCGGTGAAGCGTGGACCCCTTGAGCAGGAAACGTCTATGGGTGTCAAGGCCGCCAGTCAGATTCGCGAAGAGTTCATTCGGTTTTTCGAGGGGAAGGGGCATACGGCCGTGCCATCGGCCCCGGTGGTGCCGGCCGACGACCCCACCCTGATGTTCACCAACGCGGGGATGAATCAATTCAAAGACGTTTTTCTCGGTACCGGTCGGCGCCCTTACACCCGGGCGGTGGATACCCAGAAATGCATCCGCGTTTCCGGCAAGCATAACGACCTGGAGGAGGTCGGCCGGGATACTTATCACCACACGTTCTTCGAGATGCTGGGTAACTGGTCGTTCGGCGACTATTTCAAGCGGGAGGCCATCGCCTGGGCCTGGGAGCTGCTTACCGGCGTCTGGGGCCTGCCGAAAGAGCGGCTTTACGCGACGGTTTTTGCCGGTGACGCGCACGACGGGCTGGAGCCTGACGAGGAGGCGGCCGCCCTGTGGACCGAGGTGACCGATATCGACCCGACGCACGTGCAGCGTTTCGGCAAGAAGGACAACTTCTGGGAGATGGGGGCCCATGGGCCGTGCGGGCCGTGCAGCGAGATTCATATCGACCTGACCGAGGACGGTTCGGGCGCGAAGCTGGTCAACGCCGGCGATCCGCGGGTCATGGAAATCTGGAACCTGGTTTTCATCCAGTTCAACCGCGACGAGTCGGAGCGGCTGTCGCCCTTGCCTACGCATCACGTGGATACGGGGATGGGTTTCGAGCGGATCGTGGCCGTCCTGCAGGGTAAAAAGAGCAACTACGACAGCGACGTATTCGCTCCGCTGATAGAGCACATCGCCGAATTGACCGGCAAGCGGTATACGGGCAAGCTGGGGGCGGGGGCGGACATCGATAACGCCTTTCGGGTAGTGGCCGACCATGCCCGCATGCTCACTTTTTCGATTACCGACGGTGGCAAGCCCAGCAACGAAGGGCGCGGGTATGTCATTCGGCGTCTTCTGCGCCGGGCGGCCCGCTTCGGCCGCCAGCACTTTGGCCAGCAGCAGCCGTTCATCTACAAACTCGTCCCGACCATTGTCGAGACGATGGGCGAAGCGTTTCCTGAATTGAAAAAACGCGCCACACAGGTGGCCGAAATCATCCGCGAGGAAGAGGAGAGCTTTGGCCGGACGCTGGATCGGGGGATCGCGTTGTTCGAGCAGGCCGCGGGTAAGGGTCGGGCGATTTCCGCCGAGGATGCGTTCAAGTTGTATGACACCTTCGGTTTCCCGCTGGATTTGACCGTGCAGATGGCGGCCGAGCGGGGCATGACGGTTGATGAGGCCGGCTTTGAAAAGCGCATGGCCGAGGCCAAGGAAAAAGCCCGGGCGGGGGCCAAGCAGCATGTGGCCGTCGCCGTCGAAGGCGATCTGCCCGCGACCGACGATTCGCCCAAGTACGAAACCGAGCAAATGTCATCGATTATTGTCGGTTGGGTGAAAAATAACACCTTGTTCAAGGAGGGAACGCTGACGCCCGCCGATGGTGAGACGGCCCTGCTGGTGGAGCGTACCTGTTTTTACGGTGAGCAGGGCGGCCAGACCGGTGATCGAGGCATTATTGTTACCGAGAGCGGGCGTTTCGTCGTCTCGACGACCCAGCGGCTGGGCGACGCGATTCTGCATATCGGCGAGGTGGCCGAGGGGCATGTTGCGCCCGGCCAGCAGGCCCGGCTTGAAGTGGATCCGATGCGGGCCGCGGTCCGCAAGAACCACACGGCTACCCATTTGTTGCACTGGGCGTTACGAACCGTATTGGGTACCCATGTCGAGCAGCATGGTTCGCTGGTCGATGCCGAGCGTCTGCGCTTCGATTTCAACCACAACGCGCCGGTCAGTCACGAGCAGCTTGCCGAGATCGAGCGGCTGGTCAACGAGCAGATTCTCGCCGACCGGCCGGTGACCACGCACATTTTGCCCATTGATGAGGCGAAAAAAGTCCCCGGCGTGCATGCTTTTTTCGGCGAGAAATACGGCGAGGTGGTCCGGGTGGTGTGCGTGGGCGATGGTCTTTCGGCGGAGTTTTGCGGCGGTACGCATCTGACGCGGACGGCGCAGGCGGGGTTTTTCAAGATTGTTGGCGAGGAATCGGTGGCCAAGGGTATCCGCCGCATCACCGCGGTGACGGGGCCGGCCGCCGTTCGTCATGTACAGCAAATGGAGGCCAAGAGCCGCGAGGCCGCGGGGCTGCTCAACGCCGGTGTCGAGCAACTGCCCGAACGGGTGGCCGCCCTGCAGGAGGAGATCAAGAAACTCCGCAAGCAGTTGCAGAAGGGTGCGGCGGCGGACATCAAGGCTGCGCGGCAGAAGCTGTTGGATGAAGCCGAAAAGGTCAACGGTTCGACGGTGGTCATCGGCGAGTTGCCCGAGGTCCCCGTCGAGCAGATTCGTGAGGCGGCCGACTGGCTGCGGACGCAGGCGGGCTCGGCGGCCGTCTGTCTGGCCTGTCGCACGGACGGCAAACCGTTGCTTATCGCGGCGATCACCGACGATCTGATCGGCAAGGGGCTCAAAGCCGGCGATCTGATCAAGCACATCGTGCCGGCCATCGACGGGCGCGGCGGGGGCAAGCCCAACCTGGCTCAGGCCGGCGGTAACAAGGTCGAGGGCATCCCCGACGCGCTGGCCGCCGCCGCTCAATGGGTACGGCAGAAGCTTGCCTGATGGGCGGACTCCTGGGCGGGTCTATAATCATCCGAAGAGATGGAAACCTTAATTTTGGGGAGCGCCATTATGATGCGCAAGTACTCGTTCGCGTATGGGGCCGTTTTAGCGACACTCGCGGTTTTGGTCATGGGTCCGTCCTGTCCGCTTCAACCCGACGATTCGCCGGACGACACCACGGATGAACAGATATGCGGCGGGCTTACGGGGGCGGCCTGCGATGAGGGTGAGTATTGCCTTTTTCCGGAAGGTACTTGCGGGGCCGCGGACCAGACGGGGGTTTGTACCGTTATCCCTGAATTTTGCACCGAGGAATATGCTCCCGTCTGTGGTTGCGACGACGAAACCTACAGTAACGCCTGTTTCGCGGCCGCCGCCGGGGTAAGCATTGTCGCTCAGGGTGAGTGTGAACAGGCGGGCGAATTCTGCGGCGGTATTGCCGGGATTGCCTGCCCGGACGGGCAATATTGCCTGTATGAAGAGGGCGTATGCGGAGAGGGCGATCAGAGTGGGGTGTGCGCCGAGATTCCGGAAATCTGCACGATGGAATACCTTCCGGTCTGCGGTTGCGACGGCGAGACCTATGGCAACGCCTGCGCGGCCGCCGCCGCCGGAGTGAGTATTGCCGCCCAGGGCGAATGCGCGGAAAAGAATGGCGTGCAATAGCACGCCCTACGAACTGCTTCGGGCTGGTAGGTTAATCCCTCGCTCGCGCTTCGGGCTGGTAGGTGGATAATCCGCCAACGTGGGTATTATTTCGCCGGGGTGTAGCGGATATCGAGGTAATCGATGCGGCCGCTTTGCACATCGAGGAACGGCTTGCTGTTCTTGACGCCGACGGTTCCGTAGCCCGTGGCCGTCGCCAGGAACGCCCGGAAATCGCCGCGGATGCGCGGGGTAAGGTACAGCACCTTTTCGACGGCGTCATAACGGGCGCCGCTCAGCCCTTGCAGCATTGCATACGACGACATCGCCCGGGCGTACCAGTGGCCGCATTCGTATTCGTTGAAGGGATTGCGTACCCGGCCGTCGTAGCGGCGGCGACAGACCTGAACGATTTCCAGACCTTCCTTGACCAGGCCTTTCATCATCAGGTGGGCGGCGACCTGGTATTCGATTCCCGTCCAGACCTCGTTGCTGTAGACGAAGGGGAGGGACAACTGCCCGCCCTTCGGCCAGGTACATAGCAGCAGGCCGCCCTCTCGGCCCAGGGCGTAGCTCGGTCGCTGCGGATTAACGTGTTCGGACAGGTCGTGTTTGAGATTGTACTTATGTACCGCTTTCAAGTGACTGGCCACCTTGGCCGGGTCCATGATGTCACCCACGCCGCACACCTCGGCCATCCACGCGCCCAGTACACCGTCGGCCAGGCAACCGCGGCCGTACTGATACTTCGGGCCTTCCTGTTTGAGCAGTTCCACGGCTTCGGGCGAATACGATCTTTTATGGAAGCCCACGTTGGCAAGCGGGTTCTCGGCCTTCAAGCCTTCCCACTTGATTTGCTGATAGTAGTATTCACCGTCGAAAAGCTGCTCGTTGACGTAGCGGGTTCCCTTGGCGAGAAGGTCTTCGTACCGCGCAACGTCATTGCCGAGGGCCTTGCCCATCTGGATGGCGGCCGTCAGGGCCCCGAGATAAAAGCTCGTGCACATGCCGTCGGGGCCCCAGAACTCGATGTCGTAGGTGTTATGGTGCGGTTCCTCGAGTACGCCTTTGCGGTCCGGGTCCCAGGTTTCCTGGCAATAATCGAGACTGGCCCGTACCCGAGGCCACATTTTCCGCAGCCAATCGGTATTCCCGCCGATCCGCCACTCGCGGTAGACCTTCATGATCCCGCCGAGCTGGCCGTCGGAGGCGGCATGAAAATCGTGGACCGTCGGCCGAATCGGTAACGAGGTGCGAAACGCCTGGTGCCCGCGATCATCCTGCGAGACGAAAAACTCCGTCTCTCGCAGCGTTCTTTCGAGGCTGGGGAACAGGTGAGGGATGGCCTGGGCATAATTCCAGACGTGCGTGCAGGAACCGTGGCAACACCCGCCACCGTCGCTGCATCCCTCAAAGCACCACAATCGTCCGTCATACTGGCGCAGGACGGTGGGGGATTTGATGATGGTCAGATTGGCGGCGACGGCCTCGACCACTTCCGGCGGCAGGGTCGTGTCGTAGAAGCAATTGCTGAACCGTTCCGACCGCTCACGCAGGTTTGCGTATTGATCCCGCCAAAAATCCGCTACTTCGGTTAGGTTTTCGAACTTGCTGGTGTACCAGGGGCGATAGCGTGTGTTACAGACGCCTTCGGCCGTCGCGTCGGGTGCGGCCGAGGTTTCGGGGTCTTTGCCGATCCGCATCATGGAGCAAGGGGTGTACCAGGACATTTGCAGGGTGATGGTTTTCTGACCGCCAGGCGGCAGGGTGAAGGGTACGAAAAGCGTGGCCCCGGGTGCCGGATCGCCTTCGGTCACCGCGGGCCGGTCGAAAGCGGCGCCGGACTCGATATCCTTCCAGGCCAGGGTCAGCGGATCCCACCACCCGCCACGGAACCAGGCGCCGTTGACCTTGGCGTCCGGCTCGGTGACCCGTGCGCAGAAAGCGCCTTCGTCCCAGGGACTTTCATCCGTGCCTGCCTGGGCAAAAATAAATCCCCCGTCGGTTACGCGGACCGTAGCCCCTTCATTGCGTGTCTTCATGAAGTTCTTCGCGTTGAAGGAGTACACCGCTTCGATGGCCTGTGGGGTTGGGTTGGTGAAGCGGTATTCGATAGCGGCCACGGGGTAGGACGAATCGTCCGGCTCGCCCGGGGTAAACGGGCTCCAGCCGGTGATTTCGACGGCGAGAGGAACCTTGTCATCGGCCAGTTGAATGATGCCGAAGGGGAAGCGCGTACGGAAACAGGCCTGATCGAACCGGGGCAGGCCGTAAGCGCGGTCTCCCAGGCCGTTGCCTGCGCCCGGCAGTCCAAACGCTTTCCAACTTGGTACCGGCCCTTCCAGAACACGGGCGACGTTGGTTTGTCCTTTGACACAGATGGCGGCGAACATGCATTGTTCGTTGAAAATTTCGGGCCGATGGCGCAGGGAAATATGCGACAAGGCCCCGGTGCCCTCCAGACAGATCATCCCGGCCCCGATACCGCCCATCGGAAACGCCACCCGCGAGAGATATTCACCGCGGTAAACGTCGTTGAACGCCCTGGCATGCCCGCCTGGACGCGCCTGGTCGGGTGAAAAGGCCGTGCAACCGGCGAGGGCGGCCGTCAGAAGGGTGAAAGCAAATGACCATCCGCTTTTTTGTCGCCAGGATCCTGAAACCCGTCCGCCTTTTTTCAGGTTCATGCACATATTCGACTCCCTTTCGATTTACGCCCTTGGGGTCCGTTGCCCAAATGTTCTCCTCGCCATGATACGCGGAAACCGTCCCTCGTGCATCCACGTCATTGCGGGTTTTGCAAGGGTATTGGAAGAGATATTATCGGACGGTGGTTGTCTCTCAAGGCCCCTTGTCGGATTGTCCGATAATCCGAGCATAAGTGCGCGTATTTCCTTGACGGGTGGAGTATGTTTTCATGGCCGACGTTCTCGATCAGGCCGAAGTCGATGCCCTGTTGTCGGCGGTAAGTTCCGGCGAGCAGGAGACCTCCGAGCAGGAGGTCTTTTCGCGCACGCGCAGCAAGCAGCAAGAGGTCCGCACCTACGACTTCAAGCGTCCCGAGCGGGTCAGCAAGGACCAGATGCGGAGCCTGGAGGCGCTGCATGAAAGTTTCTCGCGCAATTTCGGGGCCTCGCTTTCGGCGTTTCTACGGACGATCATTGAGGTTCGTGTCGCCACCATCGAGCAGTTGACTTACAGCGAGTTTATTCATTCGCTGCCCAACCCGACGTGTTTCAATCTGCTCAACGCCCCGCCGCTGGAAGGCCAGCTTTGTCTGGAAATCAGTCCGCTGATTGTTTATCCGATTATCGATCGTCTGCTGGGGGGGTCGAACGCGGAATTGTTCATCCCGCAACGGCCGCTGACCGCCATCGAATGGCGGTTGGTCTCGCGGATTACCAACCGGCTGATTACGTGCATGAACGAAGTCTGGTCCCATCTGGTCAAGATCGAATTCGAGGTGGCCGAAACCGAGTCAAACCCGCACCTTGTGCAGATCGTCGCCCCGAACGAGGTCGTGGTCGTCGTTGGGCTCGAATTGAAGATGGGGAATCGG
>CAYNYK010000020.1:0-21660 GCA_964401335.1 uncultured Planctomycetales bacterium
CTCGGTCCCCCTCGTTTCCGACTCAGAATCGAGGATCGTACAACGTGGTTGGAGACTTTGCCCGGATTTCTTGCCAGACCCCTCGCCAATTGTCCAAAAGCGGTTTTGACAGATTGCGCCAAAGGCGACATACTGATTGTTTTACAGGCAAGATCCATCAAAACCAGCCGTGCGTATGGTAAAGGGGGGGGTAAAATAGCATGGCACAAAGAAACTTTATAACAAGGGGAACACAAAACAGGGATTGCGATTTTCTTTGAACAGGGTGGCGATACAAAAATTCAAAAATGCCTCCGTCAGAAAGTGAAGAATCCCTATGCCGACCTTTTTTGCGCGAAAATATATGCGTAAAGGCCCTGGCCGTACGGAACGGATCATCGGAGCCTTGCTGCTGGCAGCGGTCCTATTGTTGCTGGCCACCTTTGGGGTAACCGGTGGCCTATGGGCGGATAGGATCAATGCCGTCCGCCCCTTGCGATGGGCGAAAAATCTCCTCGCTATTTCCGAAGCACCCCTTTTTCAGGCCCAACAGCTCTCGCCACCCGCTCCACCGCGTGCACAACGAGTGGCCGAGGTGGTCCTGCCTGTCCTGGCCGACCCTTGGCGGCGAAAGGAAATGGCGGTCTACCAGGTTGATGCCGCCCAGAATGGTTTTATGCAGTCCATAGCCGCTTGGGGTGCTCGCCACATCTACCAAGGTCAATACCAGCACAAAACGGCAGATTTTCAGGTACGCGTGGTGGAAGCCCTGGAACCGGTTAAAGCATCGGCAATTTGCGCGGCCCGTCGGCCGGTGGACGCTCAGGCTTTACCTTTGGGACGAGACGGCTGGCAAGGTATGAATCGTTGTGGTTTCTGGGCGGGACGGTATTACACGGAAATAAGCGCCGAGGACTCCGTTGACGCGAGGGTCTTGCATGATCTTGCCAGGGCCATTGTCTCCGGGCAACTGGTCTACGGCGGCCCATTTGATGCGGAACCCGCGGGGTACCCATCGACCACGAGCCCTCCCGGCGATGTGCAACCGATTGCGGAGAAAACTCAACCCATTGCCGGACGAGCGCGGTTCGTCGAAATTCCCGGGAGTAATCTTTTGGCCCCCATTCGTATCGAGCGTTATGCGGAAAATCTCTACGAGAAAATCGACGGCAAGGAAGGTATGTTCCGGGCATTTCATGTCGTGGATTTGCGTTTCGGCCAATACTTGGAACAGGCGGGTAGGCAGGCGTACGACGTTTATGTATATGACATGGCGGAGCCGGCCAATGCCATGGGGATTTTCATGAAAGAGCGACCCCGTAACGCGGACAATCTTGAAATCGGCCGTAGTGCGTATCGCTCGGGCGGAAGCGTTTATTTTTGGAAGGGGCCTTATTATTTGAATGTGCTCGGACCTGGCGAGGGTGGTGACGAGACTTTTGCCGTTTCCCGCCGAATCGCCGAGGCCATTGCCGAGACCATCGCTGATGACGGCCAACCCTTCTGGGCCGAATCCGTCCTGCCTCTGGAAAACCGTCTGCCGGGTACTTTCCGTTACGCGGCCACCAGCGCATTGGGCTACGAGTATTTGGAACGTATGTTCCTGGCCGACTATGAAGAAGACGGAAAATCCTACCAAATGTTCATTCTGAAAGCGGACAACAGGGAACAGGCCCGCGACTTATTCAGGCAATATGTGGAATCCACCCAGCGTTATGACAAGGTACTCAAACAGGAGGATACCACCGGGGGGCAAACCATGGTCGGCGAATCGATGGGAATCTTTACCACCGCTTTTTATCGTGACGAATATTTTGGCGGAGTATGCGAATGCGAGGATGGCGAGCTGGCCCAGTCCAGGGCCTCCTTGTTGCGCGATCGGCTCGCTCCCAACGAAAACGGATAAGTTGGCCGGTATAAAAAATCGCCGGACGGGCTTGACGAATCACGGTGATAAATAATGAAACAAAAACAACCGAATCAGGACGGCAAGGCCGACGCATCACGGGTTTGGACGCGGCGGGACGTGTTGATCCGTGGCGGCCAAACGGTGGCCGTCGCCGGTCTGATGGCGGGGACAGCCTGGTATCTGCATGACCCCGATGGCGATGCCGGTCTGCGACTGCCTGAGCCGATCCGTCTCAAAAACTACTTTGCCAAGGTTGATTTTCCTGCCGACCGTCCGCGCCTCTCGGTCGCCTGGGGTGGTTTGGAAACCATCGAGCGCATGGTCCGGGCGGCGGTAGAGGGCCTGCATCCGGACGGAATGAAAAGATTTGTCGCCCGAGGCGATGTGGTAATGATAAAACCTAACGTCGGGTTCGATCGCGGACCGGAACTGGGGGCCACGACCAATCCGCAGGTGGTGGCGGCCGTCGTCCGCCTTTGCCGAGAAGCCGGGGCCCGCAAGGTAATCGTAGCCGACAATCCGATCGAAAGTCCGGGGGCCTGCTTCGCCAAAAGTGGAATCCAAGCCGCCGCCGAGGCCGCGGGCGCATCCGTCATGATCCATGCACATGCCCACGACGCGATGGTGGCCATTCGAGACGAGGAACCCGATCCCAACCGGCAGGAAGCTCTCGGTATCTGGCCGATCTTTTGGAAACCGTTGAAGGAAGCGGACAAAGTCATCGGGATCGCCCCGATCAAGGACCATAATCTTTGCTACGCCTCAATGGTGATGAAAAACTGGTATGGTCTGCTTGGAGGGCGGCGCAATCAGTTCCATCAGGCTATCCACAATATCATCAGCGACCTGGGTTTCATGATGAAACCAACGCTGGTCATTGCCGACGGTATCCGAGTGATGATGCGAAACGGCCCGACCGGCGGGCGGCTGGAAGATGTCGCCCCGGGCGGCATTACCGGCAGGCCGGTGGTGGTGGCCAGCGTGGATCAATTGGCCTGCGATGCGTGGTGCTTCCAGAAACTGCTGGGGCGCGACCCCGCAATCCTGGCGTATCTGGATTTAGCTTGGACAAAATTCGGTCAGGATCCCGAACGTCTTGTAGTTCGGAGCTGGCAGGAATACGCCCAACAAGGAAAGATCATTGAACAAAGCATTTAACTCGTCGGGTGTTCCGAGGAGTGGAGATTCTCGATTCTCAGATGCTGAATACTGATTGCTGAAAGCTATTCATCATGCGTATAACCACGGTCCGAATCCTCGTACAGATCCTGGTGATGGGGTTATTCCTGACCTTCGTATTCGTGACCACCTTTACGTATCTGGACGCGGCCCCGGCCTTGAAATTCTGGGTCAGTAAATTCCTGGATATTGATCCGCTGGTGGCCCTGGCCACAGTCCTTAGCACCCACACCCTTTACAAAGGATTGGCCTGGTCGCTGGTCCTGCTGATTCCCACCCTGCTGCTTGGACGGTTTTTCTGCAATTGGCTCTGTCCTTATGGTATCATCCATCATTTCACCGGATGGATCTTCAATAAACGCAACGCCAAACAGAAAATCGAATCGAACCGCTATCGCCGTTTCTATGCCGTCAAATACTACCTGCTGATCGCCTTCATCGTCGCGGCCGCCTTCGGTACGCTTCAGATAGGCTTGTTGGATCCGATTTGTCTACTGCATCGCTCCTTGACCACCGCGCTGCTGCCCGCCCTCAACATGCCGGTGGCCGGCATTTTCGGCGATCCGAAACTGCACGCTTTTGCCTGGGTAATCGGTTTCATCGTTCTGTTCCTGGTGGGTATGAACCTGGTCATCCCGCGTTTTTTCTGCCGTGTTCTATGTCCGCTGGGGGCTCTGCTGGGGGTGTTCAGCCGGTTTTCTCTCTGGCGGATCGAGCGCGACCCGAGCAAATGCACGGACTGCGACTTATGCCTGCAAAGCTGTGAGGGCGCCTGTGATCCCCATACCCAATTACGTAAAAGCGAATGTTTCGTGTGTTTCAACTGTATCGAAGATTGCCCCCATGATGCCTTAAGCTTTGCCTTTCTACCCAAGCGCCACCATGAAATCGCCTGGCCGGATGTACCGGCGCGTCGGGCCGCCTTGGCCGGCGTGGCCGGCCTGCTGTTTTTCCCGTTCACCAAGCTGTCAGGCCGATCAACCAGGGATTTTTCCACCCGCGCGGTTCGTCCGCCCGGTTCAGTCGAGGAACAGGAATTTCTCGCCCGGTGTATCAAATGCGAACAATGCGTAAGGGTCTGTCCAACCAATGTATTGCAGCCGGCCATCCTGGAAGCAGGGGTGGAGGGCCTCTGGACGCCGGTCATGAATTTCCGCATGGGGCATTGTCAATTGAATTGCACCGCCTGCGGGCAGGTTTGTCCGACCGGGGCAATCCAAAGGATCAGCGTGGATGAAAAACTTGGGCTCGGTTCCTATGCGGCCAAAGGGCCGGTAAAGCTGGGAACTGCCCATTACGATTTGGGTCGATGCCTGCCCTGGTCCAAGAATATTCCCTGCGTGGTTTGCGAGGAGGTTTGTCCGACCTCCCCCAAGGCCATTCATAGCGAATATAAAAAAATGTTGATACGAGACGGCAAGAAGCAGGTGGTTTCGGCTACCTCGACGACGGTGACGGTGGCTGATTATCCTCTACCGGGAGAACCGATGGGCGAGTTATGTACGTTTCGCCCAAACGAATTTCGGGGCGATCAAACCACCACCTATCACGTGGAAATCCTGCATCAAAACGGCATCAGCGAAACGCATCAAATCCAAGCGAACGATAGCGATACCCTGATGATCGGTGAATTAGACCCGAAAAGCGGCGAGCTGATAAACGGTACCCGCTTTGCTCAATCGCCGGTTCGAGGCGCGGTGGCGGCTATTTATCTGGAATTCAAGGTTCCCAAGATTGACCTCGAATTATGCATCGGTTGTGGAATCTGCGAGAAGGAATGTCCGGTCGCGGGCGACCGTCGAGCCGTTTATATCACCGCCGAAGGTGAAACCCGATCCCAGTATTATGGCAGCGATGACCGTAATCGATCGGTTCGTCTGGTGAAATAGAGATTCTTGACGGTCAAGCTGTTATCAACGAATTGTAGCGGAGGTGAGAACAAAACGCGGCGGGAATGACGTACAATCCCGAGCATGAAGCCAAGCCTTCAACAACGGACCTGTGTTCGGATATTGACATGGGCCTCCGTTATAGCCGGAGGGGAACGCCTCCTGAATCTCCTTCCTGCCCAAATTCGGGTTTTCACCCCTTGGGGCTAAATGGTTATTTATCGTGTTCCCAAATGGATTATTATCGGCCCTAAGGCAAATAATTGAAAGAGCGGGGAGCAAAAAAGGCGATAGCTATTTGGATATATCGTATGCTTTGGTCGGGAGGCTGCATAAGTATGCGCTATCCCGGTTAACTGAGTTGGAAAGGGGCGGCCTTAGGAGGGCTGCGAAGCGGAGAACGACAGATGCGGACCTTGGTGCATATAACCCACGAAGCCGTTCACAAGTACGGTGGGATTGGGGCGGTCCTGCAAGGCCTGCTCACCAGTGGGCCTTACCGAGCGGTTGATCAACGGACTATCCTGATCGGCCCGGCCTCGGCGGCTCAGTTGGCCAATGGGGAACGTCACAAACTGCCGATCGACGTTCTTTACAGTAGCATTGAACACATCGCCCAACACCCGAACAGTGCCGTGCTGGACCGAATCTGTCACGATTTCAGGGTCCATATTGTCTATGGTCATCGAGAGTTTATTGATCCGCATAGCGGGGTTCGGGTAACTCCGGAAGTGGTGCTGATCGACGTTTCCAATGCTAATCTTGAGCGGGTCAACGCCTTTAAGGCCAAGCTCTGGCGGGAATTTCAGCTTGATTCCCGCCCTTATGAACACATCTGGGATTACGAGGTTTTTGTGCGACTGGCTGAACCGGCTCGGGCGGTCCTTAATGCTCTCGGAACAGCCGAATACGGAAACGAATGCGTGGTCTTCGCCCATGAGTTCATGGGTCTGCCCACCGCTCTGGCGGTCAAAATGGACCCGAAGGGTACTTTTCGCACGATTTTCCATGCCCACGAAGTCAGCACCGTCCGTCAGATCGTCGAGCAGCATCCCGGACACGACATTACTTTTTATAACCTGCTGTCCAAGGCCCAGGGCCGGGGGTTGTCCATAGAGGAGTTTTTCGGTCCGCGTGACGATTACTACCGCCATGCCCTGGTGAAAAACAGTTGGCATTGCGACCGGATTTTCGCGGTGGGCGATTATGTGCTTCAAGAATTGCGATTCCTGGGGCCGTCCTTTGCCGGCGCGCCGATCGAAATCATTTATAACGGTATCCCCTCGGAAAAGATCAGCCTTGAACAGAAACTGGCCAGTCGCCGTCGTCTATTGGACTATGCGGAAAATCTGCTTGGCTATCGTCCGGACCATATCTTCACGCATGTAACCCGCCTGGCGGTGAGCAAGGGTCTGTGGCGAGATCTGCGAGTCCTCGAACACATTGAGGCCGAATACCGCAGAACAGGAAAAACCGCGGTCTTTTTCGTCCTCAGCACGGAGATCGGACCGCGCAGGGCCGCCGACATAAGCGAGATGGAACGCTGGTGGAAATGGCCACTCGTCCATCGCGAGGTGGCTCCCGATCTTTCCGGCGGCGAAGCCCTGTTTTATCAATGCGTCCAGGAGTTTAATACCCGCGCTCAGAAGGTCAAAGTCATTTTCGTCAACCAATTCGGCTGGTCCCGACAGGTTTGTGGCGAGAGGATGCCGGTCGATATGGAGTTCATGGATATTCGCCGGGGAACGGACGTTGAATTCGGCCAAAGCATTTACGAACCTTTCGGCATTTCCCCCCTCGAACCTCTCACCTTCGGGGGTATTTGTGTGATCAGTTCCATTTCAGGATGCGTGGGTTTTATTCGAAGAACCGTCGGCGAGAAGGAGGTGCCCAATATCCTGATCGCCGATTACACGCAGTTGGACAAGGGACGCTGGACGGAGAAGAAACTCCTGGCCCTTGATCGACAGCAGCGCGAAGCCATGGAAGCCCACACGGCGGAACAGGTGGCTCGACAATTACTCATGCGCATCCCTGCCGATGAAATGGCCATGAAATCCCTCCTGATTACCGGATATGATCTGGCCCGCCAAATGAGTTGGGATGTGGTTGCGGGGCAATATGTGATTCCCGCCGTCGATGCCCTTTGCCGGAAACAGGTTATCGCCGAAGCGGGAGCGGCCTGATTCAATCAGCTATTTCTCCTCCCTTCGCGACGTGACCAAGCCTGCAAAATGAGCAAAACAAGCCCGACACCACCAAGATTCGTCAAATAGTCATTGATTGCCGGGGTTCGTCCGACCAATGCCTGGGTGGCCTCATCAAAGGCGGCATAGACGGCCACGATAATCATCAGGCGAATAATCCATGACCAGGATACCTGTCCCCGATCGTCCGCCAGCACCCACCAGCACAACGCCGCCCATCCGCCGTACATTATAAAATGGGCTACCAGATCGATATTGTGGATGTCCGGGACGATCGCCGGAACCTTGGGCAAGTGGGTGGATATGAACATGGCCGTCCAATAGACAATCAATCCTGAACGGCGAAACCAGTTTTTTTTATAAATAGGGTCATCCATAAGCGTTTCAGGGGGTCTGTCGGGGCGTCGTCAGCACGTTCCTTTTGAATATCTTCGTTTCCAAACTACGTACATACTCCGTCCAGTCGGAAGAAGGATCGGGATCGGATTTGATTTTACTCAGGTACATATTGAGCTTGGCATCCAGATTATCCAGATGGTGCAGGGCAATGGCTTCAGGCAAAGCCGGCAACCTGGGGCTGCCGAATTCATAAGATCCGTGATGGGCCAGTACCAGATGCTGGAGGACTTCCTTGATCGGGGTCGGGAAAGGCTGACCGGTTTGGGTTTCGACGGCCTTGGCCTTTTCCTCGATCCATAGCGTGGCTTGTACCAGATGCCCGAGCAGCTGGCCCGCGTTGCTGTACTGAAAGCTGACCTGATAATCCAATTCCGCGATTTTGCCCAGATCGTGCAGAAAAACGCCTGCCAACATCAGATCGAGGCTAACCTCGGGATAACGGGGGATGACGACCAGGGTGAGTTCCATCACGTTCAATGTGTGTTCCAACAAACCCCCAAGATAAGCATGATGGTTCTGGACGGCCGCCGGGGCCTTACGGAATTTCTCCATCATGGCCTCGTCGGTGATGAATTGTTTGATCAGATTGAGCAGATCACGGTTCTTGATCTGCCGCAGGATATCCTTGAGCCGGTTGAACATCTCGCCAACGTCCCGCGATGTCTGGGGGATGAAATCGGCGAGATCCAGGCTGGCCGGGTCCGCCGGCCGCATGGCGTCCACGATGAACTGCCTCGAGCCCTTGTAATTTTCCACACGCCCCTTGAAACGCAGGAACCCCCCCTCGGGCATCTGTTCATACATCGCCTCGGTGGCCTGCCATACGCGACCAAGCATCTGGCCGGTTTTGTCACAAAGAACACAGTGGATATAAAGCGAACCGCTGTTCGTAGTCCGCAAGTCTTTTGAACCGATCAGAAATACCTGATCATCAATAAATTCCCCGGGGGTTAATTCGCTGACGTATCGTCGGCCCTTTTTTTCGTTCGATACCGCCATGCTTGCTCCTTATTATTTCGCAGGAGTGACCTCGTCCGGATACCAAGCATAACCCACTCGGCGATGAATGCCAAATCGATGGGATACTTAAAATCATGCTTTGATACGCCCTTGCCGAGCAGCTTTCGGGCGGTTACGTTAAATGTTTTGTGTAAAGACGATAGTGAGGTATTCATGCTCTGGACAAAGTATTTCATCCCAACGGTCAAGGAAACCCCCGCGGACGCGGTAGTTCCTTCCCATCAACTGGGTATCCGGGCGGGTTTGTTCCGGCAGGTAGCCGCCGGGTCGTATACGTATCTGCCTCTGGGATACCGTGTGCTCCGTAAGATCGAAAATATCATACGCGAGGAATTGGACGCGGCCGGGGCCATCGAGTTACACATGCCCGCCATGCATCCGCGCACCCTCTGGGAACAAACGGGGCGGGTCGAGGCCATGGGCGATGTTCTTCTCGGCATTCGCGGTAACGATTGGCAGGCTAACGTGGTCCTTGGTCCCACCCACGAAGAAGTCATTACCGACTTGGTTCGCGCCTATATCAACAGCTACAAACAACTGCCGGTGAACCTTTATCAAATTCAGACCAAGTTTCGCGGCGAGGAACGACCCAAAAGCGGCGTCCTTCGCACCCGCGAGTTTTTAATGAAGGACGCCTACTCCTTTCATGCCAACCTGGATTGTCTTGAGAAGACTTACCAGCGGATGTACGACACCTACTGTCGGATTTTCAGTCGGTGCGGCTTGCCTTATCTGGTGGTCGAGGCTGAATCCGGACCGATCGGCGGCGACGCATCGCATGAGTTCATGGTCCTTACCGATGCCGGAGAGGACATTGTAGCGATCGCCGAGGGTGGCCAATACGCCGCAAATATCGAAAAAGCCTCCCGCCAGCTTCCCGACTTGCCGGCCGATCCCGATCCAGCAGCGCTGGTTTCAATGGAGGCCGTACATACGCCGAACTGTAAATCTATCGAGGATGTCTGCGATTTTCTCAAGGTCGAGCCCACGGTGATGCTTAAGACCATGGTTTATCAGGTCACTCCGCCCGAGATATCCGAAAAAAGCGGTAAAGTGCGATTGGTCATCGCCTGTGTCCGTGGCGATCATGAGGTCAACGAAAACAAGCTTCAGCGACTCTGCGGCCCCGGCAAGCTCGATTTATGCGATCCGGCCTTAGCTGCGCGGGCCGGCTTCGCCATCGGCTACGTCGGACCACACAAGGCTAACGAGGTAGAGTGTACCCTGGTGATCGATCCCGACGCTCGAGCAGTCGTTAATGCCGTTACGGGAGCTAACCGGCCGGATTACCACGTTCGCGGTTTCAATTGGATTCGCGACTTGAACCCTGAGCAACTCGCTCAGGCGATAATCGGGGACATCCGAAATGTCACCGAGGGCGATCTGGCCCCCGATGGCAGTGGGTGTCGGCTCTCTTTCCGTAAAGCCATCGAAATCGGCCACGTATTCAAGCTGGGGTGTAAATATTCCCAAGCTTTGTCCGCCACCTTTCTGGACGAAAGCGGGAAGGCCAATCCCTTTATCATGGGTTGTTACGGCATCGGTTTAAATCGTATCCTGGCTGCGGCCATCGAGGCCCACCATGATGCAGACGGCATCTGCTGGCCGCTCAGTATCGCTCCGTTCCATGTCCTGATCGTGGCCTTGGACACTCGTGACGAGCAGGTCATGGCCATCGGGCGGCAACTGCACGATAAGCTCTGCGAGCAGGGTTTTGATGTCCTGTTCGACGACCGTGACGCCCGGGCGGGCTTTAAATTCAAGGATGCCGACCTGATCGGCATCCCTATTCGGGTTACCGTAGGTAAAAAGACGCTGGCCGATGGTCAGGTTGAGTTAAAAATGCGGTCCGGCCGAGAGATAGAAAAATTCTCTCCAGAAGCCGTCATCGCGGCGATTGTCGAGCGTGCGAGAAGCCTCGGCCATGCCTAACTTGGTAGGCTCGCGGCACATGAAACAAATTGACCCGACTGTTGGGGTCATTTATACTTGGTGGGCTGTTTCAGAGGCGCAAGGCAAGTGCGCGCCTTGGTCGGCTAAATTACAAGGGAATGATCACGCCGGCCGTCCATGACCTAAAAGGGGAAATACCCCTCTCTCCGAACGCCGAACCTGCCGGCCGATCCGCGGGAGAGAAAGGATTCTGCCCCCAGAATAGGAGTCTGATTATGTTCCAACGATGCATTGCATTAATTTCATTCGTTATAGCCGTCTTTGGGGGGATTTCGACGGTGATGGCCGGCGACTGGACCATCAGCCAAGGTGGAACATATCCCATCAATGAACAATTGAATGGGGCAGGCGCCGATTTGAAGGAGGGCGACGGGATCATTATCGACGGTGCAACCGACACCGCCAACGTCATTATTCAGATTAACTCGGCGGGGGTGCCGGCCCTTGGGAAAGGGAGTAAAGCCGCGATTTCAATTACCAACACGGTGAATGTAACCATCCAGTTATCCAATGATCTCGCCTTGGGAAGTGGGGATAGTACTTCTTTGCTTATTTCAGGGAGCGGTGGTTCTTTAACGGCCACCGGCGCGGGTTATTTTGACTTTTCAGCCAATACCAACAAAACCCTTTCCATCCAAGGCGCGGTAGCGAATGGCAAGTTCAGGATTAGAAACAACGAAGTCCACTTGCAGGGGCCTTTTGTCGGGTCCATTGGCGAAATTATTCTAGGTGGCAATGCCGCTGGACTCACTTCCACGGTGACCGCCACCGTTGGCAATATCAACCTTGTGGGAAATGCGACTTTTAACATCGAAGATGGTACAAATTTGAATCTCGCTAATCCTCTGAATTTGAACGGGTATGCAGCCTCCTTGATCGGGCGGGGAACCATCTCTGCCGTGACCATGAATACGAGCGGCTCCTCCATCGTTGTGCCGATTAATGCTCAATCACCCGCCAGCATCGGCACTTTAACCATGCAGGAGGATGGTATCATCAATGTTGCGAGCGGCAAACAATTGACGACCACGAACCCTATTTACGTCGAGGATTATACCTTGACGATGGCCGGGGCCGGAACCATATCCGATGTCATCCTTAACAGATACTTCAGTTATCTTTACGTCCTCGCGAGCGGAACAATCACTAACTTGGGTATCGAAGCTGATGCGCTCATCTATCTGGAGGCGAATCTAACGGTTACCAATGCCTGGTACATCGGGGCGAACACCCTGACATTATGGGGGTATGGAAAGCTTAACCGGATTGGTTTCAATAATGACTTGTCGAAACTTGAGGTTTATGGCAGTCCTACCATCACCACGGTTAATTTTACTGCGGTGAATTCCGAGATTTATGTAGACTACGGGGATACACTGACTGTTACGAACGGCGTTAGCATCCCGGCGAACAAAACGCTTACCCTGAGCGGAGAGGGAACTGTCAGCGATGTGTTACAGACAAACGCCGGCACGATTCTGAAGGTCACCAATAATGCCCGTGTCGGGAGGCTCTATACGGGATTTGAGGATTTCACGATTGACGTGGATACGGGAAGAACACTTACGTTGGGTTCGGCAGTCTCGGTCGGACCTAATATGTTGACTCTTGCGGGCAGCGGAACGGTCAGCGCCGTGTCGTTGGACGATAACGCCTCGATTCTGACCAGTCTCGGGGCGGCCACGCCGATTATCACGACGTTGAATGTGAGCGCCAACGGCAGGGTTAAACTGCTGGACGGGAAAAAAATCACCGTGACCAACCCCTTTACTATTGGTTCCAATACTTTCACCATTGAGGGTTCCAAAGGGGGGGGGCAGGACTCTTTCGCCGCAACGATTAGGCTTAATCACATCAATTCCACGTTGGTCATTGATTGTACGGATGTTGATAACATCAAGGATTTTACGGTTTCGATCGAAGTTGACGGAATTATCTTGGTCTTCAATAACAACAGTTCGCCGACCGCGATCAACATGCTAAACGGGCGCGGCGATCTTGACCTGATCGTGGGCTTGAACAAGACCCTTACGACCGTTGTGGACGTGAATCAAAACGTTCTTGCTTTGAAGGGTCCCGGCAAGGTGAAAACCATCAGACTTGACGAGGAAGGCGGTCAAATCAACATCCACGCGAACGCCAGCAACAAGATTGCCCTTGTTGAGAAAATCCAGCATTCGGCAAAATCCTTGATTTCATTTCGCGATGATGGGACGACGTTGAGTGTTACCGACGCTATCGAAGTGGGGGGCAACGTCCTCGAAATTGCCGGTTCGGGCGGTGGTACTATCGAATATGTCAACGGGACCATCAAACTTCAAAAGGCCGCTTCGATTCTTAAATTCAGCGGCAAGGATGAAGATGACCTCAGTGGTTCGACTATCGTCGTCGAAGCCAAAGGGGCCACGATCAATACGGTTGTCGATATCAATCCCGTCGCCATCAACATGTCTACGGACAACGGAGATCTCAATCTCTACATTACAGCCAACAAGTACGTCGATGCCCCCGTAACGGTGAACAACAATACGCTGACCCTCTGGGATAAAGGAACGGTGGCGTCCATCGAGATGAACAGGAACGGCGGGGCGCTAACCGTCCGCGAAAACGTCACCGTTGATAACATCAATCTGGGCGGCAAGGTTTCAATTAATGTCTCTCCACAAAAGACCCTCACCACGGACCTTAATTTGGGGAGCCTTGAGCTAACCCTTACCGGGACGGGTACCATCTCGAAGGTCATAAGCACCACGGGCAAAATCATCGCGAATACCGCCGCGATTATTAACGAATTGGCCGTCAGCCCGGGGACGAATCAAACCTTCACCTGGGCTGGTACAGGCTCGGCCACGGTGAAGGTATTGACCCCCTTGAACGAAAATAATGAGTCTTTTACCAAGACCGGCACCGGTAGTTTACGGGTCAATAGTGGTTTCAGCTTCGGGGGTGCCAACGGGATCAAGTTGCTTGTCAATGAAGGCACTTTTATCGATGCCGGCGGGGCAAGTGTTGTCTTCGGGGACAATGAGGAAAAGATTATTGTCGCTAACGGCGCGACGTTTACCACTTCCAGCAGTTTCACGGGGAATTCCGGGCCAGCCGTCAATTTGGACGCCGTTGCCGGCTCCACGGTCAATTTCGCGAAGTCAGGCGAACAGACTCTGTTCGCCGCGGCCGACGACGATTTCCGAATGTTGGGTACGGTCAATATTGAGAACAATGCCGTCGTTTACCTGACGGGAGCATGTCGTTATCAGTTCGGCAATGTCAACGTGCGTACCTCCGGCGAGCTGGCCAATAATATACCCGGCAGCACCATGCTCTTTGCGCCTGATTCGATGATTACCCTGGAAGGGACCGGGAGCGGGGCTTTCCGAGTCAATGGACAATCCGCCGCCGGACTGATTACCATGAATACGACAACCGGAACCGGCAAATTCACTTTCAATCGGCGTCGGTCGGATAAGGTTACTTTCCAATACGTGGATTTGACCAACTGTACCTACACCAGTCTTGACGGCGGATTGGCCGTCGATGAGATGGACCTGGTTGGAGTGGTGGATAACGGCAACAACGTGAACTGGTTCAGCAATCTGTCCGTTAATGCCGGCTCGGATAAAACTATCCTAAGCGGTGATAGTGTTACCTTGCAGCCATCCGTTTATGGAGCATCCGGTTCTTATACCTATTTATGGTCACCCGCCACCGGATTGGATGATCCGACGCTGCGCAATCCGAAGGCTTCACCGCTGACCACGCAGGAATACACCCTGACCGTCACCGATACGGTTGATACCAGTATTTTTGCCAGCGATTCCGTCACGATCACCGTCTTGCCGCAATTAATCGTGAACGCCGGTCCGGACAAAACGGTGGTGCAGGGCACCGCCATACAGTTACAGGGCTCGGCCTCCGGGGGGTCCGGGCAATATATCTACGAATGGGTTCCTGACAAATACCTCAGTGATCCTGCTTCACCAATGCCGACCTGTACACCTTTGCAGAGCCTTACCTATACGTTGAGTGTTACCGATACCGTGGTCAACAAGACCGTGAGCGATTCCGTTACCATAACCGTGTCCCAAAACGGTGGTGACGGAACCGGGGGTTTTTGCGGAATGATCGGCGGAACCAGCCTGATGCTGACGTTCATGGGTCTTGTCGGATTGCGGCACACCCGACGCCGATGGTAATGAGGGAATTTTTTGTCAGGAGATGCTCATTGCCAGAGCGGAGAAGGAGGCCGTTTCATCCATGACGGCGGGTGATCATTTTTTCCCCGATGCCTGATTGAGCAGAAATAAAACCGCCATGCGGATGGCCAATCCGTTGGAAACCTGTCGTAGAATGGAACTGTTCGGACCGTCGGCCACCTCGCTGGCCAATTCTACACCGCGGTTGATCGGTCCCGGATGCATGATTAACAGATCGGGTTTCGTCCCTTTGAGCCGTTCCTGGGTCAACCCAAAGAGGCGCACATATTCCTCCCGGCTGGGGAATACCTGGCTGGAAATTCGCTCGTGTTGAATGCGCAGCATATTAACCACATCGGCATCCTTCAGGGCTTCGTCAAGATTGTAACTGATTTGCGCACCCATTTTCTCAAACGTACGGGGAACCAAAGTGGTCGGTCCGACGAACATGACTTTGGCCCCAAGCCGGGTCAACCCCCAGAAATTGGAGCGGGCCACCCGCGAATGGGCGATGTCCCCAACGATCACCACCTTAAGTCCGGCAATACGACCCTTGCGCTCACGGATGGTGAAAATGTCGATCAACCCCTGGGTGGGATGTTCGTGCTGGCCGTCACCGGCATTAATCACGCTGCAATCGGTGCAACGGGTAATGTAGTGAGGGGCCCCGGCCGCCGAATGTCGGATAATGAACGTATCCACGCCCATCGCCTCGATGTTCCGCACCGTATCACGCAGGGTTTCACCTTTGGATACCGAGGATTTGGTCGCTGAAAAATCCAGAACATCCGCGGATAACCGCTGGGCGGCCAGAGTAAAGCTCATCCGCGTTCGCGTTGAGTCCTCGAAAAACAGATTGACGACCACTCGGCCGCGCAAAGCCGGAACCTTCTTGATGCTGCGCGTGGAAATCTCCTGAAAACTTTCGGCCGTACGAAAAATATGTTCAATTTCTTCTCCGCTCAGTTCCTCCAGACCAAGCAGGTGCCGCCGGGTCCAGACAAAATCCGACTGACCTGCATTTGCAATGCTTGAAGCCGGGGAAGGGATCTTGGTCGTTTTGATGTTTCGGGGGGGTTTCATCCCACGCGCACCTCGTCGATACCGTCCGATTCGGTCAGGCGGACGGCCACCGGTACATCCTCTTGCGAAACGCGAACTCCCACATAATCGGCCTGGATGGGTAATTCCCGTCCCGGTCGATCGACCAGGACCGCCAGCCGAATCGCCCGCGGACGGCCTAAATCGACCAGAGCATCAAGGGCCGCCCGGACGGATCGGCCGGTATGCAGCACATCGTCCATGAGGATGATGAAACGGCCGTCGATATCGAATGGAATATCAGTCTTTCGCAACACCGCTTGCGGGCCGCGCTCGGCCAAATCATCTCGATAAAGGGTGATGTCCAAAGTGCCCACGTCGATGCGCTCCGCCCCAAGCCGGTGCAGACGGTCAACCAGTCGCTGGGCCAATACCTCACCCCGGCTGCGAATACCTACTACGGCCAAGGGTACCCCTTCCGGCAAATCGGCCAGGATCTTGCGGCCGAGTTGATCGAGACAGTCGGCCATCGCCCGCTCGTCTAATAGAATCTTATTCTGGGATGCAACCATGGAGAAAAGCGTACCCGCCCGCGGGGCAACTGGCAAGTTCAAATTCTAGCCGGCAATATGCTGTTCGACGGCATCGCAAACCAGATGATAAGCCAACTGATGTATTTCCTGGATTCGGTCGCTGTCCTGATGAGGCACGCAAAAACAGTAATCACAAAGCGGCTTAAGCTTTCCGCCGCTTGCCCCGGTAAACCCGATGATGACGGCCTGCAGCGCTCGGGCCACATGGACGGCCTCGATCACATTGGGCGAGTTTCCCGATGTTGATAACGCCCAGACCACGTCACCGGCCCGTACCAAAGCCTCAACCTGGCGTGTAAAAATATGTCCGAACCCGTAATCGTTACCAATTGACAACAGGTTGGAACTGTCCGTGGTCAGGGCCATTGCCGGCAGACCTCGACGTTCGCGTTTGTATCGCCCGACCAATTCGGCGGCGATATGCTGGGCATCGGCGGCACTACCCCCGTTTCCGAAAATAAAAATGCGCCCGTCGTTCTCGATGGTCGTGATGAGCGCCCGGCTGATCTCTTCGAGAGACCCGATTTGTTCGTGAATTGCATCGACTATCCGGGCATGATCCGCAATGCCGGCCTCAAATAAGTCTTTCATGATTTACCCCCGGAACGGATGCGATTGACAATTTGGGTCGTACTAATACCCTCCACAAGCGGAAGTAGCACCACCCGGCCCCCCGAAGGCTTCCAGTGTGTCCCGCCGTCCACCCCCCGCTACGAACAATCCTGTCCCTTAATAAAGACATTCGGCGAGACTTTTTTAATGATATGGAGCGGCGTCGGCTCGTCAAAAAGAACCACATAATCGACACTTTGCAGGGCGGCCAGCACCTCCGCTCGCTGGTCCTGCGGAACAATAGGACGGTCGG
Source organism: uncultured Planctomycetales bacterium (assembly GCA_964401335.1). Lineage (GTDB taxonomy): Bacteria > Planctomycetota > Phycisphaerae > UBA1845 > PWPN01 > JAAYCU01. Next base: position 17,228 of record CAYNYK010000020.1, read on the forward strand.
TCCCTTTATTCTGGGCACGAACCGAGGCATCCGAATTCAAACCGACAACCAGTACATCGCCCTGGGCGCGGCATTGTTGCAGAAAACGCACATGCCCCGCGTGCAGCAGGTCAAAGCATCCGTTGGTAAAAACGACGATTTCGCCACGGTTTTTGCGTAAAGTCAATTCGTCGGCCAACTCCGCGGCTTGTCGTATCTTGGCCGCGCCTGCTCCCAGCGACATACGCAGTTCCGCCAGCATTTCCTCACGGCTAATTGGCACGCAACCGAATTTCTCAACCTCCAACCCACCGGCGATATTGGTTAAACGAGCCGCTTCCTCCCAATTTGCTCCCGAGACCCGGGCGGCCGCCAACATGGCCAAAACCGCATCGCCCGCTCCGGTATTGTCGTACACGTTCCGCGGACGGGTTGGCACATGCAGAGGCGGCTGGTTTGCCAGGGCCAGGATGGCTCCGTCTCGGTCGAGCGTGATCAACAGCCCGCCCAAGTCATATTTCTCAATGACTTGGAAGGCGTGGTCCTGAATGGTTTCCACCGAATCATCGGGACACGGGCAAACCTTGAGAAACTCCAGGCGGTTAGGGGTCAGGATCGTCGCCCCGCGGTACTTGCCGTAATCGCAGAGCGGAGCGGGATCCACCAAAACCGGCTTACCCGCAGCCGTCGTCTTCGCGATTACCTGCTGGCAGAGCGACTCGGAAAGCAGGCCCTTGTCATAATCCTCCAGGCAGACGGCGGCCACGCCCGAAAGAGCCTGCAAAATCATTTTCACCAGACGATCGGCTTCCGCCTGGCCCAGCGGGGCGGTAGTCTCGTCGTCTACCCGGATCAATTGCTGTCGATGCCGATGCTGCGCCAGGCCGATAAACCGCGTCTTGGTCGTGGTGGGGCGGTCGGGAAGGGAAAGCAGGCCTCGCGTATCGACCCCTTGGGACTGCAATAAGGCCCGCAGCCGCGAACCGGCGTCGTCCGCACCGACCACGCCGCAACAGATCACCCCGATGTTCAGGGCGCACAGATTGGCGGCCACGTTCCCCGCTCCGCCAACCCGGTGTTCATCATGCCTTTTCCGTAGGACCGCTACCGGCGCCTCCGGGCTGATTCGCTCGGCATCACCGTAAACATAACGATCCAGAATCAGGTCACCAACCAGCAGAATCCGCTGGCCACCGCATTTTTCCACCAGTTCGATTAATCGGGGAACCAAGATCGGTCTCCGGTCACCGGGGCACCAGAACCCCAAAACGTTGCCATCACTTAATCCGTATAACCGAGCGCATCCGTCACCGGAGCAAAGCAACCCGCCGCCATCCTACGCAGCATTCGATCAGGCGTCAATTGCCGCATGCGTCCTATAATCCGTGCGTTTATATCGATTGGTCAAGCCTTTTGTAAGGCATCCAGATAGGTTCAAGCCAAATCAACCCGACGCCCGATAATCTCTTGGCGGTCAATTTTCGAAGACCTTTGAGAGCGAGGTAGCATTGGTGGATGAATCCTTCTATGTTTGTCCCTATCTGGACCATAGGGATGCGCGCTGTGCCGAGCTGTTGACAATGATGAATATCAATGGGGCCTTCCGTTTGTGTGTCGGCGACTATGAATCCTGCAATATCTATCACCAGATCCGATTGGCCGAAATCCGAAACGAAAAAGATCTTGCCCTCGTGTCCGGCGTCTGAGCGACGGCTGGACTCATCCTCGTTGTCCGAATGGATCGAACGGTTTTTGAACCGCGTGTGGTCAGAGTGCGGCCTGGCAGGGAATACCTTATCCGCATACCGAACCGACCTGATAGCCTTTTCGGAATTCCTGAACGACCACCGAATTTCCATACAAAGTCTCGGTCCATGTGACGTACAAGCCTTCCTGATCGAGCAACGCGAGCAAAAACAACTGGCCATCAGTTCCATCGCTCGACGCTTGGTAACAATCAAACTTCTTCTAAGATTCTTGTATAACGAAGGTTATATCAAACGGGACATCGCTACCCTGATTGAGTCGCCGAAGAAATGGAAGTTCCTGCCAAAAACCCTGAACCTTCGCGAAGTCGAGAAGCTGCTGGCTCAGCCGGAGGAGGAAGACCCGCTCGGCATTCGCGACCGGGCGATCCTGGAGCTTTTTTACGCCTGCGGCCTGCGAGTCAGCGAACTGGTGAGCCTACGCTTGGAGGACGTGAAGCTGGATCTCGGCTATCTGCGCTGTTTCGGCAAGGGTAACAAGGAACGGGTGGTACCCGTCGGGATTCCGGCCATCGAGGCGATTCGCGAATATCTGCTGGCCTTGCGACCGAAACTGGCCAACGGCAAATCCACGGACCGTCTCTTTCTTTCGCGAACCGGACGACCGATCGACCGAACCAACTGCTGGCGCATGGTGGTCAAATACGCCCGTCGCATGGGTGTAACCGGCAAATTGTCGCCGCACACCTTGCGCCACTCGTTCGCCACCCACCTGTTGGCCGGCGGGGCTGACCTGCGGGTGGTACAGGAAATGCTCGGCCACGCCGACGTGACCACCACTCAAATCTACACCCACGTCGACAGTTCGCGGCTGAAATCGATTCACCAGAAGTTTCATCCGAGACAGTAAGAAAGCATTCAGCATTCAGCATTCAGCATTCAGTAATCAGCGGTCAGTATTTGTGGTGAATCGGTTTCTGTTCATGGTTCAGGGCCCGCGATCAATTGCTTTTGCCGGAAGTGGGCGTGTTCTTTACAACGCCGAAGACCTCTCGGATACATTCCAGTTTCATCGTTCCTTCGCCGCGGTTCGGGGCGATGAAACCTCCTTCACCGAATTCGTTCCAGGCGTAAATCAGCAGCATTTTTTGGCGACCGCCGGCTTTGGTTGGAACACCCAGGCGGGGTTCAACGTCGAGTGCCGTTTTTACCTTACGGAGCGCGTCGGTCCATTGCTCGCGTGTCGGCATCTCAAAAGGTGGGCGAGGATCGCGCCAAGGTCGCGGATCCCAACCGGCCGGAACATAGGGCACATACATCTTGAGGCTGCGCTCTGGAGAGCTTTTCCAGGCATCCTCCGCTTGTTTTAACAACATGGCATAAGGATATGGTTTATCCGATGAAGGTACGTTTGGCATATCCATGTACGTTGTTAAGAAATCGTAGGGCTCAACCGCTGAGCTGAACTCCGCTTTTACAGAAGGGAGCGTGCCGCCGGAAATCAATGGATTCTCCAGACCGGCTTCCTGGACAATTCGCCGTAAAATCTGTAGCCGCGCATTAACCCGCTCGATGCTTTTCCCCGCTTGCTGCCGGAAAAGCTCCAGACCGTGTATTTTGAATACCGGCCGTCCGTCGATTCGCAGATAACTCGGATGCTTCATAGCGGTGCACCATTCCCGGCAGGCGGCTTCCCAATCCGTGTCGGAAGGCAGGTCGAAGGGTGGATGGTTCACGTATTCGATGGTAAATTTAAGACGTGGGTTATTTCTGGAAGCCATGAATCGGCGGACGGCCACATTGACCCGTTCAACGTCCGGATCAGGGTGTTCCTTGTTGTATTGCGGATACCAGAGGATCTGGAAGAAATTAATCCCGTGGTCCGCGGCCGCGACAATTTCACGATCCATGGTTTCCTGATCGTTATACTCGCCTAAAAGCGGTACCCGACCCGGCCAGTCCACACGCCAATCGTGGCCCGCGGTAGTCCATTTATTAGGCTGCTCCCGCCACCAGCCGGCAAAGTAATACGCGCCGACCAGATATTCCGGCGGGGATTGTGCCGTGGCGATATTAAGCAACGCTACATTCGTAGGGAATAAAACTAGTACCAGGATTACGATGCGAAACATGTCTGCACCTCACGTTGAATGTGGCCATAAAACGGTTATACCGCCGCCTGATTTATCAGGCGGGTAGCCCGGTCATCCATTCCTTGACCGCTTCGGTGGCAACTTTGACGATGGCCTCGGTGTCGCCGCCGGCGTCCTGGGTTTCCATGATCCGGCGGACCAGGGCGCTGCCGATGATCGCTCCATCGGCTTCCGTGCAGACCCGGCGGACGTGCTCGGCCGTGCTGATTCCGAAACCGACGATAACCGGGCGTCCGGTGGCCTGGCGGAGTTGGTGGACGTTGCTGACCAGTTCCGGCGGAAGCTGGTTACGCTCCCCGGTGATACCGGTGACGGACATGTAGTAAACAAACCCGGTGGAAAGGGCGGCGATTTTCTGTCGCCGTTCGGGGGTCGAGGCGGGAGAAACCAGCATCGGCAGAACAAGCCCCGCCTCGCTCACCTGACGGGCCACTTGGGGGGCTTCCTCAAGTGACAGATCGGGAATAATCAGCCCGTCGATACCGGCCGTGGCCGCCTGCTTGAGGAAGCTTTCCACCCCGACGCGGTAAACAATGGAATAGGACAACATAGCCAGCAGGGGGAGCTGGTTGCTCCGACGAAAGCGGGCCACCAT
>CAYNYK010000020.1:21670-56411 GCA_964401335.1 uncultured Planctomycetales bacterium
AACGCGCGTAAAGGAAGATTGGATCGTAGGTCCGTCGGCGATGGGATCCGAGTAGGGGAAGCCGAGTTCGACGGCCGTCACTCCAACCTCGGCCAGCCCTTGGAGAATGCGTTCGGTCGTCTCCAAGCCACCAAGACCGGCGGTCAGGTAGGGGAGTAAGCCCTTTTTCCCACGGGCGGACAATTCCTTCATGGCCTGATCAATTCGATTCATGCCGAGCAATATAGCGGGCTGGCGGGGTGTAATCCAGTCGCCCCGCATTGACGATAGGGCGGCAATGGCCGATACTGCAATAGAGGAGGGAAAAAGCGACGGAGCGAAAGAGGGACAGAGAGACAGCCCCGCATTGGCGAGATTGCCTTGGGTATGCGGAATGTTTGCCCCAGGATTGCTTTTCTCTCCATCCCTCCATCCCTCCCTCCCTCTCTCCGTCCTCGACGAGAGCGGATAGCGTTACGGTTCGGAGCTGTTCATTGCGCCGAAATGGAGCCTGATCGCCAATGAAGGCGTTGGTTTTTAACAAGAAGCTACAATACACAAACCAATACGCTGATCCCCAGCCGGGAGCAGGGGAGGTTCTGATCGCGGTCAAGCTGGCCGGCATCTGCGCGACCGACCTGGAAATCACCCGCGGTTACATGAATTTTACCGGGGTTCTCGGCCATGAATTCGTCGGCACGGTGGTCAAGGGGCCGCGGACCTGGAAAAATAAACGGGTGGTGGCCGAGATCAATTGCGTGTGCGGCAAATGCCGAATGTGCCAGCAGGGGTTGGCCAACCACTGCCAGCACCGAACCGTATTGGGCATTGACGGCCGCGACGGCGTTTTCGCCGATCTGGTAGCCGTCCCGGAGCGGAATCTGCACGAAGTGCCGGAGACGGTCGGCGACGAGCAGGCGGTGTTTATCGAGCCGCTGGCCGCCGCTTTTCAAGTCATCAAACAATGCCCCATCGAGAAACGTCAACGGGCCGTTGTGGTCGGGTCCGGGCGTCTGGGTCTTCTGGTGGCCCAGGTACTCAAGACCACCGGATGCAAGCTGGAAGTCGTCGGGCGAAACCAACTCACCCTGGACTTCTGCGAAAAAAAGGGCATCCAGACCCGGCATATCTCCGAACTCATTCCGCGAGCCGAGCATGACGTCGTGGTGGATTGCAGCGGATCGCCGGAGGGCTTTGAGCTGGCTCTGAAGCTGGTGCGGCCGCGGGGTACTCTGGTGTTGAAAAGCACGCATGCCGGCGCCATGCCGCTCAACCTCTCTCCGCTCGTGGTCAACGAGATCAATCTGATCGGCAGTCGTTGCGGCCCGTTCGCCGAGGCGATTAACGCCCTGGCCCGCCGGGAGATCGATGTTGAATCCATGATCAACCGTCAATTGCCTTTGGATAGGGGGGTCGAGGCGATGGCCATGGCCGCGGAAGCGGGCTATGTGAAGATTCTTCTTAAAATCGGAGCGTAATGACGAAAGAAATGAGGGGGCGATGGGGAGACAAGGAGAGAGGGGATAGAGCGATCACATGATTGAAGTAACGTATGATGACCTGACCCTGTTGCGTTTTGAAAATCTTGATCGAGAAGCGGGTCTCGTTCATGCCTTTACGACCTGCCCGCAAAATTACGCACCGCATCGTGGACCACACAAGGAAAAGGCCGTCGATGCTCGGCAAAGAGTTTGCAAGATACTTGGCACATCCTTTGACCGATTGACTTCTCCGGCCCAGGTACATAATTTCCTGATCCTGCGAATCGAAGATGAGGATATCGGCCGTGGACGTGATGGTCGGGATTCCGCTTTGCCTTACGTGGACGGCCTGATGACGGATCGGCCCGGCGTGTCGATGATTCTGATGTCGGCCGACTGTCCGCTGATCTGCGTTTATGATCCCGATCGACCGGCGGTAGGGGCGGTCCATGCCAGTTGGCTCGGTACGGTGGGGGGGATTACCGCGCATCTTGTCCGGCGCATGATCGCGGAATTTGGCAGCCGGCCGGAACGATTGCGGGCGGCCATTGCTCCCTCGGCAGGGCCTTGCTGCTATGAGGTCGGCCATGAAGTTCGACGAATCGCCCGGACTACCCTGAATCAGGCGGATGCCTTTTTTATGGAACGAAACGGAAAATTGCTTTTTGATTTGTGGACCGCCAACCAAAGACAGCTTATCGACACCGGCCTGAAAGCAGATAACATCGAGACGGCCGGCCTGTGCAGCATCTGTGACCGGCGTTTCTGGAGCCATCGCCGCGACGGAACCGACGCGGGGAGAAGTGCATTGTTTGTCGCTTTGCGTGAAAGTATGACCATGAAAGATTCTTATGACCAAATTTTATGAAACAACCAGAAAAGATGCTTCCGGATCGGCCTCAAATTCTGTCAAATACCGGGCATGATTTTTTTATGTCGTCTCTTTGCTTGGTTGAGCGATTCCCTGCACGAAGCCAAACCACTTTGGGAGGATGCCCATATATAAAACTTCGCTGATGGAAATCCTCGTCTTTAGAAACAATCATATATCCGTGCTCTTTGGCGAAAATCCAGATAGTCTGATTGTCCGCGTGTTGAAGATTGAAGTCCCGGACATGCGCTACGCCGGGAAATAATGAAGCGACCAATGGACACAGTCGAAAGGGGACAGGTTTTCATCCAATAGCAGCTTCAATTGGGCAAACTCACCAGGCGCCGTTCCCGATCCGCGGCAAACGCCAGACAGGCCCGAATATCGTCAAGGGTAAGATCTGGGAAATCGCTTGTGATCTGTTCCGGAGTCATACCGGAAGCCAAATACTCCAAAATATCGTACACTGTAATGCGCAGACCCCGGATACAGGGTTTGCCTCCCCGTTTGGCAGGTTCAATGGTGATGTACTGCAAATAGTCCATAAGTATATTGTAAAGATTGTGCCCTAAGCGGGTCAAGTCGAAATCAATATGCCCGTTCGCAAATTCAAATCTATCCGACACTCGTATAGCGACGAAATGGTTCGTTATTTCAGCTCCACACTCCAGTAAGCGTGGTCGAGGAATTGCTTCCATGAACGATAACGCTCGGAGGAAAGCTGGAGATTGATGGTTGGGCTTCGCTTGGGTTTGGTCGGTTTTTTAATAAGTTGCATAGTGGCCTGTTCGGGGGTGCGGCCGCCCTTTTTCACGTTGCACTCCAGGCAACAGCAGACGATGTTGGTCCAGATCGTCCGCCCGCCCTGGCTCTTCGGGACCACATGGTCAAGGCTCAATTCGCTGGTGGAGAACTTGCGGCCGCAATACTGGCAGTGGTTACCGTCCCGGGCGAAAATGTTCCGCCGGTTAAATTTAACCTCCTTGCGGGGTAGCCGATCGTAGCCGATCAATCGGATGATCCGCGGGACGGCCATGCTGAAATGCACCGTGCGCACCCAGTCAAACTTGTGCGGCTCAAAGCGGTGCTTATGTTCGCTGACCTGTCGCCAACTGTCGAAATCATAGGAAAGATATTGGTCGTCCTCGATGTGGATAACTTCGGCGAGGTTACGGTAAAGCAGGGAAAAAGCACGCTTCGCGCTGGCTACGCGAACAGCCATATAATTCCTGTTCAGGACCAGCACATGGCAATTCAGCCCTGATACCAGGGGATCGACATACGCTATGGATGGTGTCGAGGCGAAGACCAAACCCTCCTTTTCAAATGGACTTATCCCTTTTCATTATAAAAGGCGTGCTCATCGCCCGCAATATGCATTTTCCCCCCCGGAAACGGTTTTTTTTAAGCCCCCAACCAACCCCACTCCGGCCGGCCGGTTGCCATTGCGGATAACGGGACTTAAAATCATCCTTTTACCGTGGATTTTCAGGAAAGGAACTCTCGTGAAAATAGCCATGCCGAAAAACATGAAAAACCTCTGCGAACAATGTGCCGCCCTCTGCTGCCGTTATTTCGCTTTCGAGATCGATAAACCGCGTAATCGGCGAGACTTCGACGATTTGCGATGGTATTTGCTGCATGAGGATTGCATCATCTTCGTGGAGGACGGAGACTGGTATGTACAGATCAACCGCCCCTGCAAGGCCCTTCGGCCGGATAATCGATGTGCGATTTACGAAAGCCGGCCGGCTATCTGTCGGGCCTATTCCACTCGTGGGTGCGACTACCACGGCGACGAATACGATTATGATCATCTGTTCGTGGAGGCCGAGCAAGTCGCCGAGTACGCCAGGCAATATCTGGCCAAACAGCGTAAACGAAAAGCGGCCTTGCGACGAAAAACCGCGTCCGGGACAGCCCCGAAAAAAGGCCTGACCCGCGTGGCCACTCGGAAAGTAACGAATCCGCCAAGGCTGTTGAAGTCGGCTTGAGCAACCATGAAATTTTCCACCGTCAAAGGCATGCGCGATTTCTACCCCACCGAGATGGCCCTGCGCAACTGGGTCATGGCGGCCTGGCGGCGGGTCTCCTTACGCAATGGTTTCGAGGAATACGACGGGCCGATCTTTGAATACCTTGATCTCTATAAGGCCAAGAGTGGGGAGGGAATTGTTTCAGAATTGTTTCATTTTACCGATCGGGGCGATCGAGAACTGGCCATTCGGCCGGAAATGACCCCGACCCTGGCCCGGATGATTAACGCCCGGGCCGCCGCTTTGCCGCGTCCCATTAAATGGTTCAGCATGCCTCGACTGTGCCGGGCGGAACGTCCCCAGCGCGGCCGGCAGCGTGAATTCTTCCAATGGAATATCGACATCGTGGGGATCGACGATGTGCTGGCCGACGCCGAGTGTATTTTCGTGGCCCTCGATTTTTTCCGTGAGGTCGGATTAAGGCCGGCCGACATGGTTATGAAGATTAATTCCCGTTCGCTGCTATCCGCCTTACTGAAAGCTTGGGATATCGAAACCACTCGCCATGCGGGTATTTTTGTGGTCCTGGACAAACGGGACAAATTGCCCGACGAGGTTTTTCAGGCCGAACTGGCGAAAATTTGTCGGGATGATCGCGAAAAAAACATGCTTCTGACGCTTGGCCAAGCCCAGGGTCAGTCCGGGATGCAATCGCTCGCCGAACTCGCCCAGGGGAACGAAACCGCAGAAGCTGAGATGGCAAAACTAAACCATATATTTAATTTACTGGCGATCATGGGGGTAGCCGACTATTGTACCTTTGATATGAGCGTCGTTCGCGGCTTGGCTTACTATACCGGCGTGGTTTTCGAGGGCTTCGGCAGGGGGGGGTTACGCCGCGCGATCTGCGGTGGGGGACGATACGATGACCTCCTGAAGACCTTGGGGGGACCGGCCATGTCCGGCATCGGTTTTGGCACCAGTGACGTGGTCATTCTGGATCTGCTACAGGATTTAGGCCGACTCGACCCCGCGGCCGGTGTGACAAAGAAAATCGATTTCTTCATCGTTGACGCGGATCCAGAACTCTTACCCAACGTATTGGAATTGGTCAGCAAACTTCGGGAAAAAGGAATCGGTGCGGATTTCAGTTATCGCCGTCAAGCCTTGGGTAAACAGCTCAAGCAGGCCGATGCCGTCGGGGCCCGACGGGCGGTAATCCTCGGCTCCGAATTCCGGCAGGGCGGGCATGTTGTGATAAAAGACCTGGCTACGGGCCGACAGAGTACCGTTTCTCTGGCTGATTTTCTGTCTGCCCCCTTGGCCTAAACCTTTTTTTGATTTATTCTCTATCCCATGTGCAAAGAGCACGTACATTACGAGGCCGCTTTTCAGGATTATCTCCGCAGTAGGGGGGTACCCTACGTACCCGTTGACGAACGCCGTCGGGCCATCTTTGCCGGGGCGAGGATCAAATCCTTCGATTTTCTCGTTTATCCCCGTTCGGGCCGGCATTGGATCGTGGACGTTAAAGGCCGGCGGTTTCCGTATATCAATGCCCGCGGCCAGAAACATTATTGGGAAAACTGGGTCGGCCAGGACGACCTCGACGCCATGGCGGAATGGAGTCAGGTTTTCGGGGCCCAGTTCGATAGTCGCTTTATCTTCGCCTACCTGCTGGAAGGTCCGCCGGACCGCTGGCCCGCCGTACGTCCCCATTATTTCCGCGAAAGACCTTATGCGTTCTTTTCGGTACGTCTGGAGGATTATCGCCGGAATTGTCGGCAGCGTTCCCTCCGTTGGAACACTGTAGCGGTCTCCCGCCAAATTTTCCGCCGGATTATCCACCCGCCCGAAGCAGACTTTACCGCGGCCGAAAGGGTTTTATAATAATGATTGGTTTTTGATACCCCATAGGAACGAACGACGTGCGTATTTGGATAATAAACTCGATGATTTGGCTGGTCGGGGCCCAGGCTCTGTTGGCCCAGCAAGTCGTCAAGGAAATTGACGTTAAACCGATCACCTCCGAAGGTTCGGCGATAACCTGGTTGATCGGAGCGGGTTTCATCATCGGGGGCCTCGTCGTCGCCTTTAAGCCGGCCAAACGTTCCAACCTGCAATGACGGTGAGATCACCTCGCGATTTGAGATATCTATGAACGACAACGCGCTGATTGAGACGCTGACCAAACAAGTTTTGGCCGGTGAGGATTTGTCACGAGACCAGGCGGATGCTCTGGCACAGATAGGGGAGTCAAGCCTCGCCTCGCTGATGGACGGCGCTCGCCGCATCCGGGAACAATACTTCGGCCGCCAAGTCAGTTGTTGCAGTATTGCGGCCGCCAAGGTCGGCGCCTGCCCCGAGGATTGTGCCTTTTGCAGCCAATCCGCCCATTACGTCACCCATGTCACCGAATCAAAACAGCTTGACTTTGAGACCGTCTACTCCGCCGCCCAGAATGCGGCGGCCAACGGAGCGGTTTGTTTCGGAATCGTCACCAGCGGGTACGGACCCAATGACGAGGAAATCGCCTATTGGGGACCGTTGATCCATCGCCTCAGAACTGCCGGCAAACTACGCGTCTGTGCCTGTCTGGGTACAGTCAACCTGGCGCAGGCCCGGCGCCTGGCTTCCTGGGGCGTTCAACGTTACAACCTTAACCTGCAAACTTCGCGACGTTTCTTCCCCCGGATCATTACCACCCATACCTACGACGATCGATTAGAGAGCTTACATAACCTTAAAGCGGCCGGCATCAGCCTCTGCAGCGGCGGCCTTTTTGGCATGGGGGAAACCTGGTCGGATCGGTTGGATCTGGCCTTCGAACTCCGCGAATTGGACGTTGAGGTGATCCCCATCAATCTGCTTATTCCCATTGCCGGTACGCCCTTGGGATCTTTGGGGCCTATCAAGGCGGCCGAGGGACTTAAAATCATCGCCCTTTTTAGATTCATCTGCCCACGCCAAGACATCAAGGTCGCCGGCGGGCGAGAATTATGCCTCGGTGATCGTCAGGATGAAATCTTTGCCGCCGGCGCAAGTAGTTTTCTTATTGGCAATTATCTGACCACTTGTGGTCGGGATCCGCACGAGGACCAACAAATGGTCCGGAGACTTGGCCTTTCCTTGGAATCATTTTCGCCAAAGCCCGATATGGTCTCGCGCATGCACAGCAGTTGTTGCTAGGACAGTTCAAGATCGGTGATAAATCCCCGGTTTTTGCGGCTCCGGTATCGAACGCAACATAAGATACATTATCGGACGTTGAATATCCTACTCATAAACTCGCTTGCCAGATCACTGTCTTTATGTGACGGCCGATTCATGTCAAACGTGTCAACGCCAGGATAAGCAACATCGCCCGCTTACCTTTACGGGTAATCGAATAAATATCGCGGGTTTTCGGCCCGACCAATCCGGCGGACCGCAATTCGCCAAGATGATGATAGAGTGGTCCGGCTTTCAGGCCTGTGGTCTTAGTTAGCAGGCGATAGCAAGCCGGTCCGCAAAGCAATATTTTGAGAATGGCGATTCGTTGCGGATGGGATACGGCCGCCAGCAGACGGCTTGCGGAAACGGGTTTAAGCGTTCGGAAAAAACGTCGCATGAGATAAGCTTGATCTTGCGAACGCGGGAATTGTTCCGGCGGACAATCGGCCGGCCGCGGCTTTCTTTCCGTCAAAACCCAATAAAAGTCATCTTTTTCCGTCCCCAATCGGCCATGGAAACCCACGTGCAAACGCAACTCGGCCACAGTGATTCGGCGTCGGGTTCCCTTGGAGCTACGTACAATTATTTTTCTTCCAGCCTTTTTCGTGGACATCGCCAACCTCCTTGGTAACATTACTCGATTCGATTAGCCACTTATGGATCAATCAACCTGTCTACAAATATGACTATATTACATTATAATGTTATAATATATTATCGTAATATATTGGTCTCGAACCATAGATATTACCAACTACTTTTTTATTGAGGGGGAAAAATCAGAACCGACCCGCGTGGCAGATGTCAAGGCCAAGACAGGCTCACGAATTCTATTGAAGCGGCAAAAATACGGTATCCGGAGAGGTTTCCCATCGAATCCTCAGGAGGTGTGGACTGGTTGCCCGGAAACGCAGGCTGGTTTACAATAACCGCCTGTTTATTAAAGGGAGTGACCAAATGTCGGCCGATGAAATCGAAATGGAATGCGAGGAACTGATGGAGAAGGCGGTCGCCTTTCTGGTCCAGGAAATGCGTACCATCCGAACCGGAAGGGCCTCTCCCGGACTGGTGGAACACCTCAAGGTTGAAGTCCCCTCCTACGGATCAACCATGGGAATCCGCGAACTGGCCAGTATCTCCGTGCCGGAAAGCAACCTGTTGATGATCAAACCCTATGATCCGGGCACCCTGAAGGATATCGAACGGGCCATCCAGAGTTCCGATTTGGGCATCACCCCCCTAAGCGACGGAAAGGTGATTCGCCTCCCCGTCCCCCCCTTATCCGGGGAGCGTCGTCAGCAATTGCTGATTCAGGTCCGCAAACTCGGTGAAACCCAGAAAGTTGCTATCCGCAACATCCGCCGAGACGCCAATCGCAAGGCCGAGACCGAGGAGAAAGACAAGTTGATGTCGGAGGACGAAGCGGATAAATGTAAGGAAAACATCCAGAAGCTAACCAATCAATACGAGGAAAAGGTCGATGCCCTGGTAAAGAACAAGAGCCAGGAAATCCAGGAAGGATGATCCCCGTCTCGTAAGCCCGCGCAAGGTGCTCCGTACCTCATGAAACAGACCAGACGGGAAAAAAAAGATGATTCCGACCGGCCGAGGGTCGATACATCCGCCGCGCATATCTTCCATTCCGCCGGTATACACCTAAGCCTGATCCTGATCGTGGCCGGTTTGGCGCAAATGGTCATAGGCTGGCTGAAATCCCATATTCTGGTTCAGACGGTCCTCCCTCAGCCGCAATCAAGCCTCATTGCGAATCGATTCTATCTCGATACCCTTTTGCGCTTTTTTCTTAATTCCTCGCCTGGCGCAACTCCCGGCCTGCGCGTGGAATACGTCGTTTGCGTGTTGATCGCCCTGCTGTCCGCCGTACCGGTTTATTTCGTCACCCGCCGATGGCTGGGATCGGTCTGGGCCCTGGTGGCCGGTTTCTTGTATGTTGTTTATCCCAGCTTTGCATGGTTTATTACCGATACGGGGCCGTTGGCCTTATTCATTTTTCTGGTTCCCATGCTCTGCTTACTTCTTCTCCGTTGGGAAACCAGCCAAGATTTTCTCGAAGCTTTCTTTCTCGGCATTAGCCTGGCCTTGATGACCCTTATTAACTTTGTCGGCCTTTTCCTCTTACTCATAATAACCACGGGTGTATGCTTACATCAGCCCCGAACGCGTCGAAACCTGATCGGCGTCATGGTCATATTGCTTGGATACGCTCTTCTGATCCACCCCGCCCGCTCCCTGCTTTCCACCGCCGATCGCGTTAAATCCGAAACGGCCATGACCATTGATTTCTGGAACGCCATCGATAACGCGGACGGATCGGCCATCGCCAAGGCGGCCCGCTCAAACAAGACCAGCAGCCCTCATCCATTTCTTTTTCTTCGAGACCAGGCTCGGGAATCCCCCTCCAACGTCATAGGCTGGGTTTTGCAAAGGACCTGGCGAACTCTCTACTTATCCTCGGATGATCGCCTGAATCAGATGGTATTTTTTCTCCAGTTGCTCTGGTTGGTTCCCGCTCTGTGGGGTTTCATCGTGGCGTGGAGCTGCCCGGAGCGGCGATGGGCGGCGATTCTAGCCGCCGTGCTGTGTTTCAGTCTTTGGGGGATGGCCGCCGTGGTCGAACCTTTGGCCCGGAATTTGACCCCCCTTTTGGGGATATTTCTTGTTTTTTCTCTGGCTGGGATCCGGGATATATCTCACCGTATCGCCAGGCATCGTTCCCTCGCCCTATCGGGAAAAATAAAACACTGAAAATTATAGAACACTACACCGAGAGGCAAAAAGACCGTCTCGCGGTATACTTTTAGCGATGCGTATCATTGCCGGTCAATATCGTGGACGAATCATCGCGGCCCCGGCGGGTAAAAATACGCGCCCGATTCTTGATCGGGCCAAGACCGTTTTATTCGACATACTGGGGCACTATCTGGCCGAGCCTGGGCGTCTGCCACCGCTGGCGGTGCTGGACTTGTTTGCCGGTAGTGGGGCCCTCGGGCTGGAAGCCTTATCCCGCGGGGCCAGCTATTGTCTTTTCGTGGAGCAACACCGCCCTACCGCCGCCCTTATCCGCAAGAACCTCGACGATCTCAAAATTATCGACACGGCCCGGGTGATCGAGGGGCCGGCGGAAACCAGCCTTTTTCCATCCCCGCCGGAGCAGAGCGGCGTCGACAGGTATGGCTTGATCTTCATTGACCCCCCCTATCGCCTGCTGGCCGGCCCCAAACCCGGCGCCGAAATGCGAACCTTGCTGGATCGTTTGCCCAATGAACCGACTATCGGCCCGGACGCCCTCATCGTTGTTCGCCACGCATTTCGGCCGACGGAACTGCCCGATCTTGCGCCCCTGTGCGAATACCGCCGCCGGGACGTGGGTACCATGACACTGCGTTTCATGACCCTCAAACCGGCGGCCGACAGGGAGGACGTATGCACCGAACCTTGAACATCCGGCAGGCCGCCGAGAACGTCGTACGTCGCCTGCGTCAACACGGATTCGAGGCCTACTGGGCCGGTGGATGCGTGCGTGACATGCTGCTGGAACGCGAGCCGGAAGACTTTGATGTGGCTACCTCCGCCCCACCAGCAGAGATTGTCCGAATTTTCAGCCATACCCGGCAGGTTGGGGCCAAATTCGGGGTGGTCATGGTCTGTCAGGGCCGCTTCTGGATCGAGACGGCCACCTTTCGTACGGACCTCGATTATCAGGACGGGCGGCACCCGGAACAGATTGTTTTCACAACCGCCGAACACGACGCCCAACGTCGTGATTTCACCATCAACGGGCTTTTCTATGACCCCCTCGAGCAAAAGGTGATCGATTATGTCGGTGGCCGTGACGATCTGGAGGCCGGTATCATTCGAGCCATCGGCGATGCCGACCAGCGGTTTGAAGAGGATCATTTGCGTCTGCTTCGGGCGGTGCGTTTCGCCGGGCGCTTCGGCTTCGTCATCGAACCGACCACCGCCCAGGCCATCCGACGCCATGCCGCGCAAATTACCACGATCAGCCCCGAACGCATCCGCGAGGAGCTGGAAAAAATGTTCAACCATCCCTCACGGGCCGGATCGCTCGATCTATTGAGGGATTTGGGACTTCTGTCCTATCTGTGGCCGAGCGAAAAGAAAAATGATGCATCAATCCAACTGGCCGCCGATGCCATCAGGGGGCTTCCAGAACAGGCCGACTTCGTTCTGACCATGGCCGCCCTGCTCCAGGAAAACACCCCCGCCGAGGCCCGTCGTGTCGGTCGAGATCTCCGTTGCAGTAATCACCAGATTAGCGATCTCGCCTGGCTGGTCGGCAATTATTCGCGGATTGATCGAGTCGCGAGCATGGATTTGGCCACGTTTAAGAAACTGCTGGCGCATCCGCGGTCGGCTGATTTGCTTGACTTACACGCAGCCATCGTCAAGGCGAAGGGTCTACCCGCGGATGCGAACCTGGCCGCTCGGCACCGGCGTGCGGAGATTCTGCCGGACGAAATTGCCCCCCCACCGCTGATCACCGGCGAAGACCTGATCGAACGAGGCCTGCAACCCGGCCCGGAATTCAAACGGATCCTCGATCAACTCTATGATGCCCAGTTAAACAAGCAGCTCAGTACCCGCGAAGAGGCCCTGGCGGAGTTTGAAAGGATAACGAAAAGCAGGTAAAAACAACTTCTCCATGAATAACAATAAACATAAAAAAGAGTACATCTCCATCAACCAGCCCGTCCGCCAAGGCGGACCAGCAAGGGAACCCAAGTCGTCTAAGCGTACCTTGGTCTGGTTAATGATCGTCGCCGTCGTTCTGCTGTTAATCGTTTATATTTATCAAGGCAACTGGAAGATGAACCGGCTTGATGCCGTAACCACAACCGCCCCCGTCGCAAGCCAGCTGGGAACCACCAAGCCGGAACACGCGGAATTCGTCGGCTCGGCCGGCTGTCGCGATTGCCATGAGAAATTCTACGAACTCTGGGCCCCGTCGTTTCACGGGCTGGCCATGCAGCCGTATACCCCCGAATTCGCCAAAGCCAATCTCGATCCGCAATCCGAAGAAATAACCATTGGGGACTACCGCTACCGGGCGGAAATCGAGGACGAGCCGGGACAGGTCATTGAGCGCGGCCCGCAAGGTGAAAAAAATTACCCCATCGTCCATGTTTTAGGCGGAAAAAACATCTATTATTTTCTGACCCTTCTGGAGCGGGGCAAGCTGCAAACCCTGCCCGTGGCCTTCGATACCCGCCGGCGGGAATGGATCGACACGGCCGGCAGCGCGGTCCGCCACTTTCCCGATCGTCTCGATGAGGCCCTGCACTGGACGCACCCGCAATACACGTTCAATACATCATGTTTCAGTTGCCATGTCAGCCAGCTTTCCACCAACTATGACCTGAAGCGCGACACATACCACACCATCTGGGCCGAGCCGGGCATCAATTGCGAGACCTGTCACGGTCCCGGCGGCGAACATGATCGCACCTTTCGCGAGGCCGCGGCGGCAAACCAGCCGCCCCCGTCTGATTTGAAAATCATCAGTACGAAGACTTTCACTGTTGAACAGATTAACGATTTGTGCGCCCCCTGCCACGCCAAGGCCGCGCCTATCACCACTTCGTTTATGCCGGGCGACAGATTTTTCGATCATTGCGATCTGGTCACCCTCGAACACCCCGATTTCTATCCCGACGGACGGGATCTCGGCGAAAACTATACATTCACGCTCTGGCGCATGAGTCCGTGCGTCAAGTCCGGCCGCCTCGACTGCATGCACTGTCATACCTCCAGCGGCCGATACCGTTTTCATGGTGAGCGGGCGAACGAGGCCTGCCTCCCCTGCCATGCCGAACGAGTGGAAACCGTCGAGGCTCATTCCCGTCATCCGGCACATACCGAAGGTAGCCGTTGCATTGCCTGCCACATGCCCATGACCGAATTCGCCCGCATGCGGCGCAGCGATCATTCCATGCTTCCACCCACCCCGGCGGCGACCATTGCCTTCAAATCGCCCAATGCCTGCAACCTTTGCCATGCGGACAAGACGCCCGAATGGGCCGACGAACTGGTACGTGCCTGGCATAAAGAGGATTATCAGAAGCCCGTGCTGCAACGTGCCACCCTGCTTGATGCCGCTCGCAAAGCAGACTGGACCGCTCTTTCGGAGATACTGACGGCCATCACCAGCCCCGACCGCGAGGAGGTTTACGCCAATTCCCTGGTTCGGCTGCTGCGTCTATGCGAGGATGAAAGCAAATGGCCAGTACTATTGGCGGCCGCAAAGGACAGCTCTCCGTTGATCCGGGCCAGTGTGGCCGAAGCCCTGGGCGATCGGCTCGACCCGGCAAGCCTGGCAGCCTTGATCGAACTGACCGGCGATGACTATCGCCTGGTCCGGATTCGGGCCGCCGCCGCCCTGGCCCCAGTCGATCCGGTGATGCTGACCGGCGAGTTTCGTGCCCGGCTGGCCCAGGCCGTCGAGGAACTGAAAGCTTCCATGCAGGCCCGCCCCGACGATGCTGCTTCCCATTACAATCTGGGCAATTTCTACATGCAACGGCACGAATATCCCCGTGCGATTGAGTCTTTTGAAACGGCGATTCGATTGCGACCGGACTTACTTGCCCCTCTGGTAAACTCATCCATCATATACAACATGCTCGGGCAGAATGAGCGGGCTGAGCAATCTCTCCGTCAAGCCCTCCAGGTCGAGCCGAACAACGCCGCCGCTCATTTCAATCTCGGCCTGCTATTGGCCGAGCAGAAACGTTTTTCAGAGGCGGAGACCGCCCTGCGCGCCGCCCTAAAGGCCGAACCCAACTCTCCCGCCGCCGCCTATAATCTGGCGGTCATACTTGGCGAGAACCATATTGATGAAGCCATCGAATGGTGCCGTAAGGCCGCTGATCTGCGTCCTGCAGAACCGAAATACGCCTATACCCTGGCTTTTTATCTACGGCAAAAGGGCGACATCAACGCCGCTCTCCAGACGCTGCGCAAATTGATCGAGCAACATCCCGATTACGTTGACGGCTTTCAGCTTCTCGGACAAATGTACGAGGAAAACGGCATGACCAGCGAGGCCGTCGAGCTTTACTACAATGCGATGGGTAATACCCGCCTGCCGGACGAGGCCCGGCATTATTTCGCGGGCAAATACCAAATGCTGACCTCGAAATAATTCAGCCAGGCGGCAGACGAAAGGTTCCCGGCACCTCGATTATTGCTGCAAGAGCAGCAGCATACCCTGCCCCGGCGCGAGCCAGTCAGCTTCATTGCCCCAGCGGTGGGTGACTCCCGAGTAGGCGTCCACCTGCATGATCGTTCCGTTGGATTTGAACTTGACTTTCAAGTTCGATGACCTGGTCAGGCTTTTATTGACGACCAACACGTGCGGTACGCCGTCCGGCCCCTCGAACTCGCCGATAACGAATTTGCCGCTGCCGATATCATCCAGAAAACGACTGGTGGCCAACCCCGTGCATCCCTCGGGAATCTCCGGATGATGAAAAACGTTCACGCTTTTGAGTTTGATATAAGAGGGAGCCAGCTTATGAATCTGGAGATTCACTCGCCGCATCATATACCACGTAGGGGTCTTGTCACCGAACTGGTCGATCGGACCAAGGCGATAGTTCCCCAAGCTGGGCGAGAAATATTTGAAATAACTGATCCCCCGGCCGCCGTAGGCCAGCGTGGTGTATACCTGAAAACGCAAGCCCGCTTCCGTGGGTTCGGCCAGATGAAAATGGGCGGTGGATAAAACGATATTCCAGAACGGCAGGTTGTGGCGCAGGGCGGCGGCTCGAATGATTTCGAGGTTCTGAAAATAACTCTTGCCCACGGAGCCATCCTGCAATAAGGCATAATGATCATAACTGATAAATGGCGGCTTGACCGTTTGCACGAATGACTCCACGTATTCCTCATACGTGGGCACGCCCATGCGATCAACCGAAACCGTGTTCGGATACAAATTGATGTAAGACCGGGCTTCGGGGGCCGCCTTGCGAAACATCTCCGTCAAGCGGGCCAAATGCGGATACTCCTTCGCGCTCGGCTCATCCTGCAGATAATATCCGAAGACGGCCGGATGTTTCCCGATTCGATCCACCAGAGCCGTCACCCTACGGTTGACCTCCTCATCCGTCGTGGCCGCGTTCGTTGACCGTGTGGACGGATCGGACACGATACATTGCAGACCCGCGGCCGCCACTGCGTCGAGTCCCTCGGGAGCCACGAAGCCGGCCAGGTTGAAACCGCAATTGTAGATCTCCTCCAAAACCGGCTTTTCCGCGGGCGTCCGCCCCCAGGGCAGGATGGCGAAATCCTCCGCCTTGATGCGCGATTCGGAAGCTGGGTTCGGATCCTGTCCGTAAGCCATCGACGCAGCTATCCACAAAAACATTATCCTTGTCATTTTCGAGGGCATGGTTTCTCCTTAAACCGACATTCCCCAGGTCCATTTGTCTGACTACAACGCCAGGCAATGCCCTTCTATTATACAGCACCCCCACCCTGATTACCCCCCAC
The DNA here is from genome assembly GCA_964401335.1 of uncultured Planctomycetales bacterium. Taxonomy (GTDB): domain Bacteria; phylum Planctomycetota; class Phycisphaerae; order UBA1845; family PWPN01; genus JAAYCU01. Next base: position 37,726 of record CAYNYK010000020.1, read on the forward strand.
GCCCGTCTTCGTGGTCTTTTCGGTAGCCCATGAAGAAAACGACAAGGACAGTTGTTTTGTATTTTGCACGCAAAAGCGTTTTAACTTTGACCATGAAGACAGTTGTAGCCCCCTCAGCCTCATGTTATATTCTTTCTATAAGGAGCAAGGTTTTCCTATCAACGCCGAGGCGGGGTAGTTAAAACTTACATGTAATACAAAGGGGTAAATCAATGTACAGTGTGAAACCAGGCCGTGGACCCTCCTTGATCGGTGGGGTTGCCGGCATCGTCGTTGCTGTATTTGGGGTTATCTGGACCATCGGGGCTTTGTCGATGGGAGCGCCGCAAATATTTGCCCTTTATGGACTCGTGTTCGTGGTTATAGCCATAGTGGGTGTTGTGTATAATTTTATAAACGCAACCAGCCGTAACCGCATGAGTACATTCGATGTCACCACCGATGGCGAGGAAGACGATCCGATTGCCAAGGCGCTCGGATACGGTGACCGGTCTCGGTCATCGGAGCAAAGCCAGGAACCGGAAGGGCCAAGAAGATTTCCCGGCGAACACTGTCCGTTCTGTGGGGCTAAGGCCGGTCCGGACTTCCACTACTGCCCCAAGTGCGGAAAGGATATATGAAAGACGAACAACATGTAATCACGTACATCGGTTTTGCATCGTCACGTCTCTGGACGCATTCAAACCGATGGTAAGAATCCTTTCACACCTGCATCCACGGGATGGGAATCCCGCAGGGAGTGGTATCGAGATGGGAATCTCGATACAGCGTTAAGCCACCCAAGGTGTAGTGTGAAATCCCTTAATTTGACATGGGTTTTTCCGATACCCGGCTTTCCAGCCGCATCGGGCCGCGGTCACCGGCCCGGACCAGCTTGAGATTCAACCCGCCGTTATTCTGCAAGGCGATGGTCCAAGTGTCGCCTTTGCGCATGGGGGCATAGACGGCCTCGCCCTGGGCGACGCGAACGCCTTCCTGCTTGGCCAGCTCGGGGTTGGTGGCGTAATCCCAGAAGCGAGACCAGAGTTTTTTCTCCAGATCGCTGGGTATGGGATTGACCCGATAGACATCGGGAATTTGCCCGGCCGGGTCGATGGCATAGCCATCCACGGGTTTTTGGTGTTCGCCGTAGACCCGGCGAAACAAAGCCAGGCTTTTGCCCCGCAGCGCGTCGCCGGCGGCCACGTGTTTTTGATCGAATTGGATCACCAACGCATCGAAAAAGACCAAATCATCATGAATCAGGAACCGCTTGCCCGGCAACGTGTTTCCCTGCCGATCAACTTCAATGAACTCGATGGTAGTAACCACGGACTCGGCCGGGACGCCGTTGACCAACTCGCCCGGCTGCACCTGGTCGATGACGTGTATTTCCGCGATACGTTGTTCACCGGTAAGCCGCTCGACCATGCCCTCCAACTCACGGCGTTGGCGAAGCAGTTGCTGATTCTCCTGGCGCAGCAGGCGGGCCTCCGAGGACCAGAACAGGTACACCGCGCCCACCCCCGAAGCCGCGAGGACAATCAAGCCGGCCATGAGTCGCATAAACCGCATGTCTCACCATTTGGCGGGATGCCGTGAACAGCTCCGCCTGGCTGTCAACCAGCCGTCGTGGCCCGCGCGCGCCAATGTTCCTGATGTATTATACGACCAAATCGGTCAATTCGGTGCAATCATCTTTACCGGATGCCACCGTGGCATGTAAAAAAAGCCCGGAGCTCGCAAGCCCCGGGCTTCCACGTGTTTGTATCGTATCGGCCGATTCACGGTTCGACCGCTTATTCATCAAACAGAAACTCCACTCCGCACATGAACTCGTTACGGACCTCCTTGCAATACCGCACCACGGCTTTCCCGTAGAAGCTCGCGTCGGGCATGTGGAAGGAGATATCCACGACCGTCTCCGGTTTGAGATAACGCTCGCAACTCATCCCCAGACCACTCGCACTGACATTACGTAACGTGCCCAACCATTGTATGCCGCCGCTGGCGTTAATTGGGTATACCTCCACGGCCCCGGGGAAAGGCCAACGCGGTTCTCGGCGTCTCTGTGGACCGTCATAAGAATCGGCCGGTTCGGTGTTTTCAGCCAAAAACTGCGCGATATTCTCCCGAGTTAGTTTGACGATCTCATCGGTTCTCATCCCCATATCCTCGAAAAAGATCAATGGTTGTGCCCACGGCCAGATCATCCAAAGGCTAAACAACCGCCCTACCGTCGTAAAATATACGATTCAGATCACCAACCGGCGCTTAATTTTCGCAAAAATCTAGCACGGGGGGCGATAAAAAGCGGCACGGCCAACAGACACAATTCCGCCACACCCGCCGCCCCACACGCCCCCATGGTCGCTGAAGGTGTCGAGGAAAGAACATCGCCATCACTCGAAGAGTTATCGGACGTGCCCGATTGATCGGTAAGGTTGACCAGGACAGTGACTGTATCTGAATTTTCCTTCCCGTCTGTTGCCAGCCAGGTGAAGGAATCCTGCTGGTTCATGATTTGATCGTTGCCGGTTTCCGTATCTTCGCCGCGACCGGTATCCGCATTACCCGTCGTGGATTCCTCACCGCTTGAGTCGCTCCCTTCCGCATCCGTGGGCTCCGGTGTGTTTGGGGTATAGGCGACAACCAGACCCGCGGCAGGTACGTCATAGAACGTGTCGGTCCTGGATACGGCGCGACCGCCGATGCTCAGCGTGCCTATCGCCGGCAGTTGGGGAAACTGTATTCTCAAGGCATCGCCGTCATCGTCGATCGGCAATAAAACCGCTTCAACGGTACCACTGGAAGTTACGGATAGGGTCGTTCCGCTGGCTTGCGGGGGCGTATTGACCACAATTTTAACCGTGACTCGGTTCGAGGTAGAGATGTAATCTCTCACCCGATACTGAAATCCATCCGTTCCTCGGTAGCCGACATCCACGGTATATTCAACCTCGCTTACCCCTTCGGCCAACTCCTTGGGCAGGCTGTTTTCCGTGATCGGCGCGCCCTGATCGCTTAGGATTCCGTGAGCCGGCAAACTCACGATCACGTAACGTACCGGATCACGGTCCGCATCGACGCTCGAGAATTCGATATTCGCGCGTCCGTCGGGCAAAACCGTCACGCTGACCGGATCGGGGATCGGTGTCGTATTCGCCTCGATCTCGACCGTCAATACATCCGTCTGGGCCAGACCGTCGGAGGCAAAAAACGTGAAGGCATCATGTCCGTGATAATCCTCGTCCGGGGTGTACAGCACATCGCCCTTGTCCGTTAAATACGGCAAATCGGCATCGTTCAAGGCGGTTTTGCCGATTTTGACCTGACCATGACCCGGCAGAGAGATAATTGTGTAACTGAGGGTATCCGTGGCCGCGTCCGTTACAGGCCATTCAATTTTCAGGTCGGTATTCGGCTCCGTGATAAACAGTTTGTCCACCGGTTGCGGGGCAAGATTGACGGTCAGGGTGATCGTACCGAGGTTCGAATCGCCGGTGCCGTCATTGGCCTTGAACTTGAGGGAAAAACTTCCGGATGCTCCCGCCGCTGCCGTGTAAGTCAAATCCCGTCCGTTGTTTGGAATGGTGTAAGGCAAGGTGGAGCTACCCAGCACAACCGTCCCGACGAAAACCGTTCCGCTCGTTGGCAACGCGGTAACGATATAACTCAGGGTATCGCCATCCGCATCGGCGGCGGACAGGCTGATCGGCATCGAGGTGCCCGGTTCCAGGAGATAAGACGCGTTGGTTGCGACGGGTAGATTGTTTTCGACCTGTCCCTTGGTTGAATCGGCTAGCGCCGCCAAAGCGGTCAGCACCGCCACCGTCACATAGGGCCACCGTCGACGTTTTCGGCCGGTTGTAGCTGTTTTGAGCAAGACCGACAAACCGCTTGCCGCGCAGGCGAGCATCTTTATCATGCAACTCCCCGTATACGGCGGGGTTAACTTGTTCTCCCGACGGACATCCGCGAAGCGCATACCATCAAACTGGTTATCCATGGACATTGTTCAAAATATCGGTCCATCAGGTAAGAAACTTGAAGTAGCCCGCATACAGGATGGATTTATTTTACTTCCGCTTTGTTTGCTCGTTCCCCCAATCGAGCCAGAAAGTCTTGGTATTCTCGCCAGAGTATCGTCTTTTCAGGTCCGCTATGGATATGTTCCCAAGGTAGAATTTCCTGCTGAGAACGGGTACGTTGGGCATAGAACGCCGGATCGATACCGGTCTGCTCGAAAGCCCGCAGCCAGAGATCGTAATGGAAGCATTCGTCCCATCCGTCCATCCTGGCCCCAAGCTGGTAAGCGGCCTCGATAGCTCTCGACAATCTTCGGTCTCCCCGGGCAAACACCGCTTCCAATACCGAGCGGCGCGGATCGTGCAGATGCAGTTTAACGGCCGAACGCTGTTGCCGCGCGATCTTTTTGAGCAGATCTCCGGCCTCGAAAAACTCGCCGAGCGTTTTCTGGCCTGCCCATTGCAGCGGTGTATGGGCCTTGGGAACCAGCCAACTGACACTGGCGGTCACCGCCGCCGGAGCCCGACCGAGTTCCCTTCGGGCCAGGCTGACCTGCCGGGCCAGTTCGAAGACCCCTTGGATATCCGCTTCCGTTTCCCCCGGCAGGCCACAGATGAAATACAATTTCACCGTATTCCAACCCGCCGCGTAAGCCTGTTTAACTCCCTCCAGGAGGTCGACATCCATTACCTTCTTGCGTAAGGCCGCCCGCATTGCCTCGTCCGCCGCCTCGACCGCGATGGTCAATCCGCTCTTGCGTACCCCGCTGACCAGGCCTGGGATCTCGCTCAACATCTTGTCCACTCGCAATGACGGGATAGACAAATTCACATGCCGCGGGTGAAACCGCTCGTTCAGACGCTCGGCGAGTTCCTTCAGGTGTGGGTAGTCGGCGGTCGAAAGGCTCAACAGGCCGATTTCCTCATGTCCCGTGGCCTGCCAGGATTGCTCGGCGATATCGATAACTTTCTCCACGCTCCGCCAACGGATCGGTTTTTTCGTATAACCCGCGTGGCAAAACCGGCAGCGTCGCGGACAACCTCGCATGACCTCGATTCCGATACGATCATGTACGATCGGCACGTGGGCGACAATCGGCCGCAAAGGGACGGCCACATCCTCGAAATCAGGGGTTTCGCAACGAATGATCGGAATATGTGGAAGAAAACCCTCGGGGCAGGCTGCGCTCGGCCGTAACGCCTTGATCGTGCCATCCGCGTGATAGTCGAAATCGTATAAGCCCGGGGCGTAAAGCCATTCAAATCGGCGAGCCAGTTCCACAATCATGTCGCTTCGCCCCGCCCCCTCCCGCTTCATCCGTCGACATTCCTCGATGATGGCGGCCATGCTGTGTTCCCCGTCACCGATTACTACCAGATCCACGAAGTCGGCTACCGGTTCAGGATTATCCGCCTGCGGCCCGCCAATGAGCACTAAAGGATGGCTGTCGTCCCGTTCCTCCCGTCGCAGAGGAATGCCCGCCAGATCAAGCATTAACAGAAGATTGGTATAAGTCATCTCGTATTGCAGAGACAACGCTAAAATATCCGCCTCGCGGACCGGTTGGCGAGTGTCCCAGGTGAACAGCTCGATCCTCCGCTCGCGCATGACCTGCTCGGCATCAAGCCACGGAGCATAAACCCGTTCCGCGCAGACACCTGGCGTATGATTGCACAGCCAATAGAGAATCTGGCCGCCAAGATGGCTCATCCCGATGGCATAGGTATCCGGAAATCCGACGGCCACCCGCAGCGCGGCCTGCTTCCAGTCTCCCGGCCGTACGAGCTGGTTCCATTCCCCACCGATATACTGCCCCGGCCGCTGTACCTGCGGCAGAAGCTCCTCGCTGATTCGTTCGCGAAGTTCCATAAGAGCGGTATTATACACGACAGCGTGTTTTTCCTTATCTTATGCAGGATGGATTTCACCAGCCGAGATTTCCATTGTCATTTTTCGGGGTATAATGCTCGCGTGAAACGAACGTGGGCCAAACTGGGACGGGGGAAATTGTTGTATACGGCGTGTGCCGTCGCTGCGGTCTTGCACGGCTGCATGCCGGCTGTTTCCGACATCCGCCTGCTTCAGCCACACATGGATCGTTGGCAGCGCGACCTGCAATTGCGCACGGAGCAAACCTTCTGGTCCCCCGACAAGCAATCCGAACGTATTCTGGCCGAGTTCCCCTTACCCGGAGCGACTACGGGCAATCCAATGTACCTGCTTTACCTGCGCGTTACTGCCGGAGAGCCGTCTCAGGAACTGGGCGGCACCCCCTCCGCCCCCGCCAAAGGCTTTTTCATACAAATCCGTGGCGACCATGCCGGTCTGGCCTTAATTACGTCGGGTAAAATACAGGTCGAAAAAAGTTCGCTGTCCTCCGAGGCCGTTCGTCGTCTACGCATTGATCTGAATTGTGAAGACGGGACCCACCTTACCGGCTGGCTCATCGCCCTGCGAGACGACTGGCAACTGACCTACTTTGAAAAACAGCGTCGGCCGGCGGACGTAAAAATCCTGACCGGCGTCTCCCCCGCCGCTTCTTCATCCATACAGGCGCCGTCGGCGGAATCACAACCCAATCCCTGACCATCGGACGCATCCCTCATATAAATATAAAAAATGCGCACAAAGTCCTATCCTGCAAATACTTTCACTTGACATCCGCCCTGGTTCCAGAAATACTCTATAGGGAGAGCGGCCGACGGTTTTCTGGCCCGCCAGACCGACTGCCAGAATAGAGGCCATACCGAATTCAGCCCCGATCCGTGCGTGACGTATTCGGAATGACCGGCTGAAACGGATCCCCGAACCTTGGGGAACAAACCGCGTGTATATTCCTTCCCTGAAACGATCGGTAAAGTGGCTTGCAGGGTTGCCGCCCCTTATCGATAATCCGTTGATGCCGGATGAAACGGCTGAAGATAACAGGAGAACGTGATGGCGGCAAATAAACCGGTTTGGGGCATCGATCTCGGGCAGTGTGCCTTGAAGGCCATTCGCATTCGGGCCGCCGGCGAAAAGGTCGAGGTTCTCGATCACGCCTATATCGAGCACAAGAAAATACTTTCCGCCCCCGACGTCGATCGTAAAGCCCTCGTCGACGAGACGATAAATAAGTTCCTCGAAAACCACGAACTGGCCGGCGAGACCATCGTGGTGGCCGTCCCCGGTCAGAACACCCTGGCCCGTTTCACCAAACTCCCCCCCGTTGACCGCAAAAAAATCCCTGAAATCGTCAAATACGAAGCCCAGCAGCAGATTCCCTTCGATATGGACGAAGTTATCTGGGATTATCAGGTGTTCGCCGAGGAAGGTTCTTTGGAAACCGAAGTGGGCATCTTCGCCATGCGCCGCGAACTGATGTATGAACAGCTCCGCTTCCTGTCCGAGCGCAACCTGGAACCGGCCGCCGTCCAGGCCACCCCTTTGGCTCTGTACAATGCTCTGAAATACGATGGCCTTTGTGGGGATAAACCGATCGTTATCATCGACATCGGGGCCCGTAGCACCGACTTGATCGTCTCGGAGGGTATAAGTCTTTGGACCCGCAATATCCCCATTGGGGGCAATCATTTCACCGAGGTATTGCTTAAAACGTTCAAACTGTCCTTCCGCAAGGCCGAAAATCTCAAACGCGAGGCCGCCAAAAGCAAGTACGCCCGCCAGATCTTCCAGGCCATGCGCCCCGTCTTTGCCGATCTGGTCGCGGAGATTCAGCGCTCCATCGGATTTTACACCTCCTCACATCGGGGGGTAAAACTCAACCGCATTCTGGCTATGGGCAATGCCTTCAAGATGCCCGGCATGAGCAAATTCCTCCAGCAGAACCTGGGGATGGAGGTGGTTCGCCCCAGCGCGTTCAACAAGCTATCAACCAGCGAAGCGCCCAATATGCCACAACTGCTCGATCAACTTCTTAACTTCACCGTAGCTTACGGGCTGGCTCTCCAAGGTCTCGACCTGGGGCCGATGACCAGCAATTTGCTACCAACGGAGATCGCCCGGCAAGTCGTCTGGCGAAAGAAAACGCCGTGGTTCTACGGAGCGGCGGCCTGCCTGGCCTTGGCCGCCGGCGTGGTACAGGTTCGTAACATCGTGGATAAGGGTGTAGTCAAGGCGGCCAAGGCGGAAATGGGCCGGCCCAGTTTCAATCCCCCTGAAAAAGACGAAAACGGGCGGTTTCTTCGCGAGCCCGATGGCCGCCTCCGGATCGATCCGCAAGTTCGGACCATCCTGAAACAAGGCCCCAAAACCGGCAAGGCCACCAGCGACGCCCAAGCCATCATGGCCGTCAATGACTATCTTCAGCAGATATTATCCGATATAAAAACCATCAACCAGCCCTTAATCAACGAAACAAAGGATCTAGCCAAACTCCAGGCCGATAAAACCGTCTGGCCATTGATCCTCAATATGCTTCTGGACTCCTTGCCAAAACCGGTCAGCCCGACGGACAAGGCCTTGATCGAAGCCATTTCCCAGGGAGCCCAGGCTTACAAGCAATTGATCGCCTCCGACCCAAACACCTTCCAACGCGGCAAACGCAGGCTCATTTGGGTTGATGAAATCGCCGTGACCTATGCCTCGGATGTGCAAGCCGAATATCGGCGACAGAGTACCTCAACCGTAACGCCGAGAGGCGGCGGTTTTCCCTCAACGCCGGGAATGTTCGTTCCAACCGGACAATCGGCAAGTACGGAAACCACCGGCCCCTCGCATCCCGGATTTGTCCTGCGGATTTCGGGGCAAACCCCCAATGCCGGAGGCGCCGCCTTCTTGAACACGACCCTGATCGCCTCTCTCCTTCAACAATCCCGCAAAGGTGTTTACGTCGGCAATAATCCACCCTTGGTCACTTTATTGGATTGTCAACCGATACAGGAGAGGAGCGGGCCGTCGCGTACATGGAGCACTACGGTGATGAGAGCTGAGCCGAGGACCGACACGACGGACCCTGTTACCGGTGAATCCATTATTGGCGATCATTCCTTTATTATTCTCGTGGGCGTGGTGCTCGGCGATAAAGCAGCCGAGGGTTCCGCGGCACCGGCGGCCGGCGCCGCCGAATCGTCAAACGAAGGGAACGAACTATGATACCGGCCGGCTATCTTCCATACAATATGGCTCCATCGATGCCGAACAGCCGGAGGTGTAATGAACCATCGACGCGATTGCATAAAGCAAACGGAACTTGCCTTGATCGCAAACAAAGATCTTGAAGGGAATCGGCAAGCATGAAGAAAGTCATTGACTGGATCAAGAGTAACCTGGCGGTGGTCATCTCCAGCGGGGTCGCGGCCGTGGCCATCGTGTTTCTGGTGCTGGGCCTAATGGACGATGAGGTCCCCAAAGCCCTGGAGGCGGACGCCCCCCTAACCCGGAGCCTGACCAACCTTAGTCCGATCAACGAGAGCGTCATCATTGCCGCCCTGACCGAACAGGAAAAACAGCAGCGGCAATTGCAGGATATCCTGAATCGAATCAAGACTTCAAAAACCTACAAGCCGCTCATCGACACGGTTTTCCCGGCCATGACGGATAACGACAAGTTTTCCGCACCATACGATTTTAGAAAGAGTTTTCGTGCAAAACAGGCCTCTTTCCTGAAAGATTTGAATGCCAAGGACAGGGTCTCCTCGGGGGGCACGGGTTCCAGAACATCTTCACCCCGACGTGCCGGAAGAGACGATTTTGACCCTCGTCTGTTTGGTTTTGAGAATCGTGGAGGCATCCCCCCTGCCTTTCGAGGTGAATTGGGCGATCAGAGCGGCCCCCCCTCCTCCACTGAGAAACCGCAGGCTTCACGAGACGATCTGATCCACGCCCAGTGAATTTATCTCTATGCCAGCGTCAACGACTTGGATTCCCAAAACAACGCCGTTAAGGCGGTCAACGAGGGTACCGGCCTGTTGACCCTCGAACAAATGTGGATGGCTCAGGTATCACTCTGGATTCAGGAAGACATCGTCAGTGTCCTCAAGCGTCTGAACGAAGAGGCCGCTCAAGGTCTCGATCAAGACAAACGCTGGGTAGGCTATCTCCCGATCAAACATCTGAAGATGTTCGATATGGATAATTTCTATCTGACTTCCGCGGCGACCAGCACCACCGGGTTCATGCCCGGCCGTTCCCAGCAGGAAGCGTTTGTTAGCCAAAGGCCCGAAGGTGTCGACACGATTCGGTTCAGACTCACTCTGGTCATGGAAGCCAACAGTCTTTTGCGAGTCATCGAGGAGATTTCCCAACAAGGGTTCTATACCTTGTTGCAGCCTACCAAAATATTTGCCGTACCGGCTTCGGCGGCTTCTACCGGATATGTTTACGGTTCGGCACCGTCCGTCGAAGTTGAAATGCTCTGGGAAGCTTGTTTTCTTCGCGCCGCCTATGAACCCCTAATGCCTAAAGTCGTCAAGGATATGTTTACCCCGGGAACCACTGAAACATCAACAACCCCAAGGCCGATTGGCAGAGAGCCTTCTTTTAAAGAGCTTTTGGATAACAGGTAAATCGAGCGGTATACGATGCAGGCAAAGACAACAATGGATGCGTCCGGAAAAGGATAAGGCCTTCCCGAAGCGGGGATCATTAAGGATTTAACAATGCTGACCCTATAGATGAATCCGATTGGCAATCCAGACCTTGACCGGAAATCGGAGTTTGAGCAAGGAAAGCCGACATGGCCAAACAGAATGTTAATTTCATTCAGAGACACGTGGAAAAATTTGTCATCGGTATCACTGGTTTAATTCTGTTGGCGACCCTTTTCCTTTACGGAATCCAGACGCCCAACACCGCGACCGTTGGTGGTGAAACCTTAGCCCCCAGCGATTTTTACCAGCAGATCGATCAGAAGGCCGCCGCGGCTTATGAAAAAATGAAATCCACCCGCCAGGAAGGTTCCCTGCTCGATCCCCTGCCGGAAAGCATTACCGCGGGAAAACTCGCCATGCCCGCCCCGGTAGCTGTCGCCTGGGTGTCACCTACGCCCGGACTCACCGAAATTGCCCCCGTCCAGGGACAAGTCAAGAAAATCCGCCTGGCCGACATTCTGCCTCCCTCTCGCCCCGTGCTGACCACCGGCCGTGGTCGGGCCACTCTGCCGGAGACCGGCAAACTATTTCTGACTTCTACCGGTTTCGACGGCGTGGGCCCGGAAGGGCCTGCTGCTCGCGGACCGGCATCCCCTGCCGGGTTTCCAACGCCCGTCGATCAATCTATCAAGGAGTGTTATTGGGTGACCGTGACCACCGCCGTGTTCAACAAAGAGCAGATCGAACTGTTCAAGGCCGCGGAATACCACGACACTCGAAGGGATTTTATTGTGGCCGGTTTTGAAGTCGCCCGCCAAGAGTTGCTTCCCGACGGCCAGTGGGGTCCCGCCACGATGGTCACCCCCTATCGGCCAAAAAATATCCTGCCGGACAACCTCCCGACGCGTCGCTCGGAGGATGGTAGTTATATGACCGATCAAGCCACCGAGGATCTTCGCGATAATTATCGCACGCAGATCCAAACCGGCACGCGCAGCAACGAGACCCTGCGCCCGCCTTTTGCCGCGTATCTCACCAATGCATATAGATCCGAATGGAAACTGCCCGAATCGTTACCCGGCATCAACATCGATCTTTCGCTTTACGTTCAGGAGGTGCCGTGGACTACTTCTTTTGAGGAACCCCGCGCGGCGCGCGGAGGCCGGCGCCCGGAACGGACCCGCGATAACGTGCGCGGCCCTGGCGACACCGAGGCTTCCGATCGGGAGCGAAAAAAACTGATAACCCAGAAACTTGAGGACGCTAAAAAGGCTTTTGAGGAAAAACGCTTTTTGGACGGCGAAAAGTTATTGGACGAGGTTGAAAAAGACCCGTCGGTCGAGGATCAGCAAAGACTGGAAGCCCGCAGGTTGCGGATCAGGCACGAAAACGAGATCAATGCTGCCCGGACCACCGAGATGAAATCCTCAGCCCAAATCCAAAACCCGGATATCGAACCGGCCTGGGTCAACGATACCAGTGTCCTGCCCGGCCGTACCTATCGGTATCGCCTACGGGTTTTGGCCTTGAACAACTACTTCGGCTATGACATCCCCTTGCTTAATCCTGCGGATGCCAAGAAGCTCTTGCTGGCCGGGGCCTGGTCCGAATGGTCTACCCCCATCACGGTTCGAAATGATACGTATCTCCTCCTGGACCGCCTGGCCGTCCAGCCCGCCGGGCAGCCCCCCCTGGCCAGTATCGAGGTCTATCATTGGTCCAACGGAATCTGGTCTCAAGGTAAAACCGAGGCGGGTATTGGGCAGCGCATTACTCTGACCGGGGCTGGTTTCAACTTTGAATACGATGGGATAATCGTCGATATCCAACCCAACCGAACTTTCCTGCAACGAAACGAAAACCCCAAGGATAACACGTTCAGCGTGCGGCAGCGAAGCTCGCCCGCTATCACCGTGGTCAATGCCCGCGGCGAGGTCTCCGAGCATATCGCCACGGAGGATCGAGTTATTAAAAAAACGATCGAAGACGAAATAAAGGCGGTACTCGAGGATGGACCCTCTCGAGGCGGGCCATCCCCCGGCCCGCGCGGGCCGGAACGGGGTATATTCAGGGGTGAGGAGGATCGTGGCGGACGTCGCGAATTTCTGGATGGATTATAAATCCCGAAGTTGACCGTCCGTTTGAACCTGCCGCGTTTTATACTGGCCGAGTTGCTTCCATACGGGCTTGGTATTTGCTTCGTGGTACGACGCGAGGGTCGTCGTGCTTGGCATACCCAATACCCGGCTGTTACCTCAGGAGTGACATACCATGAAAAAAAACACTTTATCACAGGGTTTGACGCTTGCCCCACCGGTATTTCTGCTCGTGTTGAGCGTGGCCATTTTCACGTTGTGCAATACATCCGCCGCAAATGAGACTCCGCCGGCATCTTCTTCCGAAATTGAGGGGCGTACAATCGAAAAGCAATATCTGGAAAAAGAAAACGCCTTGAGAGAGGCTATCCGCGCCGAACGTTTCGACGAGGCTCGAGCCTTGTTAAGCGAAACCCGAAGGATCCTGAAGACCGAAACCCCGGCGGTCTCCTCCGAGGTGGAAACAGGTTCGTATGGCCGTCGCCTTGATGCTCTGGATCAATATCTTACCCGGCGCGAGGATCAGTATCGACAGGACCAGGCCAATCGTCAGAGAATCGAAGTCCTTACGGATCAACACCATCAGCGGCAAGAGCAGCGTCAAGCCGTCTGTGAACAAACCCGTGCATGGCTGGAGCAGGCCAACGTTTTATGGAGCCGGCAACAGTACCCCGAGGCCGCCCAATTGGTCCGGAAGATACGCACGCTCGATCCAACCTGTCGGGAAGCCCAATATCTTGAAATAATACTTGCCAAGCACATCGTCGCCGACCGATCCATCCCTGAGTCCACACTCGTTACAAAAGCCCCCGAGCGCGACCGCTCACCGACCTCACCCAGCCGCGATGACTCCTTTGTCGGTTATCCCGATGCTAAAAAATGGGCCATGATCTCCCGTCGTACGCCCCTGTCGCCTCCCGGCGTTGACGGGGCCGAGCGGAAAGACCTTGGACGAGAAAACCAACTTATCGATCAATTGGCCCGGACTATCACTCAACTCCGTTTCGCCGAAGGCACGACTTTCGCTCAAATCGTGAGTTGGTTGCAAACTCAGGCACAACTCGACGTGGTTCCTGATTGGCACGTGCTGGAAGAGTACGGCGTCACCCCCGATACCGAACTGCCCGCGTCCCTCTCCCTCCACGATGTGACCCTCGAAACCGTCCTTAACATCGTATTAAAGCAGCTCAGCCCCGGGGAACCCAAAGCCCGACTCGATTGGGATTTCCCCGGCGGCGTAGTGGTGATATCGACCCGCCAGAATCTTCACAGCGCCGACCACCGCTATGCCACCCGCCTCAAGGTCTATGACGTAAGCGATCTGCTCCATACGATACCCCCGCGCGGCCTACCTGGGCTTGGCCGGTATAACTGGGACGGCGCGAGTCTAATGGGGCCACCCTTCAATACCGGTATGATGAGGGCACCGTTTAATCCAAATAAGACAGATGGCTACAACGTCAGCGGTGTACAGGGGGGTGCGGTGGAAATGGGAATGTACCCGAGGTCTGGCGGCATGAGAATGGGGGTTGGCCGAGCGGATTATTGACTGGAAACCCCTCTGCCGGAACCTCTGCCCGCCCAGCGGCCGGAGAATTTTTCATAAATTATGTCGAAAACGGCGTTTACAGGACTGGCAAGATGGTTTAATTTGCATTAACCTTATGGGCCGAATTGGTGGCCGTTCCCCGGAACGCCGATTCTGCCGGGTTGGCCGGTGCGCGATTCACGGGTGACATAAGGAGGACGTTGCCCCGGCGTGGTAGACGTGCATCGTGCCATCAGGCCATTACATTATGAAAAGCGGATTCATCCCCTGATTAAGGTCGGCCGCGATCCTTCCCGCGGTCGGCGGAATTCCTGAGGGCTCGCTCCCGCGGGCTGTACGTGAAGGAGGATAGTTCCATGAAAGCTCTCCACCGATTTGGGTTTATGTCGCTGTGTATCTTGCTGGCCGGTCCTTCCCTTCTGGTCTTGGCCGCGACTCCGGATGAACAGATCAAGCAGGTCATCGACCTCTTCCAGCAAGGACAATATGAACGGTGCCGGTCGTTGTTGGCTGATATTAATCGCGACGAATTGAGCGACGAGCAGAGACAGCGCCGCGACGAGCTGGCCGAAGAGGTTGCCACCGCCATCGAGGCCCGGGACTTGGCCAGACAAGACCTCGAGCAGGCCACCCAGTTGCTGGGGAAAGACGACGCCGCCGCGGAAAAGATGCTGCTCCGGGTCCGCGACAACGCTTATGCCTCCGCCGAGCAGAAAAGCAAGGCCGCCGACGGTTTGCAACACATCGCCCGGCAACGAAGCGAACAAATCAGTGAATCCCCCGCCCCCTCCGCGGTCGCCAATGCCGACCAGCCGGAGAAGCTGGTTTCGGCCACGCGACCGGCCACCGATTTAAGCAAGGCCCGTGAGGAACGAAATCGTCTGCAGGTCATCCGCTTCGTGGAAATGGGCCAGGAAGCCTTGAGTAACGGGGAATTGGATCGCGCTGAAGCCAACTTTACGCAAGCGTTGCGCCTTGCTCCTCGGCATCCCGAAGCCGAGCAAGGTTTGCTCAAAGTCCAGGAACAACGACAGGCCGAAGGCCGTCCCAACCTTCTGGATCAGGCCGCTCGACAAAAACAGATGCGCTGGGTGCGCACCAAACGCCAGCTAATGCAGGACGAAAATGAAATCCGCCAGCTCGTAGGCAACAACGAATTCGAAACCGCCGCACAAAAATTGCTTATTGCCCGCCAGACCCTTGAAGCCGGTCGGCCCGATGCCGACCCCGCGGAACAATATGAGTTCTTTTCTCAGCGCCTCCAAAGTCTCGAACAATTCATCACCACACGGGAAAACGATTACCGCCAGGAACAGGCTCGGCAAGAACGTTTGACCGTCATTGATGAGGAGCAGAAACGTTGGTCCAGCGTCCAGAAGGCCAAGGAGGAGAAAATCAATCAATTATTCGACCAGGCCATGAAGTTCCGGGTTGATCGCGAATACGCAAAAGCCGCCGACGTTTTGAAAGAGGTATTGACGATCGACCCCACCTATGAACGGGCTAAATGGCTCATGGAAATCATGAACGACAAGGCCTTTACCGAAAACGTGAAAAACAACGCTCAGCGGTTCCGGCAAAACATGGACGTGGCCCTTCAGCAGGCCGACCTGGCGCGCGATCCGAGCGTCACCGGTGAAAACGGTCAGATCGTGGCTTATCCTGACGAGGACCGATGGCGCATCATGAGCCAACGCGATCCCTTCGGCCTCAAGGAACACAAGGAAACCAGCGAGGACAAAGCGGTTAAAAAAGAAAAGGAAACCATCGATAAACTGGCTATGAGTTTTCCCCTCGTGGAGTTTCGCGAGGGACAGACCCTCGGCGAAATCGCTGACTGGATTCGAGAAAAAGGCCAAGTGGATATCAGTTTCAATACCGCAATCCTTGAGGAATGGGATATTACGCGCGATACCGAACTGACCACCGATATCCACCTTCGCGATGTGACTCTTGAGACCGTCATTGATACCGTGTTGAAGAGAATCAGCCCCATCGAGCCGGAAGGCCGTCTGGATTGGGATTTTCCCGCCGGAGTAATCGTTATTTCCACCCAGGAGGATTTGTACAGTATGGTCGGTTCCGCATCCAATGCCCGATTGGAAATCTATGATGTCACCGACATCCTCTTGGAGATTCCTCAGGGGGGTATGGGCGGCATGATGGGCGGCTATGGTGGCATGATGGGCGGCATGATGGGTGGCATGGGCGGCATGATGGGTGGCTATGGCGGCATGGGCATGATGGGGGGCATGGGCGGCATGATGGGTGGCATGGGCGGCATGATGGGTGGTTATGGTGGCATGGGCATGATGGGGGGCATGGGCGGCATGATGGGTGGCTATGGCGGAGGAATGATGGGGGGTGGTTATGGCTATAACCAGCTTAGCCTTGCTCCACAAATTAAAAAAATGCTAGGTGTCAATGAGATAAGTCAATATCGATCCTCCGGTAGTTCACGATCGAACGGCGGTCGGTCATCCCGGAGCGGAGGGGGTTACGGCGGAGGTGGTTATGGGGAAAGTTCCATGGATATCGATGCCCAGTTTGACAAACTCATCGATCTTATTATGCAACAAGTCATGCCCGGAAGCTGGGAAGATGAAATCACGGACCGCGGTGGAGGCGGGGGCACAACCACCATTGATGAAGAAACGAGGGTGGGTACGATCGGGACCTGGAAGGACCGACTGATTGTTACCCATACCCCCAAGGCCCATTTGTTGATTAGTCGCCTCTTCCGCAAGCTGCGTGAATCGGAAGACCATCTTCAGGTGGCCGTCGAAGCTCAGTTTATCACCTTGACCTCCAACTTTCTTGAGGAAATCGGCGTCGATCTGGATATCATATTGAATAATGGTAATGCGGGCCTTGATCGTATGTATGCCCCCGGCTCCGGCGTTGTTGATCCTGTAACCGGTGGTGAGTATCTTCTCCAGCGACAATTCACCAAACTCGGATTCACCCCCGGAGTCGCTCTGCCTGCCGGAGCAACGGCCATACCGGTTGGTTCAAGTGGGGATACCACGGGGACAGGCGGTACGATGAGTGGAATCATTCAACCTTATTACGATGTGGCCTTGGTACCGCAAGGGGCACCATCGAATTATCTCAGTCGCCATACCACTCCCCTGCCCATTATCAACAACACTTCTGACATGGCCATCGCTCAAAGCACCGGTGTACCCGGTTCTCTCGGCGGTGGTGGCGTGGCTCCCGCCATGCAGATGTTTGGTAGCTTCCTTGACAATATCCAGGTTGATTTCCTACTGCGGGCGACCCAGATGGATGTCCATAGCTCTCTTGTGGATGCACCGCGCGTTGTTGTGCATAACAATCGGATGTCTACCATCTCGGTAAATACGACGGCTATGATTGTCGGATCGCCCGGCTGGGCTGCTCAGGGCGGTTCTGGTGTTGGTGGTTCCGCATCGGCTGGTGCACAACCACAGTTACTCCCCGCCCCTACCGGACGATCCCTTTCAGTCCTACCCACGGTCTCCGCGGATCGCAAATATGTCACGATTACCGTCTACCCGATGTTCATGCAGTCCAGCTATCGGCCGATTGCCACTGGGGCAGGCGCCTTGGTCAGCGTCATGGAATTGCCCACCTATAGCTCGTTCAACATCCAGACCACTGTCACGGTGCCCGACGGTGGGACCATTTTGCTCGGTGGGCTTAAGTTGGCTGGCGAAACCGAAGTCGAGGCCGGCGTACCGATTCTCAGCAAGATTCCCGTACTCAAACGGATTTACAACAACCGCTCGCAAGTCCGTGATGAACAGATTCAGATGATCCTGGTCAAACCCAGCATCTTCCTGAAAGAAGAAATGGAGGACAACGCTTTCCCGGGTATGGCCGCCACGGAAAGCCAGGCCCGAAAGTGATCACGGAAGAAATCCAGGCCGTACCCGGCACCTGACCAGGGAGGCCGGCCGTCCGAAATAACCGAGAAAACCGGATACGTCGCGTGGCAAACGACGTGTTTAGGCTGCTGGTCAGGATGAAATCATCGGACATGAATCCATCCCGTTCGATTCATTTGCCCCCTTTTCAACGTTTCGACTGCCACGGATGCGGCCATTGCTGTCGCTACCCTGTCGCGAATGTAAGTGAGCCGGAGCAAAAAATAATCCTTCACGCCGGCTGGGCCGACCGTCTGCCCGGCCAACCGTTATTTGTACACTATCACCAGGGCGGACGGCGTTTCTGTCGTCTGGCCAAACAGCCTGACGGTCAATGCGTTTTTCTGGGAGAAGACGGCCGCTGCCGGCTCCACGCCGAAACCGGGGTCGAAACCAAACCGCTCGCGTGTCGTCTTTTCCCCTTCAAACCCCTTCCGTCGGTTGACGGCCTTCGCCTCGATCTGCGTTTTGACTGCCCATCCATTGCCGCAAACCAGGGTCGCCCGATCTCTGCACACCGCCGGGAAATTCTTCGCCTCGCTGAAAATCTGAAAATGCCCTCCACGATCGAACCGCCCGTTTGGCCCGGCCAGCG
>CAYNYK010000021.1:0-24764 GCA_964401335.1 uncultured Planctomycetales bacterium
AATCGAACCCACACCCTGTTGCCAGGACGGGATTTTGAATCCCGCGCGTCTGCCAATTCCGCCACTTCGGCTGCGTGTGCGCCCCATGTCCGAGGACAAGGGTCTGCCTGACTTTTCGGCAATTTACCGCATCATAAACGATTGTTCAATCCGTTTACGCTTCGGAAGCACGTTGATTATACAAAAAGCCTTCCGCCAAGCAAAGGGGGTGAAAATACAAACCGGCCGTTGAATGGTAGAATACCGAATGGAGACGAATATTATGAATAAAACAACCCTCGAACTCCGAAGACACGTTCCGGCGTTGGATTGCGGCCGTTGTTCGGCCGTCGTCGGTTGGATGCTGGTTTGGGGCGCGGGTTGGACGGGCGGGGCCGCTGTTGCCGCGGAACAAGCCGCGGACCCCGGCAAGCAAATCGTTGCCGCCCGCGTGTACAGCTACGTCAACGTCATGTTCTGCAATCTCGATCGATATCAGGAACGGTCTATCGATCCTTGGCCTCACGACACCCGTCTCGCAGGGAATATCGCACTCTTCGCACCCTCAACCATCCTGCCGGGTGAGCCGATCAATTTTATATTCGACTTCGGCGAAGAGACTTCCATCGATGCTTTCATCGTGGCTATCCCGCCGGTTGACGAGGAAAAGGGGCAGCGAAATAAGGGAGCGAAATATCTGGGGGCATTTAAAGTATACCTGGGCGATGGTCGAGGCGACTGGACGGAGGTCGGGCGCTCGGATGAACGTATCACCACGGGTCGGCGACGGATCGATTTTGAACCGGTCCGGGCAAGATTCGGGCGATTGCGGATTTATGACGGCGTGATCTGGGACGGCTTTCCCTTCGAGGTCCTGGGGTTTCAGCGGTCAAGTCAACCCGGCAAGTTACTCATGCCTTCGCGAATCGACGGAGAAAAGGCCGCCGAAACGCGGTTGGTCCGGATGATCCTGGATGAAATCCGTGAGCCCGATATCACTTTGCCTGCGGATCACGGCGGCAATCTTTCACTGGCAACCCTGATCCGATTCGCCGATCTTATGCTCGAACACGGGCGGGACCACTATGGGCCACGGGAAACGCCGTTGTTCGTCAATATTCTCGACGTCCGGACCCGCCGCATACCCGGCACTCAACGACCTTGTACACCCAACCAACGTTTCCATGACCGGCTGCCCGGCGGCGCAAATTTGCTAATGGACATCGGGCTTATTCGATTTCTCGACGAATTGACGGCCCGCACGGGCGATAAACGCTATCAGGAAGCAGCGACGGACTATATCCATCATTTCACCCGACATTGTATCGCGCCGGCGACCGGGTTTTACACCTGGGGCACGCACGCCTGCTGGGACGTATTTCGCAATCAACCGTTATACGCCTATCCGTACCATGAATTCCTGCCGCGTCCACCGGTCTGGCTGTTGGAACGTATGTGGCAGGCGGATCCAGAGAAAGTCGAGCGCGGCCTGGATGCTCTCAAGTTCCATTGCACGCCTCCGGGAGCGGCCGTGCCCACGCACAGCCGGCACGCCCGGATCGATCAGAAGGAGTACCTCGAAGACGATGAATACATGTGCGATTTCGCGTTCGTCGCGTCGGGTTACTGTGTGGCCTGGGCTTTTCTCGATGCCCAAACCCACAACCCCGAGTATCGACGGCGAATCGAACGCATGATGGATTACTATTGGAATTCGCGCGATCCACAGACAGGTTTGATGCCCTGGGATACGCGGCTAGACCGCTTCGTGTACCGCACGGATGCGATACTGTACGTCGCCCAGGATTTACTACTTATCGCCCAACTGTTGAACGATCCGGTGCTGAGCAATGAATACCGGGGGCGGGCCCGCCAGTTGGCTGATGCGGCCTTGCGGTTGGACCATGACCCGACGGGCGGCAAGGTTGTATTGCAGACCATCCGCATACCCGAGGATCGTGCCGGCTTATCGGAAATGGCGGTCAACCATGCGGAACGTTATGCCCGGGGACCTCGGGCCGGCGAACCGTTCTGGGCGACGGGTTTCAATGTCTGCATCCAGACGGCCCGATCGGTACGACCGTTGATTCAACTGTATGACGAACTTGACAATACGGCCTATCTGGATTTCGCGGAACAGACGGCCCGTGGTTACGCCTCGATGGACATACCGGGCAAAACAAGCAATGTCGAGGCATTCACGACGGCCAGCGTTCTGGGATTGTGCATGGATGTTTGCGAACGCCGCCCGTCGGATACGTTGAAGGCATATATAGGAAAACTGGCCGCCCACGCAATGGAGAATTATTTCTCCAACGGCCTCATCACCGCCACACCGAGCCTGGATTATTACGAGAGCGCCAGCGGGTCAGGAGAACTGGCCGCCGAATTGCTGCGGGCCTTGTCTTTTCTGTCGGATCAGAAATAGTCAACGGTGAGCAGGCAGCACAAACAGTGACACACCCTATGAATACCAAGAGAGGACCATCAACCGACGCATTATCCCAAGATTCACCCTCTCAAGCCAAAGGGCAGCCCCTTTCGCATTGCCAACCAGAGCAGCAAGAGGTAGAATCAAATTATGAATGAACACGTATCCCACGACTGGTCGGAGGAAAGCAGCGAAGCCAAGGCCCGTTGGTTCGCGTCACTCCCCGTGGAAGAGCGAATGGAGATGCTCTGCGTGTTCACTGACCTGATTCTTGACCTTAATCCCAGCATACAGGACGCAGGACGCCATGCTCAACCGGTTCAAGGACGTATTCAGATCATTTCAAGAACATGAGGTCAAATACCTGGTAATCGGTGGTATTGCCTCGATCTTGCATGGCGTACCGAGAACTACCTTTGACTTGGACATTCTGATTGAGGCTACACCGGCCAATGCCGAACGACTGTTGAAAGCACTTGTCGAGGCCGGTTTAGGAACGGCGGCGCTTACCAATGTGGACGATCTACTGGCGCACGAAATCACCGTCCTTAAAGATCGCGTGAGAATTGATGTACAAACGGCAACACCCGGACTGGACTTCCAACAAGCTTGGACAAGAAAAATTGTCATGAATTACCAGGGACAAGATCTCAATATCATCTCAAAAGAGGATCTTATTTCCTCTAAAAGAGCATCAGGCCGTAAGATTGACATACAGGATGTTGGTATGCTGGAAGCGGCAGACAAGGATTCGGAACTCAAGTAATGCCTGGATGACTTCCTCAATCACCGTTCATTCCCACGAGGCGACGGCCACCACGTAAATCTCGACCACCGGAACTCGGAAAGTCACTTGATCCGCATCTTGCGTGAAATCCAGGCTGGTCTGTCCCGAGGTTTGCGGAGCGGCCAAGGTCACGGATTTCACTCGTTTACCGGCCGGAACACGCAGCTCGATGCCCACATCATGAATATGCTCTTCGCGGTAATTGACCAGATGAACCAACCGTCGATGCGTCTGCTCGGTCAATTCGACACCCAAACCAACCGGCGACTCCACATCCAGCGATAACCGGTTCGCACAGGACCGTCGAACCGCGGCAAGAACATCATCTTGAGCACCGACCCGCACGACATGGTCAGGAGACAGATCAGCGAATGGATCAGTGGATCTTGGTCGTAACCATTGGTCATACTCCCCGGCCGGTCCGATCACACACAGGCGGCCACCGTCGGACACGAACCGTTTGATCCGGTCGATCTGCTCATCCGAAAACGCAACGCAACCCGCCAAAACCAACGCCCGATACCGACCCAGGTCCGCCAGTTGATGATCGAAAATAATTTGAAAAGGAACCCGATTCTCGATCATGGCCTGCTCGACGCGATAGGTCAGCTCGGCATGTTTGGGGTCCGCGAAAACCTGCGACGGAAAATTGCGCAGCACGGCCACGTCGGCCACTACCGCGGCATCGCGCAGAAGATCGCGACGTGCGTTAAAAAATCGGATATAAGTTTTAGACTCATCTAAAAACGGATAAGGCTTACCCGGCATGGCCTGGATCCGGCCGTATTCGAACCAGCAGACACAACCCAGGGAATCCAGATTAAAAGCAATCGACTCGGCTATCTCCAGCGGCGTTACGTTGTAGACGAACGCCATGTTGTTCATGGCCCGGGCGATCTTCAGAGTACGAATCCCCGATACCCACTGCCCGTCCCGGTAGCCGGACCGATCATTCTCCTCGTGCCAGATCGCCTCCCCGCCCGGCACGAGCCGGCCATGATCCACCGGTGGCTCGATACGCGGCCGAATCTGGTAAGGGTTGCAGACCACAAGCATGTCCGGCCGCCGGGCACGAATATACCGGCCCATATCATCATGGGCCTCCGCCAGGGATTGACAGCCGAAGTCCTGCCACGCCCGGCGCAACATGCCGTCCGTCGCGTCCGGTTTCGGGGGGACGACCGCGGTCACGTCCTCGATTCCCATCTGTGCAAGCTCCGCGGGGCTGAAGGTCTTGGCCAGATAGCCACGGAACCGCTCCACGGATAACGAATCGTAATGAGGGCCCATGAAGAGGTTGTCGAAATGGATCACATCGGTCTTGATTTCCTGGATGGCGAAATCGATAGCTTCCTTATGGTGAGCGGCGGCGACAGGGTGATTTCGGTTCCAAAAATAGCGAAACTCCTGGATACCGTAGATAATCGGTTTACCGGCCTCATCCAGCAACAGCCAATCCCGAGCCTCGGGGATTTCCTTGAAAAGTGTTTCCCAACCGACGGTTCCGCTGCCCAGATAGACGCCCACATGAAGGCCCGCTTCATGGCAAAGACGAGCAAAACGGGCGCTGTCGGCCATCCCCTCGGCTTCGGTCTGGAGGCCGAACCCCTTATAACCCGGTATCATGACAAAATTGACGCCAAGATCCTTAAGCTGGGCAATCATCTCCGGGCTTTGTTCGCGCCGGTAGCCCTCCAACTGTTCCGCGGTAGGAGTATAACTTTTGTTCACCCGTCGGGCACGGAAGATCAGTTGCTCCCAGCTTCCGGCCATCACGATCCCCTCGCGCCGAAGCCACTCCGGCCGCGACTCCATCGGCAGAGTCAACGCTTCCGCCTGAAGCAAGCTGGTCGGCCAGAGCAATAAAACCCAAATCATTTTCTTGATCATGGCATGCTCCCACGGCCATTGGGCTTATATCGACTGCCACAAAGCCGCTTGGCCCATTGTTACCGTAAGACCGGCTCAATATCCGCAATATAGATATCACGTTCCCCGACAGTCTCAACCCGAAAATCGGACTTGACGTTCTGATGGCCGGCCAACCGGGCCCGTGGGCACTCGATTTGGATCGTGTGCCAGCCCTTATCAACCGACAACGTCACCTGCTTCGATGGGCGATAGAAACCGGCCACATCGTTCGAATAGTTGGAGTCATATTCAATCTCGATCGCCTGTCCGGGTTGACCGTCGCTATAGGTCGTGATGTGAAACACAACCGTGCGGTCCAGATGACGCATTTCGCTGCCCTCCGGTAAAGCGAAATAGATGTATGGCCTGCCCCGATCTCTTTGCGTGACGATGGCCAGGCGGCCATCCTGTCGCACGCGGTGCACCGAGCCGTCGTCGACGGCCACAAGCAGGGGACGCGTCTTGGAAATTGGATTGCCCAGCACGACCTGCATCGCCTCGGCAAATTCACGGAGAACAAATGGCTCGGCATAAGGGGACAGCAACTCGCGGGCCTTCTCTGTATTGCCCGCCGACTTCTCCGCCAGGGCCATGCCGGCGGTAAAACGCAGGTGATACTGGCCCAGGCCGCTATCGGCCATCAGCTTCGTGTAATCGTTCCGCAATTTCGCGACGGATTCGGAGGACACCGCTTCTTTCGTCTCGCGCAGAAAACGCAGCAAGTCAATTTCGCGCCCCGCTTCGCGGCAAAGCCGCTGGTCAACCGGGGCCATCGGCGCCCAAGGTTTGTGCGGCTCGATCTGATACCAGTACGCCACGCTCGACCAGTTGTCGGCGCGCTCGGTGAATCCGGTAATCATCTTGCCGTCCGGCGCTTTCTGGGCACCGTAATGCTCGATTTCGAAATACAGCGATTGGGTAAAGGGTATCGGATCGGCGATATGAAAGCGGTAGCTGGTGAAACGGGTGTCTTTGTCGTAAATATACTTGGGGCCTTCAAAGATGGTCGTGCCGTAATAGAGCGAATCGCCCGGCCAGATACCCCAGGCATCGCAAAGATAATCTTCCGAGCCGGTGCCATGAAAGGACGGATGCTTTTCACCGTCCACGAAAATCCGATCGTCGCCCTCACCCCACCACGCATCAGAGTTGGACTCGATGGAAATGTTACAGCCGACAAAGTGGCCTCGGCCTACGGCGTCACAAATCATATAATGGCGGCCGGACACGGCGGGATACTCCTGCCGATAGCGGGCGTGAAAGTAACCCTGATCCTTAAAGGGACGGTCGTATTTTCGATAGTCAATGTAGTAATAAAACGATCCGATCGATTCCAATCCCTCGTTAACAATCTCGATTCGGGCCCGCTTGTTAAAAGGCATTTTAAACCAGCAGTTACGGGCCCGCCCTTCCGAGGTCACCACGATGGGCATCGAGCGGACTTCCGCGTTGATCCCATGCCCCGCGCAGAAGAAATCGTTAATCGGGCAAAGGACACTCGGATCCTGTTCATCATCCCAGAACATCCGCAGAACGATCTTGCGCCCATGCCAGGGTTCGGCGGCAATCGTAAACCAGATATGGGTAATCATCCCCGGCCCTGCAATGTCCGCCAGGGTCACGGTCTGCCCGGGCATCACGCCCTGCAAGGCGTCGTTATTCCCCCCCGTCCGATCATAACTGGACTCCCGCATGGCCCGGTAGTTCTTCAGCGCCGGTAGATCCTCCAGACCGGAAGCGAACAGAGCAGGAGCCAAATAGCACATTAAGATCGTAGCCCGTCCCACACGTGAAAAAATGGAAAGTTGTTGCACCACGGTTCTCCTTGCTATGGATATCACCTTCACGCCTTGGTTCTTATACCGGTTGAATTGTCGCATGTCTTATCGCAGCACATCAGACAACCATCGGATCAATCATCGCTTAGACTTTTCCGCCTATATACCGGTAACGAATCATTTCGTGTTTCTACGAAGAACTGGCTTGGGAAGCAGACTCCTTATCTCCTTTCGAACACGTCTGGCAATTCGCACTGCGCCCCGCGCCTCCCCGAGCGGTATCGTTTCGTAATCTCCCGGGTAACGGGTTACCGTTGCGTAATGCGTTAATCTTCGCTGCTCCTCCAGTACCCAAGAAGACAGCACGCCTCGTGGCAGTAGATAAACAAGTTTTTCGATGTCATGGGTTTTCGGAAATTCCACAGCATGCAGTACGAGCACGGCCTTAAGATATTTCTCCACACACTGTTGAGCATGAATACAAACCGTGTCAGTAGCACACTCCCCGCCAAGCTTTAAAGTATGTGCGGCGGTTTTCAGGTCGTTCTCCGCCTTGATGACCCATTCACGGGACACGGTCACGATCTGCTCACTTTCGGGCATACAGCACCTTGCCTTCACGATATGCGGGCCGCTCGATCGTTCCCACGATTTCCTTTCGCCAAGCAAATTCTTCCGGCGTGCTCACGAGAATATCCTTGGCAATCCGAATATCATGCAAAGCCACGCCGATCTCCACGGCCTTTGCTCGTTTTGACCCTTCAATCGGCATGATGACAAGCAGATCGATATCGCTATCCGGGCCGGCTTCGTTCCTGGCATGGGAGCCAAAAAGAATAATCTGATCCGGGTGAAATCTCCTGACGATGCGCCGAGTCATTTTTTTGATCTGATCTTGAATTGAGCTTGTTTTCGGCATCGTTGTCATCCTCGATTGCATGACTCCGGAACACTCGATCAATCAGTGTCCCCCAAAAAGTATCCGCGCTACTGGTCTTCATCAGGTGGCTACGGAGACGGTAACACCCGGCAATCTTTGACCACCCGGATATCAGCACTTTATCCCACCTCGTCATGCCGGTCAAAAGAAAGCGACCGTGTGTTGGGACTGAACCTGAAGGGCATGGACCCTTTTGGTCGATGATTGGCCCAGTGGCGGTGGGTCGCTATGATGAAAGGGACCGGCAGGTCGGCCGGATACTGATTTTATGCCTACATGAGTCATCAGGCACCACCGCGACCGACGGAGCGCAAAGGGATCTATGGCAATACAGCGCTTCAACCAGCATCTTCACGACCGACGGGGTATATCGGCCTTTCCGATATCCACGGTAATCATTTTCGGTATACTCTGCTTTCTGTCAGACCTACGTCTGGCAAATGGGCAAGCGACTCGCCCCGTTCCGAATGCAACCGCTGAACCCGCGGACAACACGGCGGCGATCATCCAGACCTCGGAGGAAGCCAATACCCTGCTGGCCCGGGCCGAAGAGGGCATCCAGCGCCAGGATTGGAAGCTCACCGTCGACTCACTGCAAAGGATCATCGAACTGCCCGGAGAGCATCTGCTGACCTCGGATCGGCAAATCTATGAATCGGCCCGCAATTACGCGCAACGACGCATCGCGTCTCTACCGCCAGCCGGGTTGGAGGCCTACCGCACCATTCACGACGGCGAGGCCGCCGCCCTGCTAAACCAGGCCCGCGACCGGCACGATATCGACCTTCTACGGACCATCGCGAACAAATATCTGCTGAGCCGCTATGGGGACGATACCGCGGTCACATTGGCGGATTGGCTGGTCGACGAGGATCGCG
Organism: uncultured Planctomycetales bacterium; assembly: GCA_964401335.1. GTDB lineage: Bacteria > Planctomycetota > Phycisphaerae > UBA1845 > PWPN01 > JAAYCU01. The sequence goes on from CAYNYK010000021.1 coordinate 8,705, forward strand.
TTTCCGAAGCCGCCGCCTATCTGCGACAAGTCCATGAACTCTATCCCGATTCCGATCTGCCACCTTGGGTTATACCCGCCCGGCTGGCGGTTTGTGCGGCCGCAATGGGTCAAAACCGGCGCGCCCATGAAATCCTGGGCGACCTTAGACAGTTGCCGGCCACTGAACCACTCATTCAACGGATTAAGATGATCCAGGCCTTTATTGATGAGGGCCCTTCCGCGTCGGGAGCGGCCCAACAGAAAAACGGTTGGCCTATCGCCATGGGTGGACCCGAGCGCCGAGGCATGATGCCTTCGGTCATACCGGCTTTCCCCCGCCACGTAATCTGGAACGTTCCTCTGCCCATGCGTGACGATGACCTTGATAGCGAGCGACTCCGGCAATACGCCCTTAGCCAACATCTTCCTCCCACCCGTTACGCCGTAACCGACGGCCAGACCCTCTTGATCAATGGCGAGGCGGACTTGATCGCCCTGGATGCGGCCAGTCTGACGGTTCGCTGGTCCACGAAGGGCCGTCCGACGGAAATCAATCCATTGCGTATGGCCTACATGCAGACAACCGAGTCCCTGCGTCCGGATGTGGCCAGACAACTGGAAAACCAGCCGGTCGTGTGGCGTATGCTCTATGATCATGTCGGCGCCGGAATCAGCCTGGCACATGGTATGGCCTTGACGCTGGAATGGAACACGGACCCCCCGGCACCGTCCAGCATCGTTGGCCCCCCCGCCCAGCGACCGGGACGGGTGAATTTCGTTGACGGCGTTACCAATATGGAAGCCAACCGGGTCGTGGCCTATTCCATCGCGGACGGTCAACGGCTTTGGGCAAGCGCGGGGCTTTCCGATGAGTCAGAGGCCACGACGATCACCGCCGGCGACGTACAATTCCTGGCCGTGCCGATGGTCGTGGGAAACCTGCTCCTTGTCCCCTGCCGGATACAAACCGATTTGTATGTTCTTCTGCTCGATCCCAAGAATGGCAAGCGGGTAGATAAAATCTATATCTGTGGTTATGGCGGGCGGACCTTTTCCGCCCTGTCCTGCCTGGAACCCTGTCTGAGTGACGGAATCGCGTTCGTACAAACCGGCGCGGGCGCGATCGCGGCGCTTGACACGATGGATTGGTCCATCCGCTGGATATCACGTTATGAGCGGAAACCGGAGGGCGCGGCCGGCGGGTGGCTGCCAACTCCGCTGATCGGCGTGGCCGATGTGGTCCTGGCGGCTCCGACGGATGCCGATCAACTTATCTGTTTCGACCGCATGACCGGCCGCCCGCTCTGGCAGATTCCCCGGGAGGATTTCCTCTATCTACTGGGGGCCACCGAGCGTCACGCCTGGTTGGTCGGTAAACAGGTCCGGATGATCGAAGTGGAAAACGGGCGTACGCTCTGGCAAGCCGAGGCCGCGGAACCCACCGGACGCGGCGCTCTTACCGATGAACGGATTTATCTACCCACAACGAAAGGCTTATTGGCTTATAAAACCGATACCGGCGATCCGATCGCTCTCGAACAACCCGATACAGCCCGACCCTTGGGCAATTTGCTCGTCTGGGACCGGGCGTTGTACAGCGTTTCTTCCACAGAAGTAAGCAAGTATCCGGACCTCGAACAAGGCTACGCCGAAGCTGTCGCGGCGCATCAGGCCGATCCGACCGACGTGCGGCGGGCCGTGCGTCTGGCCTGGTTGGAATGGTCACAAGATCGGCCGGCCGAGGCGTTGCGCGTTCTTGACGGCCTGCCTGAAACGCTTCAACAACAAGATGAACGCCAATATCGCATTATAAACCAACTGCGCGTTCGTCTGTTGCTCGAATCGGCCACCGCCAAGGGGGTCACGCCCACGCAAGCCCGCGCGTATCTAACCGAGGCCGCGAACATCGCCATCGACGCGGAGGACCGCATCAGGACAACCCTTGCCCTGGCGGATCATGAACGTGACGAGGGGGCGTGGTCCGCGGCATGTCAACATTATCTATCGCTGGTGCTCTCCCCGCTGGGCGACGAATTGGTGGGGGCGGAACTCGACTTGCAACGACGGGTGCGTCTGACCGCCGCCCAACACATCGCGGAATTGACCGAGCGTCTGACCCCGGCCGAACGAAACGCCTTGGATCAACAACTGCATGCATGGGAGCTCAAGGCCGTCGAGCAACATGACGAGCAGGCATTACGCTGGCTGGTGGAAAGCACGCCGTTAAACGAAACGACCTGTCGGGCTGCACTGCAACTGGGAATCTGGATGAGTCAGGATCTGCGTAACGAATCGGCGGAATACTATTATCAATACGTATTGCGTCACGCCTCGACCTCGACCCTGGCAGCCGAAGCCACCGCCCGCCTTGCCCGGCTGTACCTGGAACCGGACGAGCTGCACCTGCCGCTCACCGCCTCGACTTTACTGGACAAGCTGGAACACGAATACACGGCCGAATTATTACCCGCGGACATCCTCGACCCGGCGGGCACGGAGCTCGGCCGGCAAGGGCGAAAGCCCATCGGCGTTACGCAAATCGTCGCGGCTTTACGAGCGGTTATCGACAAGCAAATCCTGGCCGCCCATCGAGCCTCCGCCGAACCGCTGAATCTGTCGGCACTCGCGCAAACCTTCGCGATAAAGAATTTCGCGAACGCCTGCCCGCTGGTGGTCGGTGGACCCCGACCGGAAGCATTGACCGACAAGATGCTTTTGCTGGTCGAGGGTAAACGACTGGAAGCTCGGCAGGCCGGCGACGGTACCTTGTTGTGGCCGGCGGATTTGAAACTGCTTGGTGATCCGGCCATCGAACCTCGCCTGGAAGTGACTCAGGAGATGTTCGTCGCCGATCGTCGCGTGTATCAAGCCCGCGGTGTTCTGGAGGGGCAAACCCTGATGGTGAATACCAGCTACGGTTTGCACGCAGTCGGACTGCTGACCGGACGGCGTCTGTGGGCTCGGCCCTTCGACCCGCCGTTCGTCGCCGCCCAGTCGCGCGATCCGAGCGGTTACGATTCGTGGGTCTGGGCCAGCGGAGGGTATGTGGCCTGCGTGGATGCTCAAGGGCGGCTGGAAGTGGCTCCGGCGGATCGTGGCGACGCGATTCTCTGGCGCTGCCGCCGACCCACGCGCAACTGGTACGCCGTCCGTTGCCGGGGCGAGCATGTGGTAGCCGTGGACCGTTTCCTTCAGACCGCGGACATCTTTCGGCTGGCCGACGGCCGCTACCTTGGCGAGTGCCAATTCCACCAGGACCGCGATCCGCGCCTGTGGACGAATCTCAGTCTGTTCGACAACGTAATCTGTGGGCCGGTTTCGCAACACGAAGTGGCCGCCTTCGAGATGGCCGTTCCCGGTATCGAGCGTTGGCGAACCACCATGCCCGGTCCGCTGTCCCAGATCTTCAAACCGAACGCCGATCTCCTGGCCATCGCCGACCGCGCCGGTTTTCTGCGGATCATCGACCCGGCAAACGGCCGGTCCATTTTGCAGACCAACGTAACCGCCTGCCGGAACGGGGTGATCGACGGCGTCATCATCGATCGCGTGCTCTACGTTTATGGATACCAGCAACGCGAAGTCAATCCGGCCCGTTTTGAAAACCAGCGCTGGGCCATCGCCGCCATCGACCTGGAAGATGGAAAGACAATCTGGCAACGGAGCGATTGGCCCGCGGCCACATACCTCAGTCCGGAAGTACTGTCCCTGTCGACCAACGCCATACCCGTGGTCGCCTTCATCCCCAAGAGCGTGGGGCAGGATATCGTGCTTCAGGAACTCCAGCAGCAGTTTCCAAAACTCCCTTTGCGGGATTACGCGGGTCTGTTGGAGGTGAGGCTGGTGGACAAAGCCAACGGGCAGGACCTCGGCTCCAAAACGCTCGTACCGATGCAGGGGCGGCCAAGCAGCTACCTGCCCATCCTGGATGTGCAAGCCTGGCCCGACCAGCTCAGCATCATGGTCGGCTCGCTTCGGATACAGCTCCCTCTGAAATCGAACAACACAATACAACCGCCAAGCTGACCGGAAAGAATACCAGCCCGACTCGTGCTGCGCAGCGAAGCCGCTGCCACGCAGAGTAGCAAGCGTTAGCAAGGGTTCTCTGTACCGGCCCGCAGCGCGAGCAAGGGTTCCCCGCCAGCCCGACGCGCGAGCAAGGGAATAAGTCAGCAAGGCAGCGAGTGAGTAAGATCGCCTCAATAACATCCCTAAGTTAGTGACTGCTAACCAATGTATGCCTTTGTATGGCAAGGCGTTATGGCGGATTTTTACGAGTTTGGCTTCGTTTGGCGCTTTTACATTTTTCGCGAATCCACACTCTTGTCTGCTGCGAGCCATATGGTCGCGCGGAGACGCAGAGGGGCGGAGGAATGTTTTTGTTGGTGAAGCAGAGAGAGCAGCAAATTGAGAGTGGAAAGTCAGAATGATTGTCGGCATTGTTTTTCCTCCGGCGCGCGGAACGGGTGCGGCCAATCGGTCAGTTATAAAACACGTTTGAGTGAACCGTTGGGGCGGAAAGGAGTGGAGCATATTACGAGTCAGCAATTGAACGAGATCGCGAGGGAGCAATCAGCTTGCAGCGGTCAGTGGTCAGTGGTCAGTGGTCAGTGATCAGTGGTCAGTGGTCAGAATCAGGTTCGACGAATCGGGACGAGGCATCCTGGATCAGCGCTCCCCCATCCCGGCGCGCCGGGAGTCCCACGTGATTGGATCAGTTATACGGTTGGCAGATTTTCGTGCCGCACTCAGGACAGATGCCCGAAACATTGCCCGTCAGGTTGTAGCCGCAGTGGAGACAGAGACCTAACCTTTGCCGAGAGCGGAGAATCCGTTGTCTACGGAATGGGCCAAGGAAGTACCATGCGGGAAGCAGGCCAGTAGTCAGCAGGACCAGCCAGGTGGGAGTGCTCTTGGTGATGTATTCCAGGCGCGTATTAGGTCCGTTGCCCCAGGCTGACTGAGAATAAGTGGATGCGAACCCCCAAAAGATCCCCCGCCCGACTCAGATCTTCGGTGGCGGAAGCGTGGCCGTGTTTGTTCGCTCGGCAACTCGCTCGGGGATGAGGCGACCTTCTTGGTCCATGACCGGTAGGCCGGCGGGGCGTTTGTAAATGAACATTATGGCAAAAGGATAGCCTCGCAAGGTTATGGTTCTGAAACCACCCACATCTATCTGACCTATTTTCAAGCCAAACAAAGCTACTACCAGAACCCCAATGGCGAGGATCAATGAAATGGCGGCCAGCGGAAAGAACAGGTAACGCTCCATGATCCGACGGCGCGGTGACATGATTTCATTGTATCACCGTTCAAAATAATAAAGAAGATCAGCGATCTCGGTGGGCAACAGCCCGCCCTACGCGTTACCCTGTTCTTATTATGAGGAAGGTCATCCGGCCCACCTTACGGGTGCTTGGCACACGAAGCACGGTCAGACCCCGGAGTACCGGGGCGCCACCCCAGCCGGGGTAAACTCCGAAGCGGAGAGGTTTCCTTGCTCGCCCGCCACGGCCCGACCAGTCGAGGCGAGCGAGATAACGCTGCGGGCTGGCAAATTCTCGCAAGTTCCCTTGCTGGCGCAGCGGGCTGGCAAACCCTCGTTGGTCCGCCCAGGCCCGGCTCCGCTGGGCTCCGCCCGTCGAGAGTCTCAGGGTCGAACGACCATGGCGAGCGAGGTAAACTGCGTCGGGCTGGTGTACCCTTGCTCGCGCGTCGGGCTGGCGGGGAACCCTTGCTCGCGCGTCGGGCTGGCGGGGAACCCTTGCTCGCGCGTCAGGCCGGCGGGGAACCCTTGCTCGCGCTGCGGGCTGGCGGGGAACCCTCGCTTACCCGGCGGACGGGTGGTGTTGGATCATACCGGATAGCGGGTGTGGAGGAGGGAGCGGCGCGGACGCGCGGGACGCCTTGCGGCCGGCACGGGGGTGGTGATCTCGGCAACGTTGGTAATCTTCACGCCCTTGGCAATCATCTGCCGAATGGCCAAATCGGCGTCGGCCGCGCTCCAATAGCCACATGCGTCGGAAACCAGGGTCACGTTCTTGTGGCGGGCACGCAGGCCGAGGGCCAGGGCCTTAATAGCATGCTCCAGGCCGACGCCGCAGAGGATGAATTCACCGGCATCCGAGCGGGTGAGAAAATGATCGGCCTTGGGATTACCCAGCACGTCACGGGTACGTTTACGGAAGATGATCTGGGCCCATTTCCGCTGAATATCGGGAGGTAAAGAGAGGTAGTTATCGGTTTCCACGATCGCCCTGGGGGTCAGGAGGGTGAAGGCAAGCTTGGCCTGGCCGACGGTACCGTCGATGCAGTGCAAGGGAAAACCGTTGACCGGCTCGGCCGGCCGATGCGATTCCACGGCGGAACAAACGGCGATCCGGGCAGCGACGACCCACTCGAACAGCCGCCGAAGATTGGGGACGAGGTTCTTGAGATTGGCGACCTGCAGGATGGCCCCCGGCTCAAGGTAGTCCCGCTGGGTACAGATATCAAGAAGGATGCGATCCCACCGCCACGCTTGACCGTTAATGCCCCCCATGTTCACCTCTCCGAATCCGCCAGGGTTTCTCCGGATACCCGATAAGGGCCTCCGTCGCCGACGCGTAGTTAGGCGGCATCTTTCGGACGGAACCGTCCGGAACGGAGGCTTGCTCATCCAATACTATGCCCGCAAAACGGATTTCTCCGGGTCATTTGACGATTTTTTGCGGATTTTCCGGCCGATTGGCGGGGGAAGCCCGTTTTTCGGCGGTTATCGGGCAAAAAATCCTTCTTTTATCGTTTATACGTTTTTTTCAGGGTCTTGAGCGGCAGAGGCCGCCCCCCTTTCCCGGATTTGGGGCGCGGGTTATAAATACAAAGCGAGGGTGTTCGGTTTTCTGGCGTAGATTATTCATGACCGCACCCCTCTTCCAGGATCAATTTCAATGGCGATTATCGGGATAAATACCTTTTTGTGGACAACGCGATGGGCGGAAGGGGTCGGGCCGTTGCTCGAACGGATCAAGCGAATCGGCTTCGATGCGATCCAGGTTCCGTTGTTGAGTCTGGACGCACTCAAGGCGGATGAATTGGCCCGGGTCTGCAGCGATCTGGGGTTAAGGTGCTATGTCTCCGCGGGGCTGAAACCGGCCACCGATGTTTGCAGCGAGGACGCAAATACTCGGCAACGCGGGGTGGAGTATCTCAAAGGCTGCGTCCGTTTCGCCCGGGAAGCCGGGGCGCCATTCCTGAGCGGGTCGTTTCACTCGGTGTTCGGCATGAAAGCGTCAGGGCCGGTAGGTGAGGTACATTGGCATCGATCGGCCGAGTGCCTTCACGAAGTTGCCGACGAGGATCCTGACTTCGATCTGGTCCTGGAACCGATCAATCGTTATGAAAGTTTCCTGATCAATACGGCCGCCCAGGCCGAACGGCTCATCGCCATGATCGGCCTACCGAACGTCAAGGTGCAACTCGATACGTTCCACATGAATATCGAAGAGGACAACATGGTGGAAACCCTTCGGGCAGTCGGCGATCGGATGGTTCATTTTCACGTCGCCGAAAACCATCGCGGGCGGTTCGGGCGCGGGACAATACCCTGGGACGGCGTTTTCGCGACCCTGGCGGCGAATCGATACACAGGCGCGGTGGTGATCGAGACTTTCGTGCCCTCGGTACCGGAAGTGGCGACGGCGGCGGCGATTTGGCGGTGGATGGCGGCCTCCGCCGACGAATTGGCTCGCGAAGGACTGGATTTTATTCGCGCTTTGGCGGATAAACACGGGTTATGAAAGCACCTCGGGCGTTATTAGGTATCGATATCGGCACCAGCGGGCTGAAAGCCTCGGTTTTCGACGAGGAGGGCCGGCCGCTGGCAAGCGTCTATCGGGCAGCCGTCTACCTGCCGCTTCCACCCGGCCATCGCGAGCAGTCGGCCGAACAATGGTGGGAGGATTTAGGTGCCACATTGCGGGAGATTTGGGGGCATGGCGGGGTACGCCCGGAACAGATCGCGGCCGTCGGCATTTGCGGTTTTCATCATTGCCCGGTATTCGTGCGGGCGGATGGCCAACCGGCCCGGCCGGTCATGCAGTTGCATGATGAACGACTTTATGCCAGCCGGGCCGATCTGGAACAATCCGGCGTACTTGGTCGTATACACGAGCTGACCGGCAGCCTGGTCAGCTCCGGGCATTTCCCTCCGATTTATCATTACATCGCGACACACGATGCGGAAGGACTGGCGCGTACCAAGTGGATCCTGCTGGCCAAGGATTATCTGCGTTATCGACTGACCGGCCGAATCGGTACGGAAATCTGCGATGCGACGGGAACGAACCTGATCGAGGCGGGACAGCGGGTTTGGTCGGAGCGGTTGTGCGCGGCACTGGGGATAGCAATGGACAAGTTGCCGCCGATCGCCGAGCCAACGGAAGTGGCCGGCGAGGTGACGGCGGACGCGGCCGGGCAGACCGGCTTGCGGACGGGTGTGCCGGTGGTGTACGGCGGCGGCGATTCGCACTGTGCCATGCTGGGGCTGGGGTGCATCGGCAACGGTGATACGTGTCTGCTGCTGGGGACGAACAGCACGCTGCGGACGGCGTTTGATGCGTTTGTGAAGGACCACAAGGTGCGTGTTTGGGTGCAGCATCACGTGGTGCCCGAATGTTACACGATTTCAGCTTCGAGCATGGCCGGCGCCTCGGTGTTGCACTGGTTTCGAGAGAATCTTTGTGGGGATGCGGACGAGCAGGAGTTTGGTGATCTGGAAGCAGCGGCCGAGCGGATTCCGGTCGGTGCGGAGGGGTTGGTTTTTCTGCCTTATCTTTACGGCGAGCGGTGTCCTTTTTACGACCCGGAGGCCTCGGGGGCCTTTATCGGGCTGCGGCACCGGCACCGAACGGCGCATCTACTCCGAGCCGTGCTGGACGGCGTGGCGGTCAACATCGCCAATTGTTTCGATTTGCTCGAGGAATGTGCCCGCGGGCACGAAACACGGATCGAGCATTTGCGCCTGGGTGGAGGCGGAAGCCGAGCCGGCGCATGGCACAGGATCATCAGCGACGCGCTGGGGCGGCCGATCCGGATCATGAACACCGCCGAGGCCGGCGCATTGGGGGCGGCCATGCTGGCCGGCGTGGGGGTGGGCATATACAAGGATTGTGTTGAAGCGGCGGCGAATGCGGTTCGTTGTGTGCGCGTGATCGATCCGGATACCGGCCGACACGAACAATACGTGGAATTGAAAAAGGGACTTAACGATCTTTATCAGAGGATACGATAGATGAACGGAGTGCAGCTTCAGGATCAGGTCGTATTGATTACAGGGGCGGCAGGCGCGATCGGCGGCGCGATCGCCCACGGTTTCGCGGCCGAGGGGGCGCGGCTGGTGCTGATGGATATTGACGGACCGCGGCAGGAGCGGCGGGCCAATGAATTGAAGACGAAGTACGGCGCGGACCGGGTATTGGATATCGTGGGCGACGTGCGCGATCCACGACAGGTGCGGCGGATCGTGGATCAAGCCGTACAACATTTCGGCCGGTTGGATATTCTGGTCAACAATGCCGCAGTGACCCGCATCCGAAGCATCGACGAAATCGCTGACGAGGACATCGATGAGATCATCGACACCAATCTGAAAGGATATTTTTATTTTGCCCGCGAATTCGTCCGCGTGGCCAAGGAGAAAAAAAGTCGGGGCGTGATTCTGATCATTTCATCGAAGAACGGCCTGGAGGGGGCTTCGGACAAGAGCCTGTACAGCGCCACCAAGGGCGCGGAAATCACCATGGCCCGGAGTCTGGCCCGGGAATTGGGGCCTTTCGGCATTCGGGTCAATGTGATTTGTCCCGACGCCGTACACAAGGGGTCCAAGCTATGGGAACGTGGCGGGCATTACAGCGTGGCGACGGCGAAGCGCTACGGCATTACCGAGGACCAGATTCCGGAGTATTATCGCAAACGCTGCGCCCTGCGGGTGAATATGGAGCCCGAGGATGTGGCCCATGCGGCGCTGTTCCTGTGCAGCGCGAGCAGCGCGAAGGTGACGGGCGCGGTGTTGACGGTTGACGGGGGCGTGGCTTATGTGCGTTAATGCGGGGTACGCCAGGGGGGTGAGGTGATAACGATTTCCTTTTATGACAAGCCGGTTCGTGGGCATGGAGATGCGGGCATGAAGACGATGCGTTGGCTGACGTTATGGGGCGTGATCTTGCCGGCCTTAATGGTTCAGCCGGGTTGTCGGGATGAAGACGAATGCACGGTCCTGAAGCTGGCTCATGGTCTGGACGCCGAACACCCGGTGCATCGGGGTATGGAGTTCATGGCCAAGCGCGTGGCGGAGAAATCGGGTGGCCGTCTGAAAATCGAGATTTTTCCCAGCGAGCAACTGGGCAGCGAGCGAGAGTGCATCGAGCAGGTGCAATTGGGCATGATCGCCATGACCAAAACCTCCAGCGGTCCGATGGAGGGGTTCGTACCCAAGATTCGCGTATTCGGTCTACCCTACCTGTTTCGCGACGATGAACACATGTGGAAAGTCCTGGAAGGGCCGATCGGAGACGAGTTGCTTGACGAACCGCGGAACAAGTATATCAAGGGGCTGTGTTATTACGATGCCGGATCCCGAAGTTTTTATACCAAGGACAAGCCGATCCATTCGCCACAGGATTTGAAAGGAGTCAAAATCCGGGTGCAGAAAAGCGAGATGAGCCAGAAGATGGTCATTGCCATGGGGGGATCGCCGACTCCGATCGACTGGGGCGAGCTCTACAGCGCATTGCAGCAAGGGGTCGTTGACGGGGCGGAGAACAACCCGCCGAGCTTTCTCGTGTCCCGCCATTACGAAATCTGTAAATACTTCACGCTCAACGAACATCTGCGTATGCCGGACATCCTGATCATCGGAACGAAAACCTGGGACCGGCTAAGCCCCGATTTTCAAAGAATCCTGCAGGAAGCGGCGGACGAATCGGTTAAGGTCCAGCGCGAATTGTGGGCGGACATGACGGACAAGGCCCTTCATGAAATCGAGAAAAACGGAGTAACTTTAATCAGACCGGATCAGACGCCTTTCAGGGAATCGGTTCAGTCGGTCTGGGAATCTTTTAAGGGCACGGAGGTAGGCATTCTCGCCGAGCGGATTCAGGAGGTACGTTAGCGATGCATATTCTAATGAAGGTTAAATGGATCCTGGACCGCATTCTGGAAACGCTCGTTGCGTTGTCCATGGCCACCTTGCTGATCGTCGTGGTCTGGCAGGTTTTTTCTCGCAAGGTGCTCAACGATCCCAGCCCCTGGACCGAAGAGTTGGCGATTTTTCTGCTCATCTGGGTTGGTCTATTGGGCGGCTCCGTGGCCTTGAACCGTGGGGCCCATCTGGGGATCGATTTTCTGGTTGCGAAACTGTCGCCGCGCGGCAGGCTTTACGTCGAGATAATCTCATTCGGCATCGTGGCTCTTTTCTCGTTCTTCGTCATGGTCGTCGGGGGTGTCACCCTGGTCCGTGAAATTTTGGCTTTGGGCCAGACTTCACCGGCCTTGGGCTGGAAAATGGGACACGTATATCTGGCCCTGCCGATCAGTGGTTTCTTTTTGACGCTTTACAGCATCGAATTTCTGGCGTTAAGGATTGTGACCCTGGCCAGGGGAAAAGCACCCGGACAGCAATGACCCCGAGCTGGGAAGACCTGCGTTCATACTTGCGGCATTACAAAAGGAACAACCGTCGATGGATTTACCGCTTTTTGTCTTAATCGTCTGCTTTTTGTTGTTGATGGCCCTGAATGTTCCCATCGCTTTTTGCATCGGGGCAGCGGCTCTTTCAGCGGTTGTGGCCGTCGGTGGGCCGCAGGTAGGCGGCCCCCCACCGCTTCTGGCCGTCGCCCAGCAGATGGCTACCGGTTTTGACAGTTTCGCCCTGCTGGCGATTCCCTTTTTTATTCTGTCGGGTCTGCTGATGGGGCGCGGAGGAATCGCCCGCCGATTGATGGACGCCGCAAACGTGTTCGTCGGACCCTTTCGGGGCGGGTTAGCCTATGTCAATATCATGACCTGCATGTTGTTTGGCTCGATTTCCGGCTCGGCCACGGCGGCGGTATCCGCGGTGGGCGGTTTCATGGTGCCGGTGATGAATAAAATGGGGTACCATCGGGATTTCAACGCGGCCGTCAGCATAACGGCGGGGACCACGGGCCTGCTGATTCCTCCGAGCAATGTCATGATTGTCTATTCGCTGGCGACCGGCGGAATGGTATCAATTACCGCGATGTTTATTGCCGGCGTTCTCCCCGGGATTCTCGTGGGCATTGCCTTGATGATCGTGGCGGGAATCATTTCACGGCGTCGCCAATACGGCAAAGGTCAAAGTGTATCCTTCGGCGAAGCGGTCAAACGCTGCCTCAACGCGGTCCCTTCTCTGTTGCTGATCTTCATCGTGCTGGGAGGAATTTTGCGCGGTTATTTCACCGCCACCGAGGCATCGGCCATCGCGGCGGTGTATGCCTTGCTTCTGTCGGTGGTGTTTTACAGGGAAGTGCGGATCCGCGATCTGCCCGGTATATTTCTGCAATGCGGGGTGGTCACTGCGGTGATCATGCTGTTGATCGCCACCTCCATGGCCATGTCGTGGATCCTGGCTTATGAGAATATTCCTCAAAATATCAGCAGGTTCTTGATGGGCTTGACCGACAACAAATATGTTATTCTGTTGATTATCAACGTTTTGCTCCTGGCGATTGGAACATTCATGGACATGACGCCGGCTATTTTGATCTTTACACCCATTCTTCTTCCAGTAGTGAAGCAAATGGGCATGCACCCCATTCATTTCGGGATCGTGATTATCATGAATCTGTGCATCGGTTTATGCACGCCGCCGGTGGGCACATGCCTTTTCGTAGGCTGCGGGGTGGCGGAAACCAGCATGACAAAAATCCTGAAGCACCTGGTGCCGTTCTTCGTGGCGATGATCGTGGTCCTGCTATTGACGACGTACATACCGCACATTGCCTTGATTTTGCCGCGTTATTTCGATTTACTGTAACAAACGCCGACGACTCGGGATCGTTGGTCCGAACGGGAAGGAGAGTAGGACATGAGATGCCAAAGTCGTTTTTCCGTTTGGTTGACCGTCGGCACCCTCTTTATCGAGAGCTTGACCGGGTGTAGCCAACCTCAGGAAGCCGTAACCGTGGCCCCGGCATCGTCACTCCGGCCGAACATTTTGGTCTTTGTGGCCGACGACATGGGTTGGAACGATATCGGGTATCGTAACCCGGAAATCCTTACGCCGAACCTGGATGGTCTGGCCGAGGCCGGCGTTCGGCTTGAGTCATTCTATGTTTTTCCGACCTGCTCACCAACCCGGGCGGCATTTATGACCGGGCGTTGTCCCAGCCGGTATGGGATCGAAGGTCCATTCGCGGGACAAGGCTCGGTGGAGCTGAAGCCACAGGGTCAGGAGCAAGCGTTGCCCCGCGACGTTGTCACGCTTCCGGCCCGATTACGGGATATTGGTTACCAAACGGCCCTTATCGGTAAGTGGCATCTCGGTCTCAACCCCGATGTCGGACCGCGCAAGTATGGCTTCGATTACTCCTACGGCTACTTTCATGGGCAGGTCGATCCATTTACCCACCTCTACAAAACGGGGGCACGAACCTGGCATCGTAATGATACCTATGTTGACGAGGAGGGGCATGTCACCGACCTGCTCACCCGCGAGGCGATCAGTTACCTTGAAAAGCCAACGGACCATCCGTTTTTCCTCTATGTCGCCTATAGCGTGCCACATTTCCCCTTGAACGAGCCGGAGCGTTGGGTAGAACCTTATGCGAAGAATATCCCCAATGTTTCGCGGCGTCATTTCGCCGCCTCGGTAACGCACATGGATGATTCGATCGGTCAGATTGTTGCGGCGTTGGAACGAACCGGACAGCGGGACCAGACACTGATCGTGTTCTTCAGCGACAATGGAGGGCAGGAATCATGGTCATCCAAGACGGAATATGACGGCCGCTACCCTCCACATGATGTACTGGGCGATAATCGACCGCTGCGCGGATGGAAGGCCGATTTGTACGAAGGGGGCATTCGGGTACCGGCTTTCCTGAACTGGCCGAAACAACTTCGCGCCGGCATACGAAACAATGTATGCAGCGTGTTGGACATGCTGCCAACTCTGATAAACGTTGCCGGTGGAAAGGCAGTTTCATCGAAGGATGCGCCGCTGGAGGGTATGAATATCTGGTCGACGATCTCGACGGATGAAAAAGCACCTGCTAGAACGCTTTATTGGAAAACTCCAGATCAGCTTGCCTTGCGGATGGGCGATTGGAAATTGGTCCAGGGCCGTAAGAGCGGAACCAATGAGTTGTTCAATCTGGCCGAAGATCCCTTCGAGAAGAAAGACCTCGCCGGAGCCGAGCCGGAGCGTGTAAGACAAATGCTGGTGGAACTGGCCAAGCAGCAGGCCGGCGATCCGTCTCCGGCAAAGTAAAAGGCCCTTGCGCGGCCAAGGTTCTTGTGTTATCATGCCGTCCCATGAGCCAGAAAAAAATCAAACGAGCACTGATCGCGGTATATGACAAGACAGGGATCGCCGATTTCGCCCGGACCCTCGTCGAGGAATTCGGGATCGAGATCATCAGCACCGGCGGAACGGCCAAGCACCTCAAAGAGGCCGACATCCCGGTGACGATGGTCGAGGAAGTAACCGGTTTTCCGGAAATGCTGGACGGCCGGGTCAAGACCCTGCACCCGAAAATCCACGCGGCCATCCTGGCCGACCGGGATAAACCCGAGCACATGCGGCAACTGGCCGAACAGGGTATCGAGCCGATCGATATGGTCGTGGTCAACCTGTATCCGTTTGAAAAGACCGTGGCCGACCCGAACTGCAAATTTGAAGACGCCATCGAGATGATCGATATCGGCGGGCCGTGCCTGCTGCGGGCGGCGGCAAAAAATCACAAGGACGTGTTGGTGGTTCCCGGGGTGGAATTCGCGCAACATGCTTTGGATGAACTGCGTAAACACAAAGCAATCAGTGCTGAAACAAGGCGATGCTTTGCCGCGTCGGTTTTCCGGATGGTGGCTCAGTATGACTCCTGTGTAACGAATTATCTTGCAGCTAATGGAAGAGAAGTATTACCCAATAATATCAGTCTTTGTTGTCATCGCGTGAATATCCTTCGTTACGGGGAGAACCCTTCCCAAAATGCCGCGGTTTATTTTCTACCGAGCGTGGTAAGCGCAGAAACCAACCTGCTGTTGAGGCATTACCTTACTAAACCGGATTCCCAGGATACAGGTGGTCCTTTATTAACCGGAGAGATGTCTTTCAATAACTATGTGGACGGCGATGCGGCATTGTCGCTGGTGAAGGAATTAACCCGTTGTGGCACCGGCGTCTCGCCGGTGAATGGTCAGATCAGGTGTGGCACCGGCGTCTCGCCGGTGTGTAATGCTGCGAAGCAGCCTTCCTGGAAACCTGTCAGCGACGAAACAATCACGCGGCGGAATCTGCCGCACATACAGAAACCTGGTCGAACCTACTTTGTGACTTTCCGAGTGAAAACTGGCGAACTCCCACCGGAAGCTCGCGATATCACCATGAGCGCCTGTCATTATTGGCATGAGCGGAAGATGAATCTGCACATCGCTGTTGTGATGCCGGACCATGTTCATCTTCTGCTGACTCCGTATCTTCATCCATCCGGTGAGGCGGTGTCTTTGGGAGAGCTACTGCACAGTATTAAGAGCTTTAGTTCTCATGAAATCCGGAAACAAATCGGTGGTACGGGTCCAGTATGGCTGGATGAGAATTGGGACAGGATGATTCGGCATGAGACGGAGTATTATGAAACATGGGAATACATAGATACGAATCCCGAGCGGGCAAAACTGCCCGCTGACTATGTTTGGAAGTGGTGGAGCAGTGCGGGATTTGAAGAGGGGGGTGAGGTTGAAATAGAAAAGGAATCTTCTGCTGCTAAGCAACGAAAGAACACCGGCGGGACGCCGGTGCCACAGCAGAACACCGGCGGGACGCCGGTGCCACAGCAGAACACCGGCGGGACGCCGGTGCC
>CAYNYK010000021.1:24864-27502 GCA_964401335.1 uncultured Planctomycetales bacterium
ACAGCAAACCTGCGTTGTTGCCTTTATCAAGCATACCAATGCCTGCGGATGCGCGATCGGGGATGATCCGGTGGATACCTATCGGCGGGCGTATCTTGGGGATCCGATCGCGGCGGCCGGGGGCGTGTTGTGCATGAACTTCCCGGTTACGAAACAAATCGCCGAAATGGTCATGAATACCTTTCCGACCTGGGGCAAGGCGGCCGGGGCGGCGTTTTTCAAGCTGGATGTGTGGATCGCACCGGAGTTCGACGACGATGCGGTCAAGTTGATCACCACTCCGACGGAAAAACGTAAGTGGGGAGCAAGCTGCCGGTTGCTGGCGGTCGGCGCGATGAACACCCCTCCGAATGAGAATGAGCTTGATTACAAGAAGATTACAGGCGGAATGTTGATCCAGACCCGCGATCTGCTCGGGTTGAACGAAGATCAATGGAAGGTGGTCACGAAGCGTAAGCCGACCGAGCGGGAAATGGCCGACCTGCGTTTCGCCTGGCTGGTCTGCAAACATACCAAGAGCAACGCGATCACCATTTGTCGCGACCATATGCTGCTCGGTGGAGGCGCGGGGCAGATGAGCCGGGTGAAAAGCTGCGACCTGGCCATCCAACTGGCCCGGGAGAACGGCCACGGCGACAAGCTGGCCGGAGCGGTGGCAGCCGGCGATGCGTTTTTCCCGGTGCCTGATGGACCGCAAAAGCTGATCGACGCCGGAATCGCGGCCATTATCCATCCCGGCGGCGGCAACCGCGATGCCGATACCGTGGCCCTCTGCGATGCGGCCGGGGTGGCCATGATCATGACCGGCACGCGGCATTTCAAGCATTAGAAGCCGTCAATCCAATCGGCGGGCTTTTTTGATAACCGGTGGTTTGACCGGCTGGGATTTTTCCCGCGGATTCATGGTGCTGGGAACGATAGGGACGTTTTTAATCTGCTCGACGACATCCATACCCTCGACCACTTTGCCGAATACGCAGTAGCCCCACCCGTCGAAGCTGGGATAATCCAGTTTGTCGTTGTCCGCGACGTTAATAAAGAACTGCGACGTGGCCGAATGCGGAGCTCCGGTGCGGGCCATGGCAATGGTGCCGATGCGGTTTTTCAAGCCGTTCTTCGCCTCATTTTTGATCGGATCGCGAAGTCCGTCGGTCTTATGCCCCTCGCGACCGATGGCGGTGAAGCCTCCGCCCTGGATCATGAAGTTCGGGATAATCCGGTGGAAAATGGTGCCGTCGTAGAAACCGTCCTCCACGTATTGCAGGAAGTTTTTCACGGTGATCGGGGCCTTGTCCGGCGCCAACTCAAGAACGATCCGGCCCATCGAGGTCTCCAGCTCCACCCGGGGTTTCGCGTCCGCCGGTCGGGAGGCGGGTTGGCTGGCCGGGGCGGTCGCGGTTGTCGGGTGACCCGATTTCCGCTCCCCTTCCGTGAATGAACCGGCGGGCTGGGTTGTGCCAAAAACCTCCGCCGGTTTTGTACTTTGCGCATAGCCTGACCAGCCCGCCAGAAATAAGACAAAGGCCGAGACACATCCAAGGCAGATTTTGGTACGGGACATATTCTTACTCCATTTCAGATCGTCAACCTATGGCTACATCGAAATCGCAAAGTTTAATCCGAATCGGCCAAGGTGCCAATCAGGGCCTGCCTCGACGAAAAGAGCCGCGCCGAGTCCCCAACCGTCGGTCAACTTGCCTATTGACACCCGAATGCCATCCAACAATAATAGTGACATAGCTTGGGGCGATTAGCTCAGTTGGCTAGAGCGCTTGCTCGACATGCAAGAGGTCACTGGTTCAAGTCCAGTATCGCCCAGTTTCATAAATCCCGCCACACGCTTGATTTAGCGTGCCTTCCTGCGTGGGGAAGTGCGGCTCGAGAGTCCTTGGATTTTGGTAAACTACCAAAATTGCGGATTCAGGAGGTCGCACCATGCCCCCAAGAAACTCTTCTATCCCCAAGTACGGCCTGCACAAACCCACCGGCCAGGCCCGGGTCGTGTTGAACGGCCGCGATTATTACCTCGGCAAGTATGGCAGCGCGGAAAGCCGACGGAAGTACGATCAACTCATCGCCGCATGGTTGTCCAACAACCAATTATTACCGGAAGACTCCTCCGGACCGCAGGACTTGACGGTGGCCAAGTTGCTTTTGGCTCATCTTCGATTCGCCGAGGGCACTACGTAAAAAACGAGTTTCCGTTCAGCACCATAACAAAATTCCATTGATAGTAAACGAGAATTTCAAATCGGTATTCGGCGTCGAGGTCGACTCCGACCTGCCATTATTGTACAAGAAAATCCGCTTGCGCAGCCGCCTGCCGCGATTGTCGGTGGTGTAATCGTAATTGGATACGATAACATCCGGCGCGCCGGTGATCGTGTTCTCGACGTAATCGAGCATGTCGCGATTACCCTCGAACTGGCGATGGATTTTGGCCTTGGGGGCGTCGTTGCTATGCTTGAATATTAGGACGTCGGCATGACGTCTGTCAATCACGCAAGTATATTACGCACCAGCATCCACAGGATGAAAGTTCCGCAAAGGGATGGTATCGAGATGGGAATCTCGATACAGCAGGATGGGAATCTCGATACAGCAGGATGGGAATCTCGATACAGCAGGATGGGAATCT
>CAYNYK010000021.1:27602-54062 GCA_964401335.1 uncultured Planctomycetales bacterium
CGATACAGCAGAAACCGCAACGCCACTGGCCGCAAAGGCAGGCAGCGGTTTACAACGCATGGGCCGGCTTGGGCTGCTCGTCAGTGATGGTCTGCTGGCGGGATTGCTGGTTGTCGCAGGTGAATAGGACCATCTCTTCGTTGATGCGGGCTTGCAGGTGGACAGGGCGGCCCCAGATGCGCTGCAGCCGCTTGAGCGTCTCGGTGGCATAGCTGATCTGCAAATCCACGCCGTTGTGCTTGTGGGCCAGGTACAACTCGCCGCGATTGGCGTAATTGCCATCCACCACATAAAGGTAAGGCCGGGCCTGGTTGTCCAGCGAAAAGAGCAATTGCTTCTTGATCTTGGCGAAATCACGGCTGACCACTACCATCCGCCCGGTGGCCGGGTCGTAACGGTAGTGATACAGATCGTGCTGATCGACGAATTCGGGGGTGAGGAATTCGTCCACGAAGGTTACATCATTATGAATCTTGCGGACCTCGAAAATCTTTTCGCGTCCGGGTGACTCCTTGCCCTTGACCCGCTCGGGGCGGCGGCGGTCCTTGCCCCAGTTGCGCCTGGCCTCGATATCCTCCAGCTCGTCGTATTCCTTGCCGTACTGACCCAAATCCCAGCGCTGCTCGATATCGCGGAATAGTTCCAGGCCCAGCTTATACGGATTGAGGCGGCCGCTCCCGCCGGCCAGGGTACCGGAGTGATGATCGCAATAATTGATGACTTCGTCGTCCCGCAGGCAATAGCGGGTCATCAGCGTCGAATGCCAATAGGTGGCCCAACCCTCGTTCATGATCTTGCTCTGTCCCTGAGGAGCGTAGTAATACGCCTCCTGCCGGATCATGGAGAGGATGTCGGCCTGCCAGTCCTCCAGGCGGGCGTGTTCGATCAGGTAGAGCAGCACGTCGCGCAACGGCTGAGCCGGTTCGATGTTCTTGGCCTTGAGCCGATCGGCACGGATTCGTTTCCGCTGGGCCTCCAGCCGCTCCGGAGGGTTGATGAACCGGTCCATGTAGCTCTTGGCCGGATAGCGAACGACCTCGCCCTCGATATTCCGCTCGTCATGCTCGGCGGGCTTCTCCGTGTTCGCCCGGCGCACAAACATCGAATGCGGATCGATCAGGTCCTCCAGGGACAGGCCGACATCGATGAACTGTTCGACCTCCTCATACCCGTAACGATCGATGTAGCGGCGAATGCGGGTGGCGTGGTTGGCCATCTCGTCCATCATCTTGCGATTAGTGTGCCGGAACCAGACGTTGTTCTTGAAGAAATCGCCGTGCCCGAAAACATGGGCGATGACCGTTTTGTGATCGACGGGCAGGTTGTCCCGCAACAGGTACGCATAGCACGGGTCGTTATTGATGACCATCTCATAAATACGGCTTAGGCCGTAAGTATGCTGCTTGCGCAGGCGCTCGTATTCCATGCCGAACCGCCAATGCGGATAGCGCTGGGGGAAGCCCCCGTAGGCCGCCACCTGGTTCATCTGCTCGAAGTCCACCAGCTCGAAGACGGTCTCGAAGAAATCGAGCCCCTCCTCCCGGGCGTATTCGGCGATGCGGGCCGCCTCGTCGGCGAGTTCTGGTGGCAATGTGCTCATGGAACGCATACCCTCCCGAATATCGGCAGCTCTTGACGTATGACCATTGCCCAAGAGAGGAAGAAGGGGCGAGGGGGAGACAAGGAGAGGGGGGAAATATGCCCGTCCCTTCTCCCCCTCTCCGCGTCTCCTTGTCTCCCCATCATTTCCATATTCGGCTCTCCGTCCCTCCCTCTCACTTTCCCGGCGCGAAAAACGCCTTGATGCTGTCGTAGATATCGTCCTTCGTGTTCACCCGGGTGGTAATCACGGTGTCCAGCCCGGACAGATGGTCGTCCAGAACGTGGATAAAATTGCCGCTGCCGTACGCGCTGGCCACCTGGCAATACCCGAACAGGTTGATCCGCGGCAGCAGGTGCTCCTGCAGGATGCGGCAGCATTCCCGGTTATCCGATTCGCTGCTGTTGTCCCCGTCGCTGAAGTGGAAGAGGTAAACGTTCCATTCGTCACTCGCGTATTGATTTTCGAGCAATTGCCGGGCACAGACGAACGCGCTGCTGATTTTCGTCCCGCCGTCCTCCCGCAGATGAAAGAACGTATGCTTATCCACCTCGACGGCGCGGACATCATGCACGATATAGCGGCTCTCCAGCCCCTCATAGTTGCGGCGCAGCCAGGTATCGATCCAGAAGGCCTCCATGCGAACCAGTTCCTTCTGCTCGTTGCCCATCGAGCCGGATACATCCATCATGTAGACGATCACCGCGTTGGATTGCGGCTTAAGGATGGTTTTCCAGCTTCGATACTGTTTGTCGCGACGCTCGAAAAGAATCCGCGGGCGCCGCGGATCGTAAATTCCGCTGATAATCTGGCGTTTCAAGGCCCGACGAAACGTCCGTTTGAAATGACGGAGGGATTCCGGGCCGGTCTGGCGAATCCCGCTGTAGCGTTCCTTTTCGGCGGTGATACGGTGTTTGCCTTTCGGCCGGATGCGGGGCAGTTGCAGTTCCTCGCCGAGGATGTCGGCCAGTTCATCAAGCGAGATATCGACTTCGAGGATGTGTCGTCCCGGCTCGGTACCGCCCGGCCCGATTCCCTCCCCTTCGGTATCGACGGGCTGCCCGGCTTTGGCTTCGCCGCTGCCTACCCCCGCATCATTATTGCTGCCATAGCGGAAGGTGGGAATATCGATGCCCCGGACGGGGATACTGATAAGATGCTGCCCCTCCTTGCCAATCAGCTCACCGCGGGTCAGGAACTTGCGCAGGTCCTCGCGGATCCGCCCCTTGACAATCGCTCGAAACCGCTGATGGTCCTTTTGTATCTTCAAGAACACGACCGTCACCCCCCAGGCCCATTTATTCCTCCTCTTTACTGTCCCCGCGGGCGAAAATACTGGCGACATAGTTCAGTACATCGGTCGCCGACGTCTCGTTGTAGCCGAAATACTTAATGAGTCGCTGTTTAACCACGTCGATCTTCGCCTGGGTCTCATCGTCCACCACGCCGCTGACCACGTTTTTCAGTTTGATGGTGTCCCGCTGGTCCTCAAACAGCTTGAGTTCAAGGGCCTTGTGCAGCCGGGCGTTGGTGTGGTATTCGAACTTCTTGCCGTCCAAAGCCAGCGATCCGATGTAATTCATGATCTCCTGGCGGAAATCGTCCTTGCGCGAATCGGGGATATCGATTTTCTCCTCGATCGAGCGCATCAGCCGTTCGTCCGGCTCCTCGTCCTTGCCGGTGTACTTGTTCCGCACCTTCTCATGCTGCGTATAGGCCCGCACATTCTCGATATAGTTGGCGCACAACCGGGTGACGGCGTCCTCGTCGGCGCTGATCGCCCGTTGCACCTCGGTCTTCACGATGTCCTCGTATTCCTCACGGACCACGTTGAGCAGCTCGCGGTACCGCTTTTTCGTCTCCTCGTCGGAAAGCAGGCTATGGTGATCCAACCCGGCTTCAAGTTCGTTCATCAACATGAACGGGTTGATGCACCGATCACTCATGGCCTGGTCGGCCACCAGGCAATTGGAAACCTTGTCCTGAATATAGCGCGGGCTGATCCCCTGCATACCCTCCCGCGGGGCTTCCTCGCGCAATTCCTTGATCGAATCCTCGGTGAACCCGGGAATGCTCTTGCCGTTATAGAGTTTGAGCTTCTGCATCAAGGACAATCCGGCCTTTTTCGGTTCCTGTAAACGGGTCAATACCGCCCACATCGAGGCGACCTCGATGGTGTGCGGGGCGATATGGATGCCCCGGATGCGCTCCTTGTTGAAATCCTTGTCGTAAATCCGGATTTCGTCGGCCAGACGGGTGTTGTAAGGCACGTCGATCTTGATCGTCCGGTCCCGAAAAGCCTCCATGAGTTCGTTGTTCTGGAGTTTGCGGTATTCCGGCTCGTTGGTGTGGCCGATAATGACCTCATCGATATCCGTCTGGGCAAACTTCTTCGGCTTGATGGTATGTTCCTGGGAGGCGCCCAGCAGATCGTACAGGAAGGCGACATCCAACTTGAGTACCTCGATAAACTCGATCAGACCGCGATTGGCGATGTTCAGTTCCCCATCGAAGTTGAACGCCCGCGGATCGCTGTCCGAGCCGTACTCCGCGATCTTGCGATAATTGATGTCCCCGGTCAGTTCGGTGCTGTCCTGGTTTTTCTCGTCCTTCGGCTGGAAGGTACCGATCCCCCGCCGATCCTTTTCCGACAGAACGATCCGTCGCACGATGACGTGGTCCATGACCTTGCGCCAATCGCCGTTATATCGGAGCAGAAGGTCGTCGTACGTTTTGCGGCAGAAGGGATCCAGATTACCCTCGATCCGAATTTGCCGCCCTTCGGGCAGATCGGAATTCAGCCGCTCCAAAACCGCCTCGCGCGCTTCCTGGGGAATCAGTTTCAGCGGCTCTTCGTGCATCGGGCAGGGCACAATCATCGGCTGGCCGGCCTCGTCCTCGAGTCTCCAGGCAAAACTGTACAAGGCCCCCTCGTCCAGCTTGGAATAGTACTCCAGCCCTTTCTTGAGCAGACGCACCAGCGTGCTTTTGCTTGAGCCCACCGGGCCGTGCAGCAGTAATATGCGCCGTTCCGTACCATAGCCGGAAGCCGCCGACTTGAAGAAATCCACCAATTGCATCAACGTGCGATCCAGGCCGAAAATCGCGTCCACCCCCCGCCCCATCGGATCGCTGAAGAAATGGTACTTGACATAATCCTGCTTGAGAAAGGTATAGCGCTCGTACCCGAAATGCATAATCATGTCATAGATGCGCTGGAAGGCATTGCGGGCCAGGCCGGGATTTTCTCCCACCATTTTAAGGTATTCGTCAAAAGATCCTTCCCAATGCAGGTTGAGAAAACGTTGCTGGTCGACATTCTTGTTGACCAAATCCAGCAGTTCTTCTTTGTTCGCCATGACTCAATACCTCCCATGAATAACGAGGAACCACGGCCAATCGCTGCAATTATCCGCGGCCCGGTCATGGATTACCCCCTACCGTTTCCGACCGCCCCGCCTGCCTATTATTCAGATGTTTATCCGGCTGTTTGATTGCAGAGTCTACGGCTGTTAGTGATCGGACCTACTAATGGATATTAGGCCCTGACATTTCCGAAGTCAACGCAGAATGTTTACAAGTCATTATTATTTATGATCTTATAAATGATTCGGTATTCTGGTGCCAACCGTCCCATATATCTCGATTATCGGCACACTTCGACAGGTCTGATTGGTTTTTCGGCGTGATCGACCCTTCGGATACATCAACAGGGTAACGTCGGGCTAAGGTTTTAGGGTGAGCCACCTATTGGGTTGCACCTTACTTGCCGATCAATTCCGCCGGCAGAGGCTTGGTGAATTTACATTGGGGATATTTGCTGCATCCCAGGAATTTGCCGGAACGCCCTTCACGGATCATCATCGTTGCCCCGCATTCGTCGCAGGCTATTTCGGTGGGGACGGGTTTAGGCCTTTGCGGAGGCGGCATTTCTATTTCCGCTTGTTTCTTGGCTTCACCCCGCAGATTGACCGAGCACTTGCATCGGGGGAAGTTGCTGCAACTGAAAAAGGGGCCAAATCGGCCGGCCTTCAAGTTCATTTCATGGCCGCACTGCGGGCAGGAAAGCGGTCCTTCCGGCCATTTTTCCACAACCGGCTTGCCGGTTCGCGTCAAGGCAAACCCCGGCGGCAGGGTCTCGGAAGTCAGGCCCTCGGCACTCTTGCTGTCTTTCGAAGCCGTTTTTCGGCCATTGGTCGAGGTATCCGCCTGGGGGCCTTGCTCTGTGACTTGCCCCCTATCGCCGCCGGCCGTTTGCGTTCGCAAGCCGTTGGTTTCAGCTTCGGCCAACAAGGTTTCGAGTTTTTCAATCGGTTTGGCGTTGCGGCAGGCGGGGAAGCCGCTGCATGCGATAAACCGGCCACGGCGGCCACTCTTGATGTGCATTGGACGGCCGCAACGCTCGCAGTTGAAACCGGCCTCAACCACTGGCATTTCCTTCCGTTCCAATCGGATTCCCTCAGGGAGCGGCGCGGTGTTTTTGCAGGTCGGGTATTGGTCGCACCCCAGAAATGCCCGCATTCCCCGACGACGAACCTTCATTGTACCAACACCACAAGCGGGACACGGCTGCTCCAGTTCCTCCTCCTTGACCAATTTCAACGGTTCGCCCTGCTCGTTGCAGGCAATCGTGTTCCGGCACTTTGGATAGCCGCTGCACCCCAGGAACGGCCCATGCCGCGATTGCCGCAGCAACATGTCTTTCCCGCACAAATCACATTTAACGTCCACTTTCTGCTGACCAATGGGCCGCCCCCCGCGATCGACGTTCATCGCCCCTTTGCATTTCGGGTAATTCGTGCAGGAGAGAAAGCGCCCGGTCCTCGCCCACCGATAAACCATCTCACCGCCGCACAACTCACACTTATACGGACTGGGCTCGGCCTTAACCGCCTCCATTTCCTCGTGGGCCCTTACCAGATCGCGGTGAAACGGATCGTAAAACTCGTGCAGGACCTTGACCCAGTCGAGATGCGCTTCCTCGATCTTGTCCAGCTCGTCCTCCATGAACGAGGTAAACTTGTATTCCATGACATCGGGAAAATGTTCGAGCAGCTTTTCGGTTACAATGATCCCTTTATCGGTGGCATGGAGCCTCCGATCAATCTGCTCCACGTAACCGCGATCCTGGATGGTCTGGATGATGCTCGCATAGGTGCTCGGTCGGCCAATGCCCTCGGCCTCCAGGCGCTTGACGAGGGAGGCCTCCGTATACCGCGGAGGAGGACTGGTAAACTGCTGCTCCGGCTCGATATCAAACGGTACGACTTCCTGCCCTTTTTGCATATCCGGAAGCAAGGGCGAATCACCGTTGGATTTCGGCAAA
The DNA here is from genome assembly GCA_964401335.1 of uncultured Planctomycetales bacterium. Lineage (GTDB taxonomy): Bacteria > Planctomycetota > Phycisphaerae > UBA1845 > PWPN01 > JAAYCU01. The sequence continues at coordinate 34,529 of CAYNYK010000021.1, forward strand.
CCGGCCACACGGTAGAAACCATCGAATACCAGTGTCCGCCCGCTGGTCTTGAATTCCATCTCTCCGATACGGGTCTGGGTCTTGATCGAAACCGATGTCGAATCCCATTCGGCGGCCGTCATTTGGCAACTGATGAATCGTCGCCAGATAAGATTATAGAGTTTGTAGAGCGGCTCGCTTAACTGCTTTTTCAGCGTTTCAGGTTCTCGTCCGGCATCCGTCGGCCGAATCGCTTCATGGGCTTCTTGAGCACGTTTACGGGACTCATAGACCTGCGGGCTGCCGGGCAGGTATTTTTCACCACAGTGCGCCTTGATCCAGGCGCGCGCCGCCTCAACGGATTCGGCGCTCAGATTGGTCGAATCCGTTCGCATGTAGGTGATTAAACCCACCGGACCGTCCTCGCCGGCCAGTTCCACGCCCTCGTATAGCTGCTGGGCCAGTTTCATGGTGCGGGTCGTGGAAAATCCCAGTTGCGTGCTGGCGGCTTGCTGCAAGGTCGCCGTGGTAAACGGGGGATTGGGCTTGCTCCGGGTTCGACGGGTCTGAATATCGGCAACCCGAAACTTGGGCACTCGTTGCCGATCAAGTCGCCCCACCAGATCGACCACGCGCAATCCTCGATGGGCGTATTCCTTCCAAGGACGTTCCTCGACTTCCTCCACGACGAAGCCGAGGGCTTCGGCCACCTGACGGGCCTGTTCCACGGCGCTGGTAAAGGCGGCATCAGGAGAGACCGACTCGTCATATCGTCCCTCGGGTTTGAAGGGCTTTCCCTCAACACTAACCAGGGAAGCCTGGATGGCATGATGCCCGGCGATCCATTCGAGTATTTCTTTCTGCAGTCGACTTTTATCCGGATCGTCGCCACCGGCTAGAAATCGCTCCCATGCGGGAGCTAATAGATCGGCCTGTGCCAAAGATAGGGCAAAAAAACCGTTGATCGTCCAGTATTCCTGGGGGATAAAGTCACGTATTTCCAACTCCCGCTCGACCACCATCCGGACGGCCACCGACTGCACCCGACCCGCCGACAAGCCCTTGGCTACCTTCTTCCACAACAAGGGACTCAACTCATAACCGACAATACGATCAAGCACTCGCCGGGCCTGCTGAGCATTGACCTTATCCATGTCGATCAGGCGGGGTTGGGCAAAGGCCTCGCGAATAGCGTTTTGGGTAATCTCATTAAAAACGACCCGCTTGGTCTTTTTCTCATCCAGATCCAAGGCTTTAGCCAAATGCCAGGCAATGGCCTCCCCTTCTCGGTCAAGGTCCGTCGCCAGATAAACCGCCTTGCTCTTGCTGGCGTGTTTTCGCAACTCGCCGACAATCTTTTTGCGTCCGGGCACCAGTTCGTAGGTCGGGGTAAAATCGTTTTCGATATCGATGGCCAATCCATTGCCCGGAAGGTCACGAATGTGGCCCATGGAGGCCTTAACCACATAATCCCGACCCAAATACTTATTGATGGTTTTGGCCTTGGCCGGAGATTCGACGATCACCAAGTATTTGCCGGTGGCGGATTGGCGTCCCTTGGAAACGTCCTCATCCGAAGTAGTCTTTCTTTTTTGGATCTTGCTGGCCAATTGGGTCGCTCGCTTGTCTGCTGTAAGGCTTTACGAAAATAATTCTCGACCGGCCGCTCAAGAGCAACACCGGCCCCGTCAGGGCTGCTCAACCCCGCCTTAGCCCCCTACCGCATTATTGCTCAGTCCAGCGCGACGGCAACCTTGATTATCGGAGTTGGGGATTCTATCGGCAGCCAAGCCGTTAGGCTACAATGCCTGATACCTACGGGATACCCCGATTCCGGTTGAGAGTATGCATAATGACCGAATTTAACGACGATGGCAACCCGAAAAAAAATGTGGCTTTCTTACCTACTTACCTGGTCAGGGCTTGCTTTTGGCGACGGGTTAAGTATGTTTTACGTTCTTCGTCGGTCGTAAGGCGACAAGCACAGCAAAGAAGGACAATATAAGCCATGATGAAGTTTTTTCGTAAATACATGAAGTACCTTTTGGCCATTTTCATGGCCTTGCTCGTGGGTGTTTGGATCATCGGGGACCCGCTCAGCACTTTCTTGCGGGGAGATAGGGATTTTGAAAAAGAAATTCGAGGCGAGGCATTCGGGCGCAAGGTGCGGCTCGGTGAAATTCGTCAGGCTCAACACCTGACGGAGACTTTGGATGCCATGAGAATCCTCTGGCCTGCGGGTTGGCGTTATCCTCTTATTAATCTCGTCTTTGGCCGTCGGGAAATCATTCCGCCGGAAGCCTATCGTCTACTGATGGCCCCTCGGGACGAGGTTCGCCAGGAATTGCTGACTACGCAGGAATGGTTTCTCCTGGATTTAGCCGCTCAGAAAAGCGGCATCCTCGTGCCCCGCGAGGCGGTCGAACTATTCAAGCAATCTTGGGGTATTTCTCCGGAACTTATCAACGCCATCCGAAGCGGACGCCAGCTTTCTCTCGAAACCATCAACGAGGCCCTGTCTTCCTTGATACGCATTCAGGAAGCGGCCCTTCAGGCCTGCGAGGCCGTCCAGATCAGCGAAGCGGATATCCAGGATTTTATTCGGCAAACCAATGAACAGATTCGCGTATGTATCCTCTCCGTGGAGGCCGGCAAATTTCTCGATGCCGTTCCGCAACCTACCGATGATGAGATACAAAAACACTTCGAGGAATACAAAAACGTGGCCAGCCGGCCGGGAGAAACCCTTGAATTTGGGTACCAATTACCCGAAGCCGTTCAAGTGGAATATGTTCAAATCAACATGGCATCTTTGATTGATCGGCAGAAAATCACCGAAGAGGAGGCCTTCGATTACTGGCAAAAAAACCGCGGCGAATTCACCAAGCCGCTGGAGGCATCAAACGCCACTCAACCCAGCCAACAAAAGCCCGCGGAACCATACGCAACATTCAGCGAAGCTCGACCCGGGGTGATGGAAAAACTGGCGAAAAATAAGGCCCAGCGCGAGGCCCTGAGTATTGCTCGCGAAATGATAAAACAATTAAACAAACCTTGGGTCGAGTCTCCCGCCTCGCAACCCGAAGGTTTCAAGGAAATACCGGACGGCGCGCGGGCGGACACCGTTTATCCGCAATTGATCGACCGTATGGAAGGCCGTTTCGGACGCATTTTCAAATATACCCGCACCCATTTGCTGGAAAGCAAGGAAATCCGTGATTTGCCTGAAATCGGCCTCTCCACCTCTTTAGCCGGCACACCCCAACAGATTCCCTTTATGCAGGCGGCCTTCTTCGTGGCCGGATTGAAAGCCAAGCCCGCGGATAATCCCAATCATGCGCGGTTCTTTCGCAATCTCTTCGAAACCTGCGCCGAACCTTTCATTGACCCGGAAGGCAATGTGTATGTGTTCCGTACAACGGCTATCCGGCCGGCACAGCCGCCGGATTCGTTTGCCTCCATACGCGATCAAATTGTCGAGGACATACGCAAGCAGAAGGCCTTCCTCGAGGCCCAGAAAGAGGCCCAGGCTCTACTTGCCACCGCCGAAGGCCGGGGACTGAAAACGATATTCGAGCAGGATGCCAACCTGCGCGAGAAACTTGGCGAAAACGCCCTGAACGAGCCTAAGCCCTTTACCCGCAAGAGGCTCTTTTCCTTTCGTGAAAATGCCCATTTGTATCCCGGCATGATCCCGGGTTTCACCTCCGATCCCGAACTCGTGGAAAAATGTTTTCAGTTGGCTCGCGGCAACGCGGAGGAAAGCAGGTCGGGAATCGGTCTGTATGAACAAAAATCAAGTCAGCGCTGGCTGCTCATTCAATGGCTCGAAACCCTTCCGGTTACTCAAGAGGAATACAATCAACAAAGAGACGTGGCCGTTCGGTATTTGCGTTCCAGGCGTCAAATCGGCGTCCTGCGTTCCTGGTTTGATCCCGAACAAATTCGAGTTCGTGCGCAGTGGAAGGAATCCGGCCCCCTTACGCAGCAGGATCAAAAGTCCCCTGACGATACCTCCCGGCAAGCGAGACAAAAAACGGAGTCCAAGGAGGCGGGCTGATGGCCCCGCTGCAGGCGGACGGTAGCCGACGACAGCGGAGAACCATCGGATGGTGGTTGGCCGCGGGGGGCGTTGCCGGTTTGGCCCTGCTCGCTTATTATCCCGCTGAACAAGGAAAACAATTTGTCTATGACGATGTCGCCATCGTTGCCCAAAATCCTCTAATCACCAACCCAGGACCTTGGTATCGTTTCTGGCTGAATGGTTATTGGCCTCGCCCTATATCCCGCGATCTGCTTTATCGTCCTTTGACCATGGCCACTTTCCGCCTCAATGTCCTGGCCACGAAGGACATAATCCCCAATGCTCTTGCGTTTTATCGAGTGAATCTGCTTCTGCATTGCTTGACGGTCATGGGGGTCGTGGTTTTGGTTTGTCGTCTGACCGGTCGCGTATCCGCGGGTCTGCTGGCGGGTATGCTCTATGCCGTCCACCCCATAAACACCGAAGCGGTGGTCACGGCCTGCGGACGTTGCGAATTGCTGGCCGGCCTATTTGGGGTCTGGCTGTTAGTTATGCAAATTCGTCCCGCCGTCGCGGATACACGCTGGTCCGGATGGCGTTACGCGCTCAGTTTTCTGCTGTTTCTCGGCGCAATCATGAGCAAGGAACACGCTCTTTTTCTCTGGCCGATCATCCTGCTTATCGACCTCGCATACCGAAGAATGGCCCCTTCGGATCAAAGGCTACCCCTGCGTCTTTGGTTCAATCGCTACCTCGCTCCCCGCCATCTCGGGTTTGCCTTGGCCTGCGCGGTTTTTTTCACCTTGCGTTTCGCTGTCTTTGGGCAGCATCTGCTCCCTCCCCCCGCCAGTTTTCGAATATGGGAACACCCCATGGGGCATGTCGGCCTGCTCGAGCACATACTTACACCCTTTCGTCTGCTGGCCCTCATCGGCCTATTGCTTATTCAACCTTCCCGGCTGTGTCCGATCTGGTCCGTTCCCGCGCTGTCCCCGGCCGACCATCTTTCTGGCGATGTATTGGTCGGGATGCTCTTGGCCGTCGCCTTGCTCGCTCTTGCCGGGTGGCTTTGGGTGAAAAAATCCTTGCCGGCATCGCTGCTTCTTGGTTTGCTGATCTTACTGCTGATTCCCACGCATGCCCTGCCCTTGGCCAAGTGGCTTTTCGCCGAACGATGGCTCTATCTTCCCGGAATCCTCATGGCCGCTCTTGTGGGCATCGGCCTGGGCCGCCTCAAGGGGCCGGGCCTTTGCGCGGGACTGGTCTGTGTGTGCTTGTTGTTACCCAGCACCTGGTCTTATGCCGCTAAATTCAGGAACAACCGCACGTTGTTCGAAGAGGTGGTCCTCCGCCAGCCCGACAGCTACAAGGGGCGATTTTATCTGGCGTGTTTGAACCAGTATGAGCATTATAATGCCGAGGCTGTCTATGCAGCTCGCGAAATGATCACCCGCTTTGGACCAACCGACGATGCCTATCAGATACTCTTTCGCGGTTATCTTGAACTGGGAGACGGACATCGCGCATTGCAGGCCATGGAAATGTTCAAAAAACTCAAGGAGCCGTTTCCGGTTTTCTGGCTCGACGCCTATGAGGAACAGGCCCGACAACTGATCGACAGGGTATCCACCCAACCGGCCCTTTCAACCACCACCACTCGGAGTTACACACCTTGAACCGGAATCGGTACCGGATAAGGGTAAACCTTTTTTGGCATCTTGCTACGGAACTCTTTACAATAATCGCATGACCCCGGACTTGACCGACATTTTATATTACGTGGATTCGGTCCAAGCTTACGCATCGGCCGCCGATTTTTCTAGCGAGGAAAAAAACGTACTGGAAATCATCAATCAAAAAGTGGCCGCCGCCGAGTCGCTTTCCGCCCTGGCCGATTTTGTCTTTGAGGCCACCCGGAACATTTATCCGTGCGATCGGCTCGGTCTGGCCTTCGTGGAGGAGGACGGTCACCGAGTCGTTTCCCGATATGTCCGTTGCCTTTACGAGCCCGTCCGCCTTCCTCTCGGCTATGCGGAGGATTTGCAGGGCAGCTCTCTGGCGGAAATCCTGCAACACGACCGGTTACGCATCATTCGCGATCTGGACGCCTACCTCCAGGCCAGGCCGGAAAGTCGATCCACCCGCCTGTTGGTCCGCGAAGGCGTCCGTTCCAGTATGACCTGCCCATTGAAAGTCGAGGGACGCAACGTCGGCCTGCTGTTTCGCAGCTCACGACGGCCGAACGATTACACTCTCCACCAGGCCCGCCTGCATCAGGCCACGGCCCAACGGCTCAGCCAGGCGGTGGAAAAAGCTTATCGCATCGACCAACTGACCGCCGCCAATCGAGCATATACCGAAATGCTCGGATTCGTCAGCCACGAATTGAAAAGCCCGGTTGCTTCCATGGTGACCCAAACTCGTTTGCTTCTTGACGGCTATCTGGGCGAAATGCCTCCGGCGCAACGCGAAACGCTCAGCCGCATCGCGGCCAAGGGGGAATATCTGCTGAACCTCGTCGGCGAATACCTGGATCTGGCCCGCCTGGAGGGAGGTGAACTCAAGGGCCGCTTCCGTCCAGATATCGATTTTGTTTCCCACGTGGTCAACCCAAGCATCGATATCGTCACTCCACAGATAGAACAAAAAGGAATGCAACTAGAGCGCGCAATCCCCGAGATACCGGTCATGGTGGAACTGGACCCGGATCTTATGAAAATCGTACTGGTCAACCTGCTGGGTAACGCGGTCAAATACGGCCGCGAGAATGGCGCGATCCGGCTCAAGCTCGAACGCGAACCTGATCGGTTGCTGGTTTCCGTCTGGAACGAGGGACCGGGCTTCCCCGAGAGCGAACAAAACCGGCTTTTCCGCAAATTCTCCCGACTGCAAACGCCCGAACTGCTCAAACAAAAAGGCACCGGCGTGGGCTTGTATACCTGCTGGCGGATCATCCAGTTACATCACGGCCGCATCCGCGCCCGCTCGGAACCCGGCCATTGGGCCGAGTTCTATTGCGAAATCCCCCAACCGCTCCCCGCCGACGAAATACCGGCACAATGATGAATATCGTAGGGATCCTTTGCTGTTTTCCGCTTTCTCCAAGGCTCCCACCTCAGTTGCGGCTTGCCGACACATTGCATACCGCTACGGATTACTTAGCATTGATATGTATGATGGTTCTACGCCGCGAGCGTTTCATCGATACCGTCAATAACCCCAACATTGCGAACAAGCAAGCACTGGGTTCGGGAAGAACAACGGCTCCGGCGGCTGGCCCTACGCGCAGGGTGACGGTGAACCCGGAAGGATCCCAACCTTGGGTTGTAACAATATACGCTCTGAAGCCGAGATAGTATAGTTGGGGCTTGCCGTACGTCGTCGGAACCTCGGAGACAATTGTCATCGGATAATTGGAGTTTAACGAAATGGATTCCGGGTGATATGCATAATCGCCGGCACGGTTACCGATCAGAGAACCGACCTTGAGGACTCCTCCGACATCTTGACCGGCCACCCCGTCCACGCTGACCAGTGCAAAGTTCAAGGCGAAGTTGTCATAGGGGTTGGGGTCGATGGACATCAAGGTGCCCGCGCCCCCGCCTTGTGACGAAACATAATAAACGCCCTCATATGCTTGAGCATTGCTTGGGAAACGGATGTCGAACTCAACCCCGTTGCCGGGTACGTCACGACGACCTACGATCCGGGCCTTGTCAGTTTGCGAGAACATCTGGTAATCCAACGTCATAAGAGCCGCATCGGACAGCGTAAAATTGGCGGCTCGCGCGTCGGCCGCAAGAATCAAAACGGCTGAGACCCACGCACCCCGCATAAAGGATGTCATCATGCTTCCTCCCTTGAACAGATATTTTTACCGAACTTACAATCATCCTACAGTATTGGGCCTCTGGATTCAAGTGAAATTCTCTGTTCCGCTATTGTTATTCGAATTCAAAGGACACATCTTGCTTAATAGAACCGGCATATTCAGCGGCTCGTGCAGTTCTTCGGCGCGGCCGGCCTTGCAGCGCGGAACCCATTGATCCTGCTCATGGACCCGAAGAATATCGCTGGTAAACATGGCGAAATCGACCCATGAGCCGGTGCCGATCGCGTCCATCGGCGCCTTGCAGGCGACAAAGGCTTGCACTTTTTCCAGATCGAAACCGCTGCTGACCAGTATGCGGGTCGATTTGGCCCCCAGTGAATCCAGCAGGTCGCGGATGGCATATACCATTTCAATCGTAACCCCCGGTCCGAAGCCGTAACGCTCCAGGGCGGCCATGGCCGCCGGTCGGTCGTTTACTTGCGAAAGAATCCGCATTTCCAACGTGCGCGTTGGTTTTTCATGGCCACCCTGATGGATACGATTGGCCGCGGTATCCAGACGGACCGCGTAGAGATCGCGTCCGAACCGGCTGACCGCTTGCGAACAGATATCTCGCTCGCGGCCCTCGAAATCAATGAGCACCGTCAAGGGTACTTCCGGGCAACGTTGATGATAGGCATAGGCACTTTCGATACTGCTGCCCTCATAGACGGCGTTCAAGGCATGTGGGATGCTGCCGTAAAGCTTGAATTCATGTGGTTCCTCATTCCCGATACGGATTTTCTCTTTCCCAATGCCGTACCGGGCTTGCACCTCCGCGTAACCGGCGGGAGTACTCGTGCCACTCGCTCCCCCAACCGCAGCCGCCATCGCGATCCTTGGAATCAGTTCCGGTGGATAATGGCGGGCGCTCATATCGATCACCGGGATACCTCCGGCCGCCTCGACAATCCGTCCCATGTTCCAGGCCGCAGCCGAAAGAGACAACATACCCAGGTATTGCGTTTCCAGCGTCACCAGTTGGCCGAACGGTCCCTCGATGGTCAGAACGATCTCACCACTCTTGTAGAGATAGCCATCCGCTCGCCCGCGCACCGTCACCGGTCCCGGACAACGCCGACGAATCATTTCCAGGACATCCCGCACTCCACATAAACGCCCCGCCTCACGGGCAAACAGGCCGTAACGCACGAGGCGGCGTTCGTAATCCGTCCCGGCGACGGTCGTATACGATCGATTGAAATATTCGTCACTCAAATCATTCTTCGCCATGCCCGACACCTCTGTAACCCACCGGCCTGCGGTATTTCCATGATCTTCAATCGTCGCCCATCTTCCCGAAACCGTCAAGGCAATGTTGCTCTGTCCGGCCAATTGGATAGTATAGTGATTTTAATGCTCTACCCGGCGGCCCCGTCGGCCCGGGATCGAGTCATTTTTCAGGAGACCGTTTTGATTCGCGGCGCGGTTATGTCCGATGTTCCTCGGCTCCATAGGCTGATAAATTATCATGCCGAGTTGAACCGCATGCTCCATCGTTCCCACGCACACCTTTACGAGCATCTACGCGATTTCCTCGTTTATGTCGAGCAGGTTGATGGTACGGAACAGGTCTGCGGCTGCGTCGCCCTGGAAAGCGTGTGGAACAATCTGGCCGAGATTAAAAGCCTGGCCGTCGATGAAAACTTTCGCCGGCACGGCATCGGCAGCCAACTGGTCCGGAGGGCCATCGAGGAAGCCGCACGACTGGGTATAGGCAAGATTTTTGTATTGACCCGCGAAGAGCGATTTTTTCAACGGCTGGGCTTTAAGACCGTCCCCAAGGACACCCTGCCACACAAAGTCTGGACGGATTGCGTTCGCTGCCCTCTTCAGGATAATTGTGATGAAATCGCGATGGTGTACCTGGAGGAAAAATGAATGGGGATACACCGTTAGCATCCAAGGCGAATACCTTTATTTTGCGGGGATAAAAAAGCGATGGCCCAACACAGAAACACAAAGCGTTTGAAAGCGATCGGCTATACCGTTCTGGCCCTGGTCCTTGGCGTGGGTTTAATCGTGTTAAGCCAGATCATTCGACCGAGTGCGCCGCCCGAGCAGGTGGCCCAGACTTCCAGCGCCCCGAACGATCAGGATCAATCCAAAAAACGCCATGACGCCTCCGCTCAGAATTTAAGCAACATGATGGTCTTGTTCGGTACCGCCGCCCTGATCGGAACGGTCATTGGTATCGGCTGGATCGTGATCGATATCCGTAACTCCCGCCCGGCCTGGAAAACCCAGACGAAGTTTCCCAAAAAACGGTAGGCCACCGGATACTTTATCCGCCCCGAATAGCCGCGCACAGAGCGGCGGCTTGACGGCAGGCGGCCACATCGTGAACGCGGATACATTCAGCGCCGGCCAGAACACAGGCTGACACCGCCGCTACCGTGCCGAGTAAACGGTCCGCCGGGCGATCGATTTGCAGGATTTCACCGATGAACCGCTTCCGTGAAGGGCCCACCATCAGCGGACATCCTAATGCCCGTAATTCGCCGAGTCGCCGAAGGATTTCCAGATTATGCGCCGTCGTTTTCCCGAAACCCAGACCAGGATCAAGTACAATTCGCTCGCGGGATATGCCTGAACGCAAGGCGTAATCAACTCGCTCGCAAAGGAAATCCGCAATTTCGGCTATCACGTCCGCGTAAGTCGGATTTAATTGCATATCCACCGGAGTACCCTGCATATGCATGAGGATGACTCCAGCACCTTTTGAGGCCACCATCTGTGCCATTGCCGGATCGTCGCGCAGTGCGGAAATATCGTTAATAATCAAAGCCCCCGCATCCAAGGCCGCGCGGGCAACTTCGGCGGAACGCGTATCGATGGAAATCGCCGGACCGTCAGAGCCGAAGCGAGCCGACAACGTGGCGATCAGACCGGCCGTTCGGCGAATCTGCTCATCAGCGGGTACGCCCTGACTACCCGGCCGCGTAGATTCGCCGCCTACATCGATCACATCGGCCCTCTCGTCGGCCATCCGGCAACCGGCGGCAACGGCCGCCTCCATACTTGAATACGCCCCGCCGTCACTGAAAGAATCCGGGGTTACATTCAGTATGCCGAAAATAAACGGTCCCGAACCGGGAACCAGAGGGCGACGGCGAAGCATAATCGACTTATGGGCTGACATATTCGCAAATTATAAGCCATCGCCCTTATTTGTCTTATCGCCTGCATCTCCGGGTTCCGACATAAGCCATGTTCGGCCATCAGGCATTATACGGTTTTTCAGGTAAGGGTTATTGACAACCCTTTGGGAAACTCATTTAATACACCTCTCGGGACAACCCGAAGCGGATGTGGCGGAATTGGCAGACGCGCTGGCTTCAGGTGCCAGTGACCGCAAGGTCGTGGAGGTTCGACTCCTCTCATCCGCAAGTATTTGTTTTGCAGCAACTTACGCTATTCTTGCCGACACTTTCTCTTGACATTACCCTTGAGTTTCAACCCCCCCTGGCCATTTTTCTCGTACAGCAGCAGCCCCCGACAGTTGCCGATAACTCTGGCATGATCGAGATTTTGGAAAAACGCCAGCAGGCCGCCGGTACGCGTCGTCCGCCTGTCGAAACGGCCACACACGACCTTGTTACACCAGATTCGAAAGCTACCAACGAGGCCATACCCCAACGTCTGATAACCAAGGCTCTGACTATCCGGAGGGTGGAAGAGCGTCTGCTCGCCCTTTTCGCTGAAGGACAACTCTCCGGCACGGTACATACCTGCATCGGGCAGGAATGGATCGCGGTCGCCGTCGCCGAATATCTTCAACGAGGAGATTTCATTTTCAGCAATCACCGGGGACACGGCCACTATCTGGCCTGGACCGACGATATCGACGGACTGATGGCCGAGCTGATGGGCCGTATCACCGGTGTTTGCGGCGGACGCGGAGGCAGTCAGCATCTGTGTAAGGATGGATTTTTCTCGAATGGTATCCAAGGCGGCATTGTCCCCGTCTGTGCCGGGCTGGCCATGGCTCAACAACTCAAGGAAGCGAACGGTATCGCCGTCGTTTTCATCGGTGACGGAACTCTTGGCCAGGGCGTGGTCTACGAATCCTTCAACCTGGCCGCCAAGTGGTCCTTGCCGCTATTAATTGTCGTCGAGGACAATGGGATCGCCCAATCCACCTCAAGCAAGGAAACGCTGGCCGGCACCGTCAAAGATCGAGCACGGGCTTTCGGACTCGACATGGCCCGGACCGATACCTGGAACGTACCGCACCTGCTTGAAACGGCGGAAGCCGCGGTCCGTAACGTTCGCCAGAACCGACGCCCGATGGTCCTGCACGTCAAAACCGATCGGCTCAAGGCCCACTCAAAGGGTGACGATGATCGCGACAAGGAGCAAATCGCCTCATACGTTCGCCGTGACGTACTCCATCAGATCCTCGCACAAAACGACCCACGGATAAACAAAACGCTCGATGCCATCGACAGCCGGGTACAGCGCGCGGTCACTCGGGCCTTGGAGGCCGCGCCGACCTGTGTGCCAACCAACCCCCCGCCGTCATACGTCGAAGCCCAATCGGTTTCATGGCAACCATTGCAATTCGAAAGTCGCAAGGTCGTCGAGGCTATCCGCGACGCTCTAGCGTATATCCTGGCCCGCGACGAACGGGCCATTCTGCTGGGCGAGGATTTGCGCGACCCTTACGGCGGGGCCTTCAAGGTCACCAGCGGGTTGAGCCGCCGATTCGAGGGCCGAGTACGCAACACCCCCATCAGCGAGGCTGCTCTCGTCGGCCTGGGTAACGGCCTGGCCCTGGCCGGCTATCACCCCATCGTCGAGATCATGTTCAACGACTTTCTGATGCTGGCGGCCGATCAGTTCATCAATCATACCGCCAAGTTCGCCTGGATGTTCGACGAACAGGTTCGCGTACCCCTGGTGATTCGTACTCCGGCCGGCGGCTACCGCGGCTATGGCCCCACCCACAGTCAGTGCCTCGAAAAACACCTGCTTGGCCTGCCCGGTACCCGCGTCCTTGCCCTGCATCATCGCTATTGTCCGGGACGGATTTATCGTGATCTGCTGGCTAACCTTGATCGGCCGACCCTCGTCATTGAAAACAAAAGTCTTTACGGCCGACAGACCGATCCGGTTGCCCTCGCCGGATACACTCTATCCGCCACCACCGCGTTATTTCCCACCGTAAGATTGGCCCCGGAATGTGCTCCACAAATAACAATCGTGGCCTATGGCGGCATGGCGTCGTTGGCCGAGGCGGCGGCCAAAACATTATGGGAAAACGATGAACTGGCTTGTGACCTGCTGCTGCCGACCCAACTTTATCCGCTGGATATCGCTCCGATAGTCGAATCCGTCCGGCAAACCGGCCGGCTCCTCGTGGTGGAGGAAGGACAAGGCTTTGCCGGCTTTGGGGGGGAACTTATTGCCGCTTTGACTTGCAATCCACGAACCGGATTCTTTCACGCGGATCGCCTTTACGCCGCAGAGCACCCCATCCCGGCCGCCAGGATGGCTGAAACCCAAGCCCTGCCCAATACAGAAAAAATCATCCAACTGGCCAAGGGCCTGATTATCAACCGATCGCGGGTTTAGGTATCGGCCTCGGCGGTTACGGTGAGGCCGCAGGATTGGAATTGCTCGACGTACAACTCCGCCCGTTCCTGATGCGTGACCAGCAATAACGATACACCAGTACGGTGCGCCTCGAGCACGCGGGCAATGCTCTCCTCATGGTTCAGCGGAGTCAAACGCCGCACAATCCGGACCACATCCTCAATCTCGTTCTTATCGTCGTTATGTAGAAGCACCCGCCATGGTGGTAATAAACGCGGCGGCTCCGTTCGAGGTAGCTGTCCGGTCCGCGACCCCGTTTGGGTAGTGGGAGGTCGCCCTTGGGGAGGTTGAGGAAGATTATGTTCGCTCATGGTTCAAATATCCCTAAATAATTTATTCGATCCAATTATATACTTGCCGGATCGGGGATTTCAACTGGTCCGTAGCAAAATCAAACGTATGGGGCTCGGCGGAGACAAATTAGACACGGCGGCCGCATCAAGGGGAACCAGCATCTACCCTTCCGGGAAAAGCATGGCTTCGGCAAAGACCTCATGAAAGCGTTGGTGAACGGAAAGCGAAATATGCTCGATTCGGCCGAGCAAGGGGAAGAAATCGATATCTTCCGCATCATGAAACAATGCCAGCTTGGCCCCCAGCAATGCCGTATTGCCGGAAGGCACGATTTTTTCCAATGGGAAATCCAACAATCCAATACGCCGGGCGCTGCCACGATTGATGTAATTACCGAACGCCCCCGCCAGATGCAGCCGACTCAGTTCACCGGCCTCGTCAGCCCACATTTCCCTTAGAATCTGGAAACCGGCCGCAATCGCGCCCTTGGCCAGTTGCAGCTCACGGATATCCTTCTGAGTTAAAGCAACCGGCGGCATAAGTATCCACGATTCGCCGTCGCCGTTGAGTCGGCCGTTGGGTTGGATGATGCCCAGTTCCAGACCGACGGCGGCGGCATCCACCAGCCCGCTGCCACAAAGTCCTCTGGCCGGGGCGTTGCCGAGCACGTGGCATTTCCAACCCTTGTCTTCCACATGCACTTCGGCGATGGCCCCCGTGGCCGCCCGCATACCCATCGCAATCCGCGCCCCCTCGAAAGCCGGCCCGGCCGCCGTCGAGGCACAGATCATCTTCGTCTGGTTGCCGATGACGATCTCCCCATTCGTACCCAAGTCAACCAACCCGACCAGGGGCACGCTTTCGTGCAGACGGGTGGCAAGTACACCGGCCAGAATATCGCTGCCCACGAAACCGCCGATACAGGGCAGGAAACACACCGCTGGATCACCAGGTATCGACCAACCCAGGTCATTTGCGGAAAATCTTTGGGCTCCAAGGGTTGGGGATTCAAACGGGTAAGCCGATAGCGGCCGCACGTCCAGGCCGCAAAACAAATGGTGCATGACCGTGTTGCCCACCAACGTGATTAATCGGACAGGCTGGATCGGACCATCCGCGACATGCAGAAGCAAGCCGATCAACCTGCCAATTTCACCGCGGATAATTCGACAAAGCTCCTCCCGGCCGTCATCCGTCAGGCCGTGTTGCACGCGGGTCATGATATCGCCGCCGAATCGGGCCTGCGGGTTCAGGGCGGATTGGACCGCTCGCACCTGACCATTGGTCAAATCGACCAACTGGGCCACCAGAGTCGTGGTACCTACGTCGACGGCGATGCCCAACCCCTCGCGGGGAGTAAATGCAAATCGGCTTTCATCGCTCAGGATGTTTGTTTCCCACTGGGCGATTTCCAGCACCAGATTGGTATCGGCTCTGCCCGCGCAGGCCAGCCGCCAACCATCCTCGATTTCCCGAGGAGATAGTACGTATTCCTGCCGCGCATCAAGCGGGATCTGCCCGGACAACACCCGGACGCGACAACCTTTACAACGTCCTTTGCCGCCACAAGGGAATTCGACGCCGTGCTCGAAAAGCACGTCCTGCAAGGGTGTGCCCTTCTCGACCTCAAAGACCTCACCCAGCGGCTGCAACTCAATACGCACGTAGTTTGACATCATTCACTCAACACAAAAAATAACGGTAACTCTCCGGCAGGCACATCCAGCGTATCATCATACGAAAAATCGCATCAGCGGCCACGATCTACGGCTTATGCGCCCGGGCATACGCGGCTAGCGCCCGAAGATTATCCATCGGCGTATCCCGCGGAACCTCGCAACCGGCCCCCACGATATAGCGCTCGCCGACCTGGCGATGATTTTGAGTGACCACCGCCGTCACCTCTTCCGGCGTCCCGTTACGCAATATGCGCACCGGGTCCATGTTGCCCAACAGAACCTGCCTCTCGCCCATTTCCCGCCGAGCCTGGTCCAGCGGGACCATCCAATCCAGATCGACAATCGCGCAATTCAGTTTTCCCATACCCTTGAGGATCGGCCGCGTATTACCGCAAATATGGAGGCGTACCCGTGTACTCATTTCGTGCAAGCCGTCGATCAGTATTTTCTCGGCAGGAAAGACAAACTCGTCATAAAAGCGCGGCCCGGCCAGTGAGGCAGCCGCGTCCCCCACCCCGATGATATCCGCTCCGGCCTGCACTTGGGCTTTGGCGAAAACCAGGGCCACCTCCACGGCAAAGCTTAAAAGATCGCGCACAAACTCAGGATCATCATAAAAATCCAGCATCAGCGTATTAATACCGCGCAGATCGGCGGCTAGCGCACACGGCCCCTCGATCCATCCTTCGATCAGCTTGTCGGCCCCTACACGCTGCTTGAACAAAGCGGCTGCCTTAACCCGATCATGCATCCGACCTCCACCGAGCGGATCGGGGACTTTCATTTTGGGCAGCGAGGTCTTATCGGCGAGTAAGGCCCGGCTTTCGTCGATCGCCGGCGGTTGGTCCTCATAATACTGAATCGCCGCACCGCAGTCGGCCGTCTCCCGAGCCGGATCGGAAATACACGATACATAATCGAAATCGAACTCCTCGGCGACGCGGATCTGCCCTTCGACAAGAGTTCGGTAATCGGTGGCATATTGACGATAAGGAACCCCCAGCCGATCGGCGGCAAACATCATGGTAATCGGCATGAGCGGCAAAGTGTCTGGACGGCCGCCATCAAGCAGGGTCAAAACTCGTTCGCGTCCATTCACGGCGACACCGGTTCGGCGGTGATGATGTTTTCGTCATAACGGGCGACGAGGCGATACTCCGGGGGGACGACCAGAAAAGCCTCCTCGTCCCATGGTCCGTCCACCAGACGCTGGATCAATGAGAGATCGCCGCGAATTTTCTCATAAATCCAGTTTCGTTCCAAGGCTTTTTGCTGGGCGATCCGTTCATAACGATCGTCGGACTCGACGCCCATCTCGATGAAAGTGTATTGCGTGTAGTTGCGCAAGAGGTCGCCCATCTGTTCGTACAGATACCGGGCGTTATCCTCGCCGTATTTGGCCACCATTTCCTCGAAGGTCATCTTCATGCCGCTGGTCGCCATGAAGGAAGCCTGTTCCAATTCGCCGTTGACCGCCCCCCTCTCAATCCACCCGGTGGTCTGATAGTAAACACCGGGATGGCTGTTGAAATACTCCAGATAGCGCTCCTTGCTGCCAAGAAAGAGGGTGATGCAATCGTGGGCTCGGGGTACGATCAGCGGTATAACCTTGGCCTGCAAACCGCAAATTCCGTTGTTGCACAGGCCGTAACCCATTAAGACCGCTTCATATTTATGCGCTTCGACCCGATCAATCGCGGCCTGCAATTGCTCCCGCATCTGCTCGGTGCCGGCGGTATGTAAGCCATAGGGCAGAAACTCGATATCCACGCAGTTCAGCGAGCGGGCCACCACCGCGCACATCTCGCGATAAAAGATCTCGCAACTAATCAGTTTCAGGCGCATACCGTATTATAATGCGTATCCGTCGAAATAACGAAAAAAGGGCACCCGGATCCATTCCGGCGTGCCCTGTAATATTTCATAGCCTCCTGGCTCGTCACGTCTTATTTGCCGACCAACTTTCGAGCCAGTCCCACCGCTCCATTGGCGTTATCGCTGTAGCCGTCGGCTCCGATCTCATCCGCGTACTGTTGGGTAACCGGCGCTCCACCGATGATCACTTTCACCTTTCCGCGCACGCCCTGCTTGTCCAACTCCGCGATGACCGACTTCATGGAGGGCATCGTCGTGGTCAGCAGCGCGCTCATGGCGATCAGGTTAGCGTTCTTGGACTTCGCGGTCTCCACGAATTTCTCCGGCGACACGTCCACCCCGAGATCGGTCACCTCGAACCCGCCGCCTTCGAGCATGGAGGCCACCAGGTTCTTGCCGATATCGTGCAGGTCACCTTTGACCGTGCCTATCACCACGCGACCGGCCGGTTCCGCCCCGCTGGCTACCAGCAACGGACGAACCAGCTCCAAGGCGCTCTTCATGACCCGGGCGGTCAGCAGAAGCTCCGGCACGAAAAGTTCGTTACATTCGAACTTTCGGCCGACCTCATCCATGGCCGGAATCATGTACTTATCCAAAAGCTCCTGAGGATTTACCTTGGCGGCAATGGCTTCCTTGGTAACCTCGACGGCGGTTTTCACGTCGCCTTTGACAATGGCTTCGCGTAACTTCGACAGATCAGGCATGGATAACTCCCTTATGTTTTTTCCCAACGGATATCAAGACGCGCAGCATATAAGACAACACATATCCTGTAAAGGGCCATGCCACGGGCTTTTTCAGACAGGGGCCTCGATACAGTGGATATGGATCAAGCCGATCCCTTTTGCGCGAATGGCCATTCTTCGCTATTTTTTATTTTTTGGATTGGCTGCGTCACATGCCTGTTCAGGCAAACACATCCTATCATCGTTGAAAAAAATTATCAGCGCAAGAAAAAACCCCTGCCATAACCGGGGTTTGCCATACCTATAGCGGGGACAGGACTCGAACCTGTGACCTCGAGGTTATGAGCCTCGCGAGCTACCAACTGCTCCACCCCGCAATCGATTACTCAGTACCCTAACCGCTCCTTTATCGACTGTCAACATTTCCATCCATATTATTTCCTCCAATCTTCATCTTCATTTATCACAAAGGTTTAGATTTTATTCTTCGGCCAATCAAAAAATTGCGGACTTAATGGCTTGACATATCATAATATCGTGATATATAGATATATTGATATGAATGAAAAACGCGACCATACGGTATCAACAACACAGTTTGAGCAGACCGCCGCGGTCTTGCGTGTGTTGGCCCACCCTCACCGACTGGCGATCTGTGCTCGTTTGACCGCTGCGCATGTTTCCGTCAAAGAGATTGCCGAGCAACTGGGCCTTCCCCACAACGTGGTCAGCCAGCATTTGAACGCCATGAAGGCCCACGGCCTGCTGGAAAGCCAACGACAAGGCAAAACAGTGTATTACCGGGTCGTCGATCCCCGGCCCTTATGGCTTCTGGAATGCATGCGCCGTCACCAGACACCCCCCTTGGAACAATGAAACAAAAAAAGGAAACACGACAACCCATACGGTGTATGCCTGAATATTTATGAAATGTGTCAAGGAGAAAAAAGCCATGCAGATGATCAAACCCGAACAGGCGAATAATTGGCAGGGACGACGTATCGACGTACGCGACTATGATGAATATCTGGTTGAACGGCTGGAGGGCTGCGAATGTGTTCCCGTTAAGGATATTCTGGCCCAGGCCGGCCAATGGGACAGGCAGGAGGCCATTTTGCTGATGTGCAAAACCGGTATGCGGGCGAGCCAAGCGGCCAAACAATTAGAGCAGATCGGCTTCCACAATGTTTTCGTCATGGAAGGCGGCCTGCAAGCAGGGAAAGCCAGCGGACTGCAGACCATTCGAGACCGAAAACGGCTGCCCATTATCCGACAAGTGATGCTCGGGGCCGGTTCGTTATTGTTGGCCGGTCTTGTACTGGCCCATGTGGTCCATCCCTGGTTTATTGTCATGAGCTGGATGGTTGGCGCCGGGCTGGTTCTCGCCGGTATTACCGGCTTCTGCCCAATGGCCGTCATTCTGGCCAAGTTGCCGTGGAACCGTGACCCGGCCTGTCCAACGACGTGAATCACTAGTGCCGTTTTCGGTTCGCGAGTTTCGTGTTGGTAACTCTTTTTAAAATAG
>CAYNYK010000022.1:0-54026 GCA_964401335.1 uncultured Planctomycetales bacterium
CGTTCAGATAGGTTGGTACCCCATCGAGGGTAAAAAAGCGTCCATCCGAACTGATTCCAAGGGTGACGGCAAGAGCCGTTGACCCCATTGTGCCTAACAGGCCAAGCAACGCGCAACAACTTAAGAATGTGATGCATTTCATGATTTGTTCCCTGCACAATCAGCCAACCTTTACCGGGTGATCCATTCGCCCAGGGTACCATTATGTGGCATCACATCCATTATACCACTTTACGGGGTTTTTTGCGCGTTTATCCTCAACAGCCGGGCGGTTGATCCGCGCCCCCCAGGCAATTCTTAAATGTATTGAAATCCGTCTGGTCCACGTCGTTATCCCCATCGAGGTCGGCATCGGCACATCCGCTCCTCGGGGCCACCCCACTACCGCTGTAACAGCCTTGCAGATAGCCGAAATCGGTCAAATCGACGTCGCCGTCGTTATCGAAGTCGGCCGCCACGGATTCCGTGGTGAAGCTCCACAGATCGCCAGTGGTGGTTCCGTACGTATTGACCTCGTCGATCCTCCAATAATAGGTCGTAAAGTTCGCGAGAGTTCCGGGGCTATACGTGGTCGCCGTCTGCTGGGTCTGGTACGCCGGCGGATTACTGGTGCCAAAATAGACCTTATGCGAAGTGGCACCGCTGCCCGCCGTCCAGCTCAACGTCGGGGTCAGACTTACTCCGGTTGCGCCGTTGCTCGGACTCGGGTTCGTCGCTTTGGTCGGTGGTCCGACGACCGCGTTGACCGTGATGGTCACTTCGTCATAGGCGCTCAACACCGAGTCGCTGGCCGTCAACCGCAAAACATAGGTTCCCGCGGCGCCGAAAGAGGCGGTCGTATCCACGGCGTTGGCGTTGCCGAAGGTCACCGTGCCCGGCCCGCTGATTTTGCTCCAGGTCACGGTAACCGCTCCCGGCGGGTTGGGCAGGCCGTCGTCGGTAACAGTACCGTCCAGATTGGCACTGTTCGGCAGGGTGATGTTCTGGTCCGGACCGGCGTTAACGACGGGCGCCGTGTTGGATCCCGGCGGCGTAATGGTGGCATGGTACATTCCCCCACGACTGTCCTCCCAGAGAACATGCACGACGTCGTTCAAGGCGGTGATATCCGGGAAATACTGCTGGCCACCACCGACAGGGAAGCTCAGATCCTTGGCATACCAGGTTCCATCGGCCTTGCGAATGGCATAGCGCAGATAATCGCCGTCGGTCCACAGATAGTAATGATTGCCTTGGGCATCATAGGTGACTTTGGGCTCGATGTCCTCGCTTCGCGTAGTGCTTACTATTTGGGAAGCCTGAGTCAACCGGACGGATGATTGACCGACCAGAGTACTGTACACACCCTCGATATACCAGACGCCGCCGGACTGGTTATAACCGGCGAAAGTCAAGGCCAGGGGGGAACCGGAGCGGAAGGCGATATGCGTTCCGCCCGCCCATTGGTTAACATCGGTCGCAGGCGTCTGGACCGATCCCCAACTATTGTTCCATTGCTGATACCCTGCCCGGTGGGGGCTGCCGGCCACCCGGCCACTGGCGTAGACCTTGCCCGTATTGTCGGGGATCAGGAAGTAACCGTCATACATGACCGGGCTGATAGCCGTATCGGAACCCCACGTGCCGCCGGTCTTGATCCGGTGAAACCAGGTCGCACCGCCCGTGGACGGGTTCCACTTCAGCCATACGAGGTGAAGCCGTCCATCGGAAGCGAAGGTCGGGGCCGGACAGGAGGCATGCTGGCCGTCGGCATGATAAATCAGGGTCTGTCGCGAGCCCCATCCACTGCTGGTGCGAATACAGTAATATAATGGGTTCCAGGCAGGCGGATTCCAGAACACATGCACATCGCCGCCGGTCGTGACTGCTAAACGCGGCCCGTCCGTGTTGATGCCGGAGGAATCGGGCACTGTCTCCTCCGTGCCCCAGGTTCCACTGACCGATTTCTTGCGGTAGGCAATGGCCCCGTTTTTATACCAGACCACGTGGAGATTGCCGGATGAATCGCACCGTCCATGCACGAGTTGCCCCGCGCCGGACGTATTCCCCAGCGTACCCGAACCGACGAATTCTTCGGTTGAAATGATAAAATCGTTGGCCCCCACGGCGGTAATCGTCACGTCATCGGTGGCCGTATACATCGAGTCGGTGGCGCTGAGCCGCAGCACATAGGTGCCCGAGCTGCTGAAGGTGACGGTCGTATCCACCGCATGGGTGTTGCCGAAGGTGGCCGTGCCCGGTCCGCTGACCTTGCTCCAAGTCACGGTAACCGAACCGGGAGGATTGGGCAGGCCGTCGTCCACCACCGTCCCGTCGAGATACACCGTGTTAGGCCAGGAGATTTGCTGGTCGGAACCGGCATTGACCGTCGGCGGATAGTTACCACCCTGGAAAAGGATATCAACCTTGTCCTGGTCCAATTGGGCATTACCGATATAGAACGTGCGGAACTCCAGGCGATGGTTATTGCCCGGGTTAACGAAATTCACGTCGAAAGCCTGATAGACGTTTGCCTGGGTAAATTGTTGCCGGGTGATCGCGACCGGGCCGGCCAGCAGCACGCCATCGGCATCGTTAACATCAAGTTGGCAGATGGTTGTGTTGTCGGCCGTGTTGTTATCCACCCGGAGCCAGTAACGGGCGGTCAGCGGGCCGGCCGTCAAAGCGGTGGTGTACGGGCCGTATGTACTAAATTTATTGGGATTGGCCACGGTAATCCGCCAGCCGCCGGCAATGACGGTGCCGGCCTGATGCCACATGCCGGCCCCCTCGGCCTCGAAAGTGGCCAGCGGGCCGGTCTGCACGGTGACTTGCCAGGTTTCCGTATCCGACCCATAAGAATTGGTCGCCTGCACTTGGAAGGTACGAATCTGACCGATGTCGGCGGAGGTCGGTATCCAAGTCACCAAGCCGTTCGTGTTGATCTGCGCGCCGGTCGGCCCCTGGAGCAGAGACCAGCTCGGCCAGGGATTGCCCTGGGTCAGGACCATGGGCCGCACGTATTGCACCCCGGCGGTTGCGGTTTCCGGGTCCGGGGACACTTCCCGGATCACCGGGGCGGCGGTCCACAAGGCCGTGCCGTTGATGTATCCGTAAGTCTGGTTCACCACCTTCCATTCCTCGGAATCGATCTGGGCGAACAATCGACCCGAACTGTTGTTCATCTCGAAGCAACGGTAAGGCAGGTGACTGCTTGTCGTATCCACCCATCCGTTGTGAAAACACCAACCGGCCGCTTGAGCGTTTTTCCCACCGGAGCAATCGACAAGAAAATCATTCAGGACCGGCTCCCAGGTAGTGCTGTAACCGCGGCGGAAGGGTTCCTGGAGGTGGATGGGCATTCGAACGCCGTACTGGTTCATCCAAGTGATGAAATTCGTCACCGTGGCGTAGGTCTGAGCGGGACAAGTCGAATCCCGACACAAGTGTGGCGCTATGAAGTCGCAGCCGGTGGCAACGTATTTATTGTAATAATCCGAGGCACTCGTAATGTTCCGTGAGGCCGTGCAGAGCACGCCGGGCTTGTATTGTTTGGCACGGGTAATGACCTGGCTGATCCGCGAGTTATCAATATCCTCGCCCTCGTTGGCCACGTCAAAGTAGACGTTCGGATAGGCGGCCAATTGGGTGGCCAGGGTCTGAACATAGTTCAAATGCTCGGTCAAATTGGTGGGGCCGCCCCAGTTACATTGGATAGTGACATCCACGATGATCCCGCGATTGTTGCATTCATTGATCACGGTTTTCAGGCGGGTCATGTAGGGCTCGCGCACCACGCCGGCCTGGGTCAACGCGGAAACATCCCCGCTCTCGGTCTCCGCCACCCAGGTCGACCAGACGCGGACCCAGTTGAACCCACGGGCTACCATATCATCCAGATCCTGAGTCACATAACTCGGGGTGGTAATAGTCTGCGAACCGTAGTAGCTGACGCCAAGCAAGAACGTGGGATTGCCATCAATGGTGAAATACTTGCCGTCGGCGGTGATCCCCAAAGTCGCTCCGTGAGCGGCGGCGGCGACTGCAAGAATCCCCCATGCACACGCGAGCCGAGCCCATTGTTCTTTTCGTCCAAACAACATCTGAACTACCTCCAAGTAATAAGGATGAGAAAGTCGCGCCCTGAAACCCACGCCGGCGCAATACCGTTGTCGCACGAGTCGCCGGACACCTTCTCCATAAACCGTTTTTCCCTCGAAACCAATTCATCTCTTAACAGCCGGGCGGACCATCCGCGCCGCCGAAACAGGCCTTGAACAAATCAAAATCGGCCTGATCCACATCGTTATCGCCGCCCAGATCCGCGTTGGTACAACCGCTGGCGGGCGGCACGCCGCTGCCGCTAAAACAGCGCTGCAGATAACCGAAATCGGTCAAATCCACGTCACCGTCGGCATCAAAATCACCCTGGGCGGCCTGTACGGTGAATTGCCAAACATCACCGATAGTTACCGTCGTATCGTTTCGCTCATCGATGCGCCAATAGTAAGTTTGAGCCCTAACCATGAGGCCGGGATCGAAAATTGTACCCGTCTGGTTGACCTGGAAGGCCGGCGGATTCGTGGTGCCGAAATACACGTCATGGGAAACGACCCCGTCGCCGGCGGTCCAACTCAAGTTCGCGTTGCGGTCCACCCCGGTACTCTGGTGGGCGGGGTTCGGATTACTCGCCTTGGCCGGGGGGAGCCCTCCAATCGGTGAACCCAGGATCTTGACATTGTCGATGCGCCCGGTATCCGTCGCGGTGTTGAACTGCCATTTAAACTGCAAGGCGAAGTTTGCGTTGTCGCGTGTTGCCGGTACGCCCGATAAATCAATCAGTTTGCTCGTCCATGTACTCGGCAGATCAACGCCTTCGGTGAGCACCTGGGCGAGGGTCCACGGTCCGGAGGCCCCTGTCGTGCTGTAATAGACGGCCAGCTTGTCCTCGCAACTCCCTTCCAGGATCGTGCTTGTACAGTTACCCGTGCAACCGGAAGACGGCGGGGTGTTCAAGGCGGCGATCACATCGTAGGTGATATGGATATCTTCATAGTTTGCCGTCGAGATCGCTTTGCTCATCAAGCCCCCCTCGCGGGTGCAACTGTCGGTACCGTTAGTGCTCCCGCTTCCGGTGGATCTGACGTTTCCCCCGGGGTGGCCATTGGTTGAATCCCAGGTCATCGTCCCCAGGTCGTACTGGCCGGCCTTCCAGGTCGCCAGCGTCCAGCCTTCGCTACCGGAGTTGAAGGGAAACATGGCGATCGTACCGGCCGGCAATGCCTGAACCTGCACCTGCCAGGATTCGTCATCGCTACCCATGATGTTGGAGGCTCGGACCACGATGGTAAACGTCCCCGCGGCCATCGGCATCCAGCCGTAGACCCGTCCTGAACCGTCCACCTGCACCCCGCTCGGTCCGCTGATGACTGACCAGGTGGGTGCCGGGCTGGGGCTGTTGCAGAAACTCAACTGCCGAACATATTCACTGCCCGTGTAGACCGGATCGGGGTCCGGACTGACTTCGCATATCACGGGTGCTTTTTGCGGGCGCACATCGATGTAATCCAGTTTCAAGTAGGAGTTGTCATGCCAGTAGGTGCGAAATTCCAGCGAATTACCGGGATTCGCATAAGTCAACGTCAGCGTGAAATCCTGATACACATTGGCCGCGGCAAACTCCTGCCGGGTAACGGCACGCGAGGCCCGGATCACCCCGACCGTGGAGTCGCGGATATCCAGCGTCACGACGGTGTTGTTGTCGGACGTGTTATTGTCGATCGCCATTCGCCAGCTAACCTGATAGGTATCCGCGGGCAAGGTATTCAGGTACGGCCCGTAGGTGAGATACCCGGCCGCATCCTGGGCGACATTCGCCGAGCGGGCACTGCCGTCGGTCCGACCGATCTGTTTGGAGATTTGCTCGTCATATTCCGGCTGATAGAGGCGAACCATAAGATCAATTCCGCCGATTTGCGTAAACACGTTAGCCGCGGCGGTCGTTTCCACGCTGTCGAATTGGGTGAACAGACGGCCGTAGGCATCGCGCATGTCGAAACTGCGGTACGGATACGGCGCCCAGGCCCCGTTGTGTAAACACCAACCACCGGCCTCGGCCAGCTTGGCCCCGCCGCAATCCCGGTAATAATCCGTGGGCTGCGGATTATAGGAGGTGTGCTCGTAGTCCCGGTTGAAAGGTTCCTGCATGTGTACGGGAATGCGAAAACTCCGCTGATTCATCCATGTGATATACTGTTTCACTGTCGCCAGCGTCTGGGCCGAACAACCCTGGTTACGGCACAGGTGCGGACAGGTAAAATCACCCTTGCCGATACGATAAAAATTCTCCAGATCCTCAGCGTCGGTCGGCACCCGTGAAGCGGTGCATAAACGGGTTGGATCAATCGCCCGGATGGCGGTGACGATCTGACCCATATACGGATAGGACAAGAAGCGGTTGGCTATATCGGATTCATTGGCGAGATCAAAATAGACGTTTCGATAGGGCAAGAGATGGTTGGTAAGGGTCATCCAGACATCCATGAGTTGCTGGTCGGTGTCCACCCGACTCCGACTCATGGTGACATCCACGATCATGCCCCGATTGTTGCATTCGGTGATGAGCGTTTTCAGCCGGGTCATGTACGGTTCGCGAACGGTACCGTTTTTTTCCACCACCGCATAGTCCGTCCCGTCATCCACGTTGTACCAACGGGCCCAAGCGCGGATCCAGTTGAATCCCCGGGCTTGCATGTCATCCAAATCCTGGGTGCGATAATTGGCTGTGGTGATCGATTGCGCCCCGTAATAGCTGACTCCAAGCAGGAAGGTTGGTTCGCCGTCGATTGTAAAATACTTGCCGTCGGCACTGATACCCAAGGTAACGGCCCAAGCCGAAGAGCCCCCCATGCCTAACAGGCTAATCGACAGGCAAAGGCCGATAACCATCGAGTGCTTCATCTTCCCACTCTCCTTAATAAGCCAAGATTTAAGAGGACAAATTGATCGTCCAAGAGAAGCTGTCGTTGCTTCGTCCATTATACCGGTTCGGCCTTCATTTTGCATCATTTTTTTAACATCCGGACGGTTGATTTGCACCTCCAAAGCAAGCCTTGAACATATCAAAATCGGCCTGATCCACGTCGTTGTCGCCGCTCAAATCGGCGGCCGTACATCCCGAGATCGGCGGAACTCCACTGCCGCTGTAACAACGCTGCAGATAGCCGAAGTCGGCCAAATCCACGTCGCCGTCCCCGTCGAAATCGCCCGGGGCGGCCTGTACGGTGAACTGCCAAACGTCGCCGGTGGTCACACCGACATCATTACGTTCATCGATTCGCCAATAATAAGTTTGCGCTCGATTCATTTGGCCGGGATCAAAAGTCGTACCGGTCTGGTTGACCTGAAAAGCCGGCGGGTTGGCGGTGCCGAAATACACGTCATGCGAGATCGCTCCGTCGCCGGCAGTCCAACTCAAGTCCGCATCCGGGGCTATATCGGTCGCCAGGTGTGCCGGGTTCGGATGACGCGCCTTGGCCGGCGGAGCGTTCATCAAACTACCCAGCACGGTGACGTTATCGATCCGCCCGCTATCGGTACTGGTGTTAAACTGCCATTGAAAACGCAGGGCGAAACTGACGTTGTCCTGAACGGCGGTTATACCCGACAAATCGATGCTCTTGCGGGTCCAACTGCTCGGCAGATCGATGCCTTCGGCTAGAGTCTGGGCGACCGTCCAGGGGCCACCTGTGCCGTTCGTGCTGTAGGAAACTACCAGTTTATCCTCACAAGTGCCGCCCAATATGGTGCTCGTGCAGGCCCCCGCGCAACCGGAAGACGGCGGCGTGTTCAGGCTGGCAATGACATCGTATTGGATTTGTATATCGTTGAATCCCTCGGTAGAGATCTGTCGGGTCATTAAGCCTCCCTCGCGTGTACAACTATCATCGTTGTTGGTACCCCCGTCCCCGGCAGACTTCAGGTTACCGCCCGGATTACCCGAGGCAGAATCCCAGGAGATAGTACCCAAGCCATATTGGCCCGCCTTCCAGCCGGCCAGAGTCCAGCCCTCCTCATTGGCCGTAAAGGGATACATCGCCACCGTGTCACCCGGTAGATCGCATACCTCTACCTGCCAAGTGACCGAATCCGAACCGAGAGAATTAAGCGCCTGAATCTGAAATGTTTGCGTGGAGCCCGCCTGTTCACTGGTGGGGGACCAGCCGCGGACCAACCCGGCACTGTTCACGTAAGTTCCCGCGGGGGCACTGATCACCGACCAGGAAATCGGCGGCGTTCCCCCCAGCAGAGTCAACTGTTTCATATACTCCACGCCCACGGCGACACAGCCCGGTTCCGCATCGACCGGGGCAATGTCCGGAGCTTCGGCTGGAAAAGGTATCAGGCAGTTGACCGGCATATGGCTTTGCGTAGATACGGTTCCGTTCACATAAGTAACCTGTATATCCACACTGGTCCGTACACCTACGCCGAAGTGAAGGATCGGTTCGTTCTGGCCAAGGTACCCCTCCTGGCTGCGGGCCTCGCGGAAAGAAATCATGGCCGAGGCATTGCCCGCCTGGCCGGCTTCGTAGGTCTTCACTTTGGCCCCGAAGGCCCCCGCCTGTCCGTTAGTTGTAGTCAGTTTGACCTTGATCCAGTTGCCCGCATTGCTGATGTCGTTACGAATCAGGCGATTGTAATATCGCTTCTGGGCATAATAGAAATCCATATCCCCATCGTTGTCGATATCGGCGAAAGCCACTGCTCGAGGATCCTTGGTTTCGTCGGTGCCGGGATCGAAAGTGGTTGAGGCGACAAAATTGCCACTGCCATCGTTAAGATAGACCTTGTTGTCGCCGGGATAAACCATGTCCCAATCCCCATCGTTGTCCAGGTCTTCGAAGCCGGCCATAAAACCCGGCCCGTCCGGCACGGACACTTCGGTGAAAGTTCCATTCTTGTTGTTGATAAACAAGCGGCCGGTACCGATACCCAGATAGACGCTGCTCATCGTGTGCACGTCGAGCCAACCATCGTTATTGACATCAACGAAAGTCGCCCCGTCCTGGCGAGGCGAGGTAGAGGCGAAGAGTGACTGTTGGGTAAAATTACCGCTGGCATTGCGCATCAGTACCAGTGGGCCGTTTCCATATCGGCAGAGGAGCACGTCCAGATCCCCGTCATTGTCGTAATCGCCCTCCGTGCAACCCTGGGCACCAAGGGTCGAGCCGCCCAGCCCGTTGGTGGTGATGGAGGTGAACTGGAAATTTCCGTTGTTGCGGTACAACTCATTCGGTTGACTGTCCGGCTCCCAATTGTTGCAAAAAACATCCAGATCACCATCGCGATCGTAGTCAAACATGATGACTCCGCGGGTACCATAGCTTTGATTCAGAAATCCCGATCCGCTGGTGCGGTCCGTGAAGTAACCGGTTCCGTCATTTTCGTAGACCCGATTTGGCTCGTAGGAGCCGTTGACCAGATCATAGAACCCATCGTTGTCCAGATCGCCCCAGACGCCGCCATGACTTCCGCTGTCGTAATTCGCAACACCCCGTAGTGAGGCTTCCTCCAGGAAGGCGGCTCCGTTGATATTCCGGAAGAATAGTTCCGCCATGTCCACTCCGGCGTTCATGGTCACATAAAAATCCGGCCGGCCGTCACCGGTGACGTCCGCCCATTGGACGCCGTGCCCGCCGTAATTGCCGCTGTTGGACGGGCCGGCCGTCCCGGAAGAGCCGGTTATGTCCGTGAAGTTCAATATGGCCGTCGAACCGATGTTCAAGGTGATCCAATCCAGTTTGATGTCCGCCAGATCATACCAGTAGGTGCGAAATTCCAGGTTGTCTCCCGCACTACTGTTGAACAAAAGCGGAAAATCCTGCCAAGTGTTGGCCGCCGAGAAATCCTGCCGATAGATGTTCCTTACCGCATGGGTAGTGCCTCCGCCTCCGCTGACCACGTCGATGCGGGCCACTAGATCATTCGATCCGCTAATGCTGTTGATCTGCATTCGCCAAGTGGCCATATGTCGGCCGGCCGGAAGCGTGTTGATATAGGGTCCATAACTCAGATATCCGGCCGCATGAGCGCTGACCGTAGCTTGCCAAGCAGATCCGCTGGCCGCACCAATTTGATGGGAAAGCTGTTCGGCATATTCCGCCTGATAGCGTCGAACCCAGGGGCTGGTCCCCCCGACATGTTCGTCCATTTGCGCACTGGCCTGTAGTTCATCGGGCTCAAACTGAACGTACAACCGCCCTTCGCTCGCGCTCATGTCAAAACAGCGGAAAGGCCGGTTATCCGTCGTGTAATTGTCCGCCCCATTATGCAGACACCAGGCGGCCGCCTCGGCAATCTTACCTCCGCTGCAGTCGCGCAAAAAATCGACCGCCACCGGTTGCCAACTGTCATAGCCTCGCCGAAAAGGTTCCTGTAAATTAATCGGTGCCCGAAATCCTTTCTGGTCAAACCAGACGACAAACTGTTTTACGTCATCCAACGTTTCCGCCGGGCAGGAAGATTTGCCCCGGCACAGATGCGGGGCGATGAAATCGCACTTGCCCGGGTTGAAATAATCCTCCAGATCGTCGGCACTGGTCGGCACGCCCGAGGCCGTGCAAATACGGCCGGGATCAATAGCCTTGATCGCCGATATGGTCTGACCCATTTTGTTGTAGTCAATGTATCGCGCACCAGCCACATCCCGCTCGTTGGCGATATCAAAGTACATATTGCGATAAGGCAGCATTTCGGCGGCGATCTGTTCCCAAATATCGATAAAATCGTTCGGGTCCACGCGTGAGTGGCTCAAGGTCAGATCGACGATCATGCCCCGGTTGTTGCATTCGGTAATCAGCGTTTTCAGGCGACTCAGGTACGGTTCGCGGAAGGAGCCATTGTAGCCGTAATTGACGATGGAGACGTCCTCACCAGTGTTGGTTTCCCAGCGAACCCAGACCCGAATCCAGTTGAATCCGTCGGCCACCATGTCATCCAGGTCTTGCGTCACCCAACTGGGAGTGCTTACCGATAACCCCCCGTAATAACTGACCCCCTTGAGAAAAGCGGGGACTCCGTCGAGAGTGAACCATTTGCCGTCGGCACTGATGCCAAGAGTAACAGCGGAAACCGGAGCAACAAAAACCAACAGCGCGACTGCAAGCACATATCCCAAATAGTTACGCATCACATCACCTCTCTTTGTTCTGGAATCCCTGTTACGATTCTTCTTTTCTCAGTCGCTATGCGTTAAGCGAGTGCTTATTTGTTCGATTTCAACAGCCTGGCGGGCGATCTGCCCCGCCGAAACATTCCTTGAACTTGGTAAAATCACTCTGGTCCACGTCATTGTCACCGTCCCAGTCGGCGTCCCCGCAACCACTGGTCGGGGCCACCCCGCTGCCCGTGTAACAGGCTTGCAGATGCCCAAAATCCTGCAAATCCACGTCGCCATCACTGTCAAAGTCAGGGACAATCACGTTGACATACCAGCTCTCGGTGTCGAAGCCCGCGCTGTTCTGGGCTTTTATCTCAAAATATTGAGGCGTACCGACCAAGCTCCCGCTCGGCGTCCAGCCCTTGACCAGCCCGTTGCCGTCCACGACCGTCCCTGACGGAGCACTCACCACCGACCAGGTGATCGGGGTAATCCCCTGGATCAGGGTCAAGGCCCGTTGGTATTCGATTCCGGCCTTGGCCGAATCAGGATCGGGAGAGACTTCGGCAATCACCGGCTCATTGCTGATCTGCAGGCGCACATCCACGTAGTCAAGTTTGATGTAGGCCGTATCCAGCCAGTAAGTGCGGAACTC
The DNA here is from genome assembly GCA_964401335.1 of uncultured Planctomycetales bacterium. Classification (GTDB taxonomy): domain Bacteria; phylum Planctomycetota; class Phycisphaerae; order UBA1845; family PWPN01; genus JAAYCU01. The sequence continues at coordinate 11,796 of CAYNYK010000022.1, forward strand.
CAGCCGCTGGCCGGTCGTTGCATAATTAAAAGACATCACGAAATCCTGATAAACATTGGCGGAGGCAAATTGCTGTCGGGTGATGGTCTGCGAGGCCAAGACCTGATTGGCGTCCGTATTATAAACATCGAGGGCAACGACCGATGCGTTGTCCGCGGTATTGTTGTCGATCAACATCCGCCAGGTCGCCTGATACGCGCCAACGGGCAATCGTGTCTGGTAAGGTCCATAGGTGAGGTATCCCGGCGCGTCCAGGGACACGGTGGCCGATCGCCCCGCGCCGTCCCGACGACCCACCTGCTTGGCCATTTGTTCATCATATTCCGGTTGATAGCGGAGCGCGAACAGTTCATTGCCGGCAATATGCCCAGTCAGTGTGTTGGTAACATTCACCTCCACACTGTCCCACTGGGCGTATAACCGACCTTGAGCATCACTCATCAGGAAAGAACGATAAGGCGCGCCCGTCCCGTTGGCCCCGTTGTGCAGACACCAGCCGGCGGCCCCGGCCAGCTTGCCCCCGTTGCAGTCGCGAAGGAAATCATCCTCGACCGGGTTGTACGTGGTGTAACCCCGGCGGAAAGGCTCCTGCAAGTGAATCGGAATCCGCCAGCCCAGATTGGTCATCCACGTGTTATAGTTATTCACCGTCCCGATGGTCTGGGCGGCGCAACCCGAGTCCCGGCACAGGTGCGGAGTAATGAATTGCAGTTTTCCGACATTCCGATAATTGGCCAGGTCCGTCTGGGAAGTGGGAACCCCCGAGGCCGTACACAGCCGGCCGGCATCGATGGCGTGGATGGCATCGATCAGTTGCCCGCATTCCGATAGGCTGACATAACGATCGTCACCTACGTCCCGTTCATTGGCGACGTCGATATAAACGTTCCGGTACGATAACAACTGGGTTGCTAAGGTCTGAACGCAGGCGATATGGTCGGCCTGTGTGCGCGCCCCCACCCAGTTACCATCGGCATCGCGATTGAGGGAAACGTCCACGATAATGCCGCGACTGTTGCATTCCGTAATGAGCGCTTTCAGGCGGGTCATGTACGGTTCGCGCACCTGCCCATTGTAGGTGAGCACCGACACATCCTCACCCGTACCCGACGGCCATTGCCAATGCCCCCATACGCGGATCCAGTTAAAACCGTCGGCCACCATGTCGTCCAGATCCGCGGTCCGGAAACTGGCCGTCGTGATCGACGTCGCCCCGTAATAACTGACCCCGTTCAGGTACGTCGGCACTCCGTCGAGCGTAAAATATCGCCCGTCGGCACTGATGCCGATGGTGATGGCATAAGCTGAGGAACCCAAGACCCCCGTTAAACCCATCGCTACGCAAAGGACCACAATCGTTCTGCGTTTCATCATCCATTCCCTTTTCTGTAAACCAATAATGAGCGGGGCGAACCATTCGCCTCCGGTGTGTATACTTCATTTATCGCACCTGTCGAGCATGTTTGCTCTTACGTCTCATACCCTCTCGCTTATCAACATCCCGGCGGCCGGCCCGCACCGCCAAAGCAATTCTTGAAGACATTAAAATCGTTCTGATCCACATCGTTGTCGTCGTCGAGATCGGCATCGGTGCAGCCGCTGGCCGGGGCCACGCCGCTGCCGCTGTAGCAGCGTTGCAGATGACCGAAGTCGATCAGATCCACGTCGCCGTCTTCGTCAAAATCGCCGGAGGCCGATCCCGTGGTAAACGTCCATAGATCGCCGGGGGTGGTTCCGTTGGCGTTGACCTCGTCGATCCGCCAGTAATACAGGGTCAATCGGTTCATCGTGCCGGGACTGTAAGAAGTCCCGGCCTGCTCTCCTTGATAAGCCGGCGGATTGCTCGTCCCGAAATAGACCTTGTGAGTGATCGCCCCGCCACCCGCCGTCCAGCTTAAGCCGGCCGACGTACGCACCTTCGTCGCGCCGTTAGCCGGGTTGGGATTACTCGCTTTACCCGGCGGCGCGGTGCCGGCGTTGAACATGAGGGTTTGATTCGCCGAAACGTTACTTTGGGTAAGGGTCAGGCCATTCAGGAAGGTCACCTGCACATCCACGGTGGTACGGCTGCCGACACCGAAGTGCAGGACGGGATCATTCTGACCGAGATAACCCTCGTTGCTGCGGGCCTCGCGGAAAGAGATCATGGCCGCCGGATTGCCGGCCTGGCCCGCGGTATAGGTCTTGACCTTGGCCCCGAACGCGCCGGCCTGATTGTTCGGGGATATCAACTGCACTTTCAGCCAGTTACCGCCGCCGCTCAGGTCATTGCGGATCATCCGGTTATAGGTACGTTTTTGGGCGTAGAAGAAGTCCACGTCCCCATCATCGTCGATATCCGCGAAGGCCACGCAACGCGGATCGTTGATCGTGCCGGGGTTGAAGGTCGCCGAGGCGGTGAAGGTTCCGCTGCCGTTGTTCAGGTAGACCTTATTATCGCCCGGGTAGACCAGGTCCCAGTCGCCGTCGTTGTCGAGATCGGCGAAGCCGGCCATAAAACCGGGACCGCTGGGCACGGACACTTGGGTAAAGGTGCCATCCCCGTCATTGAGGTATAGCTGCGAATTACCAGTATCCCGCTGCACATGCAGGTCCAGCCAGCCATCGTTATTGACATCGCAGAATACCACTCCCTGCTGACTGGTGGTTGTGGCCCCCAGGCCCACCGCCGAACTCACATTGGTAAAGTTGCCCCCGCTGTTTCGCATGACCAACAGCGGCCCATCGTCGCCGTAACCCCTGCAGACAAGCAGGTCAAGATCGCCGTCATTGTCGAAATCGCCTTCCGTGCTGCCCTGCACACCACCGATATTGCGCAGGCCGTTGTCGATCCGGGTGAAGGTCCAGTTACCGTTGTTGCGGTAGAACTCGTTACTTTCGCCGCTCGGTCCCCAGTTGTTACAGAACACGTCCAGATCGCCATCCTTGTCGAAATCGAAGGCCAGGGTGCCGCGGGTGCCGAGGTTGACGTTTTCGAAGCCGCAGGTTGCGGTGCGGTCGGTAAAATACCCGCTGCCGTTGTTCTCGTAGGCGCGGTTACGCTCGTAGGAGCCGTTGACCAGATCATAATCTCCGTCGTTGTCCAGGTCGGCCCACACGCCGCCGTGGCTGCCGCTGTCGTAGTTGTAAATGCCCCGGGCGTTGGCCTCCTCGGCAAAGGTGCTGCCGTTGATGTTGCGGTAGAACAGTTCGCCCATGTTCGTGTCGAAGTTCATGGTCACGTAGAAGTCCGGACGACCGTCGCCGGTCACGTCCGCCCACTCGACGCCGTGTCCACCAAACCAGCTTGGCCCGCCGGTTCCCGCTGAACTGGTGATGTCAGTAAAGGCGATCGTCGCCCCCGACAGAGGAGAAACCCAGAGGATTGCCGCGGTCGCGATCAAGGTCGTGCATACTTGTTTTTTCGATATCATCGTATTTCTCGCTTGCGTTTGAACTCAGCATCCCGGCGGCCGGTCCGCGCCGCCGAAGCAGGCCTTGAACAAATCAAAATCAGCCTGATCCACGTCGTTATCGCCGCCCAAGTCCGCATTGGTGCAGCCGCTGGCGGGTGGCACGCCGCTGCCGCTGTAGCAGCGCTGCAAATAGCCGAAATCGGTCAAATCCACGTCACCATCCCCGTCAAAATCGCCCGGCGCGGACTCAACGGTGAATTGCCAAACATCGCCGGTGGTCACGCCCGTGCCGTTGCGCTCATCAATCCGCCAGTAGTAGGTTTGAGCCCTGTTCATTGGGCCGGGATCGAAAGTCGTTCCTGTCTGGTTGACCCGAAAGGTCGGCGGGTTGGCGGTGCCGAAATACACATCATGCGAGATCGCTCCGTCACCGGCGGTCCAACTCAGGTCCGCGTTGCGATCCACCTCCGTACTCTGGTGAGCGGGATTGGGATTACTCGCCTTCTCCGGCAGAATCCCTCCGATGGGCGTACCCAGAACCATGACATTGTCGATCCGCCCGGTATCCGAAGCGGTGTTGAATTGCCAGACAAACCGGACCGCGAAATTCGCATTATCCTGCGCCGCCGATACGCCCGACAAATCAATCAGTCTGCTTGTCCAGGCCGTCGGTAAATCAACTCCCTCGGTGAGCCCCTGGGCCAGGATCCACGGCCCGGAAGTGCCGGCCGTGCTGTAATAGACGGCCAGCTTGTCCTCGCAACTGCCTTCCAAAACACTGCTCAGGCAAGGTGTGGTGCAACCGGCGGACGGCGGAGTGTTCAAGGTCGCGATCACATCGTAGGCGATATGAATATCCTCAAAATTGGCCGTCGATATCGCCTTGGTCATCAATCCGCCTTCGCGCGTGCAACTGTCGTCGTTGTTGGTGCTCCCGCTGCCGGTGGACTTCAGGTTACCACCCGAGTTGCCGGAAGCCGAATCCCAAACCATGGTGCCCAAGTCGTAGCTGCCCGCTTTCCAGGTCGCCAGCGTCCAGCCGTCGGCATCCGAATCAAAACCGTGCTGAGCAAGCGGAACCAAGACCATCACCTGCCAGGTTTCGTCATCGTAACCCTGGCTATTGGTTGCTCGAATGGTAATGGTGATCAATTGGCCGGCCAGTGCGGAACTCGGCGTCCAGCCGCTGACCAGACCGGTGCTACTAACCTGTAAACCCGAAGGTCCGCTGATGACCGACCACGTCGGATACGGACTGCCCTGGGCCAGGGTCAATTGCTTGACGTACGGAACTCCCGACGCGGCCGAACCCGGATCAGGAGTCACTTCGTTGATCACCGGGGCTTCCGGCTGAGTACCGAGGGTCTGGTTCACCGCTACGTTGCTGAACGTCACCGTGTTGCCGGAGGCCAGATAAGTCACCTGCACGTCCACCGTCGTGCGGCTACCCACGCCGAAGTGCAGGACGGGTTCGTTCTGGCCGAGGTAGCCCTCGTTGCTGCGGGCCTCGCGGAAGCTGATCATATGGGCCGCCTGGCCGGCATAACCCGCATCATAAGTCTTCACCTTGGCCCCGAACGCGCCGGCCTGACCGTTCTCGCCGACCAGCTTGATCTTGAGCCAGTTGCCCCCGTTGCTCAGGTCGTTGCGGATCATCCGGTTGTAATACTGTTTCTGAGCATAGAAGAAGTCCATGTCGCCGTCGTTGTCGATGTCCGCGAAAGCCACGCAGCGCGGATCCTTGGTCATATCCGTGCCGGGATTGAAGCTGGCGGCGGCGGTGAAGGTGCCGGTGCCGTCGTTCAGATACACCTTGTTGTCGCCCGGATAAACCATGTCCCAATCGCCGTCGTTATCCAGATCCTCGAAGCCGGCCATGAAACCGGGCCCATCGGCTACCGATACTTCCGTAAAGGTTCCGTTTTTATTGTTAATGAACAGCCTGGTCGTGCCAATTCCCAGGTAAGTGCTGTACATCGAATGCACGTCAAGCCATCCGTCATTGTTGACATCAACGAAGGTCGCCCCGTCCTGATGGGGAGAGGTGGAACCGAATGGGGACAATTGCGTGAAGGTCCCGTTGTCATTGCGCATCAGCAGCAATGGACCGCTACCCCACCGGCACAAAAGCACATCGAGGTCGCCGTCGTTGTCGAAATCGCCTTCGGTCGCGCCTTGGGCGCCAAGGGTCGAGCCGCCCAGCCCGTTGTTGGTGATCGAGGTGAACTGCCAGTTGCCGTTGTTCCGGTAAAGCTCGTTGGCCTCGCCGTTAGGTTCCCAGTTGTTGCAGAACACGTCCAGATCGCCGTCGTTGTCATAATCGAAGGCCAATGTGCCCCGGGTGCCGCGATTGACATTCAGGAATCCGCAGGTCGTGGTCCGATCGGTAAAATACCCGCTACCGTTGTTCTCATAGGCCCGGTTGCGTTCGTAGGAACCGTTGACCAGATCATAATCCCCGTCGTTATCCAGATCGGCCCAGACCCCGCCGTGCGAACCGCTGTCGTAGTTGGCGATACCTCGAGCCGCCGCCTCCTCAACAAACGTGGCTCCGTTGATATTTCGATAGAAAAGCTCGGCCATACTGATGTTATGATTCATGGTCACGTAGAAATCCGGACGGCCGTCGCCGGTCACATCCGCCCACTCCACACCGTGCCCGCCATATTCGCCGCCGTTCTGTGGCCCGCCCGTACCTGATGAACTGGTGATATCCGTGAAAGCCAGCGAAGAGCCGCTGCGCACCGGTGTGGCTTGGGCACCGATATCGGTTCCGTAAACCCGCAGGAGGGAATAGACCGTTCCGGGTGTGCCGCCGCTGGACGCATAATTCAACGGCCCGGCGAAGTAGGTGGAACCGAGTTGGATGTGCAAGGTCACCGGAGACCAGAGTCCCGCGAAGGTGTAGGGCGTGGGCGGTGACATCAGCGTCAAGGTCTGACCGGGCAGGCCGCGATAGACCTTGAGCTGGTTGTTGCTCCAGCATATGCGAAAACGATAGGTCGTCGCCGCGTCCCACGAAAGCTGATTGGTCCAGTTCTCGATCACTTGATAATTAGGCCCTTCGGCATGTACTTTCAGCTTGTTGTTGTAGCTCTGGAGTCCGGTACAGGCGTCGAAATGATGTTTACGAAGATGAACCCAATATGGGCTGTTATAAGAGAAACCGTTGTACACCGGGTCCGGCTGATTATAGCTTTCGCCGGACAACATCAGTTCGTTGTCCGATATGCCGGAGCTGGAGGCCAGGCCGGTGACATCGAATTCAAACGAACCCTGCGTCCATGAACTGCCCTGCCCGTAAGTGGCGGCATTGAGATTGTAGTAGACAAAGTCCCGGCTCCGGGGTACGTTTCCCTCGCATTGGGTATAGTAGTTGTAGTGTGAAAGGGTATAGCCATTCGCGGAAAAGCTGCCCCACCCAAATTGACCGGCCAGCTTGCTCGTGTTTACCAGGGTATCCTCAAAAACAGGGGTCGGCTGTGCCCATAAAGCATGGCCACATACGCAGTAAGCAAAAAGAGCCATGACAGGCCGGGGGGGTCGGCATAATCGGAACATGTCATCTCCTCCACGAGTCCAAATACAAGTTTTCATCACAAAGCTATCGTGATCGACAGAGCGGCAGGTGGATCATGTATTTTTTACCCAACAATGAAGGTATCCTTTTCCCGCCTCCGGTATGTTTTCGGATACTGGCGACAAATATATTTGCCTGAAATAGTTTATTAAAAATAAGGGGACTTCTCAATATCAATAACGGTCAAAAATATTGTACTTTCGTGACATCACGCCGTTTTTACCGGAAAACTGTTGACGATAAGAAATCGACATAGGTAAACCCTCACGGGCTGCCCCTGTCACACCACCGTGCGTACGAGTCCGTACACGGTGGTTCGATCGGGTTGATCTGTCAGCGAACGGAGAGCAGGGGCAACCCGAGAGCTACTAAGAAGGCGTCTGGCAGAAGCTGAAATAGCCCCGCCAGCCCCGCAGGTAGACGGCCAATTGCCGAACCATCTCCTGGAGACTGATCCCTCGCGTCCGACGCGTTAGCTCCCGAACCCGAGCCTTGAACCGCTGGCGAGCCTTCGGCGCAATCCGCCGCTTGGGCTCCCGGTTGTTGGTGAAACTGAACCCCAGGAACTTGCGGTCCCAGGGCCGGGCCACCGCGCTCTTGGCCTCGTTGACCTTGAGCTTAAGCCGACGTGTGATGAACTGCGTAACGCTGCCCATCACCCGCTGGCCGGCCCGCTCGCTGCGAACGTAGATGTTACAGTCGTCCGCGTAGCGCGCGAACCGATGGCTTCGCTTGACCAACTCCCGGTCCAATTCGTCCAGGACCAGATTCGAAAGGAGTGGCGAGAGCGGCCCGCCTTGCGGCGCGCCCTCGTCCGTTGGACTAACCAGCCCGTTCTCCATCACCCCGGCGTTCAAGAACGCCCGAATGAGCTTGAGCACCCGCTTGTCTTTCACCCGTTGGGCTACCGCCGTCATGAGTCGGTCGTGATTGACGCGATCGAAGAACTTCTCCAGATCAAGATCAACCACCCAACGGAAGCCCTCGGTCATGTATTGCTGGGCCGCCGCTACCGCCTGATGAGCGCTTCGCCCGGGGCGAAAGCCGTAACTGTGCTCGCTGAACGTCGGATCCCACTGCTTTTGCAGAACCTGCTGCACCGCCTGCTGGATAAAGCGATCCAGCACCGTCGGGATGCCAAGCTTGCGCATCCCCCCGTCCGGCTTGGGTATCTCTACCCGCTTGACCGGCTGCGGCTTGTAGGTCCCTCGAAGCAGTAGTTCCCGGATGGCTGGCCAATGCTCTTTCAGGTAGTCCGTCAGCTGATGGACCGTCATGCCGTCCACGCCGGGACTGCCCTTATTAGCCTGTACCCGTGCCAAGGCCTTCCACAAATTCTCTCGGCGACACACCTCCTCCATTAACCGTTCGTCTTCGGCCGGGCTTTCAGCGTCCCGCTTCGCCGCAGGCGGTTCGGTCCCTCTCACGCAGGCCCTCGGGGCTTCACCCCTACTCTCCTGCATGAAGGCCAGTAGCAACTGGTTATTCTGCCGCTTGCCGCCCATGAGTCGCAGGCCCTACTTGCCACTCCCGATCTTTCGGGTCTTCATCCGCGACCTCGCGAATTACTATGCCCTCTGCTGACTTCTGTGCCGCGGTCAGGGAACCTCGCGGTCCCCTCAGTTGCGAATCCGCAACACGACACAGACCTCCCGAGGTAAGCTTGGCTTCCTTCAATGCACGCCCGCCGAATTTACCGCCACGCCGCTTGATGGATACGGACTTCGCGGCCTCTAGCCCGCTCGTCCCGTCGTGACTACCTCTGATCCGGTTTTTGTACATCAGGCCGCATCTTCGCTATGGCTTCTTTCGGACCCCACCTCGCGGTGACGCCCTTGCCAGTCGCTTGTCCTTCACCTCCATTAGGTTGGACGGGGGACTTGCACCCCCAAGTCGCCAAACATGCTCGGCACACCAAAAACAAACCCGCGGAGGGTTCGCTCCGCGGGCTATAAAGACGCTTGCCGTTGTCAACCGGAAGCAGTCAGTCATTTCATGTTGGTGTCTATTACTCTCCGTATATCCGTGGTGCATGATCCGCTTCAGCGCTGCTCGGCCAGGGCTTTCCTGCGCTCAGCGATCACTTCCTCCTGTACGTCGCGCGGCGCCTGGCGGTAGCAGGCAAACTCCATGCTGAACGTGCCCTTGCCCTGGGTCGCGCTGCGCAGGTCGGTCGCGTAGCCGAACATGTTGGCCAGCGGCACCTCGGCCAGGACGGTGACGAAATTCTGCTTGATCTCCACACCGAGAATGATCCCCCGCCGGCTGCTCAGATCGCCGACCACGCTGCCCTGAAACTCGCTCGGGGCCTCGACCTCGACCTTGACGATCGGCTCAAGCAGCGCCGGACGCGAGCGCCGGAAGGCATCGATGAACGCATCGCGGGCACAAATTTGGAAGGCCAGATCGGACGAGTCGACCGAGTGGTGTGTCCCATCCTCCAGAAGCATCTTGACCCGGACGATCTCGAAGCCGGCCAGCGGGCCTTTGCCGCGGGCGCTCTGGAAACCCTTGTCGCACGACGGAATATATTCGGTCGGAATGCGTCCGCCGGTCACCTGGTTCTCGAATTCGTAATCGTTGGGGGCATCGGCGGGCAGGGGGATCAGCTTGCCGATCACATGCGCGTACTGGCCTGAGCCGCCGGTCTGCTTGCGGTGCTTGTAGTTGAACTCGACTTCCTGGGTGGGCGCTTCGCGGTAGCTGACCTGGGGGGCGCCGACTTCCAGCTCGATCCGCTGCTCGCGGCGGAGGCGTTCGATATAAATATCCAGATGCAGCTCGCCCATGCCACAAATCAGCGTTTCGGAGGTCTTTTCGTCATAGCGTACGTGGAAAGTGGGATCCTCGCGGCAGAAACGGCTGAGCGCCCGGCCAAGTTTGTCCCGGTCGGCGCTCTTGGCCGGCTTAATCGCCAGTGAGATCACCGGCTCGGCCACGTGGATGCGTTCCATCGAATAGTTGTGTCCGATATCGCAGATCGTATCGCCGGAATGGCAATCGACACCCATGAGGGCGACGATATCGCCGGCCGTCGCGACCTCGATGTCCTCACGCTGGTCGGCATGCATCCGCAGGATACGGCTGATCCGCTGTTTCTGCTGGGCCCGACTGTTGAAATAGATGCCGCCGCGGGACAGGCGGCCCTGGTAGACGCGGGTGTAAGTCAGTTGGCCGAAAGACTCCTCGACGATCTTGAAGGCCATCGCCGCCGGCGGAGCGTCCGGGTCGGCGGTCAGGGCGATTTCCGCCCCTTCGTTCTCGTTGTCGCGGGCGTAGGCCATGCGGTCCAGCGGGCTGGGCATGTAGCGGGTCACGGCGTCGAGCAGGGGTTGAACACCCCGGTTCTTGAAGGCCGAACCCATCAGGACGGGAGTGATTTCCCGGGCGATGGTCTGTTCGCGGATAATGCGATGAAGCAGGTCTGCCTCGATGGTCTTTTCCTCGAGCATTCGCTCCATCAGCTCGTCGCTGTACAGTGAAAGCGTATCCAACAGGCCGGCCCGGGCGTGTCGGGCGGCTTCCAGCAGTTCGGCCGGGATTTCCGTTCGACGCACGGTCCCTCCTTGTGGACCGTCGAAGTAGACGGCCTGCATGGCCACCAGATCGACCACGCCGACATGGTCACCTTCCAGGCCGATGGGGATCTGTAGAGGGACGGCCACATGGCCCAGTTTGGTTTCGATTTCCCGCAGTACGCGGGCGGGATCGGCCCCGACCCGGTCACATTTATTGATAAAGGCGATGCGCGGCACGTTGTAGCGTTTCATCTGGCGATCGACGGTAAGCGACTGCGACTGCACACCGCCAACCGCGCACAGCACGAGAATGGCCCCGTCGAGCACGCGTAAGGAGCGTTCAACCTCGATGGTAAAGTCGACGTGGCCGGGCGTGTCGATGATGTTGATGGTCTTGCCGGCCCATGCGACGGTGGTGGCCGCCGAGGTGATGGTGATTCCCCGCTCCTTCTCCAGTTCCATATGGTCCATGGTCGCCCCGGCCTGGCCGTCCTTGACGTCGCCCATCCGGTGAATGCGCCCGCTGTAATAGAGAATCCGCTCGGTCAAGGTGGTCTTACCCGAGTCGATGTGGGCGGAAATCCCGATATTCCTTAAATTACCGATACTACACATGGCTGGTTGCCGTTCCGAAACAATATCTCTTCTTCATATACTCCACCTTTCCCAAACCGTTTGGGCGGTGGTCGGCCGGGAAAGAAAACACCCCAAGCCTTTTCCTGTTCGTCAGGTTGTATGAATGGGAACCCCTGGTTGGCAGTGCTGTGGAATCGACCGCCGACCTTCTTCAGCGGAGGATCAGAGCTGCCGCAGGCCCATTATTTCGCGTAAGGCCCACCTCATCGTGGCATCTCCTATAAGAACACGAAGGACCGACGTATTCGCCGATCCTTCGATTAGCCGATACTCTATCGTCACGTCCGGGCGAATGCAAGTAAATAATCTGTTAAAAAATCATTTTTCAATCTTCCTCCACCAGTCTTGCCCGGATGCGAATTTGCGGTTAGTTATAGTATAGTCAAGGATTTACGATGCGGCCGGATCAGCCGGCAAACCTGAAATTAAAACCGCCGATAAATTGTTTTCCAAGGAGTCTTTGTAATGAAAAACAGCATTCCCCGTCGCCGATTTCTGGGAACGGCCGGGCAGGCGGCTGCCGGCATGGCGGCCGCGGGTCTGCTGCGAAACGCCCGGGCAGCCGAGGCGAATGAAACCCCGAATCTCGGGCTGATCAGTTGCGGCGGCCGGGCTCGGGGATTGTTGCAGGGCTTCTGCGGCGATGGCCTGTGCCGCGTCGGGGCGGTCTGCGACGTGGACGACGCCATGATTGCCCTGGCCCACGAGCAAGTGCTTAACAAGTACAACCTCAAACCGGCGGTCTACAAGGATTATCGCCGGGTACTGGACCAGAAGGATATCGATCTGGTGGTCATCGGTACGCCGGACCACTGGCACGCGATCCCGGCCATCAACGCCTGTGCCGCAGGTAAGGACGTATACGTGGAGAAACCCGCCGCCCACAATGTCCACGAAGTTTTGGCCATGGTCCAGGCGGCCGCCAAGCACAAGCGGGTCATGCAGGTGGGCACCCAGCAACGCAGCATGCCGCATTTCCGCGAGGCGGTGGCGTTTATCCGGTCCGGGCAACTCGGCCGGATCACCATGACCAATACATTCAACAGCGATAACGAAACACCCAACGGCAACGGCCAAGATCCAGATACCGCTCCTCCGCCCGGCCTGGACTACGATCAATGGCTCGGGCCGGCCCCGTGGCGGCCTTATAACCGTCGCCGGGTACACGTACATTGGCGATGGTACTTCGATTACGGGTGCGGCATGTTGGGCGACTGGAACGTGCATTTGCAGGATATCGTGATGTGGGCGATGGACAGCCCATCACCACGCAGCGTTTCGGCATCCGGAGGCCACTGGGTGGTCGGTGACGACCGGGATACACCGGATACGGTACAGGCGGTTTTCGCTTTCCCCGGCTATGTCCAGACTTACACCATGCGCAAAGGCAGCGGCAAGCCGTGGTGGATCCCCGGCGGCTACGGCATCGAATTTCACGGGACCAACGGGCGGCTGCATCTGACCCGTAACGGCTGGAGCGTCAGCGGCGATGAGAAGGACTGGGATGATCGGGACGATCACACCCTGCGCATCGCCGATTTCGAGAAACCCGGCAAAGATTCCAACGAGGAGCATATCGCCAATTTCCTCGACTGCGTCCGGACGCGCAAGACGCCGAACGCCTCGATCGAGATTCACGCCAAGACGGTGATCGCCTGTCACTTGGCGAACATCTCGGTGCGCGTAGGCCGAAAAATCTTCTGGGATGCCGCCAAAAACATCTGCTGCGAGGATCAGGAACTGAAAATTCCTGATGTGCAGGCCAATGCCTTGCTTGAGCGTACGTATCGTAAAGGTTATGAGTTGCCGCAGGTATGAGACGGCGATAAGGAAGGAATAAATCCAACGGTGGGGTGGATGAAGCACGGGCAAATTCGTGGGCGTTTTAGGAACGCCGACGAATCTGCCCATGCCAACCGCCGCAAGGGTTATGAGCTGCCGGAGGTATGAGGCTTCGAGGTTGTGCTTGAGGAAAAAGTCGAACTGCTGTATTTTGCCGCGTACCAGCGGTGTCCTTTACCGCCGCGAGGAACCAGGGAAAACACCAACCATTTACGGGAGATCAAAAGATGAATCGTAACGTCACCCGCCGACAATTTCTGGGTACGAGCGGAACCGTGGCCGCCGGTCTGACCATGAATACCCTGTTGCGCGAGGGCCGGGCCGCCGAGGCCAATGAGCGTTTTACGATCGCTCTGATCGGTTGCGGCGGGATGGGCCGGCGTAACATGGTTTTTCATCAGCAAACCGGGCAGTGCGACGTGGCCGCCGTCTGCGACGTGGATGTGCAGCAGTCTTTAGAGGCGGTGAAAATGGCCCTCGAGGCGGGGGCCCCCAAACCACCGGACATCGTGCCCAATTACAAACAGATCCTCGACCGCAAGGACGTGGACATCGTGATCATCGCCACGCCCGACCATTGGCACGCGATCCCCTTCCTGAACGCCTGCGCGGCCGGCAAGGACATCTATTGCGAGAAACCCTGCTGTCATAATATTCGTGAGGGGCGGTTGATGGTCAACGCGGCCAAAAAATACAAGCGGATCGTTCAGGTCGGCACCCTGCAACGCAGCCAGCAGCATTTCCAGGAAGCCCGCGATTTCATCCAGCAGGGCAAGCTCGGCAAGATCACCATGACCCATACCTACACTTACGGCAACGAATCGCCCAAGGGTATGGGCAACGACCCCGATAGCGACCCGCCGGCCAACGTGGATTACAACGAATGGCTCGGGCCGGCCCCGCTGCGGAAATTCAATGCCCGTCGCTTCCATCGCAACTGGCGGTGGTACTTCGATTACGGGGCGGGCATGGTCGGCGACTGGAACGTGCATTTGCAGGACATCGTGCAGTGGGTGATGCGCACGCCGCACCCGGTGTCGGTCAATACCGAGGGAGGGCATTATGTACTGGAGGACGACCGCGATACGCCGGACACGATGCAGGCGGTCTACGAGTTCGGCGATTATGTGCAGACCTTTTCGATGCGCAAGGCCAGCGGCAAGCCCTGGAACCTGCCCGGCGGGCACGGTATGGATTTCTACGGCACGAACGGCATGTTGCACATCGATCGGACCGGTTGGCGGATCGAGGGCGACGAGGTGGACTGGAACGATCAGAACGACCACAAGCTGCGCACGCCCCATTTCGAGGCCAAAGGCAAGACGATCTATGACCCGCACGTGGCCAACTTTATCGAATGCGTACGGGCGCGCAAGACGCCTATTTCCCCGATCGAGGATCACTATCAAATTGCCGTATCCTGCCACCTCGCCAATATCTCGTACAAGGTAAAGCGTAAGATTTTCTGGGACCATAACAAGGAGCTTTGCTTCAAGGACCGTGAATTGACGGTACAGGACCAGGAGGCGAACAAGTATCTGAGCCGGGAGTACCGCAAGGGTTATGAGTTGCCCGTTGTTTAATCATTGCCGGCGGGAGAAGTTATGAAACGTTATCCGGTTTATATGGCGGTTCTCGTCGCCATGAGTCTGTTGGCGGGTTGCCAAAATCCGGCGGCGAAGGTGTCTACCATCGACCCGAACATACCCGCCTGGATGGTGGCGACGCCTGACGATCTGGGGAAAATCTGTTTTATGGACAATTACCACAAGCCAAGCGGCGACGGCTGGCTGCGCTTGTTCAACGGCAAGGATCTGACCGGCTGGGTCCAGCGGGAGGCCGATAGACCCGCCTCGTTCAAGGTCGAGGATGGCGTGCTTAAAAATGTCCCGCCGGCCGGTGGTCATGGCAACGATATCTACACGGAAATGAAATTCCAGGATTTCGAGGTCTATTATGAATACCGCATTCCCGCGGGCAGCAACAGCGGTCTTTATCTTCGCGGACGATATGAGATTTAGGTTCTGGACGATTACGGAAAGCCGCCCACGGTTGGAGGCAACGGAGCGCTTTACCGGCAATGTGCCCCTGCGCGCAACGTCACCGCCAAACCCGGCGAGTGGCAGTCGGTGCGAGCCAAAATCGTAGGTCGCAAGGTCAGCGTAACCCTTAACAAGGCTACCATCATCGACGGCTTTACCGTTACCAAGCCGACCGGCGGGCAACTGGACAACGACGAACAAACCCCCGGCCCGATCCTGTTGCAGGGTGACCATGGGCCGGTGGAATATCGCCATCTTTATCTGCGCCCGCTTGCACCGACGAACGACAAATAACCAGAGCAAACAAACGGGACCCTGGATTCCTTAGTAAACCCCATGAATAATTCCGGGTGAAGGCTTGACTGCCGGACAAAGACCACGGTGGCATGTCTCAACGTATCATTCGCGTATGATTTGCCGGACGCGAGGTATACCGGATCTGGTGCCCCAGTTTTATTCGATCAGGGCCGCGCAGAATTTATTGGCGGGCAGGCGATCGAAGCGTATGCCGGTGCCCTGACCGGCGCAAGAGTGAACGCTCGGGAACGATAACGGCCGCAGCTTCTTGCCGGTGATGCCCAGTTCCTTTGGATCGACGATTACCGAACCACTGACGGCCACCTTGGCCAGGTTGGTCACGATCAACAGGGCTTGGCCTTTGGTATTGAGATAGAGAATCGGAAAGAGGCCTTCGTCCGATGCGTTGAGGCCGCCGACCGGTTGATTCGTAGGGTTATAGACGCGAACAGGGCCGCCCGGCAACGCCGCATGAACGTCCCACAAGGGTTTGGTATAAGCCGAATCCTGATCGTAGGGGGTGCCGTGGGACATGATGCAATGACTACTCATGCCCAGGGCGGCGCAGAAAGCCACCGCCCGATCGGAGGTGAAGATGCCGCGGTCCTTGACCCCGCCGCCGAGCAGGTTGGCTCCACAGCCGCCATGTATGCCGTAGCACGCACAGGCCGCCGGCTCGCCGAGCAAGACTTCATGTAATACGGAAAACTCGCCCGACAAGGACACGTCGTAGAGATTGGACGCCAGTTGGGAATGGGCCCCGGTGTGTCCAATGAGAATGCCGTCGGTCCCGATGCGACGGCGCATCGCGCGATGGAAGGTATAGAACGCGTAAGCCGAGACGTGGACCAGAGAACCCTTGAGGTAGCCGTAAGCGAAGGGCGTGGACCAGTCGAGGTACAGGCCGTCGCGTCCCGGTTCGCAGAAATCCTCGAAAAAGCTTGCATAGTGATGATACTGTTCGGTGGCCCGGCCGTAGAGCAGAACGCGCATGCCTCGTTCGTGACTGCGTTTGATGAACGCTCGCAACCAGTCAGGGTCCTTGGGCTGATAGTCGGCCACC
The DNA here is from genome assembly GCA_964401335.1 of uncultured Planctomycetales bacterium. Lineage (GTDB taxonomy): Bacteria > Planctomycetota > Phycisphaerae > UBA1845 > PWPN01 > JAAYCU01. Next base: position 28,169 of record CAYNYK010000022.1, read on the forward strand.
GGTTCATTATTGGATCCGGGGTTAGCCATCCAGAACTGATGGATGATCATGGTGTCCGCCCCCAGATCGGCGGCCTCGTCCACGCGGCCGATTTCGGGGTTGCCCTTGAAGACCATCGGCGGCTGGGCCTTGACCTGCTTGATGGGCATGACCGCCCAAGGCCAGTCGGGTTTCAGTTGCACGTAGGGATAGATGCAGTGGCAGATGCGGGCCCCGAGGGCATTGTTGCGTCGAGCGATGTCGCCCGATCCGCACAGATGTCGCGAGCCCGCCCACAGCAAACCCCACCGGTTGCGATAACTGTACCCCCCGCCGACAATCTGCGGTTGCTGGGTAAGCAGATCCCAACGCAGAACGAACTCGCCTTCCTCCAGGCCCGCGCGGGTGCGGGTTTGTTTATAGAAGTCCGCTTCACCGAATGCCGACCAGTCTTCCAATAGCAGTTCCACCCGGTTGGAATAAAACCGGGTATTGTCCCAGCCGAGGTCCAGTTGTACATCGACCACCAGTTCCGGTAAATCAATGTGTTGGTCCATGGGTAGATTGCGGAACGGTTCGCAAAACGCATGAACGGTGGTGGCGTCCTGTTTGACCCAGGGATAACGCGAGGTGTAATTCCAGCGGCTATTCCGTGCACCGCGGATTTGCAGACGATTTTCCAGGACCACCTCGCATACCGTCAGGGAACGCCCCTCGGCCACTTCCAGGCGGAAATTACAGAAAACCGCGCCGTCGGCGAATACATCGTATTCGAGTTCGACCTGCACAGCACCGCCGCCGAGTTCCGTCTCGGCTCGGAATTTCAAGCGATCATTGTCCCGGTCGAGAATCTCCAGGCGGGCGGTGGCCTCGGCCAGTTTCCAGGTCGTGCCGTCGCTCAGGGTGAGCACGAGGCCCGGAAGCGCGCGGCCGTCGGCCAGCATGGTGCGGGCGGCTTTCTGGTCCTTGACCGCAAAGCGGGTGATCTGTCCGCCGCGGGCGGCGTCCCATTCCAATAAACCCACTTCCGTTTCGATCCGCAGTCGATTTCCGTCCTGAACGAAATGGAGCATGATAGAAAATTCCCTCGCCTGGATGACTCGCTACCCACAATGCACGATGAATCGAGTGTCCTTATGATGACTTCGATAACGATAAAAGGGGAAAACGCGAAAGAATTCGAGCGAAGCAACGGAACCACACCTCACGGCCGTCCGTGTGCGCCGCACACTTGCCTTCGCATTTTCCCCCTTATTCACGCGATAGCCAGGTTAACTCCGCGGGGTCTCCCTTGGCGCGGTTCGCCTACTCCAGCGCCTTTTGCAATTGAGCGACGCGCCGGCGGGCCTCCTCGCGGGCGGCGTCGATCAACTGGCTCAGATCCTCCAAAGCCATGTCCCGCAAGCCCAGACGCGCGGCGATTCCCTTGGGGCGACCGGCCCGACCCGCCGGACGACCCGGTCCCCGACGACCTCGGCCGGCTTTTACTTTTCGACCCGTCCCGTGCGCGGCATTGCGGTGTCGGGCCAGATGGCCGGGCATGGAAAAAACGCGCTCGCATTTATCGCATTTATAGGCGCCTTTTTTATATGCTCCTCTGACTTTTTTAGCCATTGATGTAGTCTCCTGTCGTAACTATTCGATACTTCAATACTGCTGACAGGGGGCATTGTGTCTATAAGTGGCGGAAGTGTCAATTCATTGCGAGGGTCATAGCGAGGTATGAGAGTTAGGGGATATTACATTTATATTTATAGTCTGCCGGATTATAAATTAACGAATATATACATGGGGCTGGTTGGCAAGTGCTCGAGTAAGCAAGTGAGCGAGTAAGCGAGTAAGCGAGTGAGCGGGGGATGGCCGGTCAGTATATCGGGCACATTGGTCGATTCGTCAATCGGTTGTGGCGTGGGCTATGGACGGATGGTTCTTTTCGGAATATTCAAATGCGCCCAAACGGGCGTGCGATCCTGCCCCCGGTTCATCAGTTGGGGGATTGCCATACATGCAAATATCCCTACAATAGAAAATACTCAATCCAACGTCCCGTGGTCCGGTGGACGCGCGGGGCCTGGGGGTGTAGCTCAGTCGGTAGAGCAACGGCCTTTTAAGCCGTGGGTCCTGGGTTCGAGTCCCAGCACCCTCATTGGGGCGGAGTCAGGGAAGGGAGACCAGGTCGCCGGACTTCGCGCGGAGGGGAATAACGCCAAGATACCCGCCTTGATTTCTTCTAAAAGGTTCTACACACAACATCCTCCTGGCGCGAGGATTCCACTGCCGGGCCTGGCCCGTGTCATGGTTGGGTCGGGCAGGGTATCCAGGGGAACTTCGCGTCGCCCGTGGATCGATGGTTTTTGGATCATTAGATGCAGTAATCGACGGCCGCCTGGCGTTCGAGATCCTGCTCGCGATCGGCGAGATCCTTGAAGGTCGTGGAATCGTAGACCTGCTCCAGGGCTTCACGGGCCTGGTTCCACAAGGCCACGAGTGAACATTTTTCCTTAAGCGGGCAGCATTTACTTTCCTGTTCGCCGGCACAGCGAACAATATCGAGCGGGCCTTCGACGAGGCGGATGACCCGTCCCACCGTGATCTGCTCGGGAGGGCAGGTCAGATAGTAGCCTCCCTGTACGCCGCGTCGCGAATCGATCAGGCCGGTCGGCTTTAATTCGTTCAGGATGATCTCCAGGAAACGTTGGGGAATTGCCTGGCTGGCCGCTATTTCACCGGCGGACACTGCTCCCCGGCCGTGTCGTTTCGACAATTCCAGAACGGCCCGCACCGCATACTGACATTTCTGAGACAAGTTCAAAGTACACGCATCCTTGAGTCAAATGACTCATTCCGCACTCGCCACCGCGAGACTGGGAGGAAGAGGTAAAACTACTTTGATTGCATATCCTGGCATTGGCGGAACAAATCCCAGGCCTCGGGGACATAAAAATAATGATAAACACATAAAACATCATTGGACTATGCTAGATTATGCTCAATGGAAGCTTTTTTCAACCTTAACTATCGTCATATTAAGGATATAAACTTCATAAGTTATTTTATATTATGATGTTGCAAAAATATATCATTATTATCATTGAATTAGTTGACATTATGATTTTGATCCTGTATAGTGCTTTATCGGGAAGGCCTGTACCGGTCTTGCCGGTCGTTTCGCCGTGGATGATCCACGGCTTGTGTAAAGGAGAAAATCATGGCCATCATTTACGCCGACATTACCGGAACTATTGGTCGTACCCCTCTCGTTCGGCTGCGTGATTCAGCAAACAAAAAAGATGTAACCGTGTTGGCCAAGATGGAGAGTCATAATCCATTGTCCTCGGTCAAGGATCGCATCGGGCTGGCCATGGTGGAGGCGGCCGAGCGGGCGGGTCAGATCAATGAAAAAACGCTGCTTGTCGAGCCGACCAGCGGCAATACGGGGATTGCTTTGGCGTTCGTGGCCGCCGCTCGGGGTTATCGACTTCTGCTGACCATGCCCGAGTCAATGAGCCTCGAACGTCGCAAGGTACTCAAGGCCCTCGGCGCGGAACTGGTGCTTACGCCGGCGACCGAGGGGATGAGCGGCGCGATCCGCAAGGCGCAGGTTATCACCCAGGCGGAAAAGAACGCCTTCATGCTCCATCAATTCGAGAACCCGGCCAACCCGGAAATACACCGTCGCACCACCGCTGAGGAAATCTGGAGAGATACCGACGGCGCATGCGATATTCTGATCAGCGGAGTGGGGACCGGTGGAACGATCACCGGTATTGCCGAAGTCATCAAGGCCCGCAAACCTTCCTTTCGCGCTATCGCGGTCGAGCCGGCGGAAAGCCCGGTGCTTACTCAGACCCTGGCCGGCCAGCCGGCCAAGCCGGGTCCGCACAAGATCCAGGGGATCGGGGCCGGATTCGTGCCGAAGGTATTGAACCTCAAGATAGTCGATGAAGTTGTCACCGTCGGCCAGAGCGAGGCGATCGAAGCGGCCCGTCGTATCGCTCGTGAAGAAGGTCTGTTTGTGGGTATTAGCAGTGGGGCGGCCTTGCATGCGGCTCGCAAGGTGGCCGATCGACCGGACAGCCGGGGCAAGGTAATTGTCGTGATTATTCCGAGTTTCGGAGAACGTTATCTCAGTTCGCCATTGTTTCAGGATCTGGTTGTTTGATTCGTCCGTTACTCCCCATTGCAAGGGTATCGAGGCGTTTTATGCGGTTTTCCACCAAGGCCATCCGACAGGGACAACCGGCCGACCCCGCTACCGGTGCGATTGTCGTCCCCGTCTATCAGACCGTCAATTTCGTGTTCGACGACGTGGGTCGTCCACGCGGCTATGAATACAGTCGCACAGCCAATCCCACGCGAACGGCGTTGGAAGAATGCCTGGCTTCCCTGGAGGAGGCGAGCTTCGGGACCGCCTTCGGTTCCGGGATGGCCGCCGTCGATGGGGTCCTTTCGTTGTTGCGGCCGGGGGATCATGTTGTCTCCGCCCGGCATATTTACGGCGGCACGTCGCGCCTTTTCGAGCAGGTTTATCGACCGTGCGGCGTGGATTTCACCTATGTGGACGGGACACGCCCGCAAGCTTTCGCTCAGGCGCTTCGACCCAACACAAAATTGATCTGGATCGAGACCCCCGCGAATCCGTTGCTGCAACTGGTGGATGTAAGGGCGGTGGCCGAGATCGCACGGGGGCATGGCGCGAAGTTGGTCGCGGACAACACGTTTGCCTCACCGTACTTTCAGCGGCCGCTCACTCAGGGAGCGGATGTGGTTGTCCACAGCACCACGAAGTACATCAGCGGACACAGCGACGTGATCGGCGGGGCGGTCCTGACCAGTGACCCGTCGCTTAATGAACGGATTCGCTTTTACCAGAACGCGGCCGGCGCGGTGCCCGGCCCATGGGATTGCTGGCTGAGTCTGCGCGGGCTTAAGACGTTGGCCGTCCGCATGCGGCAACACGCGGCCAACGCTCAGGCCGTCGCCGAATATCTGAGCCGCCACCCCAAGGTGCGGGAAATCCTTTATCCCGGTTTGCCCTCGCATCCGCAGCACGAGCTTGCCCGGCGACAGATGGACGGTTTCGGAGCGATCGTAACATTTCAGCTAAAAGGCGGCGCCGCGGAAGTCAGTCGTTTCATCAAAACGCTCCGGTTCTTTCTTTTTGCCGAGAGTCTCGGCGGGGTGGAGTCGCTGATCTGCCACCCGGCCACGATGAGTCACGCCGGGTTGACCGCACGGGAACGCGAGCAGGTCGGCATCACGGAACAGACGATTCGCCTTTCGGTGGGCATCGAGGATACGGATGACCTTATCGAGGACCTGGACCGGGCGTTGCAGGCGTGTTGAACCGCGGACTGCATCGACTGCACTCCGATCAAGGATGTGGTTAGGGTAGCGGTACCCCGGGAGTTCAATGAACGTGATGATAACAGCGCCAGATTATGTCCGCTTTGCCCGTCAGATCGCTTTTCGGCCTTTCGGTCTGGATGGCCAGAAGGCCCTGTCTCGTGGGAGAGTATTGATCGTTGGCGCCGGGGGTTTGGGGTCATGGGTCGCCGAACTCCTGGCCCGGGCCGGGGTGGGGTTTTTGCGACTGGTCGATCCTGACCGCGTTGATTTGACGAATATTCACCGGCAGGCGTTGTATGAAGCGGGGGATGCCGAAGCCCGGCGTCCCAAGGTCGAGGCGGCCGCGCGGCGTTTGCATCACGTGAACAAGGCTTGTGTTGTCGATCCCGTCGAGGAACGTCTCGAACGATCGAACGTGGACTGCCTGGCCGGGGATGTCGAGGTAGTTGTGGACGGCACGGATAACTTTGCCACCCGATTCCTGCTCAATGATTACTGCGTGAAGACCGAGCGGCCGTGGATCTTTGCCGGAGCGGTCCGGGCCGAGGCTCAGATGGCGGTCATGTTGCCGGGACGAACGCCGTGTTTGCGTTGCCTGCTGGAGGAGCCTCCACCGCCCTGCATCGACCCCGATTGTCGACAGGCGGGTGTATGGGGAATGGCCGTCGCCGCCATCGCCTCTTTTCAAGCCATGGAGGCGATCAAGATCCTGGCCGGCCACCTGGCGGAGGTGAGTCCGTATCTCTTGAAGTTTGATCTGTGGTCGAACACACTGCAACGGTTGCATTATCGTGTTTTCCGCAATCCTCAGCCCTGCATGTGTTGCCATTGGCGTGAGTTTGAATATCTGGAGCCTTAAGCATACGCGAGAAATCAGATGCCCTTTCGTATCGTCCATACAGCCTGTAGCGAAGCATCGAAGCGGCCCGACCGATTTCTTACCCTTGGATTTGATATTTCCGGCTGGCGATGTCTGGTCGTCGGGGGCGGGCGCATCGGGGCGCGCAAAGCCATGACTTTGATGGAACACGGGGCCAAGGTAGTGGTTTGTTCACCGCGGATAGAGGTGGCGTTGCGGCGGGAGGTGGAAAAGAAACGGCTGATCTGGAAACGCGGCGAATATACTCGGACGAAACTGAGGGGCATACGGCTGGTCGTGGCCGCCACTCATGACCCCGCGCTTAATCTGCGGATCAGCGCGGATGCCGAGGCCCGCGGGATACCCTGCTGTAATGTTTCCGCGCGAACGAAAACCCGCGTACTGTTCCCGGCCACGCACACTCAGCATGAGTTGACCATTGCCGTACACAGCCAGGGCCGCTCGCCGCGACGCTCGGCCGAGGTCCGGGACCAGATTGTTCGGTGGCTGAGCACAAATCGTGACTCCTCCGCAACACCCGCGGCCGGCGTTAATGGTTCGAATATGCCGGAAGCGGCGTGCGGCAAAGTCTATATTATCGGAGCGGGGCCGGGAGCGGCGGACCTATTGACCGTGCGCGCTTGGCAGGCCATCCGCCGCGCCGACCTGGTCATTTACGACCGCATTCTGGGGCGGGATTTTACCGAACAGCTCGGTCTCGATGCGCGGCGCAGTCATATCGAATGGCTCGGGGCCGGGCGCATAGGACCGAGACGGCAAGCGGACATCCATCATCGCATGTTGGCGGCCGCTGTGGCGGGTCGGACGGTCGCCCGGGTTAAAAACGGCGATCCCTTTGTATTCGGCCGGGGCACCGAGGAAATCGATTTTCTCCGCGCGCATGGCGTCCCCTGCGAGATCATCCCCGGGATCAGCAGCGCGTTGGGGGTGTTGTCGGCGGCCGGTTATGCGGTTACGGCGCGCGCGCAAGGCCGCTCGTTCGCGATCACCAGCGCTCAATTGGCCGGGGGGGTATTCAATCAGCAATATCCCAAGGCGGATTCGCTTATCGTCCTCATGGCCGTCGGGCTGTTGGACAAGGTGGCGGATCGCCTCCTCATTGACGGCTGGTCGCCCGATACGCCCGCGTTGATCATCGAACGGGGAACACAGCCGGGCGAACGCGAAGTGGTCGGCGGATTGTGGGAAATAAGCCGATTGGCGAAGGAGCACAATATCGAATCGCCGGCGCTTCTGGCCGTCGGGGTGGTGGCCTCCCGGAAGTATGGCACTCCACAATCGACTTCGTCGGCTGACGTTGGGTTCATAAGACAGGATGGAGATTATGTCCACACAAATCAGCATCATTAACCGGTTTCCCGTATGCGAGACCAGCAGTCCGCAGGAGATCGTTGCCTGGACCCTGGGGAGGTTTGCCCGCCAACGGATGATCCTGACGACTTCCTTCGGAATGGAAGGTTGTGCCCTGATCGACATGTATGCCCGGTACGAGCGGCCGATCACCGTGATCTATCTGGACACCATGTTTTTCTTCCCGCAAACCTATGCCCTGCGAGACCGGATGGTGGAGCGCTATCCCACGGTCCGGTTCGTCAATCGCGGGACGACGTTGACCCCCGAGCAACAAGCCGAGGCCTACGGCCCGGAGTTGTGGAAAAGCAACCCGGACCTCTGCTGCAAACTGCGCAAAGTCGATCCAATGGCCGAGGTCATGAAGGATGTGGACGTGTGGATTACCGGTCTGCGACGCAGTCAATCGGCCACGCGGGCCCAGACCCGCGTGGTGGATTGGGACTGGAAGTTCCAGGTTTTGAAGATCAGTCCCTTGGCCGGCTGGGAACGCGCGCAAGTGTGGGAATATGTCAAGGCCAACGATGTGCCATACAACGAGCTGCACGAGCAGGGTTATCCGTCGATCGGCTGCACGCATTGCACGCGTCCGGTGGCAGGTTCAAAAATCGGGGAATACAGTCGTGACGGTCGCTGGGGTGACCTGCACAAGACGGAATGCGGCCTGCACGAAAACGGATCGGGCATCTAATTCCGGAAGATTTACTATGGAGCTTACGGCACGTACGGAGTAAGGATGGAACAGGAGCAAAGGCGAGGTTTCATATGCCCGAGGGAAAAAATCAGACCAAAGTCGAGCAGGCCAAATTAAACAGTCGATTTCTCCGCGGTTCCATCGTCGAGAACCTGCGAAACGAGCAATCGGTCTTCGAGGAGGACAATGTGCACCTCCTCAAATTTCACGGCATCTATCAGCAGGACGACCGGGACGCGCGCCCGGCGCTCAAGGCGGTCGGGATGGACAAGACCGGCTGGTTCATGATGCGGGTGAAAGTCCCCGGTGGCGTGCTCACCGCGGAACAATATCTCGCCCTCGACCACTTGGCCGACGACGTGGTTTACAATCAGTCGTTACGCGTTACGACGCGGCAAAACGTACAGTTGCATGGACTGCTCAAAGGCGAAATCAAGCCGGCCATTCAACGGATCAACCGGGTCATGCTCAGCAGCCTGTGCGGGTGCGGGGATGTGGAGCGCAATATCATGGCCCCGCCGGCCCCGTATGCCGATGAGGGTCATCGTCAGCTACGCATCCTGGCCCGAATGCTCAGCGAGGAGCTGTGCCCGCGCACTAATGCCTATCATGAAATCTGGCTTGACGGCGAGAAGGTGGATACGTCTCAAGAGTCCGAACCATTGTATGGACCGCAGTACCTGCCGCGCAAGTTCAAGACGGGTATCGCCCTGCCCGAGGACAACTCGGTCGGAGTTTATGAGCAGGATGTCGGCCTGATTGCCTTGATGGAGGAGGGGCGGCTCAAGGGAGCCGACGTTTTGGTGGGGGGCGGCATGGGTATGACCCACAAGAACGCTAAAACTTATGCCCGATTGGCCACCCCGCTCGGTTATGTCGAGGCGGAGCATCTCGTGGACGCCGTGCGTACGATCGTGACGTTATTCCGCAATCATGGCGATCGGACCGACCGCCGACACGCCCGGTTGAAGTACCTTATCGAGGAATGGGGGATCGAGCGTTTTCGCGAGGAGTTCAAAAAGCGCGTGGATTTTCCGCTGGGCGCGTGGGTGGATATCGGATCATTGCGTTGTCCGGATCATTTGGGCAAGCATGCGCAAGGGGATGGCCGTAACTTTTACGGGGTGTATCTACCCAATGGGCGGATCATCGACCGTGAATCGTGTCGGATCAAGACCGCCTTGCGTCTGGTGGCGGAGGCCTTGCGGCCGGAAGTGATCCTGACCCCGCATCAAAACATCATTTTCGCGAACCTTTCCGATGATGAGGTTAGAAAGCTGGAGGTCATTCTTGAATCGTTCGGCCTGCCCCGCGCGGAAGAGTTGACCGCCGTGCGGCGATATGCCGTGGCTTGCGTGGCCTTGCCCACTTGCGGATTGGCCCTCACCGAATCGGAGCGGGTGATGCCGGAGGTGGTCGAAACCTTCGAGAAAGAGCTTCGTCGATTGGGCGTGGCCGACGTTCCGTTCACGTTGCGAATGACCGGTTGCCCTAACGGCTGCAGTCGGCCCTATACCGCCGACCTGGCCTTGGTCGGGCACAAACCCGGCCATTATGATATCTATATCGGGGGTGGGCTGGCCGGAGACCGCGTGGTCGATTTATTTGCGGTCAATGTGCCGCGGGAGCAGGTTGTCGAGGCCGTCCGGCCCGTGCTGGAAACCTGGGCGGCGAAACGGATGCCCGACGAAGGGTTGGGTGATTTTTATCAGCGAATCCTTGGCCGTGGGGAACGCCGCACGCTGATCAGCGGATCCAAGGACGATACCGTCCAAAACGCGTTTCTGGCAAAATTGGCCTGAGACTACGGTTCGCCCGGCAATGCTTTTCTGCTCAAGGCGATACTACGTCAGGAACTTTCAAGCCGGGAAACGCTGCAATTCATAATCTTTATTTCTATCGAAAGTTAAGGTAGCTTAGTCACTCAAAAAATGTCGGTCCCTGCCCCGGTACCCCTTGGGGATACCTTGTGCGTTGGTCCGCCTGCCCGGGAAAGCACGATAACAAGTAGATAGAAATCAGCAGGTTATTGCCTTTTTTGCCGATGCTACAATCCTATAGACTTGTGCGGAGAAGGACAAAGAATAATCCGAGGGACGGAGGAAAGCTCCGCTTTTGTAACACCTTTTAATTAAAAGAGTTAGGTGATTAACGTGGATCAGTTGAATCATGTTCGCAATTTTGTCGTGCTACCTTCGCTTCCAGAGCCGCTGAAGCCCCTCCGGGAGCTGATTAATAATCTCTGGTGGACTTGGAATCCGGAGGCCATCGAGCTGATCAGGCGGCTCGACATCGATATGTGGCGCGACCTGAAGCATAACCCGGTGGCCATGCTCGCTCAGATTTCGCAGGAGCGTCTGGATCGATTGGCCCGCGATCCGGCCTACATTGCCTCGCTGGCGCGTGTGCTTGATTCGCTCAGCGCTTATCTCAAGGGGCGCACCTACTATAAAGAGCATTTTGGTGATCGGGATATCGGTACGATTGCTTATTTCTCGGCCGAGTTCGGGTTGCATGAATGTCTGCCGATCTATTCCGGTGGTCTGGGGGTCTTGGCGGGCGATCATCTGAAAAGCGCCAGTGATCTGGGGCTGCCTCTCGTGGGGGTGGGTTTGCTTTATCGGCAGGGTTATTTCCATCAGTTCTTGACCAATGACGGATATCAGTTCGAGGACTATCCCGACCTGGACTTCGCCACCCTGCCGGTGCAGCCGGTGCGGATGTCCGACGGGAAACAGCTTTGCGTTTCCATGGACGTGGGCGGGCACGAAGTTGTCGCCAATGTGTGGAAAGTGCTGGTGGGTCGGGTCACGCTCTATCTCTTGGATACGAATGTTCCTTCCAATCGCCGAGAGGACCGCGATATCACTGCCCGGCTCTACGGGGGGGATCAGGAGGTCCGCATCCGTCAGGAAATTGTGTTGGGTATCGGCGGCGTGCGGATGTTGGCCGAACTGGGTATCGAACCTTCGGTTTGCCACATGAACGAAGGACATTCGGCGTTTCTGGCCGTCGAGCGCATCCACCAGCAGATGAAGAAGTTTCAACTCAGCTTCGAGGAGGCCCGCGAAGTGGTCTCCACCGGCACGGTATTTACCACCCACACGCCGGTACCGGCGGGAATTGATCGTTTCCCGCCCGCCCTGGTGACCAAGTATCTGGGCAACTACTGCCGCAGCCTGGGCATTGACGAGGAGACCCTGCTGCGGCTGGGTCGGATGAACGCCAAGGATACCAACGAGCCGTTCTCGATGGCCGTCCTGGCCTTGCGCCTCTCTTACCTCAGCAATGGGGTCAGCCAACTCCATGGCAAGGTTTCGCGCGAGATTTTCAGCGACGTCTACCCCGGTGTCCCGGTCAATGAAGTTCCCATTACCTCCATCACCAACGGCGTGCACATCCGCAGTTGGCTGAGCCGCGACGTAGCCCATCTCTACGATCAATATCTGGGCCCGCAATGGTCGGAGGACCCCCTCGACCAGGAGGTCTGGAAGCGCGTGGATATGGTACCGGATGCCGAATTGTGGCGGGTGCATGAGCGGCTGCGGGCCCGGCTGGTGGCCTTTGCCCGTCGGCGCATGAAAAACCAGTTGATCGCCCGGGGGGCGCCGCCCGCCGAGGTCGATAGCACCGACGAAGTGCTTGATCCCGAGGCCCTGACCATCGGGTTTGCCCGTCGCTTCGCCACCTACAAGCGCGCCTCTCTCTTTCTGTATGACCAGGAACGGTTGGCCCGTATTCTGACCGATCCGCATCGACCGGTGCAGATGATTATTTCCGGAAAGGCCCATCCCAAGGACGAGGCCGGCAAGGAACTGATTAAGAAGCTGGTCGCCTTCACCAAGCAGCCGCACCTGCGCAACCGCATCGTCTTTCTCGAGGACTATGACATGAGCGTCGCCCGTCTGCTCATTGAAGGAGTGGATGTGTGGCTGAACACGCCGATCAAACTGCACGAGGCCAGCGGAACCAGCGGCATGAAAGTCACCCCCAACGGCGGTCTCAACCTGTCCATTTTGGACGGCTGGTGGCCGGAAGCATACGATGGGACCAACGGTTGGGCCATCGGCGACCGGCGCATTTACGGTAATCAGGATTATCAGGATTTCATGGAGGCCCAGTCTCTTTACGAACTGCTCGAAAAGGAAATTATTCCAATGTATTACGATCGCGGGCAGGACGGTTTGCCGCGGCGCTGGATTACCATGATGAAGTCCTCGATGCAGACCTGCTGTCCGGTCTTCAACAGCAATCGCATGGTCAGCGAATACCTTGAGCGTTTCTATCTGCCCGCCGGTCGGCGCTGGAGCCGTTTCCGCGAGGAGAATTACCGCGTGGCCCGCGAGGTCGCCGCCTGGCGCAGCAAGCTGCTCAGTAAATGGAATGAAGTCCGCATCGAGGGCGTGCAGGCCGAAATCCCCGCGGAACCCACCGTGGGCAACGAACTGCCCGTCTCCGCCCATATCCGGCTTGGTTCGATCAGCCCCGAGGAAGTGTCCGTCGAGTTGTATTTCGGACCGCTGGACGCCAGTGGGCTAATCAACGTGGGGCATACCGCGCCGCTCAAGTGCCAGGGCAATAATGGCTCGCCGGACAGCTATCGCTATACGGGTGTGATCCCCTGCACCTATAGCGGCCGCTACGGCTACGCCCTGCGCATCGTGCCGCATCATCCGGAAATGGCCGCCCGCTACCATATCGGGTTGGTCCGCTGGGGATAAACCACCGACGGCGGCTTACTTGATCAATCGCAGCGCAAAAGGATAGCGGTAGATTACTCCATCATTGGCCTTGATCGCGGCGATCACGACCAGGATAAGATTCAGAATACCTAAGGCAATCAGAAGGAAAAAGGGCACTACCACAAATATCAGCACAATACAAATGGCCGCCAGGATGGCCATAGTGATTTGAAAATTCAACGACTCTTTACCCTGGTCGGCTACGAAGGGCATTTCCTCCTTCTTGATGAGCCAGACGATTAACGGCCCGATGATATTGCCGAAAGGAAACAGATATCCGGCCAGAGCGGCCAGGTGGCATACCATACCCCAGGTTCGTTCTTCCTTACTGATTGCTTCCATGTTTACTATCCTCTTTTGTTTGAGAAATGGCGAAGGCCGTGCTTTTCAAAGCGATCGGCCGACCATAGTGTCAATCCGATCTAATTCTTTGTCAATACACCCGTGGCCCAGGTGGAGGGGTCGATGTGCCAGTTGAGTTCGTCGCCGACGGTGAGGTATTGCTGTCCGAGATCGCCGTCTTCCAGCATGTAGAAGAGGCCGATACGGGGATGTTCGTCGGGATCGAAACCGGACAGGGCCGCGGCGGGGATATGGGCTTCCAGCGTATAGGTTGAGCCCGTGCGGCTCGCGGCGATTTGAATGATACCCTGGGGTACGGATGGAGCATGTTCGGTGGCCCGATGGATTTTGGCAGCCCCGGCCACGGGGGCCCGCCCGTCCGCCCCGCCGCCGGCCGGAAGGAAATAAAATTGCTGGCAAAAACGTGACCCCCTTTTCAGATCGCGCGTGTCCCGCATATCCGTGCATAGCCGCAGATTGTCGCCTTTCCAAAACTGCTTGGGATCGCAGCGGAAGGGCGAACGGCGGCCTTCGACTTGGCAAGCGACGAATAACCCCGACTCATTCCAGCCCAAGTACACCCGACCGAAAGGCTCCTGCCCGTCGATACGACACAGTTCCGGCAGCAGAAATTCCTCCGACCAGTCGGACAAATCGCCGTCAATGACCGGCGCCGACCGATACCGTAGCGGCATCTCGAAACGAAACAGCAGGCGATGGGGGATCAAACTCTCGGTCATGAGGATTCACCATTGGTTTTCGACAAACCCGCGATCGATTCGCGGACCAGGCGCTCGAATTGTGCAGGATCGATCTGCTCCATCCGTTGGAGCCAGAAAATGATTTCGTGCTCGTCACCTTGCTCGCGGATGTCCGGCGTCAGGCCGATTTTTTCGATCATCGCCGGGGTGAACAGGCCTCGCGGAGCGCGGATCTGTACCCGCATGGCGTGGGCATGATTGGTGATCAGCCGAGCCCAGCCGCCCTTGATCTGCGGATGTTCAATCACCACCATGACTTTGCGGCTCCAATCCTCGCTCAAGGACGGGACAAGTTTTTTCATCCGGCCCAGCATCTCGACAATGAGCGTACCGCGCCAGAGCTTGTTCTCGCTTTTGCGGATCATGGACTGGGCGAGGTGCCAGTTTTTTCCGCTGACTTTCCAGGGCTGGCGCAAGGCCACGTCCTCGCTCAGCTTGCGGATCAGACGCTGGTAGGCCTTGACCGCCCGCACGATGAAGTCCCGCCCGCCGGCGGTGGCGATTTCGCTACGGGAGTGGATGAGCATGCGTACATCATCCGTATTGCGCCCGGAATGGCGAACGGTCACCCGCGGCTGGCGGCCGTAAATGGGTAGCTCCTCCATATCATCCAGCGGCTTGAGCGGGACCAGGGCGCGAGCCTCGGCCGCGCTGATCGCCCGGGTGGGCACGCGGAAAGTGACGTCCAGTAGCCAGGTGCCGCCGGTCCGGGCGTGGAAGAACCACGGCGTGTCGCTCCCCGGCATTTTGATTTCCACGGTGCTTCGACTGTTGAAGTTCGTGGGGGCGAATTTGCCCTTGCCGGCCGCCTCGATCTGATCGATCAGCCATTCGAGGGCCGCGCCGTCCCAACGTACCGCCTCACCGCGCCGCCCGACCCGTTCGCGGGTATGCCAGCGTCGCCCGTCTACTTCCCAGGGCATGCGGGCCTCGCCGAGGTCCTCCTTTTCAAAGGATACATCGTCGGTGGTCTCCGCCCGGGCCGGGTCGTAAACCGTCCGAGGTTGCCGCGGATCACGGGCCAGTACTTCGTTCAGGATCGCCCCGGTGTGGGAACGCGGGGCGGCGGCGATTTTTTCCGGCGGGCCCTCGGCCACGATCTCCCCGCCGCCCTCGCCGCCTTCCGGGCCGAGATCGATAACCCAGTCGGCCGTCTTGATCACATCCAGGTTGTGTTCGATGCAGACCACCGTGTTGCCCAGGTCGCAGAGCCGGTGGAGCACCTCCAGGAGTTTGCGCAGGTCGTCGAAGTGCAGACCGGTGGTCGGCTCATCCAGGATATAGAGGGTTTTACCAGTATTGGGCCGACCCAGTTCGGCGGCCAGTTTAACCCGCTGGGCCTCGCCGCCGGAGAGGGTCGGGGCCGGCTGGCCCAGGGCGATATAACCTAAGCCCACATCGGTGAGGGTTTGCAGCATCCGTCGGATGCGCGGGATATGGGCAAAGTGCTGCCGGGCGTCGGCGACACGCAGTTCCAGCACGTCGGCGATGCTCTTACCCTTATATTTCACGTCGAGCGTCTCGGCCTTGTACCGCGTTCCGCCGCAGGTTTCGCAGGGGACCCACACGTCGGGCAGAAAATGCATTTCGATCCGCCGCTGACCGTTGCCCTCGCAGGCCTCGCACCGGCCGCCCGGTCGATTGAAGCTGAAGCGGTTGGCCGCGTAACCGCGAACCTTGGCCTCCGGCAGCTTGGCGAACAGTTCACGAATCTCGTCGAACAACCCCGTGTAGGTGGCCGGGTTGCTGGAGGGCGACTGGCCGATGGGTGACTGATCGACATTGATGACCTTGTCGATGTATTCGACGCCACGAATCTCGTCGTGTCCGCCGGCTTCGAGATTGGCCCGGTGCAGCCGTTTGGCCAGGGCCGGATAAAGGATATCGTTGATCAGCGAGCTTTTGCCACTGCCGGACACGCCGGTGATCGCCACGAAACAGCCCAGCGGAATGGTGACATCGAGATTACGCAGGTTGTGTTGCCGCGCGCCGATGATTCGCAAGGTTCGGTTCGTTGGTACACGGCGTTCGCTAGGGACGGGGATGACCTCGCGGCCGGAGAGATAGCGACCGGTCAGGGATGCGGCAGCGCGTTGGATGCCCGCGGGTGTTCCCTTGGCGACGATGCGTCCGCCGTCGGTACCCGCCCCCGGCCCGAAATCCAGCACGTGATCGGCCCGCTGGATCACCTCGCGATCATGTTCGACCATCAGCAGGGTGTTGCCCAGATCGCGCAGGTGGGTCAGGGCGGCCAGCAGGCGGCGGTTGTCCCGCGGATGCAGACCGATGGTCGGCTCGTCGAGTACGTAAAGCACGCCGGTCAACCCGCTGCCGATCTGCGAGGCCAATCGGATGCGCTGCGATTCTCCACCCGAAAGGGTGGGGGCGGATCGATTCAAGGTGACGTAATCAAGCCCCACGTCGAGCAGGAATTTCAGCCGATTGCGGATTTCCACGAGCACCTCGCCGGCGATACGACGTTCGCGGGCATCGATTCTTAATTGCTCGAAGAAGCGGTGAGCCGCGTCTAACGGTAGCCGGCAAACCTCGACGATGGTTTTGCCGCCGACCCGCACGGCGCCCGCCTCGGGACGTAATCGACTACCTCCGCATTGATGACAGGCTACCTCGGTGGTCAGGCCGGACAGCCGACTGCGATACTGCCAGCTTGATCGAGCGGCCTCGTCGATGGCCGGGTAGAAACCTTTCCACTGGAAGCGCAGGCCACTATCGGCTTCAAACCAGGTTGCTCCGGTCCCGTACAGAAAGGCCTGTCGCGCCGGCTCGGCGATCTGGAACCAGGGCGTATCCAGATCGAAGCCGAGATGCTCGGCCAACTTGCCGACCAGTTGGAGCAGATACTTGTGATCGCGAATCTCCGCCCAGCCGGTAATCGCGCCCTCACGGATGGATCGTCCGGCCTGGCTAACGATGGTTTCGACACCCGCGCCTTGTTGCACGCCCAGCCCTTCGCAGGCCGTACACCAGCCGAGCCGCGTGTTGAACGAGAAATGGTGCGGCGTCAGTTCCTCGAAACTGCTGCCACATTGGGTGCATGAACGATGTTGACTGAAACGTATTTCCTGACCTTCATCGAGCGGGGCGGCGATCAACCACCCGTTGCCGATAGACAAGGCCAGCTCCACGCTGTCGGCAATACGCGCCCGCTGGGCGGTGCGAATCACCAGCCGATCGACGACCAACTCGACCCGGTGTCGACTCCGGCGATCGATCGCGGGCGGACGGGTCAGCTCGTGGACCGTTCCATCCACCCGGACCCGGGCAAACCCGTTGGCCTTTTCTCGGGCGAACAGGTCGGCGTAGGTTTCACCGCCGGTACAATCGATCGGGGCGAGCAGTAGGACCCGCGTGCCTTCGGGCAGGGTCATCAGCCTTTCGACGATTTCGTCGCTGCTGGCGGCGCCGACGGGCACGCCGCAACGCGGGCAGTAGGGTTGACCGATCCGGGCCCATAGAATGCGCATGTAGTCGTAAATTTCCGTCACCGTACCCACCGTGGATCGTGGCGAGTGGCTGGCGGTTTTCTGCTCGATGCTGATGGCCGGCGAGAGGCCGTCGATACGTTCGACCTTGGGTTTGGTGATCTGGCCGAGGAATTGCCGAGCATAAGCGCTGAGGGATTCGACATATCGCCGCTGGCCTTCGGCGTAGACCGTGTCGAGAGCAAAACTACTCTTGCCGCTGCCGGACACACCGCTGCAGACGGTCATGGCCCCGCGCGGGAAGCGGGCGTCGATGTGCTTGAGGTTGTGTTGCTCGGCCCCGACGACAAGGATTTCCCTGAATTCTCCATTATTACCGGCACTGTATCGATGTTTGGCGGCCAATGTTCGGCCTCGGCGCTTTGCCGCAAGGATTTTCCGGGGGTGCAGCACTTCCCGGAGCGCTTGGCCGGTGTAAGAGGCCGGGCAGTCGGCGACCTGTTCCGGTGTTCCCTCGGCCACGATGTACCCACCCGCCTCTCCGCCTTCCGGACCAAGGTCGATGATCCAGTCAGCGGTTTTGAGGATATCCATATTGTGTTCGATGACGATGACCGTGTTGCCTGCGTCCACGAAGCCGTGAAGGACGCTCAGCAATCGGCGGATGTCCTCGAAATGCAGGCCGGTGGTCGGCTCGTCGAGCAGATAGAGGGTGCGTCCGGTGGAACGTTTTACCAACTCGCGGGCCAGCTTGATCCGCTGAGCCTCGCCGCCGGACAAAGTGGTCGAACTTTGCCCCAGCTTGATATAATCGAGGCCCACGTCGTGCAGCGTACGCAGCATACGCTCGATTTTCGGGATGTTGGCGAAGTGTCCGAGGGCTTCCTGCACGTCCATCTCCAGCACGTCGGCGATACTCTTGCCGCGATAGCGGATTTGCAGGGTCTCATGATTGAAGCGATGCCCGCCGCAGACCGGGCACGTCACCCAGATATCCGCGAGGAACTCCATGTCCATGCGGTTGGCCCCGTTACCCTCGCAGGCCTCGCAGCGCCCGCCGCCGGCCGAGCCCGCCGGGACGTTAAAACTGAAACGTCCCGGCCGATAGCCGCGGACCTTCGCGTCCGGCAGCTTGGCAAAGAGATCGCGAATGGGATCGAACACCTTGATGTAAGTGGCCGGGTTACTGCGCGGCGTGCGACCGATCGGCTTCTGGTCAATGTCGATCACTTTGTCGAGATGTTCGGTCCCTTCGATGCCCGCGTGCTCGCCGGGGGCGACGATTTCCGCGCCGTTGAGGTCGCGAAACAATCGCTCGCGCAGGATATCAATCACCAGCGAACTCTTGCCGCTGCCGGAAACCCCGGTGACCCCGATGAACCGCCCCAGCGGGAAATGCACGTCGATATTCTTCAAATTGTGGTGGCGGGCGCCGCGGACGGTGAGCCAGCGCTGGCCGTTACCGACGGCCGCCTCGCCCATTCGGTTTTGTCCCCGTCGCTTCGCCACTAAAGCCCCGCCTCTTGCAGCAGTTCGTCAAGATCCTGCTCTACCCCCAACTCGCCGGCCCATTTACGAAGATAGGCCCAATCCAGACGATTCTTCCGTACTCGGGCCACACTCAACGCGTTGGCCCATTGTTTTTGTGAATGCGACTCCTTGCGCCAGGCCAACTTCATCAAAATGGTGTCCTCCGGCGATACGACCCAGAAACTGGCCTTTCCGTCAGGGTGCGTGATCCTGACGCGCCGTTGTAACACCTGTTCATGGTACGGGGTCTGTTTCAGAACGCTGATATCCACTTTGTAGCCGCTGGTTGGATCGATGAGGTTGGCCATTGAATGTTCGATGGCCGCCCGCCGCAGCATATCCTCGTCCGCATAGAGTCGGCCGGACACTGATCGGGCCAGTTGTGCGCCCTGATTCGCCGAGAGATCGGCTACGATATCCACATCCATGCTGGTTACTGGTTCGCCATGAATGCTGCTGGCGACTGATCCGGTAACAGCGTACACGGCCCCGGTGTCTTCCAGGGCTTGGGTTACATGGACGAGCAATTCCAACAAACTATCCGCGGCCATGGTGAAACCTCCGTGGGTTATTGACCTGCGCGTGACCGTAAAGACCGGACCAAGTCGCTCATTTCGCACAATACTTGCAGGTTTTTCTCCGGTCCCCGGGCCTCCGCCAGGTGCGTCTGCAGGATCCGGTCGCGTTCGGCGTCGGTCATCCGCTCCAGCATGCGCTGATTCATCTCACAAAGGCGAACCAAGCGCTGAATCGCCTCCTCGTCAGGATAGGTATCAGGTGGTTTTCCCTGCATAACTGATCTTTCAATGTTGATTCTATAAACCTTATTTCTGCCGCCAACGCTCATTATTTTTTCGGCTTGGTTCGTGTGTCCACCGGTCGCCGCTGCTGGGGAATATCAATCTGCCTGTTGCCCGACAGATACGCGCCGGTCAACGAATCTGCATTGGCGGTTAACTCCTCGATGTCTCCGGCCGCCACGATGTGCCCACCGCGCACACCCGGGCCGGGTCCGAAATCGACGATCAAATCGGCCGCCCGCATCGTCGCCTCATCGTGCTCGACCACCAGCACCGTATTGCCCATGTCCCGCAGGCGTTTGAGGCTGGCCAGCAGTTGTTCATTATCCCGAGGGTGCAGCCCGATCGACGGCTCATCAAGCACGTACAATACACCCACCAACCCGCTGCCGATCTGCCCGGCGAGTCGGATACGCTGTGACTCGCCGCCGGAAAGCGTCGGCGCGGTCCGCTCCAGGGTCAGATAGTCGAGTCCCACACTGCTTAAAAACGCCAGGCGGCCGCGGACTTCCTTGAGTACCTCGGCCGCGATGATCGTCTCCGTCGCATGCAAGCGCAGGTCTGACAAAAACTCTTCCGCCCGCTTGACGGACAACGCGCACAATTCGGGAAGCGTCAGCCCGTCGATGCGCACCGCCCGGGCCTGGGCGTTCAACCTTGTCCCCCGGCATTCTCCGCATGGGCGAAGACGCATGAACTTTTCATAGTACGTTCGCACCATGGCCGAATTCGCTTGGCGGTATTTTTGCTTTAGCTCAGCGATAATCCCCTCAAAAGTACCACCGTGCTTCCATTCCCGGCCGTAATAGCGCCAGCGGAAAGTGATATGCGCATCCCCCGTGCCGTATAAAAGGGCTTCACGGGCTTTCGCCGGCAGGTCTTTCCAGGGCAGGCGAATATCGAAGCCCACATGGTCGGCCACCCCCTGATAGATATGCCGTCGCCAGCGGCCCGGCACAGTCCGCATCGGAGCAATACAGGGTGCGAGGAACGGTAGTGAAGGGTCGGGCACCAGCAGGTCCGGATCAAAATCATGTAGGGCGCCCATACCATCACAGGCCAGGCACATTCCGCTCGGAGAGTTGAAACTGAACAACTGCGGCGAGGGCGGATCAAACCCGATGCCGCAATGCGTGCAGGCGTACTTGGCCGAAAGGAGCAATTCCTCCGTGAATCCCGGCCCACCGATCGGTTCGCGCGAATTTGTTTTTCCTTTTGGCTCGGCGACGTCACCGGGCGCCACCAGCAGAGTGCCTTCGCCGACCGCAAGAGCGTTCTCCACCGCCTCGGCCAGTCGGGGGCGTACGCCTTCGCGAATGACCAACCGATCGATTACGACCTCGATGTCATGGCGCATGTGGCGGCCGAGGGCGGGGGCTTGTTCCAGGTGGTAAATCTGCCCGTCGATCCGGACCCGTACGAAACCGCGACGGCGGAGGTCGGCCAGCAGATCCACGTGTTCGCCTTTTTGTCCGCGGATTACGGGGGCGAGGATCAGGATGCGGCTGTCCTTGGGTAAGGCTAGAATCCGGGCAGTGATGGCCTCCGCTGTCTGCGCGGTGATCGGGCGATCGCATTGCGGACAATGCTGCCGCCCGACGCGGGCGTAAAGGACCCTTAGAAAATCATAAATGCCGGTTACCGTGCCGACTGTACTTCGCGGGTTCCAGCCCCCGGTTTTCTGTTGGATGGCGATGGCCGGGCTGAGTCCGGTGATTTTATCCACATCCGGCTTGGCAAGAGTACCCAAAAATTGCCGGGCGTAGGCACTAAGCGATTCGATGTATCGGCGCTGGCCTTCGGCATAGAGAGTATCGAAAGCCAGGCTGCTCTTGCCGCTTCCCGAAACACCGGTAAAACAGATCAGCCGGTTGTGCGGCAACTCGATAGCCACGTCCCGGAGATTATGTTCCCGGGCCCCGGAAACGCTGATTTTACGCTCGAGGTTGCCCACGTTTAGGCCGCTCCATCCCTAACCCGTCTGATAAAAACCAATCCTGCATTGTACCCGAATGTCGAACCTCAACCAAATATCTTTTCGCCCTTTGGTGTTTCCTGGATACATAAAGAAAGGTGGCACGGGGGATTCCGACTAATGTGAGATTAGTTGTACTCTATTCCGCGAGCTCAAGAAGCACGGGCAAACCCTTGTCCCGCCTCGGCGGGACAAGGGTTTGCCCATGCCACCCCGCCGTAGCGAAACATCCGAACTATTTTCGCTTCAGGATTGCCCGCCAGCCGGTGGGCGGAACGGCGCTGCGATAGTTATGCAGGTTGGCCGACCGGACATCCTCGACGGTTACGAACACATCGGGATCGATATTACGAGCCACTTTGATGACCGTGGGGGTATCCCGGCGAGGTACCACCACAAAAGAAATCGACACGATTCCCTCCAAGCCGTGGCCCTTGATTTCGGTCACGCCGAAACCCGCCAAACGCAGGCCGGCGGCCACCGCCGCGCTTTTCGTGCGCGAGATCAAGCGCAAGGCCTGCATGCCGATGGCCAACTTTTGCTCCAGAATGATCCCGACCACGTTGCCGGTGGCGAAGCCGCCAGCGTAAGCGACGACGTTGTACCAGCGATCGAGATGGGTAATGACTCCGGAGATGGCCAGGAGCCAGATGCTGACCTCGAAGAAACCTAGAATCGGGGCCAACACGCGCGAGCCACGAACTACCAGGATGGTTCGGATGGTCCCCAAGGATACATCCGTAAGCCGCGCGCAGAAGATGAAGATCGGCCAGATAAACGGATAAATATCCATCCAATTCATAACACTGGTCATAACATCACATTTCCTGCCGGTAAGGTACTTGAAGCCGGCGTAAATCACAAATCGGCGGCGGCCGGCTCAGGATAGACATGAAACAAACGGCAAGACAGGATACATCAGAAAGTGGCTTATGGACAGTGGCGGCCGTAACGCCGCTTTTCCTCGGATGGGTGGCATGCAACGTCGCAGGGTGGCATGGGCAGGCCCTTGTCCCGCCGAGGCGGGACAAGGGTTTACCCGTGCTTTTATGACCGCGAAGCAGGGCCCGAATATCCCTCATATTCCTCGAGTCGGAATTCCTTGTGCCACCTCGCTTTGGATGCACTCATATAGGACGGATAGCAAGTCTTCTTGGAGGGAAAACCCCGGAGTACCGGGGCCTGCCCATGCCACCCAGTCGGTTTGGGTAATGGATTGATTCGGGGTGGCCTGAATGGGCACTCGCGGGTAGGCTGAAAGAGGCCGCACGGCCGGAAAAGCGAGGTGTGCCACGAAACGTTCCGATCGTCTGCTTAAGGTACTCGAAAAGTTCGATAAGGTGCTGATGGTAGCCCACAACAACCCCGACCCGGACGCCATCGCAACCGGTTGGGCGCTTTGTGCGCTGGTCACCGCGCGACTGGGCAAGCCGGGGCAGATCATGGCCGGAGGGGCCATCTCCCGGGCGGAGAACCGACGGATGGTCGAACTGCTCAGGCCGCCCTTGGAAATGGTGGACAATTACGAGCCGGACCCGAGCGACGCTGTTGTGCTCGTGGATTGCAATCCACTGGCGAACAATCATCTGTTGCAGAACACCGCGATCAAACCGGTGGCCGTGATCGATCATCATAGTCCGGAACTCGGATCATTCCGCGTACCGTTTCGCGATCTTCGTCCACGGACGGCGGCATCGGCCACCATCGCCGCCCAATACCTGCGCGAGCAACAGGTCGAGCCGGGCACGGACCTGGCCACCGCCATGATCTACGCCCTGCGCACGGATACGCGCATGGAGCAACCGGCCCTTTCCCGGCTGGATAAAAGCGCGATCGCCTGGTTGACCCCGAAGGCCGACCATGAAAAGTTGGCCGGTATCGAAAACGCGCCGTTGCCGCGGAGTTATTATGCGGACATGCTGCTGGCGATGGAGAATACGTTCCTCCATGACGGGGCGGCCATCTGTTTTCTGCCGCAGGCGGGTGGGCCGGAGATCGTCGCGGAGATCGCGGATCTGCTGATCCGTTGCGAGGGTATGCGGCGGGTCCTCTGCGTCGCGGTGGTGGAAGGCGATGTCTATCTCTCCGCTCGAACGTCGCCACAGGGCGGTGATGCCAACGCTCTGCTGCAAGCCGTTCTCAAAGGACTCGGGCGCGGCGGCGGGCATGGACATCGGGCCGGCGGCAAGATATCGGCAGCGGCCTGCGGTGGGATGAGCGGTACCGACATCAACAACGAGCTGCGCAACCGCTGGCTGGCCGCTTGCAAGATCGAACAGCAGCGCGGCACCCGCCTCGTTCCCCGTCGGGATATCCTCGAGAATCTGTAAGGTGTTTTTACGACGGACAAAAATCTTACCTGCTCGCTAATACCCGTGGCAGGTGGTATAGTTGGTTTTATTAAAGAATTTCAATCCATGGACAGGCTGGCCAGGCCGATCCCCACGTCGTCGTAGACATCGAAGATCTTATCCAGGCCGGTAACCAGAAAGACGCCCCACACATGGGTGTTGATGGCACAGAGGCGCAATTTGCGTCCGTGGTTGACCACCTGGATCTTGCGCAGCTTGAGCAGCTTGGCGATATTGGAGGAGTTGAGGAAGTTGACGTTCTGGAAATTCAGGACGACATCGAAATCGCCGCGATTCTCCACCGTTTCCAGCAAGGCCGTCATGTCGTCGGTGAACTGCGGATCGTCGGCCAACTCTACGAGTAAGACATTGTCGGACCAGTTTTGGATTGCCATAACAGTCAAAGCCTCCCTGCGAAAAACTACGCTCAAAGGCAATCTAATAGGGGAGCCAACGGGTGTCAACAGCCCTCGGTCCGCTTTCCCGGCAAAGGCTAAGAAGATAACAGTCCCCGCCGCATTATTCTATCTCCAAGCTCTGTGTCTCCGCGCGAGGCCGGGTGCCGGGTGGCCCACGTCTTCAGCTGTGGGGGAGCGATGACAACCCGCCGGTGACATGATCCTTCTGCTGATGCACGCGCCCTTTCCTCTGCTGGTACGAGAATCCATTCTCGCACCCCCCCCGGACGCGAATCCCTTCGCACACCGTCATCCGCGGCTGGACCGAGATTCCTATCTCGGTCCCCCATGCTGTAGGGACCGCGGCTGGACCGAGATTCCTATCTCGGTCCCCCATGCTGTAGGGATTCCTATCCCACCGCGGCTGGACCGAGATTCCTATCTCGGTCCCATCTCGGTCCCCCATGCTGTAGGGATTCCTATCCCATTGGCAGTCAAAGGAACGGATTTCCCCTCAGAAAAAGGAACGAGAACGGATTCTTGTTCCAGCAGAGGGCGTGCTATCTGCATGCCAGGATAATAGAGATAAACGCTGTGTCGTGTTTTCCGGCTCGACACTCCTCCTTGCGGGATTACCTTCTCGTACATGCGGGGAGGCGAAAAAATTCGCTTCTCCATGGGTAGCGAGAAAGGATTTTCGGCACAGCAACAGGCCGAGCCCGGTGATCCGCTCGATCCGGCCGTAAGTATCGTAGCGGTAGGCGGTTTGATATTCCGAGCCGATATGGAACCCGGCCAGCCGATCGGCGAGGGTGTTCCCGCTGCCGTCCTTGTAATCGCGGGTGATGGTCTTCTGATACAAGCCACCTCCGATTCCGTTGATCGTCTTTGTCTCAAGCGGTAAATCCAGTTCGTCAAGCGGATCATCATGGTAGGCGAATACCCTAGTGCCCGCCGTGTCGGTGATCTGAGTCTGCCGGCCGAGCCGGTCGTAGGTGTAGGTCACTCCCGGCGTGCCGTTGTTGTACGTGACCCTCTCCAACTCGCCGGTATCGTAATAGGTGTATTCCGTCTTGACCTTATCGGGATCGCCCCGTTTTCAGGTCCGCGAGGCCAGCTTGCCGTCGGGGTTGCAGGTATATTGGATGCTTAAATATTCTTCCCATGCAGCAGGGTAGCGGATTCAAGTGCCAGCAAGTTTTGACTTATGAACTGGACTTTTGCAAAATCGAAAATCCTAGGCATTTTATGGGCATTTTGACGA
>CAYNYK010000023.1:0-3776 GCA_964401335.1 uncultured Planctomycetales bacterium
CTATTTTAAAAAGAGTTACCAACACGAAACTCGCGAACCGAAAACGGCACTAGCGCGCGGCATTGAAACCAAAAGGAGGATTGGCCATGTTACTGCGTACGCGTTTTTCCGTTGGGCTTTTGGGAGCGGCTTTGCTGGTCTCTGCCCTTGGCTGCCAGCAGCCGAAGAAAGAGCCGGGGACGGTGGATCTGGTGGATCGGACGGCCAGCGATCGAATCGCGGAGCTGGAGCGGCAACTGGCCGACGCCGACCAGGCCCGCTACGCGGCCGAGGATGAGGCCGTCCGGTTGCGTTCCGAGAACAATCGGCTGCGCGAGCAGTTGGCCGACCGCGGGGCCACCGCCGAGGGCTGGAGCGCCATTCCCGGCGGAGCCATGATCAGCATCGAGGGCACGGTGCTTTTCGATTCGGGCAAGGCCGTGCTCAAGAGCACCGCGAAACAGACCCTCGAACAGATGGCCCAGGCGATCAAGAGCAACTACGCCGGTTACGAAATCTGGGTGTTCGGGCATACCGACAGCCAGCCTATCAAATACAGCCAGTGGAAGGACAATCTGCAACTCAGTTGCGAGCGGGCGGCGGCCGTGATTCGTTTCCTGCAAGGCCAGGGAGTGAATCAGGAGTTGGTGGCCTGCGGCTGGGGCACGCAGCGCCCCGTCGCCGACAACGCCGACGCGAAAGGCCGTCAACACAACCGCCGGGTCGAAGTCTACGCCATGGCCCCCAAAGGCGCGGCGGCCGCGAAAAAGTAAGTACTCTTCCGGACAGTATCGGGACAAATCAGCGGGTATGAGCAATCAGAACCTGGAGCGGGAGCGACGGGCCGGTGTAGTATGACGCACCGCGTACCGGAAAATCATCCTCCTTCGGCCCCGCGCTCCCGCTTGGGGTTCTGATTGGGGGTGGCGGGCCGCTCTATCGGAATTCTCTCAAGAGACACCGGGGGTCCGGGCTGGGTGGCCCACCTTCTCTGAAGGTGGGGGAGCGATGACGGATGGCAATGCAAAACATGCCCTGTGTAGTGTTAGCTGCGTCCCCGTTTCGCACTCCGCCCGTTGAAACGGGCTGGGATTAAGGGGGGGAATAGAGGGTTGGTTTGCACCGTCATGATAACCAGCCCTCAAGGGACTGGCCTATCAACCCGCCATTGGCGGGAAAAGCCGCTGGAAGCGGCTTGTGCGCGAGCGTTTGCGGCGAACGATGACCAACCCTGCATGACCGCAAGCGGCTTGGGTGTACGTCGGAAGCGGGATCAGAATACAATGGACAAGCGGGAAAAGATGGCTGGAAGCGGCTTGAGGATGTGCCGAACAATAGCCCCGTTCCACGGGGCTTTCCCGCCGGAGGCGGGCCAATAGGCCAGTCCCTTGAGGACTGGTTTACGGGCGACGATCACGATATCCTCACCCCTCAACCGGTAGCCCGTTTTTACCGGGCTTCTCGAGCTGCCTTTGTTGTTCAAGGAGGACGCCGTGCCCCGCAACGTTTATTCCGAAATCAATCTGCATCTGACCTGGCACACAAAACATGACACTCCCGTCCTCGTGGATATCATCGAGAACCGCACGCACCATTATCTCCGCCATCGCGCGTTGCAAACGCCGGGGGTCTTCGTGCATGAGATCGGCGGAACGGCCGACCACGTTCACCTGGCCGTCAGCATCCCGCCGACCGTAGTGATTGCAGACTGGATCGGCCAGTTGAAAGGAGCGACCTCGCATCATATCAACAGCGAAATCTGCAATCGCAAGGTGCTCGGCTGGCAGGACGGTTACGGGGTCGTCAGTTTTGGCACCAAAGATTTGCCCTGGGTGGCGGCCTATATTCGCAATCAGAAACAGCATCACGCAAACGGGCAGACGCATGATCGATTGGAACGCACGGATCGATCGCAGGAGTAGCCATAGAAAAGCCCGTTGGAAACGGGCTAAATCAAAGGGAGAGGAATGAGGGAGTAGGGTTGCGCCGTCATGATAACCAGCCCCAAAGGGACTGGCCTACAAGCCCGCCCGTGGCGGGAAAAGCCGCTGGAAGCGGCTTGGCGATGCTTCGAACAACAGCCCCGTTCCAGGGCGGATAACGTATGAGAACGAGCGATACCGTCCTATCTGATACCCATGGTATGCGTCAAACAACAGCCCCGTTCCGTGATGAACAACGGATTGAACGCGACGGGTCTGTTTCCGTGGATACGCACGCTATACGTCGGACGGCGGTCCTGGCCCATGACGGGTGAGAACGGGCGAAACCGCCCTATCCGATACCCATGGTATGCGTCGATCCGCAGCCCCGTTCCACGGGGCTTTCCCGCCGGAGGCGGGCCAATAGGCCAGTCCTTCGAGGACTGGTTGACGGGCGACGATCACGATATCCTCACCCCTCAACCGGCAGCCCGTTTTTACCGGGCTTCTCGGGATTCTGATGGATCATAACAGTCGCCAAATACATGCCTGTCACCAGAGTTCCGACGCTCCCTTGTCTACCTCGCAAAGTCGGGTAAACTGTGGATGGAATACGCTCGGAAGTATCGTCCAGTAAATACGGTTTTCGCTATTCCGCCCCCGACGACAGGAGGATGACCTTTACTCATGTCCACGGAAACGAATGTCCCCGGGGAAATCCTTGAGCTCGTCGAGCGGTTCGCCGAACATGCCGACGCCTACCACAGCGGCCACTACAACGAAACCCAGATCCGCCGCGAGTTCATCGACCCGTTCTTCAAGGCCCTGGGCTGGGACGTGGATAACACGAAGGGTTACGCCGAGGCGTACAAGGACGTGATCCACGAGGACGCGATCAAGATCGGCGGGGCGACCAAGGCCCCGGACTACTGTTTCCGCATCGGGGGCGTGCGCAAGTTTTTCGTCGAGGCCAAAAAGCCCAGCGTGGATATCAAATCCGACGCCGGGCCGGCGTTCCAACTGCGACGGTACGCCTGGTCGGCCAAGCTGCCGCTTTCCATCCTGACCGACTTTGAGGAGCTGGCCGTCTACGATTGCCGGATCAAGCCGGTACGCTCGGACAAGGCGGGGATCGCCCGCGTGCTGTATCTTCGGTACGACGAATACGCCACGCGCTGGGCCGAGCTGGCCTCGATCTTCTCGCGGGAGGCCATCCTCAAGGGCTCGTTCGACAAGTACGCCGAATCGACCCGACGCAAAAAGGGCACGGCCGAAGTCGACGAGGCTTTCCTCGCCGAGATCGAACAGTGGCGCGACTTGCTCGCCCGCAACCTCGCCCTGCGTAATCCCAGCCTGAGCCAGCGCGATCTCAATTTCGCCGTCCAGCGAACCATCGACCGGATCATTTTTCTGCGCATCTGCGAGGATCGGGGTATCGAGCCATACGGGACATTGCAGGGGTTAATCAACGGCGAGCATATCTATGCCCGGCTGTTCGAGCGGTTCCGCCGGGCCGACGAGCGGTACAACTCCGGGCTGTTCCACTTTGATCGGGAGAAAGGCCGGGCCGAGGCCCCCGACGACCTGACCCCCGCCTTGATCATTGACGACAAGCCGCTCAAGGAAATCCTCGCCCGGCTGTACTACCCCGAAAGCGCTTACGAGTTTTCCGTGTTGCCGGCGGACATTCTCGGCCAGGTGTACGAGCAGTTTCTCGGCAAGGTGATCCGCCTGACCGCGGGCCATCGGGCGGTCGTCGAGGAAAAGCCCGAGGTGCGCAAGGCCGGCGGCGTCTATTACACCCCGACCTATATCGTGGATTACATCGTGCGCCAGACCGTGGGCCGCCTCGTCCTAGACACGACGCCCGCGCGG
>CAYNYK010000023.1:3786-53617 GCA_964401335.1 uncultured Planctomycetales bacterium
CACGGTAGGCAAGCTGGTGGAAGGCAAAACGCCGCAACAGGTCGGCGGGCTGACCGACACCTTTCAGCCGTCGAAGGCCAAGGGCGTCCGCCCGCTGGCGATCCTCGACCCGGCCTGCGGCTCCGGCTCGTTCCTGCTCGGGGCGTATCAGTATCTGCTCGACTGGTATCGCGACCGGTACATCGAGGACGGCCCGGAGACCCACGCCGCCGGCCGCAACCCGCGTTTGTTCCAGCATCCTTCCGGCGAGTGGCGATTGACCACGGCCGAGCGCAAGCGGATTCTGTTGGCCCACATTCACGGGGTGGACATCGACAGCCAGGCCGTCGAGACCACGAAACTGTCCCTGCTGCTGAAGGTATTGGAAGGCGAGAGCGCCGAGACGATCGGCTCGAATCTGCGGCTGTTCCACGAGCGGGCCCTGCCCGACCTGGCCGCCAACATCAAGTGCGGCAACAGCCTGATCGGCCCGGATTTCTACGAAAATCAGCAACTCGACCTGTTCGACGAGGAACAGCGGCTGCGGATCAACGTCTTCGACTGGCAAACCGAGTTCAAGGACATCATGCAAACCGGCGGATTCGACGCGGTGATTGGGAATCCGCCGTATATTGGTTTTCATGGGTTTGGGGATCAGAAAGAGTACCTGCGAAGATGTTTTCGATCAGCGGAAGGTAAATTCGATATATATCTTCCTTTCATCGAGAAGGGATTGTCGGTCTTAAAGAATGATGGGCTGCTAACATACATCTGTCCAACCAATTTTATGAAGCGCGGACACGGTGCAGCTCTTCGTCAACAATTGAAGGCGTCCACTTCAATACAAGAAATCTGTGACTTTCAAGATGTGCAAATTTTTTCTGGGGCATTAAATTATACCGGCATCATTCAAATCAAAAAGACACTGCCTTCAGATTCGCATAAGATCGAGTATAAACAACGATCGCTCGATGACAATGGTTTTGTATTTTGCCAATCTGAGCTAAGAGATGATGCATGGATTTTTCAGGATAAATATTACCAGCAGGTTATTGACCGCGTGCGTACTCAAGGTGTGTCACCATTAGAAAATATTACCAAGGGTATTTCCGAGGGGATTGTTACTGGCCAAAACGACGTATTCCTTATCAATCATAAAGTGGTTTGTGAGCTACAGCTTGAAGATGAACTTATTCGTCCATGTGCGCGCGGAAGGCAGATACGACGGTATTGGCTGGACGAAATAGAAGAATATGTAATCTACCCATATCGTCAGGTTGGTGAACGAACGATTGTCATACCAGAAGATGAAATGCAAGAATTCCCGAGAACATGGTCATATCTCAAACAACGACGCCAAGAGCTTGCGGGACGAGGTTACTTTGAGAAATCATCAAAACAATGGTATGAACTTTGGTGCCAGAGAGATATGCGAATGCTTTCGGGACAGAAAATACTCGTCCCGGAGTTGTCGGAGTCGAACAGGTTTACGCTAGTTGACTCACACTGTTATTATGGTGACACAGCATGTGGAATCACGTTGGGAACCAACATAAATGAATCTTTATACTATATCCTTGCCCTATTGAATTCAACGCTTATCGAATTTTACTATAAAGGCACAACAGTCCCTAAGGCTAATCGTTTCTATATTTATAAAACGATGTTTTTGAAATCAGTTCCCATTCGTCGAATCAATTTTTCTGACAGTGCAGAAATAAATATACACGACCGCATGGTTTCCCTCGTCCAATCGATGCTCGATTTGCATAAGCGTCTATCCTCGGCGAAGACTTCCCACGAGAAGACGGCCATTCAGCGGCAGATCGAGGCGACGGACGGCCAGATCGACCGGCTGGTGTACGAGCTTTACGGGTTGACCGACGACGAAATCCGCATCGTGGAGGAGGCGACAGGCAAACCATGAGAATGTTGACGGACTATCAGGGCCGGCCGATTTGTCTGACCGAGGAGCGGCAGGAACATATTCTAAGGCACAAGGAAATGATCGGACTGGAATCCGCGATCGAAGAGACCCTCGGGTACCGCAATTGATTATTCGTTCGCGAACGGACCCTGAAGCCACACTGAATTACCGTTTTTACCGGCGGACTCTCGTCGGAGACAAATGGCTATGCGTTGTGGTAAAATATACGCAGGCGGATGCTTTCGTGCTGACCGCCTATCTCACGGACAAACCGAAACCGGGAGAACGGATATGGCCCATACCGTAAAAGTCTGGTTCGACGCGGAAGGAGATTATCTGGAAGTGCTGTTCTCCGACCAGCCCCCGGCTACATGCGGG
The DNA here is from genome assembly GCA_964401335.1 of uncultured Planctomycetales bacterium. Lineage (GTDB taxonomy): Bacteria > Planctomycetota > Phycisphaerae > UBA1845 > PWPN01 > JAAYCU01. Next base: position 6,071 of record CAYNYK010000023.1, read on the forward strand.
CGACGGATAACGACGCCATCATGGAACGGGTGGACGAATCCGGTAATCTTCTCGGATTTTCGATCATGAACGTCGGCCAATTAACGAAACTGCATCCCTTGTCCGCCGAACTGGCGTCCAGGAATTAAACACGTCGGACGATATCAAATATCGGCCTATTGTTTATGGCCTCGCGACTGCTCAGCGGATTCTTTGGATAACGGTTTCCCGGCTTGTTTGCGGCCGGGCGTTGCCGGACACCCCGGTTTGCGCGGGCGTTTGCAGGTTGATGAAATAGTTGACCGAGAACGAGCGGTCGTCGAGGTCTTCCTGGGCGGTGACGGTTTCGAGATACGACAGGACGGGATAGCCGCCGAAGGCCTCGCCCTGCTCGCCGATGAAAAGGTTGTCGTCCATGTCCGTGCCCGCGTAAAGCAGGTAATTACCGGCCGGGACATTTTCGAGAGTGAAGGCGTAGCCCTCCGCGGCGGTGGTTTCCGCCTGAACGACGGTGTTACTGTTTTGCGGATCGACCAGCAGCACATAAAGCGTCCCGACATCGCCTCCGGTGGCCGCCGCCCCCACGCTCATACGCACCGAGACGGACACATCTCCTCCGTTCGACGCGAAGGTGATACTCCCCGAGTACGTGCCGTCGGCCAGTCCGCCGCGCTGGACGGACACCGTATAGGATCCGCCGTTTTCCGAATTATCCGTCGAGGTCACGGCCATCCAGTCGTCACTGGTCGTGATATTCGAGATGCTTAAGGTTCCGCCTCCGCCGTTGACCGCCGTCAGGGGCAGCGTGGTCAGCCGTTCGCCGAAATCCAAACTGCTTGGCACGATGCGCAGGACGGGTGTATTCGAGGGTGGGGTATTGCTGATTTCGGCCGCGGCCCGGACGGCGGCCAGGGCGTTGATCAATCCGTAGCCGTAGAAAACATCCTTGCCGGTCGCGCCCAAGTCGTCCACGATCGGCAGCGCGGTGCCCGGATGCGTGCCGGCCAATAGCTGCTCCAGATCGGTCGGTCCCAGGGAAGGGTGTACCGCCTTCATCAGGGCGACCACGCCGGAGACATGGGGGGCGGCCATCGAGGTACCTTCGTAGAACTCGTACCAGGTATCGTTCCCGCGCTTACCCACGGTGCTGAGTACGCCGTCGGCAAACCCGTCGCCGTTACGGTCCGCGGTTATATCCCCGCCGGGAGCGCACAGGGCCACCTTTTGACCAAAATTGGAATAAGGGGCGCGTTGTCGGGTATAGCCGACGGCGCTGACGTTGAACACGCCGTCCAGCCCCCCCGGCGTGTCGTCATCGCCGTTGACGCTCCGATTACCGGCGGCGGTGATGATAATCACTCCGGCCTGGCGAGCGGCGGTGATGGCCTCCTGCTCGATGCGCGAATAGCCCGGCCCGCCCAGGCTCATGTTGATGATGTCGGCCTTCTTCGTCGGTACGGTGCCCGAGTCGTTCGGCAGGCCGGCGGCATACAGGATGCCTTGCGAGATGTCGTAATCGGTGCCCCCGCCGATGCCGAGCGCGCGAACCGGCATGATCCGGGTGTTCCAGGCGATGCCCGCCACCCCGCGGTTGTTGTTGGTCCTGGCCGCGATGGTGCCGGCCACGTGCGTGCCGTGATAGCTGTGGGGAATGAACGGATTGTCCGAATCGCCCGGGTCGTCGGGATTGGAGTCGATGCCGTCCCCGTCCGCGGACATGCTGAGATCGGAAATAAAGTCGTAACCGGCCGTCAACTGCCCTTGCAGATCGGGATGGTTGAGGACCACGCCGGTATCGATGACCGCCACGATTATGTCCGAGCTACCGGTGGTGATGTCCCAGGCCTGGGGCAGGGCAATTTGTTCGTAATGCCATTGATAGCGATAGAACTCGTCGTTGGGGATGAGGCTCGGTTGGCGTAGATAGTTGGGTTCCGCGTATTCGATGTCTTCCTCATAAGCGAGGGCTTTGATCGCGGCGATCGTTGGCGATTGGGGTATGCGCAGCCCGTTGGCGATTGTTTTATTGGTCCGAGCGGCGACGCGGGCAGCCTTGGCGGCCGTCGTCAGCCGGAGCCGCTCGAAACCGAGCGGATGATCGGTTGCGTTCATTCGTTCAAGGCCGAGGGCGGCGTTTTTCCGCGCGCGGTCGGTCTTGGAGACGCCGGCCTTTCGCTTGGCGATGATCTCGCCCTCGACGAAGTTGTGGAGGGTGGATAGCGGCGAGGTTGGCACCTGTACGTCCTCGCCAACCAGCAAGGTATAGAGGCCGCCGCCGCGGTATCGCTGTCCATATTCGATGCTGTAGCCGTAGACAACGATCAGGAACGTACCGTTTTCCGGGGCCGCCACCTGCTCCGCCTGGCCGTAACCTTCCGAACTGACCAACGGATCGCCGCCGGTTTCGGCGTACAGGTAGAGATCGAAATCGTTCGTCGACGGGTCCGCCAATAGCAAGGTGGCGATCTGGCCGGCGGCCATCTGGACAAGGTAAACGTCGCGGGTATCCGTGTACGTTTGCAGCGGGCCGAGATAGCCGCCGATCGTGCAGGGGTTCGGAACCGCCTGGGCCTCGGCGATGGTGTCGTTGCTGATCAGCGGATTGTTGGGATCGTTCGTGTCCCCATCGATCAGCAGGGTATCGGGTACGGAGAGCGTGCCGCGCACCGTGACCGTGTGACCGGCCGGGTTGATATCCGTAAAGGGATTATTGTCGCAGGCGTTTTCACGGTTTAGCTCGTCCCAATCCGAGCAGCCGTCGCCATCGCTGTCTTTGACCTGGGCGGGGTTGTCCTCGCGGTCATACGGGTCCGTGCCGGGCGTGCCGTTGATCTCCTCGTAATCGCCGAACCCGTCGGCGTCGCTGTCCTTCACGTTTCCGGGGTAATCGTCGGGATCGTTCGGGTCGGTGGGAGGGGAATGAGCGAGTTCATCTTCGTCGGAATAGCCGTCGCGATCCGTATCCATCACTTGCGAACCGCCGAGTCGGCAACCCTGGCCGATGATCAGGGGGGCCAATCCGCAGACCAGAATCATGGTCATCATCAAGGTAATTGAGCGCGACACAAAAGACCCCTTTGGAAAATCCTGATGCAAGCAAACCCTATCGAGCAATAGTATCTGTTTAAGACGTGCGAAAACAAGGATGTATTGCGGATTTTTGGGTGGGAACAAGAACTCGAGGCCGTTCATGGAAAGATTAGGAAATTTCCACCTTTAGAGATATTTACACGGCAATAGCCTTCTTTAACGTTCTTTACTCTTTTTATTACAAGTATTTATAATTATTGCAAATTATTGCTATTTTTCTCTTGCAGAGCAATTATTTGTGTTGTATAAGTTAGGATATTGTTAGGTTTTTTGTTTTCGGAAGAATGATTCGGGGTTTCGGATTTTTTTGGGCAAATGGGGATTTTTATGGCGGCTATTGGCGAGCTGGGGCGGTTTGGGAGCGGGGGAATGTGTCGACGCATGGTGGGGTTGATGCGGCGGCTACGGATGGAAGTGGTTGTACCGGTCGAGGAGGTTGTACCTTCTGACCGCATAATGGAAGTGGGATTGCGTTTCGGGGTGCCGATGATACCGACCGTCCGACGGATCGCGGCCGGTGTGGAGCTGGCCTTTGCTCCAGGACGGATCATTCTGATCACCGGACCGTCGGGGGCGGGAAAGACGTTGTTGTTGAATCGGATTGGACGGCATTTTCCTGATGCCCGGTGGGTGCATCGTTTACCGTTTCCGTTGGATGTGGCGGTGGTGGACGCGGTGGCCCCGGCCCGGCCGATGGCCGACGCGATGGGTCTGCTGACCGCGGCGGGGCTGGGCGAACCGAGGCTCTGGATGCGGCGGTTCACGGAATTGTCCGAGGGCGAACGGTTTCGTGCCCGGCTGGCCCGGGCCGTTTCCCTCCAGCCTCGCGATGGTGGTTGTACGCCGCTGTTATGCGACGAGTTTGGTTCGCTTCTACATCGCCGTCTGGCGCGGGCAGTGGCTTTCAATCTTCGCAAGCGGATTTCACGCGAAAAACTCTGCTTAGTGGTATCAACCAGTAGAGACGATCTGACCGACGCATTGCGGCCGGATGCTATCGTGCGTTTGCATGCGGACGGCACGGCGGTCACGGAAGGACCTTACGATAGTGCTTGTCCGGCGACCAGCGTGGCCGGGCCGTTCGGCGACTTGCGGATTGAGCGGGGTACGCTGGCGGATTACGCCCGATTTTCCACGATGCACTATCGGCATCAGGAGAACGCCGGATTCGTGGATCGGGTTTTTGTTTTGCGCGAGGCGCGCGGCGAAGAGACACTGGGAGTGGTGGTGTATGGGCGGCCGGTGCTGGAACTGGCCTTGCGCAATCAGGCCACCGGGCGGCGGTTTGTCCGGCGGCCGCGGTTGTTGAACCGCGAGATGCGGGTGCTCAAACGGCTGGTGGTGCATCCGGATGTGCGGGGTTGCGGTTTGGGTCATTGGCTGGTGCGGCGGACGCTGCCGGAAGTGGGTACCCGTTTCGTGGAATGTCTGGCGGCGATGGGGGCGATCAATCCGGTATTCGAGAAGGCGGGGATGCGACGGATCGGGACATGTCCGGCACCGGCGGCGCGGGACGCGGCCTTGCAGGCGTTGCGCAAGGCGGGGGTGGACCCGATGGCCTCCGATTTTGTCGCCCAGGTTTGTCGGCGGCCGGCGGTGCGGCGGCTGGTTCGCGAGCGGGTGCGGGTTTGGTATCGCGGGGCTACGGCGGGCGCGGGCGAGGAACGGGTGGATCGCCAGACGCCCACGCAGTTGGCCCGGACATTTCGGCAAATGGTCGGTTCGGAGCCGGTGTATCTGCTTTGGGGAAGAGAACCGGAAGATTGGGCGCTGATCGATTCATGCGCGGACGAATCCGTGAAGAACATTTAAGAGGTATGTCCTTTCTTTTGGGGAGGTCGTCGCGGGGGTGGCGCTCCGTCGACGACCTCCCCACACGCCTTGCTCCAGGGCTGAAGATTCTCGCGCAGAGACGCAGAGGCGCGGAGATGCAGAGAAAAGAACGAGATATGAAAGAGCGAGGGAAAGATGGCGTGGGGCATACACGGTGTGAATCATGCGGTTGAACCGGAGTGAGGGGGAGCGATGGAACAGCGGGGTGTGTTATTGGGAAGCGAAGGTTTGTGGCGGTTTGCGCGAAAGGGGGTAGGCGATGGGATGGATCGGTTGGATAGGGCGTTTGTTTCGGCCATTGGCCTCACGCAAGGTACGGGTGGCGCTGGTCACCGTATTGGCGGCGTATACGGCCGAGTACGGGTTGGGAGTGAGTGAGGAAGTGATGCTGACGTTGGTCGGTGTCGGCGTGGCCTTGATCCTGGGGATCGCCCATGAGGACGCGGGGCAAAAGCGACAGGGGGATTTGTGATGCGCGGGATGGTGGGATGCGTGCTACTGGCCTGCGGCCTCGCCGGTTGCGGCGGAGACGCGGGGGTGGAACTGGCGGCTGCCGATGCCTTGCATGCGGTGGCCCGAAGCATGGAGGTGGCGGTCAACGAATACCACGAGGAGGTTGACCGCTACGATCAAACCCGCGACGACGCGGTCATCGCCGCTTTTGTCGAGCGGGTGCGCAGCGATCCGCAAGCCGAAAACGTGGACGGATCGGTGACGGATTTCAAGGCCGCGTTGCGGAGAATCCGCGAGGACCGAAATATCGAATGGACACGGCGTTCGGCGGCGATGGACAACATTGAGGCGTTGCGGGAGATGGCCGACGGTTTGCATCGGATCGGACTGGACAGTTTGAATCTTCGGGACGAGGTGCGTCGGTATCTGGGTAACTGGATGGAGTTACACCGGAAGGGTCAGGAAGCAGCGGCGGCGAAAGGGGAATGAACATGGGTCAGGAAGGGACGACGAACCAACTGGATCGTTTGCTAAATACGTTGGAGGCGGCGTTGCGGGAGTCGGCGACGGGCGATGCGATTAGCCGGGAACTGGCCGCCGCCATGCGCGAGACGCAAGTGGCATCGTTGCGGCAGGCGGCGGAAGTACGGGCGTTTCGCGAAGCGCTGGTCGACGGCTTGATCCGGGTGGATACGGTCAATCAGTTGTTGCGGCTGGTGAACGAGGCGGTGGTGCGGCTGTTGGTGTAATGGAGGATGCGTTGGTCGGCATGGTTTCCGAGTCAAGTTGGTCATCATTGCCGCGTAATCGACGGAAGGCCGGGCAAGATGCCTGGATTGCACCGGCGAGACGCCGGTGCCACACCATAAAATCGGCGAGACGTTGGGGCCACACCCCGGAACCGGTGAGGTGCCGGTGCTACACCCTGGAATCGGTGAGGTGCCGGTGCTATACCCCGGAATCGGTGAGGTGCCGGTGCTGCACCCCGGAATCGGTGAGGTGCCGGTGCTACACCCTGGAATCGGTGAGGTGCCGGTGCCACACCCTGGAATCGGTGAGGTGCCGGTGCCACACCATAAAATCGGCGAGACGTTGGGGCCACACCACAAACGGCGAATTGGGTTTGTTGTCGTATTGACGAAAGCTGAGTTCTGATCGCTGAATGCTGAGAGCTTTTTATGACATGGAAAGAAGTGGCCTTGCTGGTCAGCGTCCTATCGCCGCTGGTGGGTATTCCGCTGACCATGATTACGCTGTATCTGCGGGCGATCCGCGAGCATCAGACGGTGATAACGGCGGAGCTTACGCATCGCGTCGAGACGATGGAAACCTCGATACGCGACTTGTCGCGGGCGACCGCCGAGTTCGAGCGGGAGTATGCCACCAAGGAAGAGTGGGTGCGCGAATCGATGCTTGCCCGGCAGCGTTTGGAGCGATTGACGGAACTGGTTACGCGGATCGAGACGGAACGACGCGGGGAGAGGGAGAGAGGGAGAGACTGAGGAGCGGAGCGAGGGGAAAGGGCCACCTTATGGAAGGCTGCCTTGGCGAAGCATGCATATTCTCATGTTAGGTAACGAGAGCGTTTTTTATCGAAGGGGTTTTTGCGATGCGGAACGGTGGGACGCGGCAGATTATTCGGGTGCGGAACGAGATTCTGGTGGCGCTCAAGATGCTTTATCCGGCGGCGTTGCAGGGCGAGCAGATTCTGCGGACGTTGCTGGCCTTGTTTCCTCATCTGGAATGGGACCAGTTGCGCAAGGACCTGGCTTACCTGAGCGAGAAGGGTTACGTGCAGCGGATCATCGCGGAGAGCGAGCCGGACGCGCGGATGACGGCGTGGCGAAAGCGCTGGTTTCGATTGACCTCGAGTGGAGTGGAGGTGGCCGACCATTGCGTGGAGGACAAGGCCCTGGAAATCTGAGCACGGTTATGCGCCGGCCCGTTTCCGCTTACCGGTATTGTCCATGCCGCCTGGTGAGGATGCGTTATTGGAGGGCAACCGCATTAAGAGGCGGGGGGCTGGGTAGAGGCCTCGGTGTTGGAGGCAGCCGGTTTGGGATTGCTTTCGCTTTTCTTTTCGGGAGGCGGAAGCATATCGGCCTGATCGCGGTCGATGGCGTTATTGACCTCGTCCTCGACGCCTTTGAGGCCCTTCTTGAACTCGACGATGCTACGTCCCAGGGATTTGCCGACTTCGGGGAGGCGTTTGCCGAATATCAAGAGGCCGAACATGGCGATGAGGATCCATTCCCATCCCCCAGGCATGCTTATAAGAGCCAAGCTGTTACAGAGGTTGCTCATGGTCCGTTACTCCTGTGTGCTGATAACCGGCGCAATGCTGGTGCGTCGGTGAGGTTACGTCGGTCCTTACGGTCACGGCCACGATTATATGGGTTTTACGGTAATAGCGTCAAATTGTTGGGGCAGGGCTTATGGGGGGGATGAAAAGGCGAATGGGAAGGGCAAGGATGATGGATTTCAGATCATAAATTTGAGGTTTGAGGTTTGAAAAATGAGATTTGGAATTTGATATTTCAGATCACCGGCCTTGGATTCGAGATTTTAATCGGTCTCGGAGGTCGAGGGAGCGAATCCGAAATCGCTTTGTTCGGCGGTCGGGTTGGGCGAGTGGCCGGGTCGGGCGTCGTGGGGGTGTTCGGCGGGGTTGACATCCCCGTCGCTGACCAGCGTGGTGCCCGGCGGGGTTACGACGGCGCTGACCGGCCAAGCCATGGTGTTTAGCAAGAACCGGCCGTAAACATAAGGCATGGCCACGTAATCCTGCCAGGTTATAGCGAAATAATCGTTATTGTCGCCCTGATCGTCGAAGGGATCTTCCCACCACAGCGGATAATGGGGGACACCGGGGGTGACGTGGGGGGCGGCCATGTCGGGGAAATTGGTTTCGCGAATCAAGGCTTTCTGATTGGAGGCCAAGGCCAGATCACGGCTGGGGGTGGTCCATTGATCGCGGGGGATGGAGTCGTCGACCCAAGGATTCACCGCCGGCGGTTGGTTGCAGGCGGTAATCAGTGTCGCCAAGGTGGCGATGGTCGTAAACCGGACGGTTCGGAGCCCAAGTCTGTTGTTCATGTTTATTGCTCCATCTTGACGTCAACCGCGTAGTTAGGGGCCTCGCTGGTAATGGTAATGTCGTGCGGGTGATTTTCAATAACGCTGGCCGGTGAAATCCGGAAAAATCGCCCGCGGGTCCGCAAATCCTGGATGGTCGGTGTGCCACAATAGCCCATGCCGGCCCGTAATCCGCCAATTAACTGGTACACGAAATCGGACAGTGGACCTCGGTAGGGCACACGGCCCTCGACGCCTTCGGGGACGAGCTTATCGCGCTGGGTTTTACTGTCCTGCCCGTAGCGATCAGCGCTCCCGCCGACCATGGCGCCCAGCGAGCCCATCCCACGGTATTCCTTGAATCGCCGCCCTTTCCAGATGACGATCTGGCCGGGGGATTCGTCCAATCCGGCGAAAAGCGAGCCGATCATGACCGACGAGGCCCCGGCCGCGATGGCCTTGGTAATATCGCCGCTGTAGCGGATGCCGCCATCGGCGATGACCGGGACACCGGCGGCGTCGGCCACGGGCACGACGTTCATGATCGCGGTGATCTGGGGTACGCCGACGCCCGTAACAACGCGGGTGGTGCATATCGAACCCGGTCCGATGCCGACCTTGACCGCGTCGGCCCCGGCATCGATCAGGTCGGCGGCGGCCTCGGCGGTGGCGATATTTCCGGCAATAATGTCGATATCATATCTTTTACGGACATTTCGGACGGTTTCGATGACGTTTTCGCTGTGTCCGTGGGCCGTATCCACTACGATGACATCTACATCATGTACGATGAGCGTTTCGATTCGTTCATAATCGTTGACCCCGACGGCCGCTCCCACGCGAAGGCGGCCGCGCTCATCCTTGCAACTGGTGGCAAAGAGGCGGCTACGTTCAATATCGCGAATGGTAATCAGGCCGGCCAGTCGTCCATCGGGGTGAACGAGCAATAGTTTTTCCACTTTGTGTTTATGGAGGATTTTTTCGGCTTCTTCCAGGGTGGTATCCGGCGGGGCGGTGATCAGGTTGGTTTTAGTCATGACCTGATCGATTTTTCGGTTGTCGCTACTGGAGAGGAATTTCAGGTCTCGCCGGGTGAGGATACCGACCAGTTTAGCGCCGTCAGCGGTGATGGGTACGCCGGAAATATTGTGTAAGCTCATGATTTCACGAGCTTTAGATGCCGTATCGTCGGGGCGAAGGGTGATCGGGTCGAGGATGACGCCCGATTCGGAGCGTTTGACCTTGTAGACCTCGCGGGCCTGTTGCTCGATGGGCATGTTTTTATGGATGATGCCGATGCCGCCTTCCTGAGCCATGGCGATGGCCAGGGCGGATTCGGTCACGGTGTCCATGGGGGCGGACACCAGCGGCAGATTGATAGCGATGTTGCGGGTCAATCGGCTGCTGACATCGGCCACGCGGGGAACGACCGCCGAGCGGGCGGGGACAAGAAGGACATCGTCGAAGGTAATGCCCTGGCCGATGATTTTAGAGAACATCCCGGCGGCGGGCGACGTTGCGGGCTCATTATCTTCAATGGGGACCATGAGATTATATACGCTCGGATAGCCCCCGGCGTCAAGGGTATGCAGGGATTCGATTTCTTGGATTTCAGGAAACCAGCCTAACGCTGGGAACCGGGGGGAAGGCAAAGATTTCGGGTAAGTATTCGTTTGGTAGCAACCATCCTTGGTCCTGAGCCAGGCCAGCTCAAGAAAACTCACAGATCGCTTTTTTTCGCGGCCGTACTCCTCTTGCCGATCAAGGCCTGCCGGGTATTATCCAGATATATATATAGCGTGAATGCAAAACCCTTTGGGGCGCACCGGCGAGACGCCGGTGCCACACTGATACGTCGGTACCACTCCGAGATGCCGGTTTTAGTGTGTACTCATTGGGAAAACTGAACCGTTAGGGACGATGCCGACAAGTCAGGGAGTGACTGAATACATGTCCGCGGCTTTGTTTACTCACTTGCATGTGCACACCCATTACAGCCTGCTGGACGGGGCCACGCGGCTGGAGTCGTTGGTGGAGGCGGTCAAGGCCCAGGGTTCGGACGCGGTGGCGGTGACCGATCATGGTAACATGTTCGGGTCGATCCAGTTTTATCAGGCGGCGGTGAAGGCGGGGATCAAGCCGATTCTCGGCTGCGAGGTTTACATGGCCCCGGGTGACCGTCGGGAGCGGGACAGCCGGGGCATCAGCGACGCGAGTTACCATCTGCTGCTGCTGGCCCGCGACCGGACCGGGTATCAGAACCTGCTCAAGCTCTGCTCGATCGCTTATCTCGAAGGGTTTTATTACCGTCCGCGCATCGACAAGGAAGTGCTCCAGGCGCATCGCGAGGGGCTGATCGGCAGCAGCGCGTGCCTGGGGGGGGAGATTCCGCAGGCGTTGCTGCGTGGCGACGTTCGGGCGGCGGAGGAGATCGCCCGTTTCTATTGCGAGCTTTTGGGCGAGGAGAATTTTTTCATCGAGTTGGAAGACCACGGCCTGCCCGAGCAGAAGAAAGTGAACCCGCTGCTGGCGGACCTAGCCCGGCGGATGGGCATCGGGTTGCTGGCGAGCAATGACGTGCATTACCTGGGGCGCGACGAGGTGGAGGCCCACGACGTACTTTGCTGCATCGCCACGGGCAAGAAGCTCGAGGACGAGAAGCGTTTCCGTTTCGATTCCGACCAGTTTTATCTGAAGACGCCGCAACAGATGCGGGAGCTGTTTGCGGACTATCCCGAGGCGGTGGACAACACCTCGCGGGTGGCCGCGCGGTGCAATGTGGAGCTGACCTTCGGGCAGCGGCACGCCCCGGTGTACCGCGTCCCCGGGGGGAAGACGGACAAGGAGTACCTGCGCGAACTGGTCTACGCCGGGGCGAAGGAAAAATACGGCGAACTGACGGACGCGATCCGTGAGCGCATTGACTACGAATTAGAGGTTATATCCTCTAAAGGATTCTGCAGCTATTTCCTGATCGTCTGGGACTTTGTCCATTACGCCCGCGGGCGGGGGATTCCGTGCGGGGCCCGCGGCAGCGGCTGCTCGACGGTAGTAGGTTACTGTCTGGGGTTGTCCGCGCCCGATCCGTTGCGTTACGGGTTGTATTTCGAGCGGTTCATGGACCCGGACCGGGACGAGATGCCGGATATTGATATCGATATCTGTCAGCTCGGGCGCGAGGAAGTGATCGATTACGTGCGCAAGAAGTACGGGCACGTCGCCCAGGTTATCACCTTCGGGACGCTCAAGCCGCGGGCCGCGGTCAAGGATGTCGGCCGGGTGCTGGGGCTGGGGTTCGAGGAGACCAACGCCATCACCGCCCTGATCCCCGGCGAGCTGAAGATGACCATCGACAAGGCGTTGAGTCAGGATCCGCAGTTGCGGCGGATGTACGAGCAGGACGCGAAGATTCGTCGGGTCATCGATATCAGCCGCAAGCTGGAGGGTCTGGCCCGGCACGCGGGGGTGCATGCGGCGGCCGTGGTGGTGGCCGATCAACCGCTGGATACGTTTGTGCCGCTGTATCAGCCGGCCAACAGCCGGCAGGTCATCACCCAGCTTGACGGCCCCGGCGTCGAGACGGTCGGCCTGCTCAAGATGGACTTTCTCGGCCTGCGGACGATGACGGTGCTCGAACGCGCCCGGCAACTGGCGGAGAAGAGCCTCGGCCAACCGCTTGATCTGGACAAGATCGATCTGGCCGACCCGAAGGTGTACGAGTTGTTCGTGCATGGGGAGACCAAGGGGGTGTTCCAATTTGAATCGGCGGGCATGCGCGACGTGTTGATGAAGATGCGGCCTAACCGTATCGAGGATTTGATCGCGGCCAATGCCCTGTATCGTCCCGGCCCGATGGAATACATCGACGCTTACGTCCGGCGCAAGCACGGTGAGCGCTGGACCACCCCGCATCCGGTGATGACCGAGGTCCTCAAGGAAACCTACGGGATCATGGTTTACCAGGAGCAGGTATCGCGGCTGGTAAACCGATTGGGCGGGATCGAGTTGAAGCAGGCGTTCCGGTTGGCCAAGGCGATCAGCAAGAAAAAGACGAGTATGATCGAGGCCATGCGTCAGCCGTTCATCAGCGGGGCGGTGGCCAACGGGGTGCCCGGTGAGGTGGCGGACCAGGTTTTTGAGGACATTCTGCGTTTCGGCGGTTACGCTTTCAATAAAGCGCACTCCACCGGTTACGCTCTATTGGCCTACAAGACCGCCTACATGAAGGTTTATTTTCCGACCGAGTACATGGCCGCCCTGCTGACGTTTGAAATGATCTCGCAGGACAAGGTGGTCGAGTACATCGAGGAATGTCGGCGGATGAATATCCGGGTCCGCCCGCCGGATATCAACGTTTCGGAAAACGATTTTACCGTGGTTTCCAGCGCCCGGGGGCGTGCGGAAATCTGTTTCGGTTTGGGGGCGATCAAGGGCGTAGGTGAAAAAGCCGTGGCGGCGATCATGGCCGCCCGGAACGAGGGTGGGCCGTTTCGGTCGCTGTTCGATTTCTGCAAGCGGGTGGACATGTCGGTGGTCAATCGGGCGGTGACCGAGTCGCTGATCAAGTGTGGCGCGTTCGATTCGACGGGGGCCATGCGCGGGGCGTTGATGGCCGTGCTCGACGACGCGATCGCTTACGGTGCATCCGTGGCCGCCGACCGCCGGGCGGGTCAGTTGTCTTTGTTCGGCGGGGGGCTAGGCGAGGCGGTGGAGCCGAAAATCCCCGACCGCCCGCAGTGGTCCGAGGCGGAGATGCTTGCCCATGAGAAAGCCACGCTGGGTTTTTACGTGACCCGGCATCCGTTGACGAGTTGTGAGAACACGCTGCGGACTTTCGCGACGGCCTGCATCGGCGATTTAAAACGCTACGAGGACGGGGCGGAAGTGACTCTCGGCGGGCTAATTACCAAGATGCGGACAGTGCTGACCAAGAGCGGGCGCAACGCCGGTTCCAAGATGGGGATCGTGCAGATCGAGGATTTGAGCGGGCAGGTGGAGGCCATCGTCTTCCCCCGCGATCTCGAACAATGGCAGAGCCTGCTCAAGCTGGACACGGTGGTCTTTCTTCGCGGCCAGGTGGACCGTCGGCGTGAGGATCCCTCGTTGCGGGTCAGCGAGGTGGTTCCTCTGGACCAGGCGGCCGACCGGCTCAGTACCATGGTCCTGATCCGCGTGCGCTGCCCGGGCAATGATCGGACGTTGTTGCAAAAAATCCGCGAAGTGCTTGATCGTTATCCCGGCGATCGCCCAATTTTTCTGGAGATGGTGACCTCGGCGGAGATGAAGGTAACCATCCGGGTCAACGGCCGCGGCGGCGTCAAGCCATGCGAGGCCTTCCGCGGCGATATGGAACAAATCGTCGGGGCGAACAATGTTCACATCCTCGGCCCCACGCGCAAATGTGCCCCGGCCGCCGAGCCGGTGAGCGAACCGACTAGCGCCGACATCCATCACGAACCCGATCCGACTGAATACGACGACGAGTTGGTGCTGGAACCGTGAGGGGTCTACGCGTACGCGCGGACCTCGAAGAGCCGGGCCGACTTGTCACCGTTTGTGGCCTTGACCACCAGACGTAATCCTTGAATCGTACCGGCATCGAATCGATGGATCCGCTTGCGTTGGTAGTTGCCGGTTACGTCGGCCACCACTTTTTCGCCATGGCCGTCGATAACGCGCAGTTCGTAATCGCGGACGGTTTCCGGTTGTGGTCCGCGGGTCATCCGGTTGTGGATGCTGTCCTGGAGGGTGAGCATGAGTGCTCGATGCAGGCCGGTATCGAATACCAGATGGACTTCGCGTACGCGGGCCGGTTCGGCGAACCGCAGTTCGAGCGTCTGCGGCAGGGCGCAGGACGGGTCGGAGATCCAGCGATTACCGGCCTTGCCCACCCCGCGATGGACGCCGTTGGTCACCGCCGTTGCGGGGCCGTCGGCGGTTTCGCTGGATGCGCTGATTGCGGCCTTGCGGGCCAGGTCGAGCGGATCGCTGTTCGTCACTGCGATGATGTAGGCATCATCCCGAAGGAGCGTCTGCTGCAACTCGCGGATGCCCTCACGGACGAGGTCGCTCGGGGTTATGCCGGATCGGACGCAGATAGCGGCCGCTGTGCCGACGGCTTGGCCCATCGCCCCGCCGGTGGCCATGACCCGCGTGCTGCCGAAGGCGACGTGCGAGCTGCTCGCGTTGCGGCCGGCGAACAATAGATTGTGGATGTTCCGCGAATAGAGGCAGCGGAAGGGGATGTTGTACAGCGGCACGTGTACCTGGTGGCAAGGGGGATCCTTGCTTTCGATGCCGGCCGCCGGATGCAAGTCGATAGGCCAGCCGCCGAAAGCGACGCCGTCCTCGAATGTTTCGCCGCGTTGCACCTCCTGCTGGGTGAGGACGTGTTCGCCGATGAATCTTCGGCTCTCGCGTTTGGCCGGGAGGAAGCCGATCCACTCCAGGGCCCAGTTCGCGCTGGTTGGGTGTTGGCCGCTGTTCTTGATGTGGTCCCAGAGACCTAGGGCGTAGGCCAACAGTCGGTCGCGAATCTGCTCGTTGTCTTTAATGATGTCCCGTTCGCCGCCCCAAGCCACCCACCAGTGCCCCCATTCCCAATTGTTGTGATCCCGGTGCGGCAGGTCGTCACAGGAGGCGAAGTGGTGGGCCCACGCAGGGGCCTTGAAGGGCATTGGCCGGTCGTGAAGCCGGCTCTGGAAGAGGATGCTGCTGCTCAGCACGCGGTGGTCGGCCTGTTCGGGGGCCAGGGACTCGCCGTACTCGCCGCGGGCCTCGCGTCCGACGCGGAAATCCGCCCCGGCCTCCGCCCCGAGCCGCCCGTCGCCCGTGCAGTCCACGAAGCAGCGGCCGCGCAGGGTGAGCACGTCCTCGGTGGAAGGGCGGGCGGCGATCATGGCCTCGATTCGCCGATCGTCGGCCATCCGGACGCCGCAGCAATGGGTGTTCAATAGCAGCGTGATGTTCGGCTCGCTGCGCACGGCGTCGTAAAGGATGATGTCCCATACGCTGGTCGAGCGTTGTGGGTTGCTGACGGCCTCGGTGAGTCGGAGTTCCTCCATGATGCCGGTTTCGCGGGCATCGACCGTTTTACGATGGCCGGTGGCATCCGCCCCGAGTACGTGGAGCCGGATTTCGCTTGAGGAGTTTCCGCCGAGCAGCGGCCGATCCTGCACCAGGATTACCGATGCGCCGTGTCGGGCCGCGGCCAGGGCCGTGCATACGCCGGCCAGTCCGCCGCCCGCGACAACGATGTCCGCATCGAGAGGGTGATCGGTTGATAGCCGGCCATGGGTTGCGGTTGATTGGATGGGTTCTGTAGCGGCGTTGGCCCCGAGGAGGGTCGTCGGCCCTATAAGTGCGCCGCCGGCCAGGAGACTTCGCCTCGTAAGGTCCCTCGACATGTGTTTACCTCATCAAACATTTACAAGGTGCTATGGCCCGGCGCCGTTGAACCGGGTTAGGTTACTGTACAGCGCCGCCACACGTTGCGCCTAGCGAATAATACGAGTTAGCGGGACAAAATGGCAAAGGATCGTTAGAGGTGCGCATACCAACGCAACGCGGCCGTGGCTGCTAAGATTGGAATCATGGTGTATGGAACAACGTCTGGGCGCTGATTCTCGTGCTACCGAAGATCGGAACCGTTCGCACGAGTAGAAAAACGTCGGCTTAATAAAGGCAACGCCATCATGAGCAGTAAAGCTATCGCAGGTTCGGGAACGATGGTGACGCTCAGGCTCGCCCCGCCGGAATAGGGGATGGTATCGCCTTCGTAGACGCCATAGCCGGGCCAGTAATTGGAATGGATAGCCGAGAATTCATACGTTTCACCGAGCATGAATGTACCCATCGGTACAACTCGGTAGGTGGCGACCCAGCCGTTCGTTAGCGGGGCGAGATACGTTTGATAGTCCTGGATGAAGAATATTTCGGCGCCTTGTGGATTGATCGACTCCAAGGTTCCCGGGGCCTTGTTGTTGTAAAGCTGGTAGTAATACTGCCCGCTGGTGAACACCGTTCCATTCGTAGCGGGTGAGGCCTCCATCCCCCATTTGGCATCGGATAGGGCGTTATCCACATCGAGCTGGAATTGGATGGCATCCAGTCCCGGTTCGAAATCGTGCGATAAGATTACCTTGATATTTACGTAAGGTAATCCGGTGCCGAACAGGCCGGTGTCCGGATTATAGGAGGCGGAGGAGAGCCCGGTGTCAGCGTCAACAAGATCCAGTTCAAGCGTGACACCCCATACCGACAAGGGCAGAGCCAATAACGCCATTACACTGAAAAGAACAAGCATCCCTTTCATTGCCCGACCTCTCCATGAAGCGTGTCGCATTTGTCTCGCTTCACGGCGACGGATCGTTCGCGATGACCGCGAACCGTTGCCCGTGACTAGATGAGAAAAGGGATCAGAGGAAGTGACGCTTCTTTCCACAATCCTCCATCCAACATGAGCCATCATAACATAAGCCACAATTATGTCAATCATTATTTTCAGAATATTTCGGTATCACCGCGGCAGGTGGCCTAGACAGACAAGGTAATAAAGTCAAAAAATAACAACAATGATATATGCTCTAAATATTTAACTGGAGTTTTGCAAAGTCGTCCTAAAACCGCCTCCTTGGGGGTGTTGACCCCCGCTGACGGGGGTAAAAACGAGGGTCAGGATATCCACCGAGGGAATTTTGCAAAACTCCAGTATTTAATATTCCAGGAGTTAGATCGGCATGCCGATCATTGCGGTAGAGAAGGGTAAACCGGCCAATCGTTTGGCCATCGTCAGCAGGCAGTCGGGTTTTTGACCCGGACAATCCCACCGGCCTGTTCTCCAAAGGATGCTTCCTCCCGTAGCCCACTGGTCATTGCTGTTTTCAATTCTTCTTGTGAGGAGCCTGCTCTCGGAAGCAGGCATGGTAATCCTGGGTTTGTCTTTACCTACGTTTAATCAGGACGGCGGTGAGGTCGTCGGTTTGCGGCGTGCCCTCGGCGAAACGCAATACGTCCTGGTAGAGGGTCTGGATCAGTTCGGCACAGCTTTGTCGGGCATGGCGGCGAAGCACCTCGATGAGCCGCGCTTCGCCGTAGAGTTCGCCGTCCGGTCGGGCCCACTCGACGAAACCGTCGGTCAGGAGCACGAACAAATCGCCGCTATGGAACTCGATCGGGTCGGCCAGGTCAATCGGGCTGTCGGGGATGATGCCCATCGGCAGGCCGGTGGCGGCGAAGGTCTCCACCTCCTTGGTTTCTTGGTGATAGAGTAGCAGAGGTCCGTGGCCGGCGCTGACGTAACGGAAGCGGGCGGTCGGCACGTCGAGTATGCCGAAGCAGGTGGTGACGAAACGGCCGCTGGAAAGATCCTGGCAGAGAAGATTGTTGACTTTGCCGGCGACGGCCGCCAAGTCGGCGTCCTCATTGGTGATCGCCCGGAGCAGGGCCCGACATTGGGCGACGATCAAGGCCGGTCCGATGCCGTGCCCGGTAGCGTCGGCGACGGCGATAGCCAACCGGCCCTCGCCGACCGGGAAGAAATCGTAGCAGTCCCCGCCGGTACGGTCGGCGGAGCGGTTCCAGCCGGCGACATCAAAACCTTCCAATCGCGGGTTTTCGCGGGGCAGGAGGCCGATCTGAATGTCCCGGGCGATGTCCAACTCCCGCTCGAGGCGTTGTTTCTCGGCGGCCTCATCGAGGAGCATTTGTCGCTTGATGGCGATGCCGGTCAGCGCTCCGAGGGCGGCGGCCAGGTTTTCATCCGCAGCGGTGAAGGCCCCTTCGCTTTTGTTGAGCAGTTGAAGTACGCCCAGGACCTCGCCGTCGGGGACCAGCAGGGGGATAGACAGGATATTCCGTGTACGGTAGCCGGTTTGCCGGTCGATTTCCGGGTTGAAACGCGGGTCGGCGTAGGCGTCGGGTACGACGATGACCGTGCGGC
Source organism: uncultured Planctomycetales bacterium (assembly GCA_964401335.1). GTDB lineage: Bacteria > Planctomycetota > Phycisphaerae > UBA1845 > PWPN01 > JAAYCU01. The sequence continues at coordinate 24,441 of CAYNYK010000023.1, forward strand.
GATGGGCCGATTCACCGGCAATGCCGCGCCGGGCCGAGAAACGGATTTCCCCCGTCCCGGTGGCGACGGTGCTGTACAATTCCTCTTTTTCGCGGTCGTAGAGGAAGATACTGGCCCGCTCGCACCGCAGGGCAGCGCGGCCGGCCTTTTCAATGGTTTGCAGCAGGGGCCCCAGCTCAAAGCTGCGGCTCATCTGTTGGGCCACGTCAATGAGTACGTCCAGGTCGTGGGCGGAATGGCGATTACTCTCCGGCATCACCTATTACCCTATCGCCTCGGCACCAAAAGACAAGCATCGATGGTCAGCTTTTTGAGGTGGGTCACCTCCGTGGTAAAACCAATGAATAGGGTGGAATAGGAGCAATGGTTGGAAATCAAGGGATGCGGTTTGCCCGAACGACGGGGTTGGCCGACGGCTCGGCTGGCGGGGGTGGGGTTCCCGTCAGCGGGAATTTTCGGCAAAACTCGTCCAGGATTGGATCGCAGGCCAAGATCGACTTTTTGCAGCCCTCAACGTCCCGGACGAGAGCGGCTTTTCGCAAGGCCTGCACTTCCCTGGTCAGCCGTCCGCAATAATCCTGAAAGGCGTTCGGATCGGAGGAAGAGCCGGCATAGCCGCTCAACTTTCGTATGTGCTCCAGCCAATCGCCGGATTCGTCCAACAAGCTATCCCATTTTCGTTCGTTCAATTCTTTTAAGACTTTGGCTTGCTGGTCAATCGTTTTCTTGAGCGTCGAGGCGTATGGTGGAGAGGGATTCTGCGGTTCAAGGGATTGGCCGGCCGGCGCGCCGATAGCCCCCACGCGGACGCTGGGCGTATCCACGAGAACGCAACCCGTGCCGGTCAGCGTTAGAATTGCCAGGATGAACCAGGTTACCAATTTCATGCACGATTCCCTCCAGGATCGGCAAATCCGCCGATTCCCCTATTATCGGCAACCGCCTTGAAATCGCTGTAACCGGATAATTCGGGTCGGCTCAAGGCCGACGATTCCAACGACTGCAGGTCGTGGGGGCATCGTTACCAAATGTTTTTTACCTTTCATCGTTAAACCTAAGTCCCAGCTTATCCGTGACAGGGGGCAAATGTGGAGGCGTAATACGTACACGGGCCTGTTGGTTTACTGTCGGTACCTTTGAACCTTCAGATGCTCTATCTGTTCCGCGGTGAGGGGCTCGGCGTACATCATCTGCATGAGGTCGGCGCCGGATTTGAGGAAATCCCATTGGCCGGGATCGTCTTCCGGCAGGTCAGAATTACGCAGATATTTGATGAAATCGAATTGCATGGCTTCGCGCCAGTCGGGCGGGATGGGAATCACCCCTTCGGGCTGGCTGAGTTGGGACACGTCGGCATCCCAGCGGGTTATGGTGAGCCGGCCCGTATCCATATATTCTCGCACATTCTCGTTGTAATGGCATGTGTCACAGGGCCGTCCCTTGGCCGTAATGGTATGCGAGGCATAGGGTGTAATCAGAACGAAAGACGAGTCCTGCCAGACGGCGGGCACCATGGATGCGGCATGTACTTGTCCGGTTTTCGTTTGTCGGACAAGGAACATGAAATTACGCATGGTGGGGCCCACATGGGTGATTGGCCGTTCGCCGCCCTCATCGCGCTGAAAATGGCAATTATAGCAGGCGACCACTGCCTGGGCGTGGCAGGCGGAACAATGCACGCGCGGCCGGTGGATGGAGTGGGAAGTGTTATCCGGCGGTTCCGGGTGACAGCCTTCGCAGGTTACGTCCATGGCCCCCGGTTCCATCATCGATGGATAGGGTGTCCCGTCGCCGTGTATTTCCCGGATGGTGTGACAATCCATGCAGGTCATACCCTGGTCCCGATGCACATCGGTAAATCGGTTCAGCTCGATACGCCGACGGTCGTGGCACTTGAGACAGATGGCTTCCCCGACGGCATCGCCCGGAGTCAGATGACAGTCGGAGCAGTCGGGATGGTAGGTACTGCTGTTCGTGGGTGTTCCATCCGCCCGGCTGCCTCCGTGGCAATTCAGACACCAAATATCGTGGATATCAAGACCGCTGACCGCTCCGAAACCACCGTTGTCGGCGCTGAAAAACGTTGTTTTCCCCCGCCGGGTTGCGTGGAGACTTGTGGGCCAGGTTTGCACCGGAGAGGGGGGGGTGGGATCGTCAGATGTACAATCAATGCCTCCGCCCCAACAGACAAAGCCGATCATTGCCAGTCCGAGGATAGCGCTCCGCCATGTTCGCGACAATATGCTTCTTGACTCGCTCATGGACCGGTTTTCCACGTCGCCATTCGTCGGGTCGATCGGGCCGCCTGAAAATCGGCCCCCATCGTGCATTCGAGCGGGTCTTTGCCGCCGGCGTGTCGAATGTGGACCTGGCGCATTCGGCCTGTTCAAGAAACAACGACGAGAGGCGTGAGGCAAAATATCCTCGGAAAGACCCGGCGGTTATCCTTCCTCGTCTAAACCGCAGTTGCAATCGTCAAGCTCATAAATACTGTTCGGGTCATCGGGGTATTGGTCGATACAATCCGGCGCGCCATCGCCGTCGGTGTCCGTCTCCGGTACGTTGCAACCACAAACCCCCGGCTCGGTCTTGTTGGGATCGGAGGGACAGCGATCCTCGGTGTCCGGCACGCCGTCACCGTCGGTGTCCACGCTCGTGTTTGTGCAACTTTGCGCTGAACATAAGACGCCCATCATGACGGCCAAGCCGATCTTCGCAAGAAAAATGCCAAGATGTTTCCCTGAGGCCATTATCAATTCTCCTTTCGATTTTCGGCGGGCGAATATCCGTCTTGCCCGTATTTCCCCAATCATTTGCGTGGGTAATATTACTATTTTCTCTACATCAACCGTCTTTATCGGGGTCATGATATGTTATTTTCAGACAGGTGACAAGGAAACTCGCGGTTGTTTGGGAATCAAGAGGAATTGATTACTTTGGCGCTTGCTTAATGGGTGGCGGCCGGGTCCAAGGCATATAAGTATTTTCCAGGAATTCTCGCTCACCAGTCTACTCCACAAGAGTTCGTGGGATGCTGTTTGTTCAGCGTCCCCAAGTGGGTTAATTCATCGACAATTGACGTATTCTGCCTGCGGTGTCAAGATGGCGGCAGCGGTGTTTTCGATCTGAACCTTGGGTCGCCGCGGTCGTTGCCCAAGGCGTTCATGACCCGTTGCGCCGGACAAGGCCAAAGCGATCCGGATCAAGTTGTTTCGGGCACGAGAGCATTCTTTCTTATCAATTGGTGATCATCGCATGCGTGTGGAACCTCGGGGCAAGGTGATCAGGATTTTATTCCAGATCAGCCCTTCGCTGCTTACCTCGGCCGCCTGGGGGCAGATGCCCACGGCCACCGCCCCTGCCTCCGCTGAGGCCCCTGTTTCCGATAGCCCCAAACTGTTTGGTTTCAACATCAACGATCTCTACCTCGGAATAGAGACGGAATACGAGAAACGCCGGGTACGCTCCGGCGGTCGCCGGGTGAACGAGTACCTGCACGAGAACCGAGATTTTCGGCTCCATGAACTCCTTGGCATCAGCCTGGCCGGGTATCTCTATGATCCCAACCTGGTTGAGTACCGAGCGGCGCTGGAATTCGGGCTTTCCCAGACCCGCTTCAAGGAAAAAATCAACGGGATCAGCTACGAGGAAAGCGATAGCGACGGATTCCTGCACGAGTATGATGTCTCGATCGACATCCTGAAGACCAAGCCCGTTTCCTTCAATATCTATGCCCGCCGGTCGGATGATCGGTTGCCGCGGCGCTTCCTCCCTTCGCTTCACGAAATCAGCACGGAGATCGGAGTTTCCTCGCTGATTCTGGCCGGACCCACCACGACGGAAATCGGCCTTTCCTGGAGCGACGTGACCCGCCGAGGGAATCGCGATCGCCTCGACAACGAGGAGTTGGAAGTCAGCCGGTTTTACCTCGATCACACGTGGGCCATCTCTCCGGATCAAAAGCTGCGGGTCCAGTACGATCATGATCGCGAGGAAAGCAACTATCAGGGTAGCCTCTATCACTATGACACGCGCCGCGACGAGCTTCGTATCAACCACGAGCTGGCGTTCGGATCGGCCGGGCAGCACCGGCTGGATACCTTGCTGCGTTACAACAACGAGGACGGGGACTTGGCCCGCGACGAGTTCGAATTTCTCCCCCGCCTCACCCTCACCCACAACGATAAGCTCAAGACCGTCTATCGGTATAACCTTTACCGTATCAAGCAGGACATGCTCGACATTACCCAGCACAAGTTCGACGTCGAGGCCTTGTATCGTCCGCGGGAGGATCTCAGGATCACCTTGGACACCTTCGGTTTGTACGAATCGGCGGATGACGACGTGGATACGGTCGAGTATGGCGGTGGTTTCGATGTGAACTACAATCGACCGACTTCCACCGGCGAGTTGACGATCAACCTGGCCTCCGCGTTTGAACGCACCGAAGTTCATGGAGACGCCGGTCGGCGCTATGTTCGCTCGGAAGGGCATGCGCTCGGTGGAGCCAGGCCCGTTTATCTCCGGGAACGCGGAATCGTCCCCGGATCGATTTTAGCCCATAATGAACGCCGCACGAGATATTACGTCGCGGGCGTCGATTATGTGGCGGTCGAGGTCGGGAAACGCGTATGGGTCAATCGGATTGCCACCGGCCGCATCGAGGAAAACGAGGTGGTGTATTTCGACTACCAGTACATCATTCCCGCTCATGCCAGCATGAACACCTTCCGCAACTCCCTCTCGATCGAGCACGCGTTCAAATTCGCCCTCACACCCTATTACACCCTGGAAAGCCGGTGCGAGGATGTCAACGCCAGTCGGGCCACCGCCTGGGATCGATACGACAGCCATCGTCACCGCCTGGGGGCACGTTTCGACCGTGATCGTTGGTCGACCGGTATGGAGTATGAGCTATATGACGACAGTATCGAACCGTACGATGCCGCTCATTTCACCGGCCGGGCGGCGTTGGTGCGTTCCCTCAACCACTCTCTTGACCTTACGGGTGAACTGTCGCGATACTGGTTCGAGGGCGGGTGGGACCGCCGCCGGGTCTGGTGGCTGGACATCGATATCAAGGATCATTTTCGCATTAATCAGATGCTTTTACTCAAGAACGGATTGGGCTACCGATGGGAGGATGACACGGCCGATGGCACCACTCATGGCGTCGATCTGGAATGTGGCTTTCAATATGTACGAGGGGCGCTGACCATTGAGCTGACCCTGGAGTACGATCTGCTGTCGATCGCCGAGAACCGGGACAGCGGGTTCGGGGTTTTTCTCAACGTCCGGCGGAACCTCACGCATCTGCTCTCACCCCGGGAGAACATGCCATGACCAAGGCGCGCCGATACTCCGCAAGCCTGGGATTCACGACTCTTATGTTTACAGCGGCCGGCTGTTCTCAGGTTTCGGTATCCCCTTTGACGCCGCCCAGCCCGCCCGTGGTCTGGCCCAAGCCGCCCGACACCGCCCGAGTGCAGTACCTGGGCTCTCTCACGGGCAGCCCGGATGTCCATGCCAAGAAAAGTATGAGTGAGGTCTGGGATGAACTGCTGCACGGACCCAAGCCGCCAGCTTTGTTCGTTACGCCGCATGCCGTTGCCGTGCATTCCGACGGTGAGCGGGTGGCCGTCGCCGACACCAACGGCGCGTGCGTGCATCTCCTCGACTTCAAGGCAGGGCGGTATGACCGGCTGACTACGGTGGGGCGATGCGGTACAAGATTAGCGTGTCCGGTCGGCGTGGCGTGGGTCGGCACTGCCATCTGGGTGGCCGATGCCAAGGTCGGTGCCCTGGCGATTCTGGATGGCCCGGCGTCCCGCTGGATCGGTAATGATGTTCTGGAACGTCCGGCGGGTGTCGCATTCTGTCCGGAGAACAGTCTTTGTTACGTTTCGGATTCCGCGGGGCATGCGATACTGGCCTTTGATGCGCAAGGTCATTGTGTTCTCCGTTTCGGAACACGTGGTAGCGGGCCCGGCCAGTTCAACGGCCCCTCGCATATTGCCTGTGGTCCCGGGCCGACGCTGGCGGTGGCCGACTCCATGAACTTTCGTTTGCAACGTCTCGGACCGGATGGGACTTTCATAGGCGAGATCGGCAGAAAGGGCGATGCCGCCGGCGATTTGTCGTTGCCCAAGGGCGTGGCCTTTGATCCGCAGGGGAATATCTGGGTTGTGGACACGCATTTCGAGAACTTACAGGCTTTCACGCCGGATGGGCAGCTCCTGCTATGTGTTGGGCATGAGGGACGCGGCGTGGGTGAGTTCAGCCTTCCGGCGGGTATGGCCATCGATGCCAGAGGCCGAATCTGGGTTGCGGATACATATAATCGGCGAATCCAAGTGTTTGAGTTGTTGCTATGATGAGAAGCAGGCGATGGACATTATGGGCTCTTGGGGTGTTCGGCGCGGGAACCCTCCTGTTCGCGGCTGAACCGCGGAGAGGTGACTTCGCGGGTCGCGAAACAATCGTGGGATCCGCCCACGATCTGAGCGCCACCGGTCCGGGCAGAGTTCACGCCATGGAGGAAGAGCAAGTCTGTATCTTCTGTCACACGCCGCATAACGCGACCGGGCAACGCCCCCTGTGGAACCGCCACATGCCGCCCACCCACTACCGTATTTATGAAAGTTCGACGACCGACGCCCGTATTGACCAGCCGAGCGGTCCATCGAAGATGTGCCTCAGTTGCCATGACGGGTCGCTGGCTATCGGCCTGCTCGCCAGCCGACCGGATGAGATCGTGGTTATGAGTCGTCGCACGCTCGATCCCCGTTCGGGCAGTGTGTCCGTGGATCTTTCGGATGATCACCCGATCGGTTTCCGGTATGACCGCGCGCTGGCGGGGCGCGATCATCAGTTGAGCAATCCCGATGTGGTCTCGCGGGAGCTGCCGTTGGGCAAGCACGGCGAAATGCACTGCACCACCTGTCATGATCCCCACAACAACCATTTGGGTAACTTTCTGCGGATCACCAATGTTCGATCATCGATCTGCCTGTCCTGCCACAAACGGGACGGCTGGTCCATTGGCAGTCACGCCATCAGTCCCGCGGTGATTCGCGGCCGGGCGGTCGATATGCGGGAGCGTCTCCCCTTTGCCACCGTGGCGGAAAACGCCTGCGGGGCTTGTCATAAGATTCACTCGGCCGAAGGACGCGAACGCTTGCTGCGGTTCGCGAATCCGGAGGACAACTGCCTCAATTGCCACAACGGCAGCGTGGCCGGCACAAACATCGAGACGGAGATTCGCAAGCCCAGTGCCCATGCCGGGCAACTTCTTTTTGGCCGTCATGATCCGGCCGAGAATCCTTTGACTATGCCCCGGCACGTCACCTGCGCGGACTGCCATAATCCCCATGCCACCGCGCGTAATTTCGTCAGCCTGACGGGCGGGACGGTTCCGGAACTGATCGACAACACAATGCGCTATGTTTCGGGATTGAATATCCTCGGCCGGCCGGTGGACCGGGCGATGAGGGAATACGAAGTCTGCTTCAAGTGTCACGCCGACAGCCTGTCTCGTCCCTGGAGCACGACCATTACCCGTGACGTGCATCAGACCAACACGCGGCTCGAATTCCAGCCCTCGAATCCCTCGTTCCATCCGATCGTGGTCCCGAGGAATAATCTGAATGTCGTCAGCCTTATCAGTCCCTGGCGAGTTGGTTCGCTGGTCAAATGCACGGATTGCCACAATTCCGATGCCGGCTCCGCTGTCTCGGCGAATCGCCGGGCGGGGCCGCACGGATCCATTTATGCGCCGCTGCTCATCGCGAACTATTCGACGCGCGATTATACGGCCGAAAGCGCCACGGCCTACGCGCTCTGCTATCGCTGCCATGATCGGACCAGCATTCTCAACAACGAAAGCTTCCCACTGCACAATCGCCATGTGGTCAACGGGCGCTCGCCCTGCTCCGCCTGTCACGATGCCCACGGGATCAGTCGTACCCAGGGCAACAGCAGGAACCACAGTAACCTGATTAACTTTGATCGCTCCATTGTCCAGCCGGCTTCGGGTGGATTGGGATCCAGAATCGAATACGAGTACCGCGGGAGTTATCGTGGCAGTTGTACGTTGACCTGCCACGGGGTCGTTCACGTGCGGTTTGAGTATGCAAAGTGAACGGGTCGCGGCGGTTTTATCTCCGCGACCTGCCTAGATGGGAGATCAGACATGAGGTTCTTATTCACGGTTGTTCTGCTGCTCGGGGGAATAACTCCAGGCGGGGCCGTCGATCAGCCCGCATCGTCTGAGTTGCGTCCCGGTGATGCGAAGGATCGGGTTGCCGATTTCCGAAGAAGCCTGATTGGCAGCAAGCATGACTTCACCGAAGTCCTGGGCGGTGCCGGAACGGCCTGCAGCGGTTGCCACGTTCCCCACATGATGGCCGTGCGCCCCGCAACCCAACCCGCCGGCACGGTGCCGACCACGCAACCGGCAACCATCGAGGTATACCGCATCGCCGGACAGCGACGTGTTTTCGCCGTTGACCGCTATACGCCCGGACCAACCAGCCTGGTTTGCCTTGGCTGCCATGACGGGACGGTCGCGACTTCAACTTTGGGATCCGGTCATGCCATGCTGGTGGGCGTTCGTGACGGATTTAGCGTGCCGGACGACTTTTATTGGCGGGACCACCCCATCGGGGTGCCATACCCAAGCGACCGCCGTGAATATCGAGCCGAATCCATGGTTACCGCGGCTGGCCAGATTTGCCTGCCGGAAGGCCGGGTCGAATGTATTTCGTGCCACGATCCGCATAATCGATCGGGCGTGGACAAGATGCTGGTGATGTCCAACCGCAGGAGCGCACTGTGCCTGTCCTGTCACATCAAATAAGCCGAGTTCTTATGCGGGGAGCGATCAGCCTTGTGCTGTTAGCCGATCTGTTGGTGGCCGGCTGCGCATCGCTTGATCGCGCCGCGCAAGAGTTTAAGCCTTTGCATTTTCCCTCGGCCGACGCCTGTCCGCGCCTTGTTCTCTACGGCAATCTGATGCATCGGCTCCCGACCTTTGATCGAACCCCGCCCATCGAGCGATTTTTGTACGGGCCGAATAACATAGGCAAGACCGTGCTGCGCAATCCTCAGGGCATGGCCGCCCTTGGATCACTCCTTCTGGTCTGCGACCAGGGACGTTCGGAGATTGTGGCCGTGAATATGGAAGACGGCAGCAGCATGATCTGGGGCGATCGGGCTCATCGCCCGCGTTGCCCGGTGGCCGTCGCGGTTGGAGGCCATGACGATGTATACGTCGCGGATACGAACCTCCGGGCCGTGCTTCGCTATGATGCGGACCAGCGATTCCGTGAGGAGATTAAGCCACCCGACGGATCAGGTAATGAATTTCGTCCGGTGGGGCTTCTGGTGGACGGAGATATCCTCTACATAGGCAATGTCCAAGGCCACCGAATCGATCGCCGGGATCTGGCGTCAGGCCGATGGCTCGATAGTCTGACTCCGCCAGGATCGCAACCGGGGTTGGTCGCGCCGACGGGTCTGGCTCTTACCAGGGATGGAACTTTGCTCATCGTCGACGCGGTCGGCGGTCGCGTTTTCCGCTATCACAGGGATGGGCGATGGCTCGATCCGCTTGGACGGCCCGGCCAGCGCCGTGGCGAGTTTGTGCGTCCCAAGCAGGTATGTGTGACCAACGGTGGGCTGGTGCTGGTTACGGATGCCGGCCGCCAATCTGTCGTTGTTTTTGATGGGAATGGCCGTTTTGTTACGGAGGTGCATGAACAATCCACGACGTGGACAGGGTTGACGATGCCATTCGGTGTCGTGACTTTGTTGCCGGAACAAATGTTGGCTCTCCCCCAAAGTGTTGCAGGCGATGCCCGTCCAACGACAGGATATGTCGTCGTTTCCGATTCGCTCGGCCGCGATTCGCTGCTGCTGTTCGGTGTCTTTGATAAACCTGACCAGGAGACTGAGCATGCGCGGTAAAGCGCGGAACATCCTGCTTATCGCGCCCCTTACCATCGCGGCTATCGGCATGATTTCGGGCTCTTCCGATCAACCGACCTCCGCGGCTCCGGCTGCCCGCCGGCCGGTTAATCCTGCCGTCAATCCACACTGGTCGAATGATGGATGTCGATATTGCCATGAGCAAAAGGAAAACCGCGTTCTCCCGGTGGATCCGCAAAAAGTCAACGACCTCTGCTGGCAATGCCATGACGGTATACAGGCCTCCCGCGAAGTGCATCCCGTGGGCCGGGTTTTTGTCGGCGAGCATGTGCGGCGTCCCGACAACTGGCCGGCCCCAGAGGGCGCACTGAGCTGTCTTACCTGTCACGATGTTCGCCTTGCCTGTGATCACCCCCAGCCGCGCCCAACGTCAAACGGCGTTTTTTTGCGACCGGTATCCGGACAAGGCCCTTTGGCCTTCTGCGGTGAATGTCATGTGGCCGCTTTCCGGCCGGATGGAGGTCGATTCAACGTCCACCTGATGCTGGACCAATCCGGACAGCCCAATCCGAACGTTTGTCGGTACTGTCACCTGCCATCATTCAAGCTGGACGGTCCTCCCATTCCGACCGGCGAGCCGCAGCTTCGGACCGACGGCATATCCTTGTGTGCCGTTTGTCATACCAGCCATTTGGATTATTTCGAGCCCGGTCATATCGGCTGTGAAGTTGCCGAACCGATGCGGACCAGGATGTTGATTTTTGAGGCGCTCCCGTGGCCGGAATATCTGCTATTTCCGCTTATTCAGCCCGCAGAGATGACTTTAACTCGTTTACCGTTGGAGAATAACCAGCGCATCGTGTGTGCCACCTGTCATAATCCACATCAGAAAGGAACTTTTCCATCGTGGAGTGTGCTTGCCGATGGCGCCGATGCGCCCGGACAGGAAAAGACGAATCTGCGGCTGCGCGGCTTCGACAAGGATTCCTGTTATGTCTGTCATGAATAAAAATGACCGAGTACGCATGATTCCGGCACCGGCACTGATCGCGGGCCGACGGGGATTAAGGCGCCGGCAGCAGATCGGACGCCTCCCGAAGATTGCCCTCGCTGATGTCCAGCAGGAGCAAGGCGTAGGCCCGGTTGTGAATACCGTTACCCAGTTGCAGAAAATCCACATGGGCACGAGCCTGGGCGGTGAGATCCATTACGCGGGGGGGTATATCATGCCCCTCGGATCGGGCTTGGGCGATGCGCTGGTCCAGGTTCTTCAGGGTCTCGTCGCACTCCTTCAGCCGGTTCGCGATTTCGTGAATCCACTGATCGAGTATCGAGCGGTATTGTTCATCGTGGCAGGCGACGCAAGCGGAGGCCGCGGCTTTGATCAGAGGTGCTCCCTTGAAGTCTGAACCGCTCTGTGTGTGGCAGGCCCGGCAGTTGATGCGCGAGCCGAACATGGTATTGGGCATGGTGATCGCGGTTCCATCGTCGCTGGTGCCGGTCAGGAGTTGAACCTGCTCGCGATGATGATGGGGATGACAATGCTGACAGTTGTCGAGCACAACTTGCAGAAAACCTTCGGGCGATGTTGTCGTGGCCGGTGCCGCCAGTTCGTGCTGAATCGTCTCATGGCAATCGTCACAGCGGGCATGTTGGGCGACGACATGGACGCGGTGGTACTCTTCGACCTGTTTCGTGGTTCGCTCGGCGAATTCCGAAATATACCGATCCTGATCGTGGCAACGCGAGCAGTCGCGAACCGTCACCTGGCCTTGCCCTCGCACCACGTCCGCATGGCAACTCACACAGTCAATGTCGCGACGAACGATTTCCCGATGATCCATCATGATTGCGCTTGGTTGACTGGTGGGCGCCTCATGCACGACGATCTGATGCGTCGGTTCCTTGTGGCACCGCAGGCATTCGCCGGTTTCGCGATTGAAGGCCTCGTGACTGAAATGACAGGTGAAGCATGTCTGCCGTTCAACGAGCAGATGTTTTTTCCCCGAAACGTCGTAGGTATGGCAGGCGGCACAGGTCAGGCCGTTAAGTTGTTCCAGACGGGTTTTCAGGTGTTCCAGCCGTCCCCAGGCCAGGGCGTCGGCCTCGACGACTGCGGTCCCCGTTTCTTTGAGCAATCCGCGAATTTGTGCGTCGCGCTCGATGGACGGAGCTACCGAAACCACCGCGCGAGCGAGAGCGGTATAAGTTTCGTCTTTACCCAGGACCGTTTTCAACCGCGCAACGGTCTGGGCAAGCGTTTTGACAGTCTCCTCAAGGCGACCGGCCACCTCCAAATGCTTGCGATGATCGAATTTAACCGAGGATGGACATACACCCTCGACGTTTTGACTATCGGTGGGACGCGTCTCGGTTTTCGGTTCGCCCACCCAAACGGCTTTATGCAGGTAGTCCCCGTCTCCGTGGCACTCGGAAGTCAAACAGCTCGCATCGCTGACGTAAGCACGCCGCCGGCCGGAGCCGGACCGGCCGCTGAAATAGCTGGCCACCTGCGAAAGCCCGCGGAACTTGCCGCGAAGGGTGTACTGCTCGCCGGGGGCGTAGTGACATTCAACGCAGGCGACCGTGAGCTCGGAACCGTGGGTATCGTGTGTCCAGGATTGATAATAAGGCTCCATGATGTGACAGGAGCCGCAGAAAGAAGGCCTGGCAGTGTAGCTTTCAACCGTTACCAGCCCAACCGCCATTACGATCATGGCGATGGTCAGAACGAGAACGAATCGCTTCAGCCACCGTCTCCAACGAGACTGCCGGCGTGTGCTCCCGGTATCCGGCATGACCGTCCGCGAATTTCTGGAATCAGCCTTGCCGGAAGCCTGCCCGGAACCGGCCATGATCAATGTCTCCCGGAAAGCAAATGGCGTTTACGTAAAACGCATGAATCGGTTTGGGGCGGCACGGCCAATGACCGCGAGCCCCACGCAACCGATGTGGCGCGACACGCTGAGGTGGCCATGATAGCTGAGGTATCGCTTCAAGACAACCGCCTTGACGATGACGACGGGGGATTTCGATGGAATTGAAGCGAAAAATGGCTGGCTATGGCTGGCTGCCGCTGATCTGGCTACTGATCTTGGGAACGGTTGCGCCGGTCTCCGCGCGGACCATGTTTATCGCGAGCGAAAGCGACGAGTTTCGCGCGCCGCCTGACCGGATGGCCATGATTCTGCCTTCCGCGGTTGCCGTGGATTCGACGGGGACGGTTTTCGTGGCGGATGGGGCTAACGACCGCATCGTCAAGTTCAATACGGTAGGGCGGTTAATCGGAGAGATTCGAACGGTAGGCGAGGAATCATTGTCCCGACCACTTGGGATTAAGACCGACGCGGCGGATCGGTTGTGGATTGCTGATACCGGCCATGGGCGTCTGTTGGTTTGTAACGCCGATGGCCACCTTGATCGACTGATTACCGTCCCGCCGGCGGAAGGTACGCCTTTGTCTGACCCGACGGATATGTTGCCGCTGCCCGACAACCGTGGCGTTTGGGTGGTGGATAACGATAGTCACCGACTGCTTCATCTGAATGGGCAAGGACAACAGGTGGCGACTATTGGAGGACAAGGCGAGACTTTGAGACGCTTCCACTACCCCTTCATGATCGCTCGCGGCCAGGGTCAGAATCTGCTGGTCAGCGATGTTATCAACAGCCGAGTGCAAATTTTGAAAAGCGATGGGCAAGCCGTTGGTGTCATCGGAGACTACGGCCTTGGGATTGGCCAGTTGTACCGGCCTAAAGGCATCGCTTGTGATGCACTGAATAGAGTCTGGATCAGTGACAGCCTGCTGGGCATGGTGCAGATATTTGAAATAAGTGGCCGCTTCATCGGCGTTCTACACGATTCCCAGGGCGAGCCGATGCGTTTCGACACGCCGACAGGATTGACCTTCGATGGGCAAGGCCGACTTTACGTCGTTGAAGCCCGGCCCGGTCGGGTGAGGCGACTCCAAATCACGGAAAAAGAGGAGCCCGGCAGTGTGACAATGCCGTCGCTTCCACTGGCCGCGCCTACGCAGCCCAAGGCATGTACGATCTGCCATATCGAATGGATGCAGCCCTTGGTGCCGGGGGCCGACACAAAACAAATCGATTCCTTGTCCGATGATACGGCCGAGTCGCCCGCGAGCCGCTCGGAAATGTGTCTGTCATGCCATGATGGTTCCGTTGTTGATTCACGGCGGCTCGTCTGGCAGGAACACGGTCATCGAGACGGTGTGGAACCGCCGGCCTCCATGAAGGTGCCTGCCGATCTTCCCTTGGTCAACGGTCGAATTGCCTGTCGCACGTGCCATGCTGCCCATGCGTCCGAACCCGATGAAAATATGGCCACGGCCATCTTCCTGAGAAGAAGCGAAACCGGTAGCGAGTTGTGCGAGGCCTGTCACGTTAATATGAACAGGGGGGTGGCCGTCGGCGCCCACCCCGTGAGAGGAATGCCGTGGGTCATTCCCGAGGATCTGCTCGAAGGCTCCGCACGTCAGGGGCCTGATCCCAGCGATCTTACTTGCCGCCTCTGCCACATGGCCCACGGCCCGCGTGAGCATCATCTCCTGGTGCCGGATATCGACCGGGGCCGGTTGTGCCTGAGTTGTCACACCAAACTACGCCCCGGCCTGTGGCTGAACGAGGTCGATCACGGACATCCGCAAACGCCGCCGCTCTCGAATGACCTTCAACGCCAGGCCATCGCTGACATGGGTGTGCGTATCGGTGAAAATGACACCCTCACCTGCCTGTCGTGCCATAAAATCCATCAGGGCGCCACGGAACGTTACCTGCTTGCCGATACATTGAACGATAGTCGTCTGTGCATCCGCTGCCATCCGGATCAGCAGGCAATGTTAAACTCGCCTCACGATCTGCGTTCCAATGCCCCATTCGAGCGCAACCGTCTCGGCCAGACACCCGCGCAGAGTGGACCGTGCGGGGTATGCCACGGTGCGCATCAATACGCCCGGCGTCCGGACCCACAGTCAACCGATGAATCGGGAACTTGCGCCACGTGTCATCAGGCGGGGCGATGCGCGGAGAAAGTCACCGGCCTGTCATTTGGACACCCATTGGATCTGGCCTGGGATCGCGTCCCGTCAAACGGGTTATTCAAATGGTCGAGTACGCAACCGGCCGACTCATATCGGCTGGTTTGCGTGAGCTGCCATGATCCGCATCAGACAGACCATGGCTATTTTCTGATCGATCAAGGTGATCGGATGTGCGGCGAGTGTCACCCGAGCCAACTCACTAAGCTGGCGGGTGACCATGATTTCGGGAATAAGCCGGATTTGCGGAATGCACGCAATCGCGGGCCCACCGAGACCGGCAAGTGCGGTTTCTGCCACGGCGTTCACGAAACGAGCAGTCCACTGCTCTGGTCGGCAACGGCCAATCATCCGGAAAAACCTGATGAGATGTGCCTGGCCTGCCATGTAGAGCA
The DNA here is from genome assembly GCA_964401335.1 of uncultured Planctomycetales bacterium. Taxonomy (GTDB): domain Bacteria; phylum Planctomycetota; class Phycisphaerae; order UBA1845; family PWPN01; genus JAAYCU01. Next base: position 39,822 of record CAYNYK010000023.1, read on the forward strand.
GTCGCCGACCAATGCTAAACCCTCGCCCGCTCTTGAGCATCCGAGTGGCCCATCGACGGCCGGGAAGAGCACCTTGGTCGATTCGCGTTACCCGCTTTACGATGAGCAATGCAGGAAATCATTGGAGGGCTCCGTGAGCTGTGCCAGTTGCCATGACGTGCATGGCGATTCCCGTGTCAGCGCCGCCTTGATGCGAGGCGATGGCGAGGGTAAATCGCCGGAGGTATGCCTTTCATGTCATCCGAACACCTGGCCTATCGAAAAAACCAGACATTCCCAGGAGTACATCCAGCGGCACCTGATTACTGTGAATGACTATCGCTCAGCTAGATTCTGTGCTCCCTGCCATACGACACATGCTGTCACTCCGGAGCGGCCGGGGTTGCAGCAACTTACCAAGGCAAACGACCGACTGCCTCCGGATATGAAGACTTGCCTCGAATGTCACGACGCGGGCGATCAGCGCACGGTGATTCAGGTGACTTGGCACCCGGTTTTTCCCGTACGGAATGTAGTGACGAGCGATCAACCTGGTTTTCTGCCGCTGGCGGACGAGCAGGGCCGCTTGGGCGAAGAGGGAAGGGTAACGTGCCAGACCTGCCATCTGCCTCATGGTCGCCCGGGATTAACCGGCCTGTCGGTTATCTCCGTGTTGACGGCCAGCGAGTCAGAACTTCGCGGATGGAAGACGATGCTGCGACCCTACACCGTCCCCAATCTATGCAGTTCCTGCCACGGTAGCGAGGGGCTTGTCCGCTTCCTGTACTACCATCATCCGGAAAAACGCCGGCCATTCATCGACAACCTTGGGGGCGCGACCCTCGAAACATCGCCTTGAAAGTTGTTGAGTTTCCGGAAGAACAAGCAGTCGGTATCCGTTCAAATGCCTGAAATTGTATGATCTACCATGTAGATATGGTCGCCGGCTTTGCTCTGGCCGTCGACAATGTTTATGCTATGGGTGTATCTGTAACCATGGAACATGAATGATGTGGGTCAGGTTGAGTCATCTAAGTTCTGGCAAAACCGGATTGTTTACCGGTCTGTTGCTGGCCACCGGCTTGATCGCCATACTTACATATACCGGATGTGGTACGGGTATCGTTCCGCCTCCGGTTGATCCGCCACCGAATGGGGACGATACCCCGGCCAAGTATGTTGGTACGGTTACTTGCGCGGCCTGCCATCCGGATCCGGGGACGCTGCACGACCGACACGGCCACAGCCGGGCCTTGACGAGGGTTGAGGCTTTTACCAGCACGCCGGCCCTCGGTACCGTTCCGAACCCACCGGCGGGTTTCGTATGGTCGGATATCAGTTATCTCATGGGTGGCTTCGCGAAATCGGCCCTTTTCGTCGATACCGAAGGCTTCCTTTTTACCGACGGTACGGCCGATACGCTTGCGCAATACAATCTGGCCAATCCCGCGGCCCTGCTGCCTGCCGCTTTTGTCCCGTACAAACCGGAGCAGGTTGCGTCCCTTCCCTTTGATTATGATTGTTTTCGCTGCCATACCACCGGACCTGAGTCCCTGGCCATGAATGGGGGCCGGCGGCAGGATAACCGGCTTGGTATCGAGGGAACCTGGTCGGAGACGGGGGTACAGTGCGAAGCCTGCCATGGTCCGGGTAGTCGTCATCTTGTGGATCCGGCTGCCGGTGAAATGGTTGTGGACACGCTCGGTACCGTCTGTGGGACATGCCATGTCAACCCGGACGAACCTGACGTGATTGCGGTCGAAAAGGGAAGCATCATCGGCCGTCAGCAATTCGCCGAGGTGGCGGCCGGTCCGCATCGAGGTTTCTCCTGTACGATTTGCCACGATCCCCACGCCTCTATCCTCCATGATCGGGACCACGGATTACGCAATGCCTGCGTCAGTTGCCATGCCGATGTCGATATGGCCTCCCACGAAAATAATGTGTTCCAATGGGGTGACTACGTGGAGACCCTGCGGTGCGAGAGTTGTCACATGCCGCTTATCGCGAGCAATGCGTCGTGTCGTCTCGTAGAGTTGCCGGGTGATGAAGTCGTTTCCATAGGCGATACCCGAAGCCACCTTATGCACATCGATACGTATGCTTTCGACCTTGCGGACATGTTTTCCACAGACGGCGCGCAGGTCCGCCTGGATGAGCAAGGCAGGTCGGGCGGCGTACCGGCTGCTGCCGTGTGTCAGCGATGCCATCACGGATTGGGAAACGCCTTCACCTTGACGGTGGCAGAGGCAGGCGAGCTCGCCCGGAATCGTCACGTGCCGACATTAACCGAACCACTTGTAACCCCATGACAACCCAATTACGCAGGCAGTAAGAGCGGCTTCGTTCCGGTTGGATTCAAACGGCCGTCAGGTGTTCATTCTTGGTTGTCCCGATGCTTTTGTTGACAGGGAGCGCAATATTCCGTGGAAGCCCATTCGACCAGTTCCTTAACGGACACAAAGACGGCATCTTTCTCTTGGGCTTCCGTAACAACATTCACAAGGGCGTTTAACCATTCCTCGTCTGCGCCGGTGAGTCCGGCATGCACTTCGACCATCAGCGGTCGATTAAGACTCTCCATGAGATTCAACTGTTGATCTTTCAACATGGTTTCCCAGCCCGCGGCCTCGAGCCGATCGATAAAATAGGCATCGCTGAGCGGGATCCACTGCTTGTCGATATAAACGGCACACATGGGTACGGCCCAGAATGCGTATGCTTCGTCTTGATACGGCAAGAACGCGCCCTCGTGGCCGCAAAGATTCTGACAAGTGTGGGCCAGAAAACCCAGGTTGTAGGCATAACCCTGTGCATCCAAAATACGCCAGGTGTCTTCATTTTGGTCAAACTCGGCGGAACCCAATCCTTCGGCCGGGATAACCAGACACGCGTCGAAAGCATCCTTGATCGCCTGTAGATAGTCGGCCTGTTCCTGCTCGGTAAGCATGGACAGGGTGACGCTCTGGCCGTCCACCTCCTGGGCGGGGGCGTAGGCCATGATTTCATAACCGGCTTCCTGATAAGCCTGCACCTGTTCGCAGTGGGCCTGTACGAAATCAGCGGTTAAGAGCAGTGTCGCGGTCAAGCCCTTCAATTCCAGCGCGTCCGTGATTTTTTTCAAATCCACAAGGTTATCGGCCGTGTCGGCTACCACCCGGATATTGAAACGAACACGGGAATCGTCAGGAACCGTATTTCCATTGCCTTCTCCCCAATCACAACCTATGAGGAAAAGGCCCGTTAGTAACATGCCAAACATCGTTCTCATTTTCACGGTATATCCTCCACTCATTGATGAGCTTTCCCCCAGGTGCTTATTCAAAGACTAATAATAACACATCCTATATGCTCGGATCAAGAGCCGCCATTTGCCTATCGGCCATTCCGTGATGACTGTTGAGAGGTATGATACATATCGTTTCCATGCTGGAAGTCGTTAGAACCCTAACTTTCAATAGCCCCGCGGTTGTGGGTGATTTATGCCGCGGCTAGCGGTGGTGGACTTGCAAGGTGACGGATTAGCCGGACAGGTGGTAATATGGACGGAGGCGGGTCAAAGCTTTTTGGGAGCAGGTGGCGCTCTCGATACCGGCCTTTGAGGACGGCAGTCTGTTCGGAATGAGAATCGGTACCACTATTTTTCGTTTTCGCTGGCAGGTTGTTGTCCTGTGGCTGGTGGCCATGGCCGCCTTGCTCCTCCTCGTTCCCTCGGCGGATTCCACTGCCAGTTTGACGCGAGACCTATTGCCCCCCGATTCGCCTTTTTACCGGGCACTCGATGAATATGCCGAACGCTTCGGTGACAAGAGCGGGAAAAGCGAGATCGTGGTCGTTCTGGAAAGGGCGGACGCCGCCTTAACGCCCCGCGATTTGTCCGACGCCGAGGAAATCGGCCGACGGCTGATCGATCCCAAGGTTGGGGAAGACCCCCGCCTCTTGCACGACACCACCCTGCATACACCGAAGTCCCTGGAAATGATGGGGAGCAGGAACCCGCTCATCAGCGCCAACCGCAAGGCCGCCATGGTCTGCCTTTTCCTGCCCTACAAGGATACTTCGATTGATGCCGTTCGCATGGTTGATCGCGTCCACGCCATCGTCGATGCCTATCCGTTTGCCGCCGGATTGCAGACCGCGATTTCCGGCGGGGCCGGTTTCTGCCGCGACTACCTCCTGGCACACGAACGCAGCCACGACAAGACCCTTGCGGTCACGGTGGTTGCGGTCATCGTCGTGTTGCTCCTGGTGTATCGAGCGCCGCTGGCGGCCGCCGTTCCATTGGCAGCCATTGGCATACTGACGGCCGTATCGACTCAACTTGCCGTCCTCGGTCAGGGGCTGGGATTCGGCATAGGCACCGCCGAGAGACTCTTCATGCTGCTGCTTTTATTTGGGGCCAGCGTGGACTACTCCCTTCTGTTTATCAGTCGGTACAAGGAGTATCTCAGCGCAGGCAAGGCGGCGATGAAAGCTCTCATCCTCTCGTTGCATACCAGCATTGGGGCCATCACGGCGTCCGCCGCGACCACGGTTGCCGGTTTGGGAACGCTCTGCCTCGCACGGTTTGGGGTTTTCCGTGATATGGGCCCGGCCATCATGCTGGCGTTGCTGGTGGCCGGGATTGCCTCGGTCAGCCTGGTGCCGGCGGCGGTGGCCATCATCGGTCCCAAACTGTTCTGGCCCCGACGCGAGGAGCGCGACTTCCCGGCCGGTGATTTACCGCATCGACAGGATCGCTGGGAATCATTGGCCGACTTCGTGACCCGTCGGCCGGCGCTGGTGCTGCTGTTGACCGTGGCCGTCCTGGGGTTGCCCGCGCTGCGGGCGGTTACGCTTTCCTGGAGTTTCGATGCCCATTCCAGTCTGCCCGCCCGGTACAGCGCCAGCCGAGGGATGGATATCATCCGGCGACATTGGAGCGTGGGCGATATCTCTCAGACCAAGGTGCTTGTCGTAAGCCCCCATGCGCAACCGGTGGAGCAGTGGGTTCTCGTCTCGGCCAGCATTGTCTCCGAATTGCGCGGGACGGCCGGGTTGTCCGATATTCGCGGATTGACGGTCCCTCTCGGTCGAAGTGATAGCCCTCTGGCGAACGCCGCCGCGCTGGTACTGGGCGGGAGCAAGGTCCAGACGCAATTCATCTCGCCCGACCGCCGGGCCATGTGGTTTTCGGCGACGTTGGATAGTCCTCCGCAGAGCCATGCGGCCATGGCCTGCATCGAGCGCATTCGCGCGGCGACCGAGCGTACGCTTGCCCGGAGCGCCTTCCCGGCTCAAGTCCACCTCCTGGGCGCAACGGCCGAAACGATGGACCTCTGGGATGTGACGCAGAGCGACTTTCACCGCCTGTCCATCCTGTCCTTATTCGTCATCCTCTTGATCGTCGCGGCGTTGCTGCGCGATGTCATGCTGTCGTTGTTCATGGTGGCCTCGACGGTAGCGGGCTACCTAGCCACGCTGGGCGTGACTTACTGGGTCTTCAAACTGATGGGGAGTCCGGGACTGGACTGGGAGGTGGAGGTTTTTCTGTTCATCGTGATGGTGGCCGTCGGGCAGGACTACAACCTGTTCTTTGCCGTTCGACTGGTACAGGAGTCCCACGGTCTGGACATCGCGGCGGCCACGCGCCGTGCCCTTGTGCATACGGGCCGGGTGATTTCCTCCTGCGGTGTGATTATGGCCGTCACGCTGGGAAGCATGGTCGTGGGTGAGATCAAGATGCTCCAGCAATTGGGCTTCGCCTTGGGGCTCGGAATGCTGATTGATACTTTCGTCGTTCGTCCGCTGCTGCTTCCAAGTTTTATTATTCTATCTCGACGGACCCTCTCGAAGGCCGCCCGATTCCTCGATCCGCCGATTGATTGATTCTCCAGTTGGTTGGATCGCTGGGACGTGTTTGTGCATATCTATGTTTGAGCATTACCTGGAGCCATTGGGTAAGGCCTGACCCTCAAAAACGGCCGATGGCGGGGGAGGCAGAATTCAGGTTGGCTGGTTATAATGATAGGGTGGAGCCCGGCAAGTATGCCGTTGTCTATCAGGAGCGACTGATCATGGACTGGCGATCCCGAATTATTACCGATCTGAACGTCTGCCACGGCAAACCCTGCATCAAGGGCACGCGCGTGATGGTCTCGGTCATCCTGGACAATCTCGCAAGCGGCGAGTCTGCCGAGGATATCGCCCGGGATTACGATCTTACCCAGAATGATATTCAAGCGGCCATCTCCTATGCCGCGGAGTTGGCCAAGGACCGCGTGATTCCCTTTTCCGTGGACGTAGCATGACCGCATTCAAGCTTGATGAGAACCTGCACCCGGATGTGGCTGAAGTCCTGAGCGACGACGGCCATGATGTGATGACCGTTACAAGCCAGCACTTGCGCGGCCCGGACGATGAGCGTCTCATTCAGATCTGTCACGAGGAAGGCCGGGCCCTGATGACGCTGGATGTCGGGTTTGCCGATATTCGGCGTTATCCTCCCGAGTCATACTCCGGCATCGTGGTCCTCCGGCTCACCTCCCAGAGCAAGAAGCACGTCCTGCGCATCACCCGCCAACTTGCCCCAATGCTTCACCGTGAACACCTTGCCGGGCGGCTCTGGATCGTCACGGAGCAGGGAATTCGCATCCACGCCCGCGATGATTGATCGCCCGGGCCATGCAGGTCTGCGTGCTGAACAAGGTGCCGGCCGGGGACCGCAAGGTCATCGAAGAGACCTTTGAGCATCATCTGGAGCCGTTGGGTAAGGCCCGACCTTCAAGGGTATACAACCATCTCATTGCCACGGCAGGGCCGTTCGGATAAGCTGAATAGGGTGTGAGGGGGGGCTTGTGCAGGAGAATCGTCCCGTGAAAGCCGAAGAACTGATCGCTCAAGCATCATCGCTGCCGGTTGAGGAGCGGGTGCTGATCGCTGATTCCATCCTTCGGACCCTCAACCCGCCCGAATCCGACATCGACCAGAAGTGGGCCCAAGTGGCCGAGCGACGGCTGGCGGAGCTTCAGACCGGTCAGGTGCACGCCGTCCCCGGCGCCGAGGTGTTCGCCCGGATTTGGGAACGCTTCAAGCCGTGAATTGGTCTTTTCATCCCGAGGCCGAGTCGGAATTCCTCGAAGCCGTCAACTACTACGAGGAATGCAGGACCGGTTTGGGTCATGAGTTCGCCGTCGAAATCTACGCCGCCATCGAAAGGATCGTCGCTTACCCCCTGGCATGGCCGATTCTGGAGGGCCAGATCCGCCGGCTACAGACCAACCGGTTTCCTTATGGAGTTCTGTACACCCAGGATGCCGATACCCTCTATATTCTCGCGGTCATGCATCTCCATCGTCAGCCCGGCTACTGGAAGGGGCGGGTGACGTAGTTCGCTTGGGCACTGCGCGATCCGTGATAGCCATTCCTGCCCGATCCTCGACACGCGGAAGCAAGCGCTCCTGGTCATGCTATCGATCGGGTGACGAGCATGGCTGTTCCTCTCTCCTCTCTCCTCTCTCCACGTCGATCCTCGCTATGCTCGGATGTAAAGGGTAAGAGAGACAAAGGGCAGAGAGCTAACTTCCAAACCTCCGACGCCTGACCAGCATCGCTATCGCTCCGAACGCCAGTAGCGCTATCCTGCCGGGCATGTCTCGGCGTAGCAGGCTACTGCTCAATTCAATAGTCACCCGTTGAATTGAAATCGTGGGAAACACAAGCATTCGGCACTTACATCTTGAGACCATATCTTTCCTGTATGCACGCGCCCTTGCACATAAACAAGGAGCGAGGATAATCAACCTAAACGGTCGCGGTATTCGTCCACGGACCGGGAGGATGGCGTGTCCACGAGCATGGAAGGCTTGAGTCTGGATCGACTGAGCTGTCGGCGTCCCTTGACCCGGAGTCTGGCGGAGGTTGGCAGGCTTTCCCTGCGCCGGCTCGCGCGCCTGCTGAAGCGTGACGGTGCCATGGAATTCGACATCACTTCGTCCCACGACGGCAGGACCGCCGCGGCGGAATTGCTGGATCGGTTCTCAACGCTTTCCGGGCAGGTGCACGCCATTTCAGACGATCCCTGGTGGCTCATGTGGGGACCCGATCGACGCGCCTTCCTGCCTTTCCAGGAGTGCTTGTCAACGTTGATCGCCTGGCGCGATCCGGTCGGACTGCCGGAAGATGCGATGGAAGTCATCCGTTGTTTTCGGGCCTATGCGGCTGCGCGCGGCAAACATGCGGTACTGCTCGGCATTGGCCGCGGAATCGTCGAGCTGCTGCCCAAGGACAGCTTCCACTCCGTCTGGCTGGGCACCGAGCCGTTTTATGATCTGAGGACATGGCATATACGTGGAGACTCCCGAAAGGAAATCCGGCAGGCCTGCAATCATGCCCGCAAACATGGCGGGATCGCCCGAGAAGTCCATCCGCTCCGTGACGCCGATATCCGCAAGCGCATTGAGGATGTAACCGAGGCCTGGATGCGGGCGCGCCCCGAGCGCCGAAGCCGATCCTTCCTGCGGACGGCGCCACTGGAGAACGCGCAAGATCGGCGATACTTTGTCGTCGAGGGCGACGAACGCATCGAGAGCCTTCTGGTCTGCTCTCCCGTCAGCCTTCGAGGCCAATACTTGCAGGATCTTGTCCGCCGGCCTGATGCCCTGCGAGGCAGCAATGAACTGAACATGGTGACGGCCATGGCGGTTTTTCAGACCGAGGGGCTGGAGTTCGTCACTGGTGGAATCGTTCCGTTTTACGACCCGAAAAAGCCCAGATGCGCGCAACAACCGCGGGACGGGGGCGTTCTGGGGCGCGTGATAGGATATTTTGATCACCTTTTCCGTTTCTCCGGGTTGCAGCAGTTTCGCGGCAAGTTCATTCCAAGTCGGGTGGTCGACGTTTACGCCCTGCTTTGGCCCGGCGTCTTGACCCCCGGACTGGTGCGAGACCTTTGCGCGGTTCTTTGGCGTTCATAGAATCGTTATACTTTCAAAATCGTTAAGTTAGCGGCATCCTCATGATGTGGACGCGGCTTGTCACGGCAACTGGATTCGCATTCCGCCCCAGGAGGCCCCGATCATGCTCTCCAACCCGGTTCTATCCGTTGGTGCCGCTGCTTCAGGGCCTGGACTTCGTTTGGCTGAGTGCATTGTGTCTGCTCGCGGGCTGTTCCGCTGCCCAGCCGCCTTTGGCGAGGGTTTATCCTTGCGAGATCGTCAACACCTTCCCGCACGACCCGAACGCATTCACGCAAGGCCTCGTGTACGGTGACGGAGAATTGTACGAAGGTACCGGCCTCCACGGACGCTCTTCCATCCGCCGTGTTGCATTAACCACCGGAAAGGTCTTGCAACAATACGATCTGCCCTGGAGATATTTTGGCGAGGGCATCACCCTCTGGGAAGACAAGCTCATTCAACTCACCTGGAAATCCGGGACCGCCTTTGTTTACGACCGCCGAACGTTCCGCCTTCTGTCGCGTTTCGCCTATCCCACGGAAGGATGGGGCCTGACACATGACGGTACCCAACTCATCATGAGCGACGGCTCGGCCACGCTCTATTTCCGCGCTCCGGACACATTCGCGGAAACCGGGCGTATGCGAGTTACCGACGGCGGCGTACCCGTCTCCAGCTTGAACGAGTTGGAGTTCATCCGCGGCGAGATCTGGGCCAACGTATGGCGACAATATCGTATCGCCCGCATTTCGCCCGTCTCCGGCCAAGTTCTTTCCTGGGTCGATATTTCCGGGCTGATGACTTCTCTCGATCGTCTGCTGGCCGGCTCGCCTAGCGGTATCGCCTACGATGCGAAAACCGACCGCATCTTCGTCACCGGCAAGCGCTGGCCTAAGTTGTTTGAAATACGGGTAAGTGGTGATGCTTGCGATCTCCGCACCACGTTGTTTCGCTCGGCCCGGTTCCATTATAATCATACTGTGATGGCCGGTCAGGACGATCCGACAAGAACGGCCGATGAGCAACGGATCAAGGCCAACGGCGGCGCAGCGGTAGTAACAATCCCCAATTCAAGGAGAGTCGAGGCAATTCGCATGGCTGACAAAAAGAAACAGGACGCCGAATGGGCCAAGGCCAAACGTGTGTGCCGGCTTAACGCGGAGACCGTACGGATGGCCAAGGAACTCGGTTTCAGCCCCCGCAACCTGATGAAAAACGTTCCCAATAAGAGTCAGCCTTGGAAAGCGCCGGTGCATGTCTGGGTTCGAGACCTGTACGAGGCGAAGCAGGAAAAAGCGGCCAGGAAAAAGGCGGGCAAGCAGATGGGGCCTCTATCCGAAAAGCCGGCCGAAAATCGAGACGCCGCGTCTCCCCACCGGGATTCCAACATCGCCGGGAACAAGCCACAATATCCGGTTTTTCAGTTTCCCCGACTTCATCCTGGCGATTCGCGAGCCGGTGCCCTGAACCGTTTGGACGACCCGGACCGCGACGAGGACGAGTTAGACGATTTTGAGTATTGGGAAGACGATGGTTCTCTGGATGATGCGGCCATCGAACAGCAAAATCAATACCTGCTTCGTTGTCAACGGGAATTTCGTCAGGCGGCGGAGAGGGTGGCCGAGGAACTTGCCTAACTGCCCGCGGTTCACCGGATTATGCTGTTTGGCTCCGTGGCTGTACCGCTGAAAAAAAGTGCCGCGATTTCGGGAATATCGGCGGGCCGGGATCAAAGTATGGCACGAATGCGGCGATGTCGATCTGGCGGTGTGGGTCAGCGATTTGTCCAATCTTCGAGCCTTGCAACGTGCGCGCAGCCGAGCATTGAATGCATTATAGGCGGAAAAGAATACTGGAGTTGTTCATCACCAGTCGAGTTGTTTCTGATGGAGCGCGGGACCAACTATTATCTTGGACGGTTGTGCCACTACGCCCAATGCCCAAAGTCACCATGTAGCAGAAAGGCCAGTGCATCCGGCAGAATGAGGCGTTAGAAAAGTACTGTAGTGGTTTTGATAAACATTTTTCTTTCGCCAACTGCAGGAGGACTGGCCATGAAACGGTATATCTGTGTGGGTGCGGATGTGCATGATCGTTCACTGGTATTGAAGGTTGCTCTGGGACGCCAGCATCCGGAAAGGCTTTCCTTCGCCAACCATCCGGAAAGCCGGGCGCGCATGATCCGGGAGCTTCATAAGCGATCGAAAGCCGCCGGTGGAGCGGAGATCGTTCTGGCTTATGAGGCTTCCTGCCAGGGGTTTGGGCTTTACGACGAGTTGACGGAATCCGGTATTACTTGTCACGTGCTGGCCCCGACGCGGATTGCCAAATCGCCCCGGCAAAAGCGGGACAAGGACGACGAGCGGGATGCCGAAGACCCTTTGCAACTGGTCCGGGGGCATGTCTTGGCCGGCAATACTCTGCCGACGGGGTGGATTCCGGATCCGCAAACACGTGACGACCGAGAACTCGTCCGGGCCAGGCTGGACGCAGGGGATAAGCTGACCCGCGTCAAGAGCCCAATAGGTTTTCTGCTCAAGCGTAACCAAGTTCGGCGACCTGATGGACTGGGCAACGGATGGACCAAGCCGTATCGAGATTGGCTCAGGTCAGTGAGTATGGCCAGTCCGAAGCCAGGAACGGCCCTGGGGACCGGCGGGCGGGTATCCTTGGGCACCCTGCTGCGTCAGAGGGAGTCCGGGGAGCGCGAAATCAATGAATTGGACCAGGCTATTACGAGGCTTGCCCGCCCTTCGCGATACGCCCTTGCGGTAGAGGAACGGGACATGCTGAAGGGCATCGGCGTGCTGACCGCCATGGTCTACCTGACCGAGATGGGCGACTTGAGCCGCTTCCGAAACCGCCGGCAGGTCAGCTGCTTTTTAGGAATGGTGCCCTCTAAGGCTGAAAGTGGCAACGACGACGATCATAAAGGCCACATTACGCACCAAGGTTCGGCCCCGGTACGCAAGGTGCTTTGTCCGGCAAGTTGGGCGCGGGTCGGCAGTGATCCACAAACCGCGGCTTGTTACAACCGTATTGTGAAGAAGAATCCTAAACACAAGAAGATCGCCCTGGTTGCGGTAATGCGTCGATTGGCGGTGTTGATGTGGCATCGCGGTCTGGAGGCCCAACGGCAGACCAGGGTGGCTCTTGCCGTCCGCCATCGGCGAGTACCCGAGGATCCGACCGGACCGCTCCGCTCGGCTGCGGCGGCGAGTTCCGACGAGCGCGCCATACGGCCTATTCTCGACCGCCGCCGATCCAAGCGAAGCGGTCCTCGATTGTGCCGCAAGCGGTAGGTTGTTCTGTCCAAGTAAGAGGTTCCGATAAGAACGGAAGGCAAGTGAACACGACAAAATGATTCGAGGCTTCTGATGCTGTTCATCCGAAATCGAGAACGAGACCGTTTGCCCCCTGGGGACTACCCGTCCCGAAGTGTGGTCCGTTCTCAGCGTTCAGGTGAAATAGTCTCTCCGGTAACGGGGACGATTGAATAGCAGGTTGCACAGCGTCAGAAAATCGATTCATTCTGCTGGCGAGGCACTTGACTTTCCGCTACATAGCAGGGGTGATGGATATTGCCCTCGGCCCCATCGGGGACCGAGAATAGAGACTCGCGTGGAACGTAGCAAAACCCAAGGACTGTCTGATTGCTGAACACTGATTACTGAATACTGAATACTGAATACTGAATACAGATACCTGAACGCTTTCTCATGCTCCATATTACTCAACAAGGCGGCGACGTTTTGCTTGCGGTCAAGGTCGTGCCGAAGGCCTCGCGCGACCGGATCGTGGGCGAACTGGACGGCACGCTGAAAATCAGCGTGTCGGCCGCCCCGGAGCGGGGGGCGGCCAATGCCGCCGTGTGCAAACTTATCGCCCGAGCGTTGGGGCTGCGGGTTGCCCAGGTCCGCGTCGAGGCCGGCCTGACCTCCCCCCGAAAGACCCTGCGGATCGGCGGGGCGACCCCGGAACTGGTCAGGAATTTGGCCAAAAAACCTCAAAATAATCTTTTAAAGTGCGCGCAAAACCGGGGGGAATGCCCCGTTTCGCACAGCGGGGAAAATAAAAATATCCAATCACCGACGGGTTTGACGTAATTAAGTAAATTTATTACCAAATATCAAAAATCGCCTGGCCTCACGGCTTTTGCCCCAAATGATGGCATTAATACAAAATCTATTGACACAATTGTCCAAATCGGATAGAGTAAAGTAGGCAAGTCGGTAGTATGTGGAGGTGAGGAGAGAGAAGCAAACGGAGAGGAATTGGAGGCGGATTTTCTTTCACCCCTTTCCCTCTTGCACTTTTCAGAAAGAAGCGCCCTCTCTGAAGACTTTTCGTTGGGTGGTTCGCTGGTTTTTTTTCGGCGGGCGACAGGGTAAGGCCGAGGGGCCTGAGAGCAAATCTTTGTCATAACGAAAGGAGGAGGTAAGAAGCATAAGAACACAAGAAAGTTCAATGGGTTTGCGGGGAAAGAAGAGAGAACCCCGATGGTTCAGTTTCAGGGGCCGTGTGGGCCCGACCCCGACAAGCCCCGGATAATGTTCTCTGGGTTTTTCATCGAATCCAGAAGGAGGAAAGAAGATGTTGAAGAAACTGGTATGTTTATTAGCAATTCTGGGCATGGCCAATGCGGCCATGGCAAGCATTGACTGGTGGGGGGACGGGGCAGGCCTCGTCCAGGGCGGGAATAACTAGGAGTTTAACGACCCAAACAATTGGGACGACCGTATCGTTCCGCCCCCCAATGATGACTGGAGAGTTTTTTCTAAATACGCTGCTTATCTGGGAAATGTCGACATGACAGTAACTTCGAACATTTTCACCAGCTACGGCACGATTGCCTATGCCGCAGGCAAGACCTGCAATCTG
>CAYNYK010000024.1:0-53269 GCA_964401335.1 uncultured Planctomycetales bacterium
GAGCCTCTCTTCGAGCCCGAGCCTCTCGTTCGACCTGGAGGCTCTCGACAGGAGAACCGAGGGCCAGGTCGAACGACGGACCGAATGGGGTCCCCAGGAGATCATTGAGAACAAAGACGTTACCCAAGAACAAAGTAAGCGAATATTCCGACCGTATGTATTCAGCACTGAAGGGTACCGCGCCTTTGTCCTTATTCTATTTATACTCCGAATACTACGTGGTCAAATCATGAATAATCCTGGCTAACGAAGCCGGTTGCCCAGTTGGCCGCAGGCGGCCAGTTGTTCGCGGCCCTTGGTGATGCGCCGCTTGCAGACCTGCCCTTCCTCCTTGAGCCAGCTCAGAAAAGCTACCACCGATTCCTCGCTCGGGGCGGGCCAGGGCGATTCCCGACGCGGGTTATAGGGGATCACGTTTACCACGCATTTGAGCGGCCGCAGGTATTCGACCAGTTCGCGAGCATGTTCGTGGGAATCGTTGACCCCGGGGATTAGAACGTACTCGATCATGAAGAACTGGCACTTGCGTAGCGGGTAGGCCAGCAGGGCCTCGCGCAGCGTCGCCATCGGCACGAGCCGGTTGATGGGCATGATTCGCGAGCGAATTTCGTCGTTGGGGGCGTTGAGGGAGACGGCCAGGTTGATCCGCCGCCAGCCGAGGGCGGCCAGGCGGCGAATTCCCTCGGGCTGGCCGACCGTCGAGATGGCCACTCGTTCCATGCCCAGCGACAGGCCGGAACGGTCGGTGATGACGCGGACGGCTTGGATCACCGCGTCGAAGTTGTCGAACGGCTCACCCATGCCCATGAAGACGACGTTGCGAATCGGTCCGCCGGTTTCGCGGATGGCCGCCGCCACCTGCCCGACAATCTCACCGGCGGCAAGATTACGCGGGCGGCCGATCTGGGCCGTCTGACAAAACACGCACCCGCGGGCACAGCCGATCTGCGAGGATACGCAAAGCGTTTTGCATGAGCGGGTACGATGCTGCATGGGTACTACGACGCACTCGATTTCCAGGCCGTCGGCCGTACGCTGAACCATCTTGGTCAGATCGCCGTCGATCACCCGATGGACCACGGGCAGGATATCCGCACGGAGGACGCTCCCCTCGACCGCCTCGCCGTGCAGCAAACGGCGATATTCGGCCCGCAGGGCTTTAAGCTGATGGCGGTGCGGCCGCAAAGCGTCGCGCACTTCATTAAATGTCAGGCCGAGAATATCCATAAAGCGGGTTATCCCCCGTTCGCAACCTCAAACGCTTCCGCGATTCATCCTGCACGCTTTCAGGTCTGAGCACGTTAC
Source organism: uncultured Planctomycetales bacterium (assembly GCA_964401335.1). Classification (GTDB taxonomy): domain Bacteria; phylum Planctomycetota; class Phycisphaerae; order UBA1845; family PWPN01; genus JAAYCU01. The sequence continues at coordinate 1,306 of CAYNYK010000024.1, forward strand.
CATTTTATCGTTTGGGGAAGATAAAGAAAAACAGGCCTGCGTGCGTACTCTGATAGGCCTTGGTCACGGTTTATCTTTTACCGCGCATCCAAAAACGACCGAATCTCCTCTTCGCTCGGCGTTCGGGCGGTGCTAAACCAGCCGACGAGGAAGGCGAGGTATTGGATCAGCTGCAGAGAAAGCGTTATAACCCTGCCTGCGTGAGTGATATACATTTTCTGCTGGTACATATCGTAGAATGACGCGGCCTGTGACGCGCGGATAATTCTGATGTTCAACCGCTTCTTCCACAAACGGTATTCGCGACCGATGATTCCACCGGGAATAAGCCACCACTGGTTTGCATAAAAGATTTGCAACCAGTACTGGCCCAAAATGGCTACCGACCATATGATGCAAATAATGGTGTAAGCATGGTCTTTTTTATATAATCCGAGAACCATGTTCCCAACGAGCCAAGCTATCCCAATCACAGACATGATCGTTCCCCCGATACGCCTCATCCAGAAAGATATTGGGGCACGCCTGCCTTTCGTATTTTGCGTATGCTCTTCGTTGGTGTCCGTACCTTGCATCATCTTATTGTAACCAAGACGAATAATATCCATACATTCGGTCGCCTCGCGGACGTCGGCCGGTTCAAAAAATACATCTGAAGGAATAGGCAAGGTTATAGTCACACGCTTCGTCCCACTGGTCAGGATATTCGTGCCTTTAGGTAGGGTTTTCAACAAACGTGGCAACTTGCGGGACGTCGGGGTGAATATCCTACGATATAAACATTCCACGGATCGATGAGGATACCGGTTCATAGCTTGCGGATGCGACAGTAACCGAGACAAACGATGGAATCGTCCTTGGGGAGTTTGATTTCGAGTGTGGAATACAAGCATAACCAGGATAACGCTAACCACCAGGAAGATGCCGGACATGGTCAGAGGTACAAATCCGTACAGACGTTCACGGATTCCGAGCGTGAAAGTCATTCCAGACATTACCAGAGTGAATATCAGACAAATCTGGAAGCTATGCTGCCGTACGGGATAATAGAAACGATAAACTCTCGGGGTCAAACGCGGTGATCGGTCACAAAGAAACATCGTTGCTTCCTGTTCAATCCGTAGGATCGAATGTTACCCGTAACGTTCGTTTATTGCCAGCCCGAAGCGCTAGCGAGGGTTCCACTTCGCCCTACGAGGGCCCTCATCCGGCCTCGAAAACACTATACCACGACGAGGGAGTCAATTCGCCGTCGTCCCTTGCTAGCGCTTCGGGCTGGCAGGTCTCACCGATTGCGTTCCAGAAAACGCTGGGTCAGTTCGCAGAACAGACGCATTCCTACGGGCAGGGCATCATCGTTGAAATCGAATTTTGCGTTGTGCAGAAGGGGACAGGTTTCGGCATTGCGCGGGCGCAGGCCGAGGCGGACCAGGACGCCCGGCACCCGGCGGGCGTAGAAGGCGAAATCCTCCGCGCCCATGCTGGGCGGCTCGTTGGCGTAGACGTTGTCCGGCCCGAAAAGATCGCCGGCGGTCTGTTCGACAAGTTCGGTCAGGCGCGGATCGTTGGGCATCGGGGGATAGCCCTCGCGCAGAGACATCTCCGCCCGCCCGCCGTGGGTGGTAGCGGTGCCTTCCACAATGCGGCGTAAGGCTTGGCGAACCTGTTCGCCCACTTCGTCGCGCATGTAGCGGAGCGTGCCTTTCATGTGACATTGTTCGGGGATCACGTTGCTGGCCGTCCCGGCGGTAATCTGGCCGATGGTAACTACAACCGACTGAAGAGGATCGACGGTTCGTGAAACCAGGGTCTGCAAAGCGGTGATGGTATGGGCGGCGATGACGATCGGGTCGATACAACGCTGCGGGGAGGCCCCGTGCCCGCTTTTACCGATGATGGTGATCTCGAACTCGTTATTGGCGGCGGTGGCCGGCCCGTGGCTGACCGCGATGGAACCGACCGGGCGGATAGGCCAGCCGTGTAAGGCGATGGCCGCGTCCACCTTGAGCTTTTCGAGGATACCGGTGGCGCATAGTTTTCCGCCCCCGCCGCCCTCCTCCTCGCCTGGCTGAAAGACGAAGACGACCCGGCCGGGCAGCTCATCGGCCATCCGGGTCAGCACCATGGCCGTCCCCAACAGGATGGCCGTGTGCCCGTCGTGGCCGCAGGCGTGCATGACCCCCGGCACGGTCGAGCGGTGCGGCACGTCCGTCTCCTCCACGATCGGCAAGGCGTCCATGTCCGCCCGCAAGGCCAGGCAAGGCCCCTCGCGCCCCTCGTTGAGCACGGCCACCACATCCGTGCCGATCAACGGCTTGAGCAATTTCAGGTTGGGCAAGCCGGCCAAAACATCGCGGACCTTATAGGCCGTCTGAAATTCCTTGTAAGACAACTCGGGGTGAATATGCAGTGCGTGACGCAACACGGTGACGTCGGCCAGCACCTGCCCGATTCGCTCGTGAATATTATTGTTCATGGAGATCGTATCCTTCGTCAATAAGATAATGATAATATCGAATATGGCTAAAACTATCTACAAAAAAAGAGGTAAGCACTTCGAAGACTGGAGCGGTCGACCCAATATCTGGCGTAGTCCCTGTGCGCTGGGGATAAGCGGTTTTTTCATGCCGCCGGCCTGGAGGTTTTTCCCATGAGAACGTTTATATCGGCTTGCGTTGTGTCATAGCTTCTCAACGTCAGGATGGTCGGTTGTTCACGAAGACGACGTAACTACTGGATAATACTCTCGCATCGGCGGCATAAGCCCAACGGCCTCGTCGGCCCGGTCATCGACGCCTCGGACAATTTCCGGTATGCCAGACAGGAGGAACACCACCGCCTCAATCCTCGGAAAAGCAAGATGAAAATGTCGACCTTTGCTAAAAAAAGACCCGAACATTACCGTCCGCCACAACCGCAACGATCGTTCCTGGAAGCAATTGTGATCCCTGAGGCAACCGTATGGAAGCTAAAAGGCCACCCGCTTGTCGCGGCGTTCGTATTGGCTGGGGATTCACACAAAAGTGCTTGATCGGTTAGAATATGCGGCGATATCAGAGGAGTCAGCCAGATGAGTGATGCAGGGAACAAAATTCGCAGTACGACCATCCTGGCCGTCCGTCGGGACGGGCATACCGCCCTCGGCGGCGACGGGCAGGTGACGCTGGGGCAGACGGCCGTCAAACACGATGCGAGCAAGATTCGCCGGTTGGGCGAGGGCAAGGTGCTCTGCGGGTTTGCCGGGTCGGCGGCCGACTCCTTCGCCCTGCTGGACCGGTTCGAGGACAAATTGCAGCAGTTCAAGGGCAACATTCGGCGGGCGGCCATCGCCCTGGCCAAGGATTGGCGGACGGACCGGGTACTCCGCCGGCTCGAGTCGCTGCTCGCGGCGGTCGATGCCCAGACCTCCCTGATTATCAGCGGGAGCGGCGACGTGATCGAGCCGACCGACGGCGTAATCGGCATCGGCTCGGGGGGGATGTACGCCGCCGCGGCCGCCCGGGCCCTGCTCAAACACTCGACCCTCCCCGCCGCCGAGATCGTCAAGGAGGCCCTCCTGATCGCCGCTGACATCTGCGTTTATACGAATGACCATATTACGATTGAGGAATTGGGAGAGTAGTCAGGGGTCAGTAATCAGGGGTCAGCTATCAGGGGGCGGCCTCACGGGGTACACAAAATGAGGGATTTCAGGAGCCTTTTGGTTTGGGAAAAAAGTCACCGGTTGACCCTGGCGGTTTATAAGGCTACAAGTGTTTTTCCTGATAGCGAGCGGTATGGTTTGACCAGCCCGTTACGACGATCCAGTGGTTCCATCCCGGCGAATATCGCCGAGGGTTGCGGCCGCAACGGAAACCACGATTTTGCCCGGTTCATGCAGATCGCTATGGGATCGGCGTGCGAACTGAAATATCATTTGCTGCTGGCTCGCAACCTGAAGTACGTGGCCCCAAAAGAACATAAGTCACTGGAAGGCGAAGTCGTTGAAGTCAAGAAAATGCTCGCCTCGTTAATCAAAAAGCTGAAAACCGAAAGCCGAACACTGAAAACTGATCACTGACTACTGAAAGCTGAAAGCTCTTTTATGCCCGAACTAACTCCGAAACAGATTGTCGAGGAACTGGACAAATACATCATCGGCCAGGACGACGCCAAGCGGGCGGTGGCCGTGGCCGTCCGTAACCGCTGGCGTCGGCAGCAGCTTCCCGAGAACATGCGGGCCGAGGTCGGGCCGAAAAACATTCTCATGATCGGACCGACCGGCGTGGGCAAGACGGAGATCGCCCGACGGCTGGCCAAGCTGGTCAACGCCCCGTTCGTCAAGGTGGAGGCCACCAAGTATACCGAGGTGGGTTATCACGGCCGCGACGTGGAAAGCATGATCCGCGACCTGCTCGACCTGGCCATCCACATGGTACGGCAGGAACAGACCGAGGTGGTCCGGCAGGAAGCGGAGCGGCTGGCCGAGGAAAAACTGCTTGACGTGCTTCTGCCCGGCGCTCCGACCTCGATCGAGGAGGACAAAGTGGACGACGAAGCAGCCCGGAAACGGCAGCGGACGCGGGAAAAATTTCGCCAGCGATTGCGCGACGGCGAATTCGAGGACCGCGACGTGGAAATCGTTTCCGAGGAAAAGCCCGTCCCCGTGGGCATGATGGCGACCATCGGCATGGACCAGATAGGGCCGGAGATGCAGGATTTCCTGGAAAAGCTGATCCCGCAGCAATCCAAGAGCCGTCGCCTGCCCATCCGCGAGGCCCGCAAAGTGCTTTTCGACCAAGCGTGTGAACAGCTTATCGAGCGCGACAAGGTGATCGCGATGGCCATCCAGCGGACGGAAAACAGCGGCATCGTGTTCATTGACGAGATCGACAAGATCGCCTCCACCGGCATGCAGCACGGCCCGGACGTTTCCCGTCAGGGCGTGCAGCGCGACCTGCTGCCGATCGTGGAGGGCTGCTCGGTCGGCACCCGTTACGGCATGGTGCGTACGGACCATATCTTGTTTATCGCCGCCGGCGCCTTTCATAACAGCAAGCCGGCCGACCTGATGCCCGAACTGCAGGGGCGATTGCCGATCCGCGTCGAACTGGGTGATCTGAACAAGGAGGATTTCGTGCGCATCCTCAACGAGCCGCAGAACGCCCTGACCCGCCAGCAGGTGGCCTTAATGGCGACCGAAGGCGTGCATCTGGAGTTCACGCCCGAGGCGGTCGAGGCCATCGCGGAAATCGCCTTCGAGGTGAACCGCAACACCATGAACATCGGTGCCCGGCGGCTGTACACCATCATGGAAAAGGTATTGGAGAAAATCTCCTTCGAGGCCCCCGAGCATAACGGCGAAACGATCGTGATCGACGAGGCCTTGGTTCGACGGCAACTGGAAGGTATCTACAAAGACGACGACGTGAGCCGGTTTATCCTGTAGGATGATTCGCAAGAAATAGATCGTCCATCTGTTGTTGACAAGCCTCGAAGAGGTTCAGGTTACGTTGCTGACGGGGAATACTCCGGTTGATAGCCATGAAGCGGTCGCGGTATGATCACGGGAAACGTCTTCCTAACTTATGACTGGAGTTTTGCAAAATGCCCTCGGTGGATATCCTGACCCTCGTTTTTACCCCCGTCAGCGGGGGTCAACACCCCCAAGGAGGCGGTTTTAGGACGACTTTGCAAAACTCCAGTTATGAGGAAACAAAAAAATGAAAGCGCTCAGCGTGCTGATAGTGATAGGATTGACTCGGGTTCCGGTTTTCGCCGAACCACGCATGATGATTGACTTGAACGGTCAGTGGGAATTCGACCAGACAACCAACGCTTTCCCGCCCCGGACTTTTACCCGCACCATTCCCGTGCCGGGCTTGATCGACCTGGCCGAGCCTCGGATCGAGCAGTATGACGCCTGTTTTACCGGGCAATACGAACCGCGATACAGTTGGTACCGACGTCGCTTTCACGTTCCCGCGGAGTATAAGGATAAGTACGCCGTCCTGAGTATCCTGAAAAGTATGTATGGTACGCGCGTGTATCTGAACGGTATCGAAGTCGGCAGCGGTCAGGCTTGTTTTACACCTATCGAGTTGCCCGTCGGCCGGTATTTGCGATTCGGCGACGAAAACGAGTTAATGATCCGCTTGGGAGAACGTCAATGGATGCCCCTTTCGATGCCTGGCGGTTATGACGGCGAAAAGAAGACTTATATTCCAGGCATCTGGGATGACGTGTATCTATCTTTCACTGGATTGTTTCGCATCGATCGCCTTTTAGCTCTGCCCGACGTGGACAGGGGCAAGCTGATCGTCAAAATGCGGATGTACAGCTTCGAGCCCGTCCATGCCTGGGAAGAAGACACCGACCTGTGTGATCTGACCGTTGAGGTCCACGAAAAAAGCAGTGGGAAACGCTTTCTTGCCCCCGTGACCCGTTCTTACGGACTGAATCGCAGCGACTTTACCGTGGTTGCTTTCGAAATGGACGCCGACCATCCGCATCTCTGGTCGCCGGAGGATCCATTTCTCTATACCGTCACGGTCACTTCCACTCAAGGTGCCGATATTCACGACCGGGTACGAGCGGACTTCGGCATGCGCGATTTCAAGGTCCGCGGCCGCTTTTTCTGGCTGAACGGTGAGAAGTATATACTCCGCGGCACCAACATCACCCTGCACCGCTTCTTTGAGGACCGGCAGCGCGGTCGCCTGCCCTGGACCCGTTCATGGGTAACCCGGTTATTACACGACATCCCCAAAAGCATGCAATGGAACGCCATGCGGGTTTGTGTGGGCATTGCGCCCCGTTTCTGGTACGACATCGCTGATCATAGTGGTCTGCTGCTGCAGAATGAATGGCAATTCTGGGAGATGAACGGCTGGGATGAACAGATCCGAAAAGAATACACTGAATGGGTCTGGGCGGACGGCAATCATCCCAGCATCGTGATCTGGGATGCGATCAACGAAAATAGTCGACAGTACATCAACCGGACGTTGATTCCGGAACTCAAACAGCTCGACCCGACGCGCGTCTGGGATAACGGCTATTGCTGGGAATGGGATACACCGGAAAACGACATGGATGAACCGCATCCCTATATCGTGAACTGCCGAGGAGAGGACGCCACAGAGCGGTTGGACAAGCTCCGTTATACTTTGGGAGACTTGCATTGGCCTCTACTCAGGCGTTTTACTCCGAGGATTCCCCTGGCGGATATGGACGTACCACAGGTGGTGAACGAGTATGGATGGGTCTGGCTGACTCGTGATGGCCAACCAAGTGAAGCGACGCGGGCCGTATACAAATATTATGTCGGGACCGAAGCCACCCCCGAGCAGCGCCGGGCGATGCAGGCCTACTGGCTCCAATGTCAAACCGAATGGTTGCGAACCGAGCGATCCTTGGCCGGCATTTTGTGCTTTTGTTATCTGACCAACAGTCCCGGGGCCACCGGCGACTGGTTTGTCGGCGATATTGCGGAACTGCAACCCGGACCGAGTCTAGAATGGCTTCGCCACGGCTTTGCTCCTGCAGCGGTTTTCCTTGACCTGCCGGATTATCGCTACACGAAACATCTATCCCCGTTGGAGAGCGGCGGGGAACTTGTTTTCAACCTTGTGGGGGTCAACGACCACGACCGCGAAATCGACGGCCAAGTGGCGCTGAAACTATTGAACGCGGAGGGGGACGTCGTGGTTGAACAGAATATTACCATGACCATTCCTCCCTATGGGAAGAAATATCAACCTACAGAAATCCGATTGCCGCAAAAACCGGGCGGCTATCTCATGCTGGCTCTTTTTTCACCGCACACCAATCAACCCGCCGGACCCGCCATCAGCCGACGTTACCTGAAGATCGGTCGACAAGAATCCTATGTTTTTTATGAATATCCTTTTGATCATGACGGAATCAACCGGTGGGATAGCAAACAGCACTAAAAAGGAGATAGCCTTCACTACAAGTGCCGACGCACGCGGAGCAGGCGGAAGCAGTAAGCCTCCGGGAGGATTCGTCTTCACCGACGATGTTTTTTACGGCGTTTACGCTTGTCCTTGCGGGTTTCGCGGCGTTTCTTGACCGTACTGCCGATTTTGAGTTTGGGCATGAAGCCGGTGGCGGCCATCTTGGCGAACTGGCCGGCCGAGCGCATCCGGTCCAGGGCGGACATGCCGCTCATGGCCCTCATCATGTCCCGCACCTGAGCGAAGCTTTTGATCAGGCCGGAGACATCCTGCGGATCGGTCCCGCTGCCGCGGGCGATGCGCCGTCGGCGCGAAGCCTCGATAATATCCGGGTTGCGCCGCTCGCGCGGGGTCATGCTCTTGATGATGGCCTCGAACCGCACGAGCTCGCCATCGTCGATTTGCATATCGCCCATCTGCGCGCTCATGCCCGGCATCATTTTCATGATGTCGCGCATGGAACCCATCGCCTTGAACTTCTTCATCTGGGCCAGGAAGTCCTCGAGGTCCAGCCCTTTGGACATTTTCTTCTGGAGCTTCTCGGCCTCTTTCTGATCGAAATGCTGCTGGGCTTTTTCGACAAGCGTGACCACGTCACCCATGCCCAGGATGCGTCCGGCGATGCGTTCGGCGTGAAATTCCTCGAGGTTATCGAGTTTTTCGCCGATACCGACGAACTTGATCGGCTTGCCGGTGATCATCTTGGCGGAGAGGGCCGCCCCGCCGCGGGTATCCGAGTCGAATTTGGTGAGGATCAGCCCGTCCAGCTCCAGGCGTTCGTTGAAATGCCGGGCGGTGTTCACCGCGTCCTGCCCGGTCATCGCGTCGATCACCAGATAGACCTGATGAGGATTGGTGGTCTGTTCGACCTGGGCGATCTCGGCCATCATTTCCTCATCGATGGCCAACCGCCCGGCGGTGTCCAGAATCACCAGATCGCGATCGGTCCGGCGGGCTTCGAGGATGCCGTTGCGGCAGACCTTGACGGCGTTGGTATGTCCACGTTCGGTGTAGACCGGCACGCCGACCTGTCCCCCGATGACTTCCAACTGATCGATGGCCGCCGGCCGCTTCAAGTCCGCCGCCACCAGCAGAGGCCGCTTGCCTTGCCGCATGGTGTACTTGGCCAGCTTGCCGCAGGTGGTGGTCTTACCCGAACCCTGCAGGCCGGCCATCAGGATCACCGTCGGCCCCGGCGTGACGTAGGGAATACGCGGATCGACCGGGCCCATCAACCGGGCCAGCTCGTCATGCACGATCTTGACCATCACCTGGTCGGGGTGCAGGGTGGTGAGCACCTCGGCCCCGAGGGCTTTTTGCAGAACATCGTCGCAGAATTGGCGGACGACCTGCACATGTACGTCCGCCTCCAACAGGGCGGTGCGGACCTCGCGCAAGGCGTCTTGGACGTTGTCCTCGGTGATACGGCCACGTCCGCGGATTTTATGGAAAATACTGTTAAATCGTTCGGTCAGGGCATCAAACATGCCCCTTATCATAGACGCCGGCGGCCGCCAAGACAATTCCCCGGCAACCTCGGGAACCAGCGCGTGGAGCGATTATGGTTTCATGGAAGGCATAGCCATGAACAGAACCAGACCGATCTGGCAGAACAAAAAGAGCGGAGTAATGACCAACGCGGCGATGGCCATGCCCCGGCCACCCTCTTTGCGCACAAAAGTCAGCAGGGCCAGAACCAGGCTGCCAATGCCGCAGGCCGTCCCCAAGAGGGAGGACGCGCTGGCAAAGGGTGAATGGGGTATCTTGCCCTCGGCCATGATCTTGGTCATGGCCTGCTGTTGTTCCTGCGGAGTGGCGTTGGGTCCGGCGGCCTCCATGGCGACGGTGGCCATACTCATGAAAAAGAAAAACCAGGCCAGGATACAGAGAACGGCGGCGGTGCAGGCCAGCGTCAAAGCCCAGGCACCGGTCGCGGAGTGAACCGGGGGGGCGGGCGAAACACGGCTTGCCGGGGGCGCGGTCGGCCCTAGGGTATTTACCTCATAGGTGGTCGGCGAAGCGGTGGGCACTGGCTCAGCGGGCCAGGTGCTCTGCGCCGGTGCGGTCACCACCCGCTTACAGTAAGGACAAGCCACCGGTTGCGCGGCCCATTGTTCGTCGATTTCGATAGGCTGGCGGCAGGAAGGACATTGAAATTGAATCGCCATGACAAAACATCCATGTGGCCGAAACTCGCCGACCTTGCGATTAATGGCCTGATCTCTAACCCGCTCGATGCGGGAACTCACATAACGATCATAATCGCCGCGGAAAATGACCACAAGCGCGGGGCGATTCGACTTGACAGGAGGAAGCGGTTTCATCCAAAATGATAGAAGTGGCCGTTCTCTTTTGCTCATCGCGTGGGTCACCGTCGTTTTCTGGTTCGTACCGGCGACACAGCCGATATTGATTCGCACCGAAACGAGGCTTCTGGGCGGGAGCCAGCGCCAAAGAAAGGGAACACGAGCGGTTGGATTTTGCTCGGGCTGACCGGCGAGGCGCGAGGCGTTTATGCCTGAATCGGACCACAACCCATCGACGATCGTACCGAACCCGGCGCATGAGGTTTCGGTATCGGATGCGGAACTGGAGCGACGGCAGCTTCTGTCCATTTTCGACAGCATTGACGAGGTTATCTACATCTGCGATCCGGAAACCTACGAGGTGCTCTACGTCAATGAAGCCCTCCGTAAATTCTGGAGGAACGCGGTCGGGACTAAATGCTACCGGACCTTCCAGAACCTCGCCGAACCCTGCCCGTTTTGTACGAACGATCGCATTTTCGGGGAAAATCTTGGAAAAACGTATATCTGGGAATTTCAGAACAAAGCCACGAAACGCTGGTTTCGCTGCATCGACAAGGCCATCCGCTGGCCGGACGGGCGGATGGTCCGTTACGAGATGGCCATTGATATCACCGACCGCAAGCTGGCCGAGGAAGAGTTGGCCCGCCATCGGCAGCATCTGGAGGAACTGGTCGCGGAACGCACCCGACAGTTGGACGAATCACGGGAAAAGATCCGCCAATCCGAGCGCTTAGCCTCGATCGGGACCCTGGCGGCGGGTATCGCCCACGAGATCAACAACCCCATCGGCATGATGTTGCTGGCCGCCCAGATCGGTCAGGAAGCCCGGCGGCGCGGCGACAGCGACTCCCTGGTGGATGAATCTTTGGCGAAGATCATTCACAACGCCGAGCGCTGTGGACGAATCGTCAAAAGCGTTCTCCAGTTCGCACGGCAGGAAAAGACGGAAAAGTGGGTGGACGATCTCAATGCCATTGTCGAGCATGCCGTCACCGTCCTGCAGCCGTACGCCGAGAAACGGGGTGCCTCCCTGACCTGCCAGCTGGCCGAGAACTTGCCGGGGGTAACCATCAATCCCCTCGAGATCGAACAGGTCTTCCTGAATCTTTTCCGCAACGCCGTGGAGTCCGGCGATCGGGACACGCGGGTAGTGGTGCGTACCGAGGCGACGGAGGACACCGTGCGGATCATCGTGAAAGACAACGGGCGCGGGATGAACGCCGAGCAAAAACAACATTTGTTCGACCCTTTCTATACCACCCGGCAACGCGAAGGGGGCACCGGGTTGGGACTGAGCATCGTACATGGGATTGTTACCGATCACGGAGGAACCGTCACGGTGGAAAGCCAGGAGGGCGCGGGATCCACCTTTACCGTGGAATTACCGATTTCCAAAACGTCTTGACGGGAGGGCGGCCATGTGCAGAGTTCTGATCGTCGACGACGAACCGGATTATCGCGGACAAGTGGAAACGATCCTTTCCTGGGACAATCATGAAACCAAGACCGCCGGGAGCGGCCGTGAGGCCATCGACGTGGGGGCCCGTTACCGACCGGATGTGCTGATTGCCGACTGGATGTTGCGCAATCACGTTCACGGCCTACATGTCTCCGAAACCCTGCGGATGGTCCGTCCGGACTTGCGGACCATTCTGATCACCGGTTTCGCCTCCGAGGACCTGCGGGCGGAGGCGGCGGCTAAGGGGATTCTCGATTTCATCGAAAAACCTTTCCAGGCGGGACGCATTCGAGCGGCGGTCCAGGCCGCCGACCATTCGACGAATTTCACACGGGCCGGCCCGATCGCCGTCGTCCAGGTGGACGCGACCGGCCGAATTCTATTCGCCAATGAGCGGGCCAGAACCTTGTTTGGCGAAACCCACGCGGGAGCGTCGGCCACTCATCTCGATCAGCTTTTTACGGAGCCTAATCGTCCCGATCTGGATTCGGCGGTGCCCTGGTGGCAGGTGGTGTATCCACGATCGGACCGCCGTATCGCTTGGCAAATGCGAACACAACATCCGCGAGTGGACGGCACTCGGATGGTCGTTTTCCTGTCCTCCGACGGACCGCAATATCTGCAACATCATTTGATCGACATGTTACTGGATGTACGGGAACCCAAGCAGATTCGCTGGCCCTTCGTCAGCCGCGTATTGATCGTCGATGAGCAGGAATTGTACCGACGCTTCTCCACGGCCCTGCTTCAATCCGCCAGCGCCGGTTGTTATGCCGCCCAAACCCATGAACAGGCCTTACGCCTTTTTGAAAAAGACGATGGAATCGAGTACGTCATCGTTGATTACGGATCGCCGGGGAGCGATATCCTCTCTTTCCTGCAAAAGCTGAAAGCGATACGGCCGGGCGTTACGCTCATCGGAAGCAGTGGCGACGACCGCGCTTCCGAATTCGCCGCTCTCGGAGTATCCCGTTTTCTGGCAAAACCCTGGCGGCTGCCGGACCTGATCGATCTGCTCAACCGCGAGGTGTAAGCCGCGAGGCGAAACCGGTGCGACCACGTATCAAAGCGGAATAAACTTCATCTTGTCGTCGATGCGGGCGACGGTTTCGGCCAACAGCCTGGCCGCGTTCTCCATGTCCGCCAGATTGACCACCTCGACCTGCGTATGCATGTAACGGTTGGGCACGCCGATCAAAGCGGTAGCCACGCCGCTGCGGCTGATCTGCATGGCGTTAGCGTCGGTGCCGGTCGCGACCGGAGCGGCGCTGAGCTGATAGTCGATCTTCTTTTTCTTGGCCGTATCAATCAATAGATCGCTAAGCACATTATTGATATTCGCCCCCACCTCAATCACCGGCCCCTTGCCCAGGGCCAGGTCACCGGCCATCCGCTTGTCCGCGCCGGGGTTGTCCGTCGCATGAGTCACGTCCACGGCGATTCCGACCTGCGGATCAATGCCGTAGCAACTGGTCCGCGCCCCCCGTAGGCCCAGTTCCTCCTGGACCGAGGCAACCGCAAAGAGACCACACTTGATTCGCCGTTCGGCCAGCAAACGCAGAGCCTCTAACACGACGAACAGACCGACTTTGTCATCCAGGCCGGGAGAGGTGATCTGGTCATGGCCCAGTCGCTGAAAACTGAGGGCATAGCTGACGGGATCGGCCACCGAAACACGCTTGCTTGCATCCGCTTTATCCTTCGCCCCAATATCAATCCACAGATCGGTCAGCTCGACCTTGCCTTGGCCGCGTTCCTCCTGCTTCATCAGATGGATCGGCTTGCGCCCGATCACGCCGTTCACCGGCCCGTTTTTGTTGTAGACGGTTACGCGCGAACCGGGCAAGACGGTCGGGTCGATCCCCCCCACCGCGCTGAAGTAAAGATAACCCTGGTCGTCGATGTGCCGCACCATCAGCCCGATCTGATCGCAATGGCCGCTGAGCATGACCCGCGGCCGGCCCTTGGGATTAAGGGCCAGGATCGTATTGCCGTGCAGGTCGGTGGTGATCTCGTCGGCAAAAGGTTTCATGCGTTTGCGGACCAGCCGGCCGACCGGTTGCTCGAAGCCCGAAACCGAAGGCGTTTCCAAAAGACCCTGCAGAAACTTTAATGATTCATCGCGCATCTTTTTCCTTTCCATCTCATCCCTTTACCGCACCTTTCCACGCCGGTATGTGTTTAACGATACCATTCGTATCGTCAAGATTCCCGTTCCGACGCCCCGTATCGGTATCCCCCCGTTTCGGGGAAAGGATTTGGATACCAGCATAACGGGTCCGCCCCGGCCTAAAAAATCCTCACCAGCATGCCTTCCCGCACCCGGCGGGATACTCCCGACTTTGTTGGGTCAAGATTATACTTCGTCACGGCCCGGGTCGGCACGCCAAGGGGCAAGAGATTTTTTACATTTTAGGTCCCGCCGCATCTTGTCTTTCCTTGGGAGCGGGAGCGGCTAATGATTCCCGAAGGGGCCGTACGCGTCGTCCCCGGGCGACCAGAATGAAGCTCGGCACCAGCAGCGGCCGCACAAAAAACGTATCAATCAGAATACCTGCGGCCAGGGTGAAACCGATCTGACGCAGCAGAGTTAGACCACCGGCCCCCAGCGAACCCAAGGTCGCCGCCATAATTAAACCGCAGCTACTGATCACCGAACCGGTCCGGACAATCGCCCGGCGGGCCGCCTCACGATCATCGAGCTCCGCCGGCTCCTGCATCAAGCGGCTGATCAGGAACAGATTGTAATCCTGTCCGACGGCCACCACGATCACGAACACGATGATCCGCACCTTATAGTCCAATCCGCCTTCCCCCAAAACGTGAACGAAGAAAAACTCGCTCAAGGCCAGGCAGGCTCCGAAAGTCAACCAGGTGGACAACAACATGAACAGCGTCAGGGGCAAATCGCGCACCATTATGAACACGATAAGCGCAATCACGATCGTCGCCAGAATCATGACCCGTATCTGGTCCTGGTTGACCACCTCCCGAACGGAGAGGACATAGGGCGTCGGCCCTCCCAGGAGGATCCGAACCTCGTTTTCGCCCGCATAGTCATCCGCGACATGCTGTCGAGCAAGCTGTTCGACCTTTTCGATCAGGCTCATGGCCTCGGGCGAGAAGGGCAAATAATCGATGAGAATCTCGAAACGCATGACCGGAGCCTGGTCCGACCAGTACAGGCCGCGGGTCAGCAATTGCAAGGGGCCGGACAAAGCCAAATTACGCCTTTGGCCCAAGGGCCGATCCAACGAATACACGTCGTCAACTCCCGGCAAGGCGGCGATTTTTTTGCTCAAAGCTTGGCTTAACTGTTCCAATTTTTTCATATCAACGCTGGTTTGAGGAAATTGGAGCAGCAGGGTAGTTCCGTAAAGTTGGCCTTTTGAAAAAAAACGGGTAGCGAGTTGGTAGCCACGTTCGGAGGATGAGCCGGGAGGCATCTCGCTCAGTGCATCATAACGCGGATTGCTCAGAAAAGCGAAAGCGGCCAAAGCGGCCAAAAGCGCAAGGCCGAAACCTAGTACCGGCCGTGGATATCGCGTGACCCATTGGGCCAAACGCGGCCATAGTATTCGTTGCCCAAAGGTTGGCCGCGCTTGAAAACCGCGTGGCCAGAACAGCCATCGCCCCATCCACCGGGCCAGGGCGGGCGAGAGAGTCAAAGAGGCCAGCAGGGCCATTGTCAGAACGATCCCCAGCAATTTGCCCGCATTGCGCGTCGGGACAAGATGGGTGGCCATCAAGGTGGTCAGCCCGCAAATCGTGGTGGCCGCGCTCGCGAGAATCGCGGGTGCGGTCTGTCGTGTCGCCGCCGCACAAGCCTCCTCATAATCCGAAAGCTCTCGCAGATTCTCCCCATAGGCCGAGATCCAGAACAGCGCGTAATCCACTCCCGCCCCGAACAAAAGCACCACGGAGAATATTCGCTCCAGATCGGAGACCATCCAGCCGGCCCGTTCGAGCAATGCCAACAGCACAAAAGCCAGAAAAACGCTTGCTCCGATCGATACCAGCGGAACCAGCGGACCGAAGGGCGAACGGTAGACCACGATGAGAATGAAGAGTACGGCCGCAATCGTGACCCAGGTGGTGTTGTGCAAGGCCGTCTCGCTGGCTCGGCCGTAGTCCCGGCCGGCGGCGGCGGTCCCGGTGATTTCGACGGTCAAGCCGGCCGGTCGATCCTTTTCGGCAATCTGCTCGACCTTCTCCACGGCTTGCTTACTGAGGGTGCTAAGGAAATTACTGGACAGATTGAAGACGACCAGGGCGGCCTGGCCGTCGGGGCTGACCAGGCGGGGCTTGAGGAAAAAAACCGCCGGCGAGAGCACCCGATCGTCAACAAGCGGGGCCCCTTCCCGGGCCACCCGGTCCAACCAGGCAAAATCCTCCGCGTCCAAACCCTCAGGCCGGTGGGCAAGGACCACGATCTGGCTCCGGGCGGCCAGCTTGGGAAAGGCCTTCACCATCAGTTCACGAGCCTGGTTATGCGGTACATAAGATGGTAAAAACGACTCGACATCGCGTGGTGGTTTCGGCTCGGCCAAGCGGGACCAGGCCACGCCGGCCAAGACCAGTACCGACCAAAGCAGGATGAAAACCCATGCTCGTCGGCCCAACCATCGTCCAAGAATGGTAAACATTCCCCGGCTTTTTAATCGCATTATCCTTTCAGGACAAGGGGGTTAAGACCAGCCCGTGCCGGATATCGTCGGACGTGGCAACTTGATAAGGCCCGATAATTTAACCGGGGAGGGCATAAAAGAAACCTGGGATTCAGGAGAAAAAAGCGTTTGACGGAGTCCGACCCCTCTCCAACAAACATTTCATCAGGTAACTCACATGCCCCCGTTAACCAGCCGATATGCCTTGTGAATAATCAATATTCCCCGCCCGAGGGCAGAGGGACGGCCCCCTCGAACCCGGGTAAGAACAAAGGTGCGAGTCATGGACGTACGTTTTATCAATCCGTTCATATTCTCCGTTAAAAACGTGTTCCAAACCATGCTGGCCACTGAAATCATCGTGGGCAAACCGTTCCTTAAAGACCATGACGAACCCAGCTCCGACGTATCAGCGATCATAGGTCTGTCCGGGGACGCCGTGGGTTGCGTGGTCCTCTGTTTCCCGATGCAGACCGCGGTGGCGGCCGCCAGCAAGTTTGCCGGCATGGAACTGAACTCTCAGCATGAGGATTTCGCTGACGCCCTGGGCGAACTGGCCAACATGGTCGCGGGCCAGGCCAAGGCCAAGCTGGAAGGTCTTAAAGTCAGCATTTCGCTGCCCAGCGTGGTGATCGGGCGCGAGCATGTGGTGTCGCAATCGAAAAACCGCCCGCGGCTAGGCCTGCCCTGCGATTCGGCCCTGGGACGGTTTAGCGTGGAAGTAGCCATGGTCGTGGAAAAGAAGACGGCCGCCAGCCCGCAACCGGTGGCGGCGGTCGCTGGATAAGTTTTCGGAGTGTATTACCATGAAAATTCTGCTCGTTGACGATTCGCGCACGATTCGAAACATACAAAAGAACGTCCTTTCCCAACTGGGGTACAATGACGTGACGGAGGCCGCCGATGGCGTGGAGGCCCTCAAGCAGATCGCCGCCTGCAAACCGGAACTCTGCCTGATCGACTGGAACATGCCCAACATGGACGGCATCACCCTGGTGCGCAAAATCCGCGAGACAGACAAGAGTACGCCGCTGATCATGGTCACTACCGAGGCCGAAAAGAGCCGCGTCCTGGAAGCCATTAAAGCGGGGGTCAACAATTACGTCATCAAACCTTTCACCGCCGAGACCCTCTCGGAAAAGATCAACGCCACGCTGAGCAAGCTCGGTGTTGCCGTCGGCTGATTAGCCAGGACCGCGCCGATGTGCCCAGATATTGCTCCGGGACGCATGCGATGGGCATATCGTAGATGTCCACCTCCTCCCGCCGGATCTGATAAAGCAACAGCTCCAACGGCCCGCTGTAAGTGTCAAGCTGAATCTTGTATTCGGTGATGGACGGCATTTTAACGCCAACCGGAAAAAAGAGAGCGGAGAGAGTGCAGCATAGGGCGGGCTATTGCCCGCGGCGATGGAGGTTGGACGTGATAAGGTGTGTGGATATGCCTTCGAAAGGCTGTTACTAAGACGACGAACGGGTGGCCATGCTGGTGGTGGAAAAAGGCGGGCATCAGCCCGCCCTGCGATCTGCGGGCTTTTCCTGAAATTTCGACCACGACAAATAATGACGGGGGGGAATTGATAAGATCTTTACTATCGCTCCTGACATATCAAGGCCGCAAGTAGAATTCGGCTCAGCATATCGAGGCACCCGTTATTTCCTTTTTCGGGTCAGAATTTCAATGAGCAGGCGGATGGTTCCCTCGACGAAGCCGAGGCTGGTATGACTGGGGATTTCGAGGGGACGGACCATGGCGAAGCCGACGGCGGCGTGGATGATCTGCCAGGCAAGCCATTCGGGGGGGATATCGGTGCGGATCTGTCCGGCCCGCCGGGCTTCGGTCATCACCCCGGCGAGAAGACGCACATACCGCTCATAATGGTCGCGGATGGCTTGCCGGATTTCCGGTTCGGCGGCCTCGATCGAGGCGTGGAAGAGCAGACGGTATATATCCCGTGTCCGCGGGTCGGCGGTGGCGGGGTTTTGATAAAGCACGACGCGGAGTTTTTCCAGGGGATTATCTAACGCGGCGGTAGCCTTGCGCCAGTTGCTGAGTACCTCGTCGCCCACCTTGTCGATCAGGGCGATGAACAAATCCTGCTTGGTCTTGAAATGCCGGTAGATGACCGGCTCGGTGACGCCGGCCTCGGCCGCGATCCGGGCGGTCGTCGTACCCCGGTAGCCGTACTTGGCGAAACACCGGGCGGCCGACTCCAACAGTTGTTCCCGACGATCCTTGGCCTTCATTCTGGCCATAACCAACTCCCACACGGTAGAATACGCCCTGCGATCCAGGCCACCTTCGATATGGCCGAAATCGCCGCCCGTTAACGCCGATGATTATTGTAACGGACGGTAATATCGATACCAGTGTTGCCGAAGGTCGAAATTTCAGGCCGGAAGGGGGACCAGGGACCGCCGGCCGATTAAAAAAGAGGCGGTGGAAATGACTCGTACAAGCCATTATTCGAGCACGACACGTGTTGTCTCTTGCTTACCTGTACGGCGATGCAAGGGCGCGGCCGCGAAGGCCTTTTTTGTTCTTGCCCTCTGCAACGGGGCGGCGATCACCTGGCTGGGGACGATCCCCGTCGAGGCCGCGGAACCGAACGGTACCTTGGCCGTCGAGGTTTACGCCGACGATGGCGGCGAGCAACCCGCCTTCTGTCGGGCCTGGGTCGAGGCCGGTGGAGAGCGTTATTACCAACCACGCGGCGGGGCTATCGTGCCTTACGACCGGGATCGCAGTTTTTCCTGCTCCGGTCAGTTCTCTCTCGATTTACCCGCCGGGCAGGTGGTCATACATGTCGAAAAAGGTAAGGAATATCTGCCGGTCGATCGGGAGGTCGAGATTAAACCAAACGAAACCGTGCGTCTGCGTATCGACTTGAAACGCTGGATCGACATGAAAAAGCGGGGATGGTACTCCGGCGACATGCACGCGCACTTCTGTGGCCGCAAACTTACCGGTTTTCCCGAGGCCAAGGACATCGCGGTCATGGAGCAGACCGCTCGGGCGGACGATGTCAACTACACCCCTTTTCTGAGTTTCTGGAACCATCTGTCCGATTTCAAAAAGGACGACACGCCCTGGCCCGCGTCCTGGCCGGTCTGGCCGCGCGGCCATATCAGCTACGCGGATCGGGATCATTTGATCACTCTGGCCAACTCGGAGATCGAACGGATCGGCGGAGAGCCGTTTCATTCCGTTGGGGCTCTTCTCATTCTCGGCATGAGAAATCCGTTGGGCCTCGCCCGACACGACCAGACCTACCCCTGTGACGCTCAACTGGTCCGCCAGGCCCGGCGCGACTCGCCCATTTGCGTCGTCGATTGCGACAAACCCCTCTGGAGCGAAAACGTCGTGACGGCCGCATTTGGTCTCCTTACGTCCGCGCAACTTTGCCATAACCACTTTCACCGTGCGGGCAAGGATATACCCGTCTGCTGTGGCATGCCCGGTCCGATCACCGACGAGGAAAAGAAACGCGACTGGGGTGATGACGAAGCGTTCTGGAGAAACAATGATATCTACTATCGCTGGCTTAATTGCGGTTTCCGGCTGGCCGTCACCGGGGGGACGGCCATGGGGGTCATGCCCTCTCCGCTTGGTTACAACCGTACCTATGCCCGCGTGGACGGGCCGCTGACCGAGGAAAAATACCTGCGGGCTTTGCTCAACGGTCGCACCTTTGCCACCAGTGGTCCGATGCTTTTTCTGACGGTTGACGGCAAGGAGCCGGGCTTCATGTTTCGGCCGATCGGCGAGCAGGTCAAAAAACCGTTGCAGGTCAAAGCTGAACTCCTGAGCATCGAACCGATCGATACGCTGGAGCTGGTGCAGAACGGCCAGGTGATTCGGCAACTGGATCTCAAGGACACCAAACCGGAACCGGTCCTGAACGCAACCTTGGAAATGATTCTCGAACTCAAGCGCAGCGGCTGGGTGGCCGCCCGGGCCTTGTACAAAAACCCGGCCAACGGCCGCCTCCGACAGGCCCACACCAGTCCGATCTATTTCATGCTCGAGGGCAAACCTATTGCGTTTAAGCAAGATGCTGAATACATGATTCGCTGGGTGGATCGGCTGCTGGAAACGAGCCACGAACCGAATCGCTACAAAAACGACGTAGAGCGTGAGGAAATACAGGACCTCTATCGTCAGGCGCGACGTATATACGAGGATATCGCCACCAAGGCGCAAAAGGCCTATGGAGATTAGGAGAGTTTTACATGACAGGATGGCGAAAAAATCAGGGTTCCCGATTTGGGTTTCACCGACTGGGCTTACAGATTTTGGCCGTCGGCGTGCTTGCGGGGTGTACCATCCAGATTCCCAGCGCGGAATCTCTTTTCCCCGTTGGCACCCCTTTCGTGCTGAGTGGTACAAGCACCATCAGCAGTACTTTTTCCGGGCCCTGTCCGGTTTGGATCGGCGACAACGGTATAACCTATTACCTGTTTCAAGACGCCAAACTGGATAACACTCTCTTTGATCGAGTGACCACGCCGGGTGTAACTTCCCGGTTGAAACTGGTCGTACGCACGGATTTAGAGGCGTCCTGTCATAACGGCCCCTTCGTCGAGGTGCTCGATGTATTGGAAATCGTGGAGTAATGATGCCTCAACGCGCGCACATACCCATCTGGATTTCATCGGTCCTTCTGGTGGTCGGTACCGGGTGGCCTGGATGCGATTCCAGCCCTGCGCCGGTTTTACCGGCGATTGAGCCGGTGTACATTCTTTCGGCCGAACGGCTTACCCCCCCGCCCGTCGGTCTGGAGAAGAGCTATCGGCCGGACTATATCCTGGATATTCGCGCCGACGGTCTTGCCCCAAGCCAATCAGTCGGTTTTATCCTGAAGGTAGCCGCTACCCAACCCGAAATGCTGAAGGCTCGTTTACGGGACACGTCAATCGGCGTAAAAACCGACTTGGTGAAAATCAGTCCGCCCGACACATCGGTACCCGCGGATACCGATGCCCAACTGGCCGCTCTGGCCGAGGCCTCGTCTTATTTGCTTGCCGCCGGTCAACCGGTTTTCAGTGTCGTTTCCGACACGTTAAACAACGACCCGGCCGGCGGGTTCCGGGTGGCTTTTCTTCTACCCATGGACCTTCTGACCGCGACCCGCACTTTGGAATGTTATGTATCGAGTACCCCCGAGGGTGGCAGTCTGGCCGGTGATCGAATCAACCTTGTTCCGGACTTTTTCTACCTGGCGGTGATCGGCGATTCGATCCTCTGGGGGAACGGCCTGAACCATCGGGACAAGTTTACCACGCTGGCCGCCGAGCGGATCGAAGCCACCACCGGCAAGCGGGTGATCACCCAGACGTGGGCGATTACCGGTGCGCGCATCGTGCCCAGCGAGGAGGATGGTATTTGCGGGCCTTATTGTTTTGGCGAGGCCCCGAAGGCCCGGGCGTCCATCACCCTGCAAGCCGAGTTGATTGAAAAACCGGAAATGGTGGACCTGATCATCATGGACGGCTGCATCAACGACATCGGTATCGGCACGATCCTTGATCCGGAGACGATTGCCGAGGATCTTATCGCCATGACCCAACAATATTGTGGGCAGGAGATGGCCGTCCTGCTTGAAAACGTGCGAAGACGGGCTCCTCAGGCGGCCATCATTGTTACCGGCTATTTTCCTATTGTCAGCTTGCAATCGGACCTTTTCGGTATTAGAGAGTTTGCCTTGGTTGCAGGTGAGCAAGTCGACGAAACCGACGAAGAGGATATCAAAGCTTTTATTCAGGCCGTCTCGGCGAATTCGGATATTTTTTACGAAACCTCGAGTGCCAGCCTGGCCGAGGCCGTCGCCGGGGTCAATGCGGCCAACCCCGATTCGCCCCCCGCGATCTTCGTCGATCCCGGTTTTGGACCGGCCAACGCCGTTTTCGCCCCGGAAAAATGGCTCTGGAGCCTCACCATGAGTAATACCATCATGAAGGAATTGGTCGGAAACGTGCTCAAGTTCTTTCCGGAGGACTCGACGTTACTGACCCGAATATATGTCTGCTTGGAAGAGGATGTCGTGGATAATGCCTTTCAGTGTTTGTATGCGTCCATCGGCCATCCCAATCCGGACGGCGCGCGGGCTTACGCCCGTGGCGTGATCGACGCGCTCGGGACTATCGGTATCCTCCCGCTGGATGAATAGTGGGACACTCTCTTCAACACAAAAAACCGCGGAAGGCACAATTTGTCTCTTCCGCGGTTTTTCGTGTTACCGTTGGATGGCTTACAATTCCCAGCCTTTGCGATATTCCTTGGTAAGATATTGATTGGCTTTCGGCAGATTGGTGATCTGACCAGTGGCGGCGTCATATTCAATGCGTTTGCCCACACGCATGGCCACGCAACCCAGCAGGACCATTTCGGTGAATTGGGCGGCATGGGCGAAATTCGACATGGCCGCCGGTCCGCCCTTGCAGGCATCCACCCATTCCTTTTGATGGCCGGGCGAGCGGGGCAGCGTCGGGGGCGGGGGCTGATACCCTTCGAAATCCTTCTCCGGCAAGAGTTTATAGCCGTCCCCATAGTCCCCTTGAGGAATGAACTTGCCCTTATCGCCGATAATCACACAACCGCTATCGGGCACTTTTTCGCCTTCCAGTAGACTGGCGAGTTTCTCGATCACTTCGCGCGGTTTGCGATTTCCGCCGTCATACCAGGTATATTTGACCGGAGGCAGATCGCCGCGGGCCGGAAATTCGTAATGAATGACGCTCCAGGTCGGGAAGCTTTCCTGGTTCATATCGGAAGAAACCTCGGCAACGACGCTGGTCGGCAGTCCCAGCTCGCAGGCCATGTAAGCCAGATTGGCGGTATGGCAGGCCATGTCCCCCAATGCCCCCGTACCAAAATCCCACCAGCCGCGCCATTTGAACGGCGCGTAGATCGGGTCGTAAGGACGCACGGGAGCCGGTCCGAGCCAGAGGTCCCATTGCATGGTATTCGGGGCCTTGGCCGGCTCACCGGTGCCCCGCAAGGCATGTTGCACTCCCTGGTGCTGAACGAGGGCATCCACTCCCTGCGGCCAGACCGGTCGATTAGTCCAACAATGAATTTCCCGTACCGCTCCGATGGCTCCGGCACGGATAACCTCAACGCCCTCGCGGAACTTATCCATCGAGGTTCCCTGATTACCCATTTGCGTGGCCACCTTGTACTTCCCCGCGGTCTCGGCCATCAGGCGGGCCTCATGCACCGTATGGGTCAAGGGTTTTTCGCAATAAACGTGTTTGCCCATCTTCATGGCCATCATCGATGCCGGGGCATGGGTGTGGTCGGGGGTGCCGACAATCACCGCGTCGATCTCCTTGTACATCTTCTCCAGCATTTCACGGTAATCGTGGAACCGGCGGGCTTGGGGCAATACCTTATAAGTGTGGGCCGCCCGTTCGTCGTCAACGTCACACAAGGCGACCACATTCACTTCGTCCTTGCATGCTTCATAGGTTCTCCACACGTCCCCTCCGGCCTGGCCACCCGCCCCGATCGAAGCGATGTTGAGTTTTTCATTGGGCGATTTGCTCTGGGCCCAGAGGGTTCGTTCCGCGACCCAGAAGCCGGTGCCGGCCAGGGCGGAGGTTTTCAGAAAATCACGACGGTTGGACTTACGAGCCATGGATGTTCTCCTCTTAACGTATGGTTGATCGTTGATCGCGAAGGCCACATACCTACTGGCCAACGGTTGCGACTTTCATCCGTCACACCTGTCGCCCATTGGCGGGCCGGTCGGCACGCGCGGTTTGACAACCTCCACGAACGCGAGTGTATTATAGCCGGCCGCGTCGATGGACGAAACCGCATAAAACCCTATGATTATGCGATTCCTTCGGTCAAGGAAAGTTTGCGGACCGCCCGCCGCGAGGCGCGCGGGGCGAGCGATAGGAGTAGCGGGCATGCGATACGTAATGGCTCTGGTGGTGGCCCTCGTTCTGAACGCGATGGCCAATTTGATGATGAAGATAGGGGTCCGGCGTTTCGGACCGGCGGGCCTCGACTTGAAACAAGGGTTTTGTTCGGTAGCGAGCGGAGTCTTTAATAACTGGGTGTTACTCGGGGGGGTGCTGCTCTTCGCGACCAATGTCGTTTTGTATACCTATGCCCTGCACCGCATCAAAATAAGCGCGGCCTACCCCATCATGGTCGGCGGCGGTTTCGCCATCATCGCCGTGGTAGCCTGGAGATACTTGGGAGAGGTTCTGTCACCAGGCCAATGGGTGGGGGTCATCCTTGTTCTGGCCGGTATATACCTGATCGCCCGGCAGATGACAACCGTTCCGGGAAGTTAAATCAACACATCAATATTCTTGGTATCCTACGGGGGCACTGGCAAGATGGGTAACCGACCCTCTCGATGCTCACTTGCCTTTCAGCCCTGACGGCTTCGGCAGGGTACACGATATTACGAAGCTGACAACGCACCATAAAACCGAAAATGGGTCGGTCATAGCCCACGTCGATGCGACGGTTAAGCGTCCCTTGTTTAATAAATCTGCACGGAAATCTAATCCGGATTTATCGCTTCCTTCAAAATTTTCTAACACGGGGAATCCATACTTATCTCCTCAAGTGCGTTGCGAAACTGGCGCATTATCCAAGGGATATTCAGGACATCTCGTCTTACAAAAGGAGAAATATATGCAAGTACGATCACGACACTATGGACTTGGCTTTACCCTTATCGAACTACTGGTCGTGGTGGCGATCATCGCCCTGCTGGCCGCCATCCTCATGCCTTCCATCGTCAAGGCCCGGGAGCAGGCCAAAGCCGCCGTATGTTTGAACAACATGCATAACATAGGAACATCGTTTACCTTGTATCACAATGTGTCCCATGACTATTACCCTACGGCCTATAATTACGTCGACGGGGCAAGTAGTGCGAACGGTTACTATCACTGGACAGCCGCGCTGTCAAAAACGGAATACAAAGGGGCGGTGACCAGTCGGACCTATCCAAAAGTCGCCAAGCAATATGTCTGTCCATCCCATGCGCCGGGCGGATGGGCCCCCACTAACTTCACGACCTGGCGAATTCCCGATCCGCCCGCGGGGCAATCGTCCCAGGATGTCTCCAACACGATTGACGATCAACAGGCCCCGAGACTCAGTTACGTTGTGAACGAAATCATCATGCCCCGCAAGAAATTCGATTCGTATTATGACCGGCAAAAGCCGCCCGGAACCAGTAACTTATGTCTGGTCAAGGTGACCGAGGTCGAGGCTCCCTCCAATACGATTGCCGTGGCGGAATTCAGTAATAGCGCCAACTGCATCTGGGGCAATTCCATTGGCGGGGGAACGGCCTACAAGAGTCATCGACCGACCAACGGGATAAAGAGCGATCAGGTCAATGAGGTTTTTGAAGGCGAGAATTATCAAACGGGGACCAGGGTTTATAAGCTGTCTTTCACCGAGGCGGCGGAGGCGATTGCCGCGGTGATCGCCGACAAATCGGTCGCCTCTACCTCACACCATATTTCTTATACGAATCCATATATGCACGAAGAGGAAAGCAACTATCTTTTTGTGGATGGACACGCGAGCCGCCATACGCTCAAGGAGACCCTGGATCCGGGATATTACATGTGGGGCAAGAAGGTCTATTCGGTCGCGGATAAGCCCGTGATCGAAGATTACCTACCCTAAGCGGACCATCACCGTGTGCATCGGCGTAAAGCCTTTGACACTTTGTACATCATCCGAATCCGGACACGAATCGTTATTCAGACCGATCGGATTATCGCGGAACGGATCGAGCGACGATAAAAAGAGGACAGCGCCATGAAGACCCAGCAAGTGGTGGTTTGCGCAGGATGCCAAAGACCCTTGGCGATCAAGTCCGAAGACGAATCCACCCCGACCGCTCCGGCCTACTGTCGCCAATGTCGGCTTCTGCGTAAAATTGGGCAAAATAATCCGAACACAACCGTGGACGAAAACCAGATCGTGGCTTGGCTGATGGCCGGGCAACGGAAAAGGGCCTGACCCGCGACAAAAATAAACATCCCATTGTCAGGGTGTGTTCTCGTTCGGTTTCGTTTTGTCCTGATTAATGTTTTCGATCCGTTCGAGCGCCCGTTTCCATCGCGGAGCGCCGAGGTCGGGGGCAAGATACTTCTGCTGCTGGATCGACTTGACGATGCGCTGTGGATCGTTGCCCAGCGCGGTGTGACATTGCAAACTGCCGACATAGCTGCGCCACCAGGCCGGCGACCGCTCGGCGGTATTCAACCAGATTTTATTGAAAGCGTCCCGGGCCGGCTCATACTGGCCCACGGCCAGCCGTGTTTCGGCCCAACCAAGGGTGTATTCAATCTTCAAATCCTCATGCGCGGCCAACGAAGCCTGATCCATTGCCTCAAAAGCCGCCATCGCTTCCTCGGCCCGGCCGCTTTTCAACAATACCCAGGCCCGCCAGATGTGTACCAACAGCCGTCGGCGATCGTCCAGCGTTTTCAGAGAGGCGCCGTTCTGCTCGAGCAACAAATCTCCCAGCGAAGCAGCTTCCCCGGCCATCCGGCGAATCGCCGCTTCGTCGCCGGCATCTTCCGCGGCAATCACCGCCTCGTGCATGGCCTCGAATAGAGCCACTGCTACCGGCCCGGCATGATCGGGATCGACGGTTGCCAGACGACGCATGGCCTCGTTGGCCGCCGCCCAGCGCTGTAATTGCTGCAAGGTCACGATCCGCGTTTGCAGCGCCGAGCAACGCAGGTCAGGATCCACCTCAAAAGCAACCTCCGCCTCATCCAGGGCTTCAAGGGCCTCGGCGGACCTACTCAACACCGGATCGTTCAGCAAGTCGGCCAATATCAGGACGATTTCTCCATACAAACGCCGTTCCGCGGCCGTCGCCTTCGCGGCCAAGGCGGATCGCACCACGTCTCGGGCGGAGGAGGCGATTTGCAGGGCGTGTTCGGCCTGTTGACGAATCTGCTCGCGACTGGCCGACTGGTGAGCCGGCCCCCGACGCAGGGCATTCCGCAAACATCGGGCCTGTCCCAACAATGCCGGCCAACGATTGGGGTCATCGGCCGGGACCGCGGCGTATTGAGCGGCGGCCTCGTCGAGTTGGCCCTTACGCTCCAACGCCAGGGCCAGGAAATATTGCATTTGCCGCGAAACCGGGGAATCCGGAGCTAATCGGCGAAACAGACCCGCCGACAAGATAAAGGCTTCGCGCACGGCTGGGTCGTCCTTGGCGGCCGAGGTCCGCATCTGTTCGGCGGCGATGGCGGCGGCCTGTTCAACGGCGATCAAAGCCCGATCATGGTCAGGGTACTGCTCCGCCAGTCGCGCCAACGTATGCACGGCATCGAGAGGTCGATCCGTCAAATACTGTGCCCGGCCGAGCAGAAACAACCATTCGCCACGCTCGGTATTCGGGAAATCCGCCGGCCAGGTCGCGACGGCCTTTTCCAGCGAGGCCAGTATGGTCGTCAGCCGGCTTTCGATGGCCGGGTCCCGCACGGGCCGATGCCTCACCACGTCGGCGACGGCCGATCCGGCCAATAATAGGTATTGAAACGGCGAAAAATCCGACGACCACGGCTCATTCGCCAACGCACCGGCCAATGTGGCATAAAGCGCATCACGCGCCGCCGGATCGCGATCGGCCAGACGCTCCAATGGGGCTAAAGCCTCGGCCGGTACCAGAATGCTCCGGGCCAACTCTTCGGCAGGCGACGCCGTGCCGGTCACTCGGGCGGCCAACACGCTGCGCTCCAGAAAGGCCAACGCCAACTCGTCCTGAAAACCGCCGTAACGATCGCTTTGTGCCCAATATTCCTTTACTTGTTCGATGGCGCGGGCGGCCTCCTCCAATCGGCCGTCGTCACGCAAGACGCGCACCTGCTCCAGGACCCCGATCAGCACCGGTCGCCGCAAGCGTTCGCGACCCATCGGATCCTGAACTTGTCTCATGGTGTTCACGATCTGCCGGGCATATTCATTGGCTTCCGTAAGTCGGTTCAAACGACGGGCGGCCAAGGTGGCCACGACCAGGCCGTGGCAACGCAGGTCCGCGTGCTCGACCGGCAAATGGGTCCACCCCTGCCGTTGTGTAACTTGCTCAAGAACCTTCTCCAGGTTGTGCTGATGAGTCGGGGCCGTGGAGCTCTCGCCAAGGGTTTGGAAAAGCTCCGCCCATACCAAAAGAATCGCCGTCTGGCGGTCCAGTTGTTCAAGCCAGCGCAGGTCAGTGGTCGAGCCCGGCGGACGATTCTCGGACACGGTTACCTCTATTGTGTCCCAGGCGGCCCCGATTTCACGGCGCAGAACTTCAAGCATGGTCTTCGCCCGCACGGCAAGGGTATGCACTTCGGCCCGGTCTCGACCGGGTAACTCGTACAAAACAACGGCATCGAACGCCGCCGGGTCCCACCGTTCAAGCCAGTCGCGGGCGAGCTCCAACCGCCCATAAAGACGCACCGGATGTTGCGGATTTTGATCCACCGCATCCGCTAGAATTCGGTTGGCCTCATCGATGATCTGTTTTCGCTGCCCAGGCGAAGTCGATGGCCGTTCGGCTTGCTCCACCAGATTCTCGCGACGACGTAACGCCTCTTCCACCGCGTCGGCTGGCGGCCGGTCCTGCCTATATTGATCGAGCCAATCGCCGAGGCCGCGCTGCCGCAAACCCTCGCGGAATGTGACTTCATAAAAAAACGCGGCACCGTCGGACGGCCGAGTCTGCCCGAAAGCGGGAAACGCACCCGGCCATCCCACCATCCATCCGAAAACCAGCCAGCGAGATATAGGTAAAAAATGATTCATGGCGTGTCGGCGAAAAAGATTTTTTCATACCCCGCCGCCATGGCGGCGTTGTAGGCATTGACCACATGATTCCAGCGAACTTTGTCACCGGCCAACAAATGCACGGGTGTACGGGAATAGAAACCGGGAAGCTGTCTGATGGTTTCCAGACGATCGGCCAGCGCTTGGATGGCCATCGGCGTTTCGTTAAAACGATCCACGCTGACCATGCATTGCTCGGGATCGGCGGGGTCGGGTATGAAACGAATCCGGATCGGTGTCTGGGGGATATCGGCGGCGGCAGCCACGGTACGAATGGGTAACTGCGTGGGCAACATACCTTCCTGCGGCCCGAACCGGCTGGCCGCCAGGAAGAAGAATAGTAATAGAAAGACCATATCGATCATCGGAGCGAGATTGAGGGCGATCCGCGGCAACCCGCGCCGCCCTCTTCGACCCTCGAGCAAACGCCGTGATCGACCGCCGCGGGCAGGGCCTTTTGCCTTGATGGACGTACCGACGGTAGGAGCGACATCGGCGGTGGTTGGGATTGGCGCGTCTTGCCCTCGCATTCAAACCATCTCCCGCATGGATAACGGCAATTTCACGATTTCATCAGATCGACCACCACCTGGACCCGGGTCAAGCGGGCTGCGGATATCAGCTCCATCACTTCCCGCACCACCCCGTAGGCCAGCGACCGATCAGCACGAAGAATCACTTCCACGTTGGGATTAACCCGTCCCAGTTCGTTCAATCGCTCCGCCAGTTCGGCGGCGGAATCCAGGGGGACCGGCCCCAGCCAGATGCGCGGATCGGTTCGGCCCTTATCCTCGACCAGATTAATAATGACCTTGTCGGGGAAACGCCGGTCGACGGCCTGATTATGGTCGGGACGGGGCAGCGGAACAGGGATCTTCTCGGCCGAGGCAAAGTGACTGGCCAGCATGAAAAACGTGAGCAGCAGAAAGGTCACGTCGATCATCGGCGTCATGTTGATCAGGGCGGCGGATCGGGAACGATAATAGGATCGGCGATGCACGAGTCACCTCCGGGCAACGGTTACTTACTTTCCACCGCCTGGCGAGCCGGCTCGGTCGGTAGCGGCGCCGGTGGAGTTGGTGGTGGGGGCGTGGTTGCCGACCGACTGATCGGTTTGGGCATAGCCGGTGTCGGTGCGGGAGCGCTGGCGATGGCAATCAAATCATCGCAGGTCTTGACGCACTCGGCCACGAATCCGTCGATCCGATTGCGAAACAGCGAATGCGCCGTGAGGGCGGGTATCGCGATCACCAACCCCCAGAACGTCGTCACCAGGGCAACCGAGATATCGCCCGCCAGCTTGCCCGCATCGGGCATGCCCCCGCCGGCGGCAAAGATCCGGCTGAAGGCGTAAATCATGCCGTACACGGTACCCAGCAGGCCGATCATGGGGCTGATATTGCCGATCACGTAAAGATATTCGATCCTGCGATACAAACGGGTGGCCCGCTCCTCGACCACTTCGTCCACGGCGGCGCGGGCGGCGTCCCGGCCGGCCCGCAACTGGGAAAGCCCCGCGAAAATAGCCGTTCCTAAAAGAGTCTCGTTTTGCCGGGTGACGGCCAGGATATTTTTAATCTGCCCTTGCCGGGCGGCGGAACTCAAGGCCTTAATCAGATCGCCGGGGAGATGCCTCGCGCGTCGAATGGTCAGCAGATAATGGATCACCAGGCTCAGGGTCAGCACGGACAACGGAATCAAAACGAAGGTGGTGATCCAACCACCCTGCTGAACAAAGTGACGTAGCACCGAGATCGAATCGACGCCCCCCTCCGCCAGCAGGGGTACCCCGCCGATCCGCGCCCATTCCAGTCCAAGCCATCCATCGCCTATCATAAGCTCAAAGCCTCCCACATGGTCAGCCGTCGCTTGAAGACCGCCGATTCGCCGATCGAATCGGGACCAACTTTCGATCAAGATCATAACCGATTACGGTACCGGTGCCGAATCCCCGGCTCTCGCGGCCGACAGGATCTTCTCCGCCTGCCCGAGCCAAGGTTGGGCTTGCGGGTAACGGGTCACCAACTCTCTCAACATTTGGTCGGCTTGCCCATGATGCCCATCCTCTCGGCGAATCCTCGCCGCCAGGAAAAGCGATTCCGCGGCCCGCTCATGGTCGGGGTACAAAATGACCACGCGCATGAAAGCCAGTCCGGCCCGACGTCGATCTTCCTCGCTTTGGGGTGATTTCTCCGACATGCTTTGACCGTGCCACGCCCGGCCGCGCCAGTAATAGAGTGATCCCTGGTCGGACCCTCCTCCTTTTGCAAGCAAGGCGTCGGTCATGGCCAAAGCTTCCGCGAATCGCTTTTGGGCGACAAGGCTTTCCAGTTGCGTCGAATCCGCCAAGGCCGGTGGTATTATCTCCTTGGCCGGCGGCGGAGCTGAATGCGGCAAGGATTCCGGTGGGGCCGGCTCTGACTCGGTTTGACGCTTTCGGCCGCCCCAGCCATTGGACCACTCGATCAGAGACTTCGCCAACGTATCGCGCCCGTGCCGGCCAACGGCCTCGTCGATCAGCGACAAGGCACGGGCGATGACCTCGGCATCGGATGGCGTCACGTTCGCCGGCCGCAGGCTTTCCACGCCCTCGAGCATTCGCTCGATAATCCGGAGATATTGTTCGACCGCCAGGTCCCATTGTCCCAGCTTGTCGAGGCTCCGTAGCAGTCGACAGCGGGCCAAGAGTTCATAATCGATCCCATCCCCGGCGGAATCCGTTTTCAACAGGCGCCCGCCCACCCGGCGAAAAGGTCGATCCATCGCCCGTTGGTACCAACGGACCGCCTCGCGATGATGGTCGGCGCGCTGTTGTTTCTCCGCTTCGTTGAACGGTGTCCAGCCCGTCACCTGAAGGTAGGCGATCTGCTCAAGCGGCAAAAAAACCTCGTGATCCACGTGCGACATATAATAAAGCCGGCCCTCGCGCAAGCCGGTCAGCTTTACTCCGACCTCGGGGGATTGACCGGCCGGCTGCACCACATCAGCTCGGGCGAAGCTGACCGCCGCGCTGCTCAATATCCAGGAGACCATCCAGAGCCTCAAACCAAGTTGGCCGTATTGCCTTGCAGCCATGCGTTCACTGAATCTCCACGAATCGGCAATGTCCGCCGTGTTCCCGGGCGAGACGTTCAAGGAAGGGACGGGTCAGAGGCGAACGGAAAAAACCAATCACCGTAATCTTGATTTCGCGTTGCGGATTCAACTCGGCCAGTACGCTAAGAAGCTGGTCTTGAATAACGATGTCATAAGCACCATCGGTGAGAAAGTAAATCATCTCAGGATTTGCGGCAAAAGCCCGCCGAAAGGCTTTAATGGGATCGGGCTTGCCTGAGTTAGGAATCCCGCTGATAGTGGCCAGAAATGCCTCTGCCTGTTGTTTGTACCGCCGGGTACCCGGCACCAGCCGGCGCGGCTCGAACTCCGCAACCTCCTTCGGTTTGGCCAACACGATATGAAACCATTGGGTCGGCAACAACGCATCAATGGACGAATGCATCTGTTCGATAATAACGTCGATGTAATACATCAGCGAAGCGGAGGCATCAACCACGTAAACGACCTTGTAAGCGTTGCCCGGCTCGCCGAACAGACTCGCCATCGGCCCGGTACTGGCCGAGAGCGCGGCCGCATGAGTAGTCAGGGCGGACCGCATTTCGGGAGCGGCCTCGCCGGGTAGGGCGGCGAGAATGGGATCGTCCAGGGTAATCGTCGGCACCGGCAGGCTATCCAGCGCCGGGGTGCTGATCCGCGGCGCGGCCATTTTCTGACTGTCGGCCAATCGCAAAGGTACGACCGTCGGGCCTTGAGGGATTCCCAAGGATTCCCCCAGCCGCGTTTCGGGCACGATCATTTTTCGGGGCGCGGAGGGCTCACTGAAGACGGCCACTCCCAGCCCGACGAAAACCAGACCGTGAAGCAGAACCGACATGACCCAGGCAAAATGCGGAGAACCAACCACCCGAGCCGCGATCGAAACGGTTGGCGGATTGCCCGTCGCCTTATCGGTAACCATCGGAATGTCCATCATTCCCTCGGTATCCTGCTTGAAGCCTGAATACATCCTGGTTCACGACCATATAGATCGGCAACACCGTGGATTTGAGTGTATTTTCCACTCCCGTCGGCGTCAAATGAGTGACTGCCCGCCGGCTTTGTGGTATTTTAAGGCCGCGATAGACCCCGGCTGCGCGGCATCGGCATGTAATCCCATGTAAAAGGTCCAGCGCCGGCAACCGGTACGTGAGAACCAAACATGAGGCGATTTCTCAAACGATGCGGTGTTTGTCTAGCGACCCTGTGGTTTAGTGTTCATGGAACGGACGGCCTGACATCGGTGTCCGTTACCAACACGAAGCAAGAGCAGGAGCTACGCGGCCTCAAACGACTGACTTGGGAACCGGCGGACTGCATCGCCCACCGCGAGCGACAGGAAAACTCCTTGCGGGAATCGCTGCAGGCGGCGACCACGCCTCTTCAGCAGGCCCAAGCTCAACTGGCTTGGGCGAACTGGCTGCTGGCCGATGCGGCGGCTTGCCCGGCCACCCGCTGGCTGCTCGGCTTCGAGCGACACGAGGATGCGTCGATCTTGGCGGCCGTCGCACGTCAGGCCGGCGAACGGCTGGACCAGGCCCGTGAAATACTCCATGGAATCAGCCCGGCAAGTCTGAATGACGAGGATAAGCGACGGCGCAATCGTCTGCTGGAGGCCGCCGATACCCTGGAACCCTTTACCCGATTTTTTGCCGTTCTGGCCAAGCAGAACGACACGGCCACCTATAAGACCGCCTGCGCGGATGCCGCCATCGAACTGTCTGCTACGCGGGAGGCGGACGAGGCTTCGGTGGCCGCCTGCGCCCGGCTATGGCAGTCCCTCGGTTGGGCAATGGCCGATCGACGGGATCGAGCCCTGCTCTCACTGGCTCCAAGCCTCAAAACGCCGGAGCAGTTTCCATACGACTTCTTCAGTCGCCTGCTCCGCTGCCGCATTGCCCTGGACCAGGAACAATATGCGGCCGTAACCGCCCTGGCCATCCAGATGCGCCAACAAATGGAACCGTGGTTTCGCAACAGCCCTTCGCCCGAACGCTTGAAGGATGCCCAACGCCTGGTGGCTTTGCTGCAATACCGGGCCCAATCTCTTTGGTTAAAACAGTTACGCGAGTCCAGTTTGCCGGAAGCCAATCACATGGAACCCATGCTTGCCGAATTGGAGAAGCAGTACTTTCCGGAAGGAGCCACGGTCGACGTGTATTGTCTCGAACACGCCGTCCCCCTCATCGTCGAGTTGCCGGAGATTAACAGATCTTCCGCTCAGACCGTCACCAGGCCGGCTTCGACGCCCACAACAAGCGCGACCTCACAACCGGCCACCGCCTCAGATCCTGAATAATCCGGATTATTCACTGGTTTTACCACGAAGTCCACGGCTTCGCCGGGGTATAGGGCGGAGGTCACGGGGAATAAAGGGAGCGAATGTTCCGACAGGGTGTATGTATTCAGAATCAGACATACCTTGCCTTCGCCCCTATTCTATATTTTCTCCGTGATCTCCGCGACCTCCGTGGTGAATAATTTGGGCTAATCCCATTTCAGGACCGCGCCGGTG
Source organism: uncultured Planctomycetales bacterium (assembly GCA_964401335.1). GTDB lineage: Bacteria > Planctomycetota > Phycisphaerae > UBA1845 > PWPN01 > JAAYCU01. The sequence goes on from CAYNYK010000024.1 coordinate 36,127, forward strand.
GCGGCACTGGTGGCCATCGCGGTGTACTTGGCCAGATAGCCGGTCTTATAGCGCGGAGCGGGAGCTTTCCACTGTTTACGGCGTTCGGCCAGTTCCTGATCCGACAGCCGGGCGTTAAGCGTCCGCGCGGGGATGTCGATCTCGATGATGTCGCCATCACGGAGCAGAGCAATCGCTCCGCCGCGGGCCGCCTCGGGGCTGACATGCCCGATACAGGCGCCAGCCGTCCCCCCGCTGAACCGCCCGTCGGTAATAAGGGCGACGGTGTTGGCCAGTTTCGGATTCCCCTTGATATAACTGGTCGGGGCCAGCATCTCCTGCATGCCCGGCCCGCCCTTCGGCCCTTCGTAGCGGATTACTACCACGTCGCCGGGCTTGACCTTGCCGCCGAGAATGCCCGTGCAGGCGTCCTCCTGGCTCTCGAAAATCACCGCCGGTCCGGTGTGCTTGAGCATCTCCTTCTGGACGCCGGCGGTCTTCACCACGCTGCCTTCCACGGCGATGTTGCCATACAATACGCTCAGGCCACCTTGGTCGGAATATGCTTTATCAACGGTACGAATACAGTCGTAGGGATCGAACTGGTCCTGACTGAGCATGGTCAAGACCACCGCCCCTTCCCGGCCGGCGTTTTCGGTATACCGGCTCAACTCGCTACGGGCGGCCGTACTGATTCCATCCAGCCGGATCTTCTCATGGGCCAGACGAATATCATTCTCGGCGATATTTTCCCCCAGCGTCTTGCCTGTCACCGTGATGCATTCGGGTTTCAGCAAGCCCGGCTTTCCGCGAAGTACCTCGCCCAGGATGGTCATGATTCCCCCGGCCGCATGACAATCCTCCAGGTGATACATGCGTCCCCCGTCGCCCACAGAAGGCGCCAACCGACAAATGTTCGGCGTGCGCCGGGAAAGTTCGTCGATATCCTTCATCGTAAAGGTTACCCCCGCTTCATACGCGATGGCCAATATGTGCAGGACCGTATTGGTCGATCCGCCCATGGCCATGTCCAGGATCATGGCGTTCTCGAACGCCTGGCGGGTCATGATCTCGCGCGGCAGCGGGCCGCCGGCCTTGGCCATCTCGACGATCCGTTGGGCGGCCGTGGCGTAGAGCATGCGCCGATCCTCGCTGGTTGCCAGCATGGTCCCGTTACCCGGCAACCCCATGCCCAGCGCCTCACACAGGCAATTCATGCTGTTGGCGGTGAACATCCCGCTGCAACTGCCGCAGGTCGGGCAGGCATGGTTTTCGATGTCCGCCAGGGTGGCATCGTCGATCAACCCCGCGCTGCGCTGGCTGACCGCGTAAAACGCGCTGATGAGGTCCACCTTTTTCCCGTCGGAAGTGCGCCCGGCCTCCATTGGTCCGCCGCTGACGATGATCGTGGGGATATTGCAGCGGCCGGCAGCCATCAACATGCCGGGCACGATCTTGTCGCAATTGGTGATGCAGATCATCGCGTCAAACCGATGCGCTTCGAGCATCGACTCGACCGAATCGGCGATCAGTTCGCGGCTGGGCAGCGAAAACTTCATGCCCGCGTGGCCCATGGCGATTCCGTCGTCGATCCCGATGGTGTTGAAAATAAACGGCACGCCTCCGGCCTCGCGCACGGCGTCCTTGATGAAATAGCCGACCTTGTCCAGGTGCGTGTGCCCGGGGATGATCTCCACGAACGAATTGCACACGGCGATAAACGGCTTGTTCTCATCCGCGTCCGTGTAATTGCCCGTGGCCTTCAGCAGGCTGCGATGCGGGGCCCGTTCATAACCTTTCTTAATCAAATCGCTGCGCATAAGTACTCCCAAAATATCGCAATAAATCCCAACCAAAGGGATGACCATACCTATGACTTTTCTTTCGGTTTTTATGAATTCCTAGGTTGTCGTGGCATAACTCGATAAAGCAATCCGGCTGGAACGATTATGTGGTATCGAGTTCATGGGTTCGATACTCTATTGCTCATCGGTCACACCTTCATTTTCGTCCCATTTCGTGGATTTCCTACCGTAAATGAACGCCCCGACAATGGTTGCAATACCGGAACAACTAATAAAACCACCGGCAAGGGATCCGGATATTGCCGGATTTCTGATGGCTACCATCGCACCGGCAATGATCGCCACAACTCCGATAAGAAAACCAAAAACCTGCCCTCGTTTTTCAAGATTTCTGACCGTTTTTCGATCGTCTATCTTCGCATCGAGATCTTTGCCTTCCAGACTATGCCGATGGGCGGTTTGGCGCTCCGCTAAGATTAAAATCCGATCCGCTGCACCAGGACAGATGCGCTCATATTCTTCAAAATGCTGAGGCAGTGGAAGAGGGCCGGAATATTGTTCGCGCATGATATGAGCGATTAATTCAGCATCCTTGTTAGATGTTTTCTCGGATTGTTTGGGTTTATCTGATAGCTCCTTACCATGTGCGTCAGAGTTCGCCATGCTGTCTTGTTTCCTTTGCCACAAAATGCCCCAAAGCAAACCACAGGTCATCCCCGACGGCAGACCAATCTTTCTGGAGAGCAAATCGATCAGCCTTGCAACCGGCCATACCCTTACTCACAGGCTTCAGCCGGTTATTGCCGTGTGTCGGAAATAACCGTATCACGGAACCACATCCTCGCATAAAAGCTTTTAGTGATTTTGTCTCATTCATAACCCTTATTCCTCTACTGTTCGTCTATTATATACATTCAAATGGCCTTATTCGCCAGAATAACACACCCTCCCGTTCAACCGACACCTCGAATCCGCCCCAAAAACAGTTGGACGATAGAGGCCAGCTGAAACACAAATTCTTATACAAAAAGAGCTTATGTGCCACAAAAGGGTGGCTTGCCGATTCGCCTTAAAGGCTGATTCTAACCGCCTTCGCAATAATCACTATCGGTACTACTTGCCTCCGTCGCTCAACAAGGTTTTTATGATTGTACCACCGCTCGTGTTGACCGGCCTGAACGCCGGACTGGCCGCGTAGCGAATCAAGGCTTGCCTGAGATAAGCTCCGGCCACGTTCTCCGCCCCGGTCACGTTCAGACAGCAGGCCAGCAGTTTACCCTTGCCGACGGCGGCCTCAAAAATGTAATCGGCGAACATCAGCCCCGGATCGCGGGCATTGGTGCCCCAGACAATCGGCTCGATATCCTCACGGAAAAGTTGGGTATCGAACGGCAGCCTGCTGGTCAAATCCAGAAACTGCCAATCAACGAATCCATCATGCGGAAATTCGCCAAGCGCCGGATGCCCGTCGGGCAGCCAGATGGTCATCTCCCGCCAGAACGGCGCCTTCCGTCGCGGCAGGCCATCCTCCTGCATTGCCGACGCCAGGTACACTACCGTCGCTCCGCTCAACAACTTGTCCCGAACAGGGCCGTCCAGCGTCTCGGTTACGAGCACATCTCCGGCCACGGGTTTATCTTCCTCCTTCGCCGCCGGAAAGATCCAGATATTCCAGACATTTCGCGTCGGCCCGGGATCTTCTCCCAGGTGGGCCTCCAATCGACAAGTCCGCGGCGAGCGAATAGCCCGTATCCGTTCGGGCAGCTCGATGCCCCGCTCGAAAACCTGGACAATCTCGCCGCGGGCTGCGCCGACCGACACCGTGCCGACGGCCAGTTCATCCGGGCCGTCCAATAAGCGCCAGTGCACCGGCTGCGACTGCAACGCATCCCCATAGTTGGAAAACAACAATTGAACCTGGACGGGTTCATCAGCCCGGAAACAAAACGAACGTCGCGGCGACTTAAGGATCAAAACCTGATCGTCGTTAAACGGTTTCCATTGGGCGGGCGACCATTTCGGGCGCAGCAGATCGTCATAAAACCCCGGGCGCGTGGCCGTAATGTCGCGCAAACCGCAGATCACATAGCCGGCCAGCTCAGGATAGCCGCGAAACGCCTCGATGTACCCCTTGCGGGTCGCCAGCGAGTGAAGATTCTGCGCCCGAATCATCCGCTTGGTGGCATCGTCGCCATACCGCTTGTTTAACGAAACCTCAAACTGCTCCTGACGCAGGAAATTTGTATTGTTCAGCCACCAGGGCAGCGGCCCGTCAACGATGAATTTTTCGCGGATCGCCTGCGTGTCCCGATAGGTGTCGCAGTCCAGGTCCTCGCCGGCCAGGAAAGGCAATATCTCCGGCTTGCTCCGCAAATCAGCAGTCATCTTGACCAGGAAATTCAGATACTCATCGAGATCCTGGTAAGCATGAATGTCGTACCAGTCCGAGTTCACCTGATCGAGGTAAGCGCTGTTATCGCAGATCAAACCCTGCCCCGTCATTTGCTTGGCGGTCTTGTAGAGCGGATCAAACAATTCCGGGTTAGGCCGGTCCGCCTCGCACGTCAGATCGCGCAGGATCACCGACGGATGATTACGATCGAACCGGAACCACTCCATATATTCGCGGGTGATGGCCTCGTTCCGGGCGTTATCGCCGGCCTTGGGCACGCTGCCCCACATAGGATACTCCTGCCAGACCAGCATCCCCGTCTCGTCGGCGATCTCGTAAAAGCGCCTGGGAAACACAAACAGGCAAACCTTGACCAGATTGAACCCGCAGGCCCGCAAATCGGCAAACTCTCGCCGGATTTGCTCCTCGCTCGGATCGATGGAGAACAGGTCCGGGTAATACCCCCAATGCAGAATGCCCCGCACGAACAGCGGACGGCCGTTGAGGAACACTTTATGCCCTTCGCGGCTCATGTCCCGCATACCGAAACGAAGGTCCCGGTTATCCGATGATTTTCCGGCCTCGACCAGCGTGATCCTGGCCGTGTACAACCGTGGCGCGTCGGGTACCCATTCCTGCGGTTCGGCTATCGGGATCGCAAATTGCACCTTTTGCGACGAATCCCACCGTTGCTCAGCCGATACGCAATCCTTTAACAACACCTCATGCCGCCCGACCTCCTTGCCGTCGGGATCGACGATCAGGCAAAGCAATTTCCCATCCGCTCCGCCGCCGGATACCGTGGCCTCGATCTCGACCTTTCGGCCGGCCAGACGCGGAAGCACGAATACATCATCCAGATGGAATCGATCCGTCGCGTAGGCATGAACACTTTGCCAGATGCCGCCGAAATGCGAGTTGTGTTGTCCCAATCCGCCGACTACCGCCGGGAATCCCACGCTCCAATGGCGAGTGTCTTCCTCCACGCGAACCGTCAATACGTTCGCCTGTCCCGGCCGCAGATATTCGGTAATCCGGAATACGAATGGTACCCAATTGCCCAGATGCTCCCCGACAAACTTACCGTTCACCCAAACCCTGGCCCGCGTGGCCACCCCGTCAAAATTGAGCCAGACTTCCCGCCCCTGCCAGGCGGCGGGAATTTCCAGCGTCCGCCGATACCAGCCGATGCCGTGGTACTCCGTACCGTACCCCTGAGCCTGCCAACAGCCGGGCACATGAATATCGCCCCATAGTTCGGCATCGTTCCGTTCGTGCCAGTTTTCCTTCTCGCCCACGTTTGTCGGGTCGAGCCGGAACGCCCAGCGGCCATTCAAATCAAGATGACCATCGGGAACGCGAGGTGTAAGTCGTTTCTCGGATGTCGGCTCCGCCATGCCTGTAGGAATGACGGTCCGCACGTTCAATTCCAACTTCGCGCTCACCCCGTCCGCTTTAACCGTGATGGTGGCCGATCCGTTGCGTCCCGGCCAGAACAAACCGAACGGATCGACATACCCTTGCGAGGCTGTCCATTCCACCTTGCCCGGGGTCGTCGTTCGGCCTTCCGCGTCGCGAGTTGTCAAATGAATCTGCGTCGGTTTGTCAAACGGGACCGTCTTGTTCTCGATCCGCAAATCGACAGATGCCGTCGTTCCCGCGTCGTCGTTCTTCGTTTCAACGAATAACCGTATTCCGTAATTGGTCCGCGCAGCGGGACTGTATCGATCGGTGAACATCCTCATTGAGCTGCGCGTGTAATACGGGCCCTTCCCGCTACCGAGGAGATACAAATTCTCCTCGTCCGAATCCTTTTGATTGGCCACCGTGGAGGTCGCCTCCACCTCGTTCAGCCCCAAACGCCATGCACTCACCGGGATTTCGAATTCCAACCAACGATCCTGGCCGTCCTTAAATGATTCCAAAGACCGCCAATACCACTCACCCTGATTAACCCGGACGGCCAGCCGCACTTCGCTTTCCCCAGGCAGAGGTTTAACCTGCGTTCCGACGCGCACATGCACACGCACCTTGGTGGCCTGAATGTTATCGATCCGATGCAGCGTGAAAACGACTCGCGGCCGGTAATCCCGCATCTTGGCCGGCACCTGCCCGATCAACGCCCGCACTTGATTGCCGCCGTCATCGAACGCTATTTCCGTCGTCCCGCCCACCACCGGGGCGGACCACATGACCATCCCCGATAGAATCGCTAGGCATGACAAAAAGAAAGTCCATCCGCCATCATGCGCGACCGCATGATTTCGGCCATGTGCCATTTCCATCCATCGCCTGAAACCGCCCATTGAACATCTTCCAATAACGCGACCTCACCACATCCCATGAAGAACCGTATTCTAACCTGATTCCCCAAGGATGCCATTCCTCTCAACCAGCCCGAAGCGCTAGCAAGGGAACACCAGCCCGCAGCGGTTTACCTGCCTGCCTCGCCTGGGCGGGCCGTGGCGGGCTAGCAAGGGTCTCGCCCCGAAAGGGGCGACGGATCACCGACGTATAAAATGGTGAGAGGCGTAGAGGCGGTGACGGAGGACTCCGAGACGAAGGGAAGTCGAGATATTCGTTGCGGAAAACATACTTCGTCATGATCCGCACTCGGTCTTAATCATCTGCTCGCAAGGCTTTTCGCTGCCGAGCATGTTACGAATCCTTAACCTGACTTCCAGGCTTATATCCCCACCCGCGCCGCGGGGGCGTCTCTAACCTCAAACGCATTTGCTCGCGAGCAATCGAGATCGCCACCTCCCGCTGCATGATGTCCATGCCCTTGCGCAAAGAACGATACACGTGCCGGCCCAGAGTGAAGATTATCACGCAACTCACACTGAAGCATAGCAGGTGGGCAGGAAGACCGATGTCTTTGTAACAGAATAGTTTTAAATAAATCCCGGGAAAGAAAAGTAAAATGACCAGAATAGAAAGAAACAGTGCATAGAGCTCGTATTTGACGAGCAAGGCCAGCCAACCGGGTTTAGATAAACAGGATTGCCGAAACTGAAAGACCGAGGTGATCCACATCAGAAAAATTCCGGAAACACAGATAGCGAAGTAGGGTAAAACAGTAGCCGCCGACGGAGGCCTCAAAATGATAATCCGGATAACCGGTATCGTGACCAGCATGCCGAACAACAAGGCCGACGCGCTGATCGCCGGCGCGGTCTCCATCCGGCGAAGCTGTTTGGAAATAATCGGCGCGGGCACCTGAATATCGTCGATCGGATTGAGATTTCCGCATTCCGGACAGCGCCGGGGGTCGCCGTACAATCCGCGCAGGTTGTACCCACAGGTCAGGCAATACAGATCGCGGTTATCCGGCGTCGATGGAACGGGAGACGATGGGGGGGTGGTTTCGTCCATGCACATGACTTTCAGAGGATACTCACACGCCACACGAAGTAGCGCTTATAGTAGCGATCAAGTTTGTGGTCGTCTGATTCTTATTTTGCTATCGGTGGCGATAACGACACAATTCCTCCAACTATCCACGTCCTCCGTTTCAAACAGGTTACGAATCCGTTGAATCAGAAAACGCCGCGTAGGGACGCGCAGAGAAACCAGAAGTAAACCATGATGCGTTCCCGGCGCATAGATACGCGTATCTAAAAATCTAAATCCTGAGTGATTAGGAAACGCCCGGTCGTCTGGGTAGCATTCCAGACTTCTGTATCGGAACGCCCGTTCAAGCCTTCGTGCAATGCCGTATCGACCTGATGGCCTAATCGAATCAGATCGTCCAACAGGCTGACAGGCATGTTCTCATCCAACTTTATTTTCATTTCATGCTCGGTATGCCCGGTGTGGGAAGATCTTCCATTGCTGAGTTGGCGGCAAAGGCAATGACCGCCTCAATGTCCCGACGACTCAAGGAGGGGTAATCCCGAAGGATATCGTCAATACCGTCACCATCCGCCAGACTGGCCAGTATGGTATGTAGCGGTACGCGGGTTCCCTTGATGACCGGCTGCCCGCCGCATATTGCCGGATCACGCACAATGATTTGATCATATTCCATAGCGCTACCCTCTCTACCCATATCATAAAGCCAAGAGCGGGCGAAGCCAAGGGTGCGGCGGTATGATAGGCCCTCATGCGTATGGTTATAAACACCCCGCCGGATTTCGCTTTTCTCAGCGCCGTCTGCGCGCACGGTTTCTTCATGCTCGCCCCCAACTGCTGGAGCCCACGTCGGCGGCGACTGGTCACCACGATCACGGTTGACACATCGATGGCCGTCACCGTGGAAATCGGAGCGACGAAAAACGGCGTAACCGTCCGTGGTAATGGAACCACGGACAAAGCCCAACAGGCCACAATCCGCGCGGCCATCCGGCGCATGTTGCGGCTGGACGAAGATTTGTCGCCCTTTCATGCCTTGTGTCGAAATTCAAAGACGCATGCACCAGCCGCCCGCGCCCGTTTCGGCCGCCTGCTGCGTAGCGCATCATTGTTCGAGGACATGGTCAAAGTCATCTGCACGTGCAACGTCGGCTGGACGCAGACGGTGGGCATGGTCGAAAAACTCGTCGGGTACTGGGGGCCACCGGCCGCCGACGGAACAGGCCGCGGCTTCCCCACCCCGCAACACCTGGCGGCCCTGCGGCCGGCCGAATTAAAGGGAAAGGCCCGGCTCGGCTACCGGGCGGAATTCATTCATCGGCTCGCCCGAAACATCGCCGATGGAAAGCTTGACCTGTCGGCCATCGAAAATTTCACCGGCCCGACCGTTGATCTGATACGAATGCTTCGCGAAATTAAAGGCGTCGGTCCCTACGCCGCCGCCCATCTCGCCATGCTCCTCGGCCGCTACGATTGCCTGGCCGTGGATACGGAAATGGTCCGTTTCTTCCGGCAGAAGCACCCGCGACGACGATTCACACCAACCGCCGTCGAAAAATACTATCAACCCTGGCGGCCTTACCAGTTTCTGGCTTACTGGTTCGAGCTCTGGAGCGACTATGTCGCCCGTCACGGCCGGTCCGAACAATGGTCGGCCCAGGGTGTCGGGAAAGCGATTACCGTACGCGGGGAGAGAGGCTGATAGGCTCGCCAAGGCAAGTCTTTACTCCGCCTCTGGCGGATTAGGCTGTTAGGCGTGCTGACACTGAACACTGAACACCGAATACTGAACGCTGAACGCTGAACGCCGAACACTAAAACCTCCTCACATTTTTCTGCTCCTTGCCGAGGGGGCTTGCATACAATAGCCCAGGGTCGCGGCGTAGCCGCCGCCCGGGGTTCCTTACGTGTTCTCCATCTCAGGGGTAATAACAACGATGAGTAATCCGGGATGGGATGACGGACCACCGGTAAAGGTGAACCACACGGCCGGGTAAACGTATTGCCAGAAGCCGATTGTGATTCCGGCGGACTGGCGGCGGGGTTTGACCGGCGCGGAGCAAGGAAGGATGCCGGCTGGAATTCCCTCGAACATTCACCGCCAGCCACCTATTGACGGCGGGCTGGTTTTGGCTAGGGTGTACGGAAATAAGGCGGGCTGGCGAAACGTCCCCGCTGTTAACCGTTTCAAAAAAGAGACTTAGGTGGTTGTCCGGTCTGCGGGTCGGCGCGTCGGAAAACCTTGCGGACGGATAAAAACGCTTCAATGATGTTTCTTCTGCAATGGTATATCACCCGGGAACTGCTCAAGACCTTTGTGCTCACCGCCATAGGTTTAACGCTTATATTTAGTTTGTGTGGTGGCGCTCTAAACATCATTCAAGCCGATGTGCTCACCGCGATGCAGATCATCCAACTGATGACCTTCGTACTTCCGGTGGCCACGACTCTGACACTCCCGATTTCCGCCCTGTTCGCCTGCGCGATGGTCTACGGCCGCATGGCCGCCGATAATGAATTCGACGCCTGTAAGAGCAGCGGAATCAATATTCACAAGCTGCTGGCACCGGCCGTCGGTTTGAGTATCCTTACCGCGTCCTTCACCTTCAGTTTCGCCAATTTCGTGATCCCCAAGTATATCGAGCAACTCGACGAAGTGGTTCGCAAGGATATCCAGAAAATGGCGATCGGGTTGCTGAAAACGCGCGGTTACGTACGACATGGGCCTTATGTGTTATATGCCGGTCAAAGTAATCTGGTTACCGGCGAACAGGGGCAGGAAGTGCTCCATATTCGTGACGCGGCGTTCATGGAGATGGAGGGCAACAGCCTGAGCCGGGTGGGTACGGCCAAGGATGTCCGAGTGGATTTCTGGAGTCAACCGGGAGAGAGTTTGCCGCAGGTCGAGGCCTGCATGTACGACGTTTATGGGGTGGACCTCAAACAAAGGCAGACGATCGATCTCAAGCAGCAACGCCTGGATCCCCAGCCGATCCCTTCCCAGGCCAAGCAAAACCCCAAATGGCTAAACCTCAAGGAATTATTTTACTTCCGGGACCGTCCAGCGGAGATGATCGCGGTTCGACGGGATGTGGAAAACCTCCGGCAGCAGGTCTGTGACGCTCTTTTATACAAGGATTTGGTCCAACAGTGGCGGCGGGATAAGGTCATTCGCTTGGGGGATAACCACTGCAGCTTCGAAATCAAGGCGGGCCGTCTGGAATTGAAGCTCGACGTCCGCACGGGTCAAGTGGAACATTACTTGCCGCGTATCTCGGACGTTACCGTGCAGCTGAATGAGTCCGGCCGGAAGATCAACTACCGAGCCGATTCCTGTGCCATCCGAATCGATCGCGGATCAAGGAACCGCCATGTCACCTTGCAGACCGTGCTCGAGGGCAATGTGACCTTCTCCGACCCGAAAAATCCCCGTAACGTGGTGACCCATCGCCGACAGGATCTCCCGGCTATCGCCCTGCCCCGGAAATTCGAGGAGCAGGTCGCGGCCATCAGTGATGCTGACCTTTTCGGTAAAGGTTTGGCCTCGAACCGTCCGCTTGCGACCATGGACCTGGGGCTGCGTATCGACAGGGCCCGCGAGGACATGCGCAAAGAGTTGACCAAACTGGGTCTGTCGATAACGGCCATCATCCATTCACGGTTGGCCTTCAGCGCGAGTGTGCTGGTCATGCTCGTATTGGCCGCCGGGTTGGCCATTATTTGGCGCGGCGGGCAGTTGCTTACCGCGTTCGTGATCAGCTTTGTTCCGGGCATGGTCATTGTAGTGATGAATGTCATGGGTCGTCAGTTGGCCGAGAAAACGGGCACCGCCCTTATCGGGCTGGGAGTGATCTGGCTGGGTTTGGTGTTGCTCGCGGTGGCCGACGCCGTGGTGCTGACCCGATATCTGAGACGCTGAGCAGGACCATGATTCGAATCATCGATCGCTATCTTCTACGCAACTTCCTGGCCAACTACCTGCTGGCCTTGTTCGTGCTGATCAGCCTGTACGTCGTGCTCGACCTGTTCGTGAACCTCGACGAATTTACCGAGAGCGGCAAGCCGGCCCTGGAAGTCGTCACGAACATCGGCAATTATTATTTCTATAACCTGCCCCTCTATTTCGCCCAGCTTTCCGGGGTGATCACCCTGTTCGCGGCCTGTGGAACGCTGGCCCGGTTGCAGCGCAAGAACGAAATCACCGCCGTGCTGGCCAGCGGCACCAGCTTGTTCCGGCTGGCCGCCCCCTTGATCATCGCCGGACTGGTTATGAACGCACTGCTGATTCTGGATCAGGAGTTGGTATTACCGACCGTCGCCCCTAAACTGGCCCGTTCGCGGGACGACGTGGAAGGCTCCCGCGTTTACGGAATCTGGTGCATCCGCGACGGGGAGAACCGGCTCTTCAATGCCCGGCAGTTCTCCCCGAAGGAGCAGCGGATCGGCGGGTTGATCGTGCTGGAAATGTCCGAAGATCCGCGCAGCAAAGGCCGTCTCAGCAGTGTGATTACCGCCGATCGAGCCCAGTGGGACGCCCAGCGGAGAGGGTGGAACCTGGAAGGCCGCAGCCTGCGCATGCGTACCGACGGCGGCGCGGAGGGTGGGTTAAGCGGACAGGAAGCCTTGGAGCCCGAGGCCATCCGATTCTACCCCGGATCGTTGACCCCGGAAGATCTCGTATTGCGCCGGCAACGGCAGTGGGTCAACAATCTCAGCCTGGCCCAGCTTGAACAATTGCAGGCCAGCGGTGACGTGCCGGCCTCAAAAATCATCCAGATCAAGCACGGACGCTATACCCAGCCGATCGCTAATATGATCTTCCTGCTGATGGGTATGCCTTTCTTCCTGAACCGTGTGCCCGAGCGCGTTTTAACCCAGGCAGCCAAGGCCCTGGTCACCTGTGCCATCGCCTTTATTGTTTCATTTGTCGGTCAGCAAATGGTTGGGACCGCCGAAAGCTCGACTCTTCTGGCCGCTCTGCCCGCCTGGTTGCCGATCTTCGTGTTCGGTCCCCTCGCCGTTATCCTGCTCGATGGGGTCAAAACGTAACCCCTGACGGTTCCCTCCGTAAAAAGACCGAGTGGCGCGAGGACCAGTCCACGCGCCACCCGCAATGCTATGCCCGACATGTGTTGAACGCATCGGGACTATGTTGAGCTTGCCTACTGCGGTACGATCTCCACCTTGTCCAGATCAAGTTGAGAGTACCAGATATAGAAGACGCGGAATTCCATGGAATGTCCTGCCACATTGGTCCAATTGAGATTGAACGCCTGATAGACGCCCGCTTGCGAAAATTGCTGCCGGGTAATCGTTGTCGGACCGGCCTTGCGCACTCCCGAGGTGGCATCCCACACGTCGATCTGGCAAATCTGGGCGTTGTCTGCGGTGTTGTTGTCCACCCGCAGGTAGAACTTGGCCTTTAATGCCCCCGCCGGCAAGGCCGTGGTGTACGGTCCGTAGGCCATGTAACAGTTATTATTGGCCACGGTCACCCGCCAGTCGTCATTCGCGATGGACGAGCCGCACTGATGATAGAAACCGCTACTGCCCTGGAAGGTGGCCAGGGTGTTGCCCAGGATCTCGGTCTTGTCATGGTCAAGCTGGGAGTACCAGACATAATAGACCCGGAACTCCAGTTGATGCCCGCTGGTAGCGTTATTGAAGGCCAGATCGAACGGTCGGTAGATGTTGGTGGCGTTCCATTCCTGGCGATAGATGACTCGCTGGGCTAGAACGGTACCGGTGGTGGCATTGTTGACCTCGATCCGGGCGATGGGATTATTGTCCGCGCTGTTGTTATCCACGCTCAGCCAGAACCGGGCGGTCTGATTGCCGGTCGGGATATTGGTCGCGTAAGGCCCGAAGGTCAAGTAGGTATCATGGGCACAGTTGACCGTAGCCCGCCAGCCGTTGGAGGTTGCGAAACCGGTGAGATGTCCATGCCCGCCGCCCTCAGCCTGATAGGTGGCGAACACGCCGGAGGTGCTGCCGCCGTCGGCCACGCTGCTTCCGCCGCTGCAACTACCGCTGCTGCAGGCTGGCGTGGAGGTGCAACCGGAGGGATTATAGCCGGACGGATATGCCGGCCGGCAATAGCAGGCCAGCTCCGACAACCAGCCTTTACTTTGCAGGACCGTGCGGACCTTGCTTATCCAGTCGTAGCAACCCGCCGTGGTGGGGGCGATGACCGTGCCTTCGGCCCATTCGTCGTAGGCCTGGATATACATCCAGGCGTTGGCATGGTTGTTGTAGAACAAGTCGTTCAGATTGGCTTGCCATTCGGTCAGCGAGCGGGTGGTATTGTAATGCGGTTGGTTGCAGCGCTGGCCTCCAACGCCGCAATTCTCCGTCGGGGGTATTCCATCATCACATTCGTATCCCCAGTTTTCCTCGTTATAGCTGGGAGAAGTACAAAGCACCGGAATCATATTGTTGCTAACGCAACGGTTCACGAAATTATTAATATGGGTTTGGCGATTGGAGCGAGACATCATGCACCAACCGACGGGAACCCATGCATAAAAACCGTTGATTCGCTGGTATCCCGTGCTGCCGTCCGGATCCTTGTACCACTGGCTGACGGGATTGTTTCCGTTGCAGCAGGTTTGACAAGGCTGCCCCAGGCACTGGGCATCGAGGATGATCATAACCTGTCCGGAGTTTGCCCGGACCAGTTCGACCGCGCCGGCGATCTGGGCTTCGGTCATGGTGCCGCTGGCCAAGCGCCAGAACATGACCGGGCGATTATTGACTTTCAGCAGATGCGCGCTGGATCCATAGGAGGCAATGAATGAATTGGTAATCGTGGCCAAACCGGTGGGATTGTCCGTAAAGGCCTCAAAGGTCGGCGTCCACTTGATACCCACGTCACCGGCGGCCTGGTTGAGTCGATTGCAAAGGGTTGTATCCACGGTAGTACCAAAGAGGTGGGGATTGACCACGGTGGCCCCCATGTTCTTCATGCATCCGAAGTCGAAACGAATGACGTTGGTGTCGGTCGTGTTGTTGTATAACCCGAGTAGCGGATACTGCAGGGTGGTATCGCCGATAAACAGACAATTGTCCGGCGTATACCAACGGGGAAAGATGGGGTAGTAAGCCACGATAACCTGATGGGTACCGGTCAGGGCCTGGGCGGCTTGCGGGGCCACAAAACCACCGACCCAAACGGCAAGCCATCCCACAAAGATGAGTTTTTTTCTGTTTTCCCGTAACATAATTTTTCTCCTTCTTTTACATTCGATCTATTCCCGGGCGGCGGGGAAACCATTCCCGCGCCACCCGGAATACCTTTACCTTTCCAGACATGTTGAAACACCGGCTTGTTAACGCCCATTCGCCTACTGCGGTACGATCTCCACTTTGTCCAGATCGAGCTGGGAGTACCAGATGTAATAGACCCGGAACTCCATCATGTGCCCGGCCACATTGGTCCAATTGAGATTGAACGCCTGATAGACGCCCGCTTGCGAAAATTGCTGCCGGGTAATCGTCGTCGGACCTGCCTTGCGCACCCCCGAGGTGGCATCCCACACGTCGATCTGGCAAATCTGGGCGTTGTCCGCGGTGTTGTTGTCCACCCGCAGATAGAACTTAGCCTTCAATGCCCCGGCCGGCAACGAGGTGGTGTACGGCCCATAAGCCATGAAGCAGTTACTGTTGGCCACGGTCACCCGCCAATCGTCATTCGCGATGGACGAACCGCACAGATGGCCAAACGCGCTGCTGCCCTGGAAGGTGGCCAGGGTGTTGCCCAGGATCTCGGTCTTGTCATGATCAAGCTGGGAATACCAGACGTAGTAAACCCGGAATTCCAACTGGTGCCCGGCGGTGGCGTTGTTGAAGGCCAGATCGAACGGTTTGTAGATATTCGCCGCCGTCCATTGCTGACGAGTCAGAAGCTGCTGGGCCAAAACGGTACCGGCGGTGGCGTCAGTGACCTCGATCCGGGCGATGGGATTGTTATCCGCGGTGTTGTTGTCCACGCTCAGCCAGAACCGGGCGGTCTGGTTGCCGGTGGGGATATTCGTCGCGTACGGACCATAGGTCAGATAGGTGTCGTGGGCACAGTTGACCGTCGTCCGCCATCCGTTGGAGGTTTGGAAGCCGGTTATGTGATAAAGCCCGCCGCTTTCGGCCTGATAGGTGGCGAACACGCCGGAGGTGCTGCCGCCGTCGGCCGGGGTGCTGCCCCCGCTGCAGGCGCCGTTGCTGCACAAGGGCGTGGAGGTGCAACCGGAGGGGTTGTAGCCGCTCGGATATGCCGGCCGGCAATAACAGGCCAACTCGGAAAGCCAGCCCTTGCTTTGCAGCACCGTGCGGACCTTGTTGAGGAAACCGTAACAACTGTAAGTCGTGGGGGCCATCGTGGAACCCTCCCCCCACTCGTCGTAAGCCTGGATGTAAATCCATGCGTTGGCATGATTGTTGTAAAGCAGGTCGTTCAGGTTGTATTCCCATTCCGTAAGCGAGCGCGACGTGTTGTAAACGGGGTTATTCCGTCGGTCATCACAGGTCACGCCGCAATTACAGTCGCCGCCCGACCAGTCATAGCCCCAATTGGCCTCATTGTAGCTGACGCTGGTGGATACAACGGGGATCATATTTGCATTTACGCAACGGTTCACGAAATTATAGACGTTGGTCTGACGATTGCTTCTGGACATCATGCTCCAGGCGATGGCATCCCACTCGTAGAAGCCACTGACTCTGGAGTAGCCGGTATAGGCATCCGGATCGGAATAATATTGACTGATGGGGTTGTTTCCGCTGCAACAATCCTGACAAGGACAGCCGAGGCACTGGGCATCGAGAATGATAAATACCGGCCCGGAAGTACCCCGTACCAACTCGCAGGCATAGGCAATGCTGCTTTCCGTTACTCCGGTACCGGCCAGCCGCCAGAACACCACCGGACGATTGTTGTATCTGAACAAATTAGGGCTGGAACCGTAGGCGGCCATGAAGGTGTTGGTATAGTTGGCCATGCCCACCGGGTCCGCCGTGTAATACGGGAAGGTGGGCGCCCACTTAATACCCACGCTCGCCGAGGCGGTGACGAACCGGTTGATCAAGGCGGTGTCCAGGGTGGTTCCCTCGATAGGGGTACAAACCACCGTACCGCCCATGTTTTTAATGCAACCGAAATCGAAAGCAATCACATTGGTGTCGGTGGTGTTGTTGTACAAACCCAACAAGGGGTACTGCAAGGTCGGATCGCCGATAAACAGGCAACTACCAGGCGTGTACCAGCGCGGGAACATCGGGTTGTAACCGACAATCACATGGTGGTTGCCGGTCAGGGCGTTCGCGGCCTGGGGACATATGCTCCAGACTATCGCCAAAGTTAGAACGCCTAAACAAAATAATAAGCGACCATCTCTCTGACTGTTGCTCATGAGATTTCTCCTTCCGAAAAGACTATGTTTGCTTTATCCGTCTCCTGAACTTTCCCACCCCTCCCGGATCGGCCGAGGAGCCGATCCGGGAAGAGGCGGGTTTGACGTATCCTCCGATCAATTACAGGCCGTCCAGACTTCCACCTTGTCCAGATCAAGCTGGGCGTACCAGATGTAATAGGTCCGGAACTCCAACTGGTGCCCGCCGCCGG